>CAXMSE010000059.1:0-10608 GCA_964196195.1 uncultured Gammaproteobacteria bacterium | reverse complement strand
GTCGCCGAAGAGTGTGTGGCCGACAAGCACGAGATCCCCCACTACGCGAGCCTCTGCGACATCCTTTTGAAGTACGGCGACGTGGTGTCGGTGAGCGAGGTGCTCGATTACCTACGCGACGGAGGCTCCGATGACTGAAATGCAGCAGGCCGACCCCGGCCTGTACGACTACTGGCCGTGGAAAGGCCGCCCCAAGATCACCTGGCCCGGCGGGGCGAAGGTGGCGTTCTGGGTGGCCCCGAACATCGAGTTCTACGAACTCCATCCCGAACCGAACCCGACTCGAAAGGCCTGGCCCCGGCCCGAGCCCGATGTGTTGTCCTACTCGCTGCGTGACTACGGCAATCGCGTCGGCACCAAGCGGATGATGGACGTGATGGACCGCCACGGAGTGAGAGGGAGCGTGTCGCTCAACGTAGCGGTCTGCGAGCATCACCCCGAACTCGTGGAAGCCTGCGTCGATCGCGACTGGGAGATCTTCTCTCACGGCATCTACAACACCCGATACTGCTACGGCATGGACGAGGCCGACGAGCGTCGCATCATCGAAGATGCCTTCGAAACCGTCGAGCGCCACACAGGCCAACGCATCTCGGGGTGGCTCGCTCCGGCACTTACCCACACCCACCGCACGATGGACCTGCTCGCGGAGTACGGGGTGCTCTATACCTGCGATCTGTTCTGCGACGACCAGCCCCAGCCGGTCAAGGTCCGTGAGGGGCGCTTCATCTCTGTGCCGTATTCGCTCGAGATGAACGACATCATCGTCTACAACGTCAACCAACAGTCGCCGAGACGGTACGCCGAGATGTTGAAGGCGAACTTCGACCAGCTCTACGAAGATGGCGCGGAGTCGGGCACGGTGATGTGCATCCCTCTCCACCCCTACGCTGTCGGCCGCCCTCATCGGATCGATGCGTTCGATGAAGCGCTGGAATACATCACGGGCCACGACGACGTGTGGGTCACCACCGGCCGCGAGATCGCCGAGTATTACCTGGAGCACCACTACGACACCGCTGTCGCCTCGATCGCGACAGCCAACGGGGGCTGATGATCATGGGATTGGGTGCCTCTTACTTCGACTACCCGCACCGGGGCTACGGAATGGACCACGAGTGGTACGAGTGGTCCATGGTCCACGAGCGCCCCAAGGTCATCTGGCCTAGTGGAGCGCGCGTCGCGGTCTGGATCACGGTTGCGTTGGAGTTCTTTCCGCTCGACCAACCGGCTACGCCGTTCAAGGCGCCAGGTGGGATGGTCACCCCCTATCCCGACCTTCGCCATTACACCCTGCGCGACTATGGAAACCGAGTGGGTGTCTTTCGGGTTTTCGACGTTCTCGATCGCCTCGATATCACGCCCACGGTGTCGTTCAACAGCGTAATCGCGCAACGCTACCCACGCCTGATGGAGGAGGTATCGGGTCGCGATTGGGAGGTCATGGCCAACGGCGTCGACATGGGCAAGCTCCATCACAGCGGTCTGGACCGCGACGACGAAGCGGCACTGATCGATGAATCACTCGGTGTGCTTCGCGACGTATCGGGCCAGCCGGTGGTGGGCTGGTGGTCGCCAGCCCGGTCCGAATCGTCCAACACGCTCGAGCTGCTGGCCGGGCGGGGAGTGCGGTATGTGGGCGACTGGTACAACGACGACCTGCCCTACCCGATGACCACCGCCGGTGGATCACTCCACTCCATGCCGCTGAGCCACGAGCTCGCTGACCAGACCGTGCAATTCCACTATCAGCAGTCCGAAAACCAGTTCGCGGAGCAGCTGGTGGACGCGATGGATGTCATGCATCGGGAGAGCGCCGACCAGGGAGGGAAGGTGCTCTCTGTCGTGATCCATCCTTGGCTCTCCGGCCAACCTCACCGGATCAAGGCCCTCGCCGGGGCCCTGGAGGCGGTCATGGACTACGAGGGCGCATGGTCCGCCTCTGGTGAAGAGATCCTCACCGCCTTCGAGTCACAGGGCTCGTGAGATGACCGTCGGCGTTCCGGAACCACAGCCGACGCCAAAGGCATGGCTTGGCTCGGAAATGGCCGCCGCTCCCGGTGTCTGGACGCGTAGCTGGACATCCGAACAACTCGACGACCTCCTCACCGTGTCCGCCACAGTGGCTCCCGAGGACATCATGGGCCTCGACCTGGTTGCGGTCGCGCCGGAGTCGATCCGGCTGCTGGCCCACGACGTTCGTACCGATCTCCTCGATCGACACGGGTTCGCACTGTTACGCGGATTTCCCGTCGACGAACTGGACCGGCCAACCGTGGCGGCAGCGTTCCTGTTGCTCGGCAACCTGATCGGCAGACCCCGATCACAGAACGCGGCCGGGCATCTGCTGGGCCACATAAAGGACGTGGGGGCGGACCTGTCCGACTCCGCCACCCGGATCTATCAGACGAACGAACGCCAGAGTTTCCACACCGATTCCACCGATGCGGTGGCGCTGTTGTGCCTCCGCACAGCCGCGTCGGGTGGCCTATCGCAGCTGGCCAGTGCCGAGACCGCCTACCGGCTGGTGAGGGAGAGACGGCCCGACCTTGCGGCCCACCTATTCGAGCCCATCGCCACGGACCGCCGCGACGAGCAACCCGACGGTCAGCTGCCCTGGTTCGAGATACCGGTCCTGTCCTGGTTCGACGACCAACTCACCGTCATCTACCAGCGCACCTACATCTCGTCGGCCGAACGGTTCCCCGATGCTCCGCTGCCATCGCGGGAACAGATTGAGGCGCTGGATCTGTTCGACGAGGTGGTCAACGACCCCGATGTGCATGTGCGGATGGCCCTGGAGCCCGGAGACATGCAGTTCGTCCACAACCACTCGATGCTGCACGACCGGACCGCGTTCGTGGATCATGTCGAGCCGGAAATGCGTCGCCACCTGCTGCGCATGTGGTTATCGCTGCCCGGCGACCGGTTGCTGCCGCCTGTGTTCGCCCAAAGGTACGGATCGATCGAGGTCGGCAACCGCGGGGGCATCGTGGTGGCCGACACCGAGTTCTGCGTGCCTCTCGACGTCTGATCGGCAAACGCCGCTTATGGGGCGGCGGTGGGGCGCTCCAGCAGCCGACCGGCCGGGGCGCCGACAACGGTCCCGTTGTCGAGGATCTGTTCGCCCCCCAGGAAGACGTGTTTGACGCGACCGGTCAGTTCGTGACCCTCGAGTGGTGAGTACCCCTGGGTGGACTCGGACTCCTCGGCCCGCACGACAAAGGTCTCGTCGGGATCGATCAAGACCACGTCGGCGGCATAGCCCGCTGCGAGGGTGCCCTTGTCGAGGACACCGAACCGCTGGGCCGGATTCCAGCTCACCAGTTCGGCGACTCGTGAATCGGTCAGGCCGCGCTTTCGGCCTTCGCTCAGCACTCCTGCGTACAGGTATTCGGTGCCTCCGAACCCCGACTTCGCGAGGAAGATGTCGTCGGGATTCTCCTGGCCAATCTTCATCTCCGCCTTGCAGCAGGCATGGTCGCTGACCACCCAGTCGATGTGGCCCGCGAGCACTGCATCCCAGAGAGCTTCGACGTCCTCTCGGGGCCTGATCGGGGGGTTGACCTTCCCGAACAGGCCATTGGCGGTGTGGATATCGGCCAGGAGGTGGGTGACGGTGACCTCGCGTCGGAAATCGATGTGGGGATAGGCCTCGGCCATACGCATCGCCGACTCGATCGCCTTGGCTGAGCTCAGGTGAAGGAGGTTGATGTTGACACAGTCGGTCTCGTGGGCGAGATAGGCGGCGATGGCCACGGCGAGACCCTCCGAATGCGGAGGGCGCGATTCGTGGTAGGCCTCCAGACCGGAGAGCTCACCGGCATCTTCGACGATCTTTGTGTAGGCCGTCATGATCTCGGCCGCTTCACAGTGCATCGACAGCGAAATGTTGGCGGCCTTGTCGGGGAATCGATCCATAGCCCGCCGAATACCACGCATTATGAACTCGAAGTGGGCGTAGTCGTATCGCTCACCCGGTGGCGTCATGAGGAATTGGCTCTGATCGTCGGAGCGTCCGTGGAGTCCATGGGCCCCGTAGAACATGAAGATCTTGAACGAGGTGACCCCGTGGACATCGATCAGATCCTCGATCTCGTCGATGTGCTCACTCATCATCGGCGCCAGATGGAATGCGTAGTCGATGTGGGATCGGCCTTTGGTCATCTCCACGATCGATGGGTAGAGCTCGCCATAGGGCCCACCGCGGTTGAGGTAGTACTGGCCGGATCGGATGTAACTGAGACCGGTTGTGACCCCGCCGAGAGCGGCCGCCCGACTTTCCGACACGATGTCGTCAGCCAGGGGGTTGTAGATGCCGAAGTGCATGTGAGCGTCGACGGCGCCGGGGAAGGCCAACAACTCACCGCCATCGAACACCGCGCTGGCCTGGTCGGCACCGATTTCCGGAGCGAGCTGGGCGATGCGCCCGTCGGTGATCGCGATGTCGAGCGACTCGTTTCGGGGATGACCAGGACGGACCACATCGACATTGGTGATGATGAGATCGAACACGGGAGGTTCCTCACATATTGGGTATCGAACTAGGCCATTATGTCGCAATGGCCCAACACACGAAGGCCTCCGGCAACTTCCCTGAACTCGGACGGGTTGGTGCTTGGAGCGGCCGCCTCCAGCGTCGACCAACCAGCCAGGCGATCGAAGTGACCAACGAACTGGAAGAGCTCGGTTTCCGCTCACTCTGGGTTCCGGAGTCGCCGTTCGGAAAGAACGTCCTGACGTTCTCCGGCGTACTTCTCGGTGCATCGACGAGGATCATCGTCGCCAGCGGTATCGCCATCGTCTGGGCCCGAGATCCCACCGCGATGATGAACGCGGGACGGACCCTCGGCGATGCGTACCCCGGGCGCTTCGTACTGGGCATCGGCATCAGCCATCCGAGCACTGCCGACGGGCGCGGCCACCACTACGACCAGCCCATCACAACCATGCGCAGCTATCTCGAGCAGATGCGCGATGCGAGCTTCGACGGCCACGGACCGGCCTGGGTGCCGCCGGTGGTCATCGCCGCGCTGGGACCCCGGATGCTCCGCACCGCCGCCGAGCTGGCCGATGGGGCCCACCCCTTCCTCACCACGCCGGACCACACCAGCGAGGCCCGCGCCGCGCTCGGGCCCGACAAGCTCCTCGCGGTAGAGCAGGGTGTCGTTCTTGGCTCTCCGGACAAGGCCCGCGCCGCGGCGCGAACCAACCTGACCCGTTTCCTTGCCTGGCCCAACTACCGCAGGCACCTTCTGCGGCTGGGGTTCACAGACGACGACTTCCTCGGCGGTGGTAGCGACCGCCTGATCGACGCCTTGTACGCAATGGGCGACGAAGACGCGGTGCAACGCAGAGTGCAAGAGCATCTCTCCGCTGGTGCCGACCATGTGTGTCTGCAGGTGGTGACCGATGACATGGCTGAGGAACTGGCGGTCTACCGAAGACTGGCGCCGGCGGTGCTGTCGTGATCACTCCGCAGTGATGGTCCGGCCCGCTATGTAGCCGAGCCCGAGTGCGCTCAACAGGCCGTTGCCCGACAGATAACCCTTGGCGCCATGACCCGAGACGCCTGCCGCCGCCCCACCCGCGGCGTAGAGACCAGGAAGGGGTTCTCCGTCTCGAAGCACCCTGGCGGAGCCGTCCACGCTGAGACCGCCCTGGGTATGAAAGAGAGCGCCAGTGACCTTCACTGCGGCGTACGGGGCTTGGAGAGTCCGAGGCCAGACGGTGCGCCCGAAGACATCGGATTCCGCTCCTGAGGTGAATCCTGCAACCCCGGCAAGGGTCTCTCCCAACGTGGCCGGAGCGCACCCGATCAGCTCCGCCAACGCCGGGCCATCATCGGCCCAGCGGATGCCATCGGCCTCGATCAGCTGTTGGTAGTCGGCGAACGGAAGCGCCGCGTCGTGCACACCCTGGTCGTAGACCACCCATGCCTCCGAGCCGGGCTGGCTCAACACTTGGACGGCGAACTCCGAGTAACCGGTGGACTCATCACCGAAGCGGCGACCCTCGGCGTTGAGAAGGAAGGCACCGTTCATCATGGTGGTCCACGTCAAGAGAACGCCATGGGGGGTCGCCACCGATCCATGACCCTGGTACGAGTCGAGGAACGAGGTGTCGGCGCCGAGGCGGTCGCCGATCTCCAACGCATCTCCAAGACTGTGATCGCCACCGAAGTAGAGGCCGTCGGCAACCTCGGGGATGTGGCGAGCAACGCGATCGGGGTCGGCACCGAATCCGTTGGTGGCCAATACAACAGCCCGGGTGCGGAGCTGCTGCTCAACACCGTCGGGGGAGACCGCCGTCACCAACCAGCCTTCTCCCATCGGTTCGAGTCCCGTCACTCGCAGAGGGACGACCAGCGTGATCGCCTCCCTCCGGTCCGCCGCTTCCAGAAGATGACGGTGCAGGGTTCTGCCGGCCCGATCCGCCACGCACAGGTGCCGCTTGCGGGAATGTCCCGGGAACTCGGCATCGGTGAGCAGTTCGAGGGGAACTTGACAATCGTCGGCGAGAAACAGGGACAGCTCGCGGCCGACATCAGCCAGCGCACGGGCCACGACCGGCTCCGCGGCCCCATCGGTCTTGGCCATCATGTCGTGGTATAGAAGGTCCGGAGAGTCGTCGTGGATACCGAACTCCTCCTGCCAGCGGCTCCCACCAACGGGCACCATGGAAGTGCTCATCGAAGTGTTTGAGCCCACTCGGAATGTTGCGCTGGCTTCGAGCAATGCCACCGTCGCTCCTTGATCGGCGGCGGCTATGGACGCAGCCAGTCCAGCCGCACCGGCACCGGCGACGACTACATCTGCATCCAAGTCGAGTGCGCTCATTGCCACACCCTATGGCTCTGGCGGCGACTGTGTTGGTCCGCCCTGTGGCCTAGGGTCGGGCCGATGACGGATCACCCGGCAAGGATCCTGGTGCTTGCACCATTCCCGCTCTCGGCCGAGCAGTTGGCGCTTCGCGAGCGTCAGCTCGACGCGGCTCCCTTGCCCGAGGGTGTTGAGGTCCACTTCAAGCCCACCAAGGCGGCACCCGCCAACTATGTCTCGCACCACGACTACGTCCTGGCCGATGTTTCGCTGCTGGAATCGGGACTACAAGCACAAGCCGATGGATACGACGCCGTGTGCATCGACACCGTCAGCGACTCGGGAGTGAGTGCCCTGCGGTCACTCCTCGACATCCCGGTGGTCGGGCCAGGTCGATCCATGTACGTGATGGCATCGATCCTCGGGCGCAGGTTCGGCATCGTCACGATGTGGAAACAGTGGTTCCCGCTGTATGAACGGGTCCTCGCCGACATCGGCCTGACCGAGCGCTGCGCCGGGATCCGCTCGATCGACGTGATCCCCGACAACCGCACCCTGTTGGCGGGTAAGGACCACGCGATGCCCCTGCTGCTCGAGGCTGCCACCGCACTCGTGGAGGTCGACGGTGCTGATGTCATCTGTCTCGGCTCGACCACGATGCATGAAGCCCACTCCTATCTGCAGGCGAACCTGTCGGTCCCTGTCATCAACCCGGGGCCGCTGTCATACTTCATCGCGGAGGCGTTGGTGGCACTCGACCTGAGCCAGAGCAAGACGGCGTATCCGCCGCCGCAGGTCCCGAAACCCGATGTTCTGCACGCCATGCTCGATGCTGCGGCGACGGCAGAGGCGGAGTTGGACGCACCATGAACCGCGTCCTAGTACTCGTACCGTTCGCGCTCGACGACGAGGGGCTGGCCCGGCGCTCTGATCAGCTGCTGGAGGTATCGCTGCGGCCCGACGTCAGCTACGAGTTCCGCCCGGTCAAGGCCGGGCCCACCAGCTTCACCAGTCCGCACGACTGGCTGCTCCTTGATGTCGCTCTGTTCGAGGCGGGTATCGGCGCCGAGGACGAAGGCTTCAGCGCGGTCGTTATCGACACGGTCAGCGACTCCGGTGCCGATGCTCTGCGGTCCATGCTCGATATTCCCGTCGTGGCGCCCGGCCGAGCATCGCTGATCTTCTCGCTCGCCTTGGGCCGGCGCTTCGGAATCACGGCGCAGTGGGAACCAGCCCTGGCCCGCTACGAGAAGGTGCTCGACGAATGGGGCTTGCGTTCGAGGTGCGCTGGGGTGGAGCACTTCGACACCCCGCCCGACTTCTCCAGCCTGTTGACCGGCAAGGAAGCCGCGATCCTCCCCAAGATGGAGGCCGCGTGCCATCGCCTCATCGAGCGCGGCGCCGACGTCATCTGTCTGGGTTCCACCACCATGCACCAGGCCCATGCGCACCTTTCCTCGGTGCTCGATGTCCCGGTGGTGAACCCGGGCCCCCTCTCCTACAAGCTGGTCGAGACAATGCTCGGGCTCGGCCTCTCGCACAGTCGAACCGCATACCCCAAGCCGCTGGTCCCTAAACCCCACATGCTCTCCGCGATGCTCGCTGCCGCGGCCGACACCGAGAGCGGATCAGGTGCCGAGAATGGCTGAAGACGAACCGGCGATGGCAGCCGAGACTGTCCGCCAATTTCTCCGCTTGGTCGAAGCCCGCGACCTTGATGGGGCTGCGGAATTCCTGGGCTCCGAGCTTGAGATCACGTTCCCGGGCGGCCGGATTTTCACCACACTGGAGCAGCAGGTCGGCTCGTCTGCGGGCCGTTTCAGATCGGTGAGAAAGAACTTCGAGCGCTTCGACGTGGTCGCCCGGAGCGACGGGGCCGACGAGACCGTGATCTATGCGTTCGGAATGCTGAGCGGTGAGGGTCTCGACGGCACCACTTTCGAAGGGATTCGGTTCATCGATCGCTTCACCCTCCGAGACGGCAAGATCGTTGATCAGAAGGTGTGGAACGATCTCGCCGAACGGGGAATCGTTCCGGGATCAAAGCTCAGCTGAGTCCGACACTGCGCGTCCTCGGCGCGGGCCTGGCAACGTAGGACCACTCACGGTGCGCTGTCGACCGCAAGGGCGAGTCCCTTCCCGGGCACATCCGCAGTCACCGACGATCATCCAGTGTCGACGAAGACTCTAGAATGTCGGCTCGGCACATCGCGCAGAGCCGGTCTTCCCACGAACGGAGAGCAATGGCTGAAAACCTCGTCAACAGGTCGATTCGCAGGATCGGGGCGGCGGGCATCGAGGTTGGGCCGCTGTCGTTCGGTCTCTGGCGTTTCACCTCGCCAGACGTGTCGGTGGCTCAGGGCCTCATCGAGACCGCGCTCGATGCCGAGATGAACCTGATCGACACAGCCGACGTGTACGGGTTCGACTGGGGGGGCACAGGTTTCGGTGCCGTCGAGGAACTGCTCGGCCGGGTGCTCGCCACGGCACCGGAGCTGAGAGACAGGATGATTCTGGCCACCAAGGGCGGGATTCGTCCCCCGGCCCCTTACGACTCGAGCAGCCAAGCACTGCGACAAGCATGCGAAGACTCGCTCCGTCGGCTCGGAGTCGACTGGATCGACGTCTACATGATCCATCGGCCTGACATGCTGACCCATCCGGCCGAGGTCGCCGAGACCATCACGGCACTGCGCGACGAAGGGAAGATCCGGGAGGTGGGGGTTTCGAACCACACACCAGCTCAGACAGCGGCTCTCCAGGCCCACCTCGAGTTTCCGATCGCGGTCAATCAGTTCGAATTCTCCGCCGCGGTCATCACACCGATGCGAGATGGCTCGTTCGACCAGGCCATGGAACTCGGCATCGCCACCATGGCGTGGAGTCCACTCGGCGGAGGCCGCCTGGCCACCGGTAAAGGCGTTCGTCCCGAGCTCGTCGAGACTCTCGACCGGCTCGCGGAGCGAGAGGGCGTCGACCGATCAACCGTGGCCCTCGCATTCGTGCTCGCCCACCCATCACGACCCATCGGCATCGTCGGAACCCAGACCGCCGCTCGAATCACCGGAGCGCGAGCTGCGCTCGACATCACGTTGAGCCGCAACGACGCCTACGACATCATCGAAGCGTCGGACGGTGTCCCCCTCCCCTGAGTCAGACGCCGTCCGGCAAGCGAGGTCGACTGATATGTTCCGAACTCGCCGCCGACAAATGAGGCCCACACCGTGACAACCCAACCCGAGATCAGCTGGTTCTCCGCGCTCTGCGACGACGACTACGAGTACCTGGGGGTGTCCGACCCTTCATTGAAGAGTTCGTGGGAGCACTGCCGAGACATCGTGCTCACGGCCGACCGAAACGGGTTCGACAACATCCTGCTCCCGGCTGGTTACACGCTCGGCATCGACGCTGTCGCTTTCGCGGGCGGGATCGCGCCGCTCACCGACAACATCCATCTCCTGCTGGCGGTTCGAATGGGAGAGATGTGGCTGCCCCAACTTGCACGGCAGTTGGCGACCATCGATCAGATGTGCGACGGGCGGCTCAACATCAACATCATCTCCAGCGATCTCCCCGGACAGGAGCTCGAATCCGAGCCGCGATACCAGCGGACACTCGAGCACATGCAGGTACTGAGACAGCTGCTCGACGGCGAGGCGGTCGACTTCCACGGCGAGTTCGTCGATCTGGAACTCGATCCTCCACGTATCGCAACCAAGAGTGGAACCTGCCCTCCTCTGTACTTCGGAGGCTTCTCGCCAGCCGCGAAGGACACGGCAGCGGCAGC
>CAXMSE010000058.1:0-12833 GCA_964196195.1 uncultured Gammaproteobacteria bacterium | reverse complement strand
AGCGATCGCGGTCTTTGGCGTCCTGGTAGGCGTCGGGGGATGGATAATCGGATAGGACGACGCTGGCTGAGAGTCCGCAACGGAAACCACCACCAGCTCCGGGCCCCTGGGCACCGAGGCTCGCTGGATCGCGATGAGTTCAGCCCTCGGTGAAGCAGCCGTCGAAGTCGAGCTCGAACCAGCGTCGCGGTAGCGCGGCGCTACCGACAAACTCCTTGCACGTGAGAGGCTGACCCCATGGTGAACGAGCCGCGTGGCCGCGGTGGACCTTCCGACTCCCTTCCGATCGATCGTGAACGCCCGCGGGCGCGTCGCCCCCGCCCCTCCTTGCCCGACGGTTTGCTGTCCTATTCGAAGCGGGCTGTCATCGGCGCCGGCAAGCTCATCGGAATCGTGCTGGCGATCGTGGCCGTCATGGCCACGGTCAAGTGGGTCGCTGACGGCACCCGGTCCGGCGACACCAACACTTCGCAGGCCAACGACGAGACCTCCTCGCCGGCCGACACTGATACACCGGCTCCGCCCAGCACCACTGAAGTCGGCGCGCTGCCCGACGAGTCGGCCGATGCGAGGGCGGACGATGGCACCGGGGGTGAGGGCGATGGCACCAGCTTCGACCTCACCATTACCCCGAACTCGAGTCTCGCTGACGGCCAGCGGATCGAGTTCAGCGCCAACCTCTCACCTCTTGACGTGATTGGCCTCACCGCTCAGATCTGCGCCGCGGGTAGCGACACCGCCTGCACCTACATCTCGCCGCTGTCCATGGCGCTACCGAGCGACGACGTCACCGCCTCGATGATCATCCCTCGCCGCTTCAACACCGTCGCCGGTGGAGTCCACGACTGCGTCGTCGACTCCCCCTGCGAGCTGAGAGTGTGGCTCACCCCGCTCCAGGTCGAACCCGCTTCGGCGCCACTGGACTTCGACCCATCCGCTCCGGTCCGTCCGGCCCAAAGAGTCGCGCTCTCACCGGACGGCCCCCACGGGACCCGGGCGGACGTCACGATCGTGAGTGACGAAGTCACCGAATACAACCTCATGCAATGTGTGACCGGAGACGACTCGAACTGCGAGCTGCTGGCCCGCCAGGCACAGACCACGACCTCGTCCTATCGGTCCCGCACCGCAACCATCCATCGAACGATCCTCACACCATCTGGATCCCACGACTGTGTCCTCGATGGTCCTTGTGAGCTGCGAGTGGTGGCCTGGACCGATGTTCTCGTCGAGCCAATCCCCCTCGAATTTGATCCGGAGTCGGAGCCCATCGCCAACCCCGAGGCCTTGGTGCGCCCATCTGTAGGCCTCCACGACGCCCAGTTGGTGGAGGTACGACTCCTGCAGAGCATGGATTTCGAACCCCAGGCCATGTTCTGTGAAGTTGGCACACCCGCATGCATTTCCCTGGGTGGGGTCGTCACCGCTGACGGCACCGGCAGCGACTACTTCCGTCTCCCCCGTCGCTTCTCCGTGCCGACCGGCGATGGTGCGCTGGAGGTCGACTGCACCGACAGTCGCTGCGAGATCCGGGTCCAGAACGAGAGAGGCACCACCCGCCTGCCAGTCGGCTTCGACCCTGCCGGCGAAGACCGCCCGGCACCCGAGATAGTGCTCGAGGCATCAGAGCCTCTCGTGGCCGGTTCCTCGGCAAGGATCCACGGACGCAACTTCTTGGTGGTCGACCCTCTCAGCTCACCGCGCGTCGAACTCGCGCTTTGCTCCGCGGATGCCGCCGAACGGTCCTCCGGCCCCTGCGGCCTGCTACGGGCCACGCCCTTTGTCATCGGGCTCGACGGCTCCTTCGTCGCCGATATCACCATTCTCACCAGAACCCTGTTCGCCCCGTTCTTGGGAGCCGAGACCATGTGCACGCCGGGCTGTCGAATCTTCGCTACCACCGAGTACGACGGCCATGGCGCATCTGCGATCACCCTCGACATCGAAGTACTGCCCGGGCCGGGCTAACCCAACCGGCTCAGATCCAGCGTGCCATCAGAGCGGTGACGCAGCCCGTCCATCTCCGGGCCGATGCCGACCCGAACCTCGAACCGGCCGATGGGCAACAACAGTCCGTCATCGCGCAGGTTCGTCTCCAGCGTCTCTATCAGTAGCGCTCGCCTGGCGGCGTTGGGTTCCGCTCCGATCGCGTCGACCATCTCAGCACGATCGCTCGATGCCGAGCCCAGATAGTCGTCCACTCCTCCGGGCGTCGATACCCGCATGCTCGACTCACCGCCAACGGAGCCTCCCGCCATCACCACCGGGAAGATCAGGGCCTCGCCCGATGCGACACGGCCGGCAAAGACCTCCGCATCCGACTCGACCAACGCAACTTCCATACCGAGCCGCTCGAATTCGGCGAACAAGGCACTCCCAAGCGGAGCGAGCAGCCCGTCGGGAACATCCACCGTGACCTGCGCCGGAAGCCCTTCAGGAGCTTCAGCGGCAACGGGGTTGATCAGGGCACTGAGTGAGTCCACCCATTCGGTGGCGGTGAGAGGATCGATCGCGCTCAGAAGGGCCCGGCGCAGGTCGGCATCGGCCAACCTCACCACAACCCCCACGCGCAGATCCAGGGGCTGACGAATGATGTCGCCCGGCAACTCATCGCCGCCTTCACCAGGCGCCAGGACCACCCAGTCGACCAGGCCATCGGCCAGAAGGTCGGCAGCGTTGGCCTCGAAACGAACCATTTCGATCGTGGCGACAAGGGCATCAGGATCGACGGCTGCGAGCAAGTCGGGATCATCGGTGTAGCGATACGCACCGGTCGTGCGGATGACCCCACCATCGTCGGTACCGGTGATTCCGAAAGCAGGCGCAGCCAGCACATCGACGAGAAGTTCGTAGGGCCGCTCGAGCTCGATCACCAGGGTGGTGTCGTTGGGTGCTGAGATACCTGCGACTCCTCCTGCCTCGCCATTCATGTGGGAGGTCCACCCCGAGATCATCGTGAGCGAGGTGGCCGCTTGATCCAGGGGCCCCCTTCTCGCCACTGCCTCGAGCGAATGCATCATGTCGCGGGCGGTCAGAGCCTCACCTTCGCCATCGGTGAGACCTTCGGCAAAAACGAACGTCCAGGTGAGACGATCCTCGGTGACGAACCAACGCTCAGCCAGGCCGGGCCCGATCGAACCATCACGGGTGAGGGCTGTAAGACCCTCGTGGAGAAGATCGGCCAACACCCGGGTGATCAGGGATGCAGGGTCGGCATCAGCCGGGTCGCCGCTCCACCCCGTTCCCACTCCGAGACGCAGTTCGATCGGATCACGAGCCTCGAGCTCCTCAGGAGACTCATCGCCCAACGCATCTGTCGCGCCGGGCTCCGGGAGCGTGTCGACCTGGCGAGCCGCGCCCTCCTCCTCGAGGGTCGGCCGAGCGCCAGCACACGCCGTAGCCAGCAGACTCAGAGCAATGAATGCCAGAATTCGACGGCTGGCTGAAGAAACGCGAAGCACATGCCTCCATCGGCCCGAACAGGGCCTGTCTGGAGGGGTTGCCGGCTAGAAGATCAGGCCGTAAGCGACCGACGTGAAGCCGAACGTGATCGCGGCAACAACGGTTATTCGATCGAGGTTGCGCTCCACCACGGTGGACCCTGCTGCGGCCGCGCCAGCGCCGCCGCCGAACATATCGGACAGGCCGCCTCCCTTACCGCTGTGCAAAAGCACGAGGAAAATCAGCATCAAGGCCGACAGTACGTGTAGGGGGGCAACGATCCAGATCACGTCGGACACGATACCAGCGGACTTATCGGGAAGGACATCACCGCCATGAGGCGCGGGCCTGGCCCCGCGAGGGTCTACTGGTAGAGCGGGAAGCGAACTATGCGGGCGAAATCGTCGGGATCGAGGCTCGCGCCGCCCACCAGAGCACCATCGATATCGGGTTGTCCCATCAGCTCTGGTGCATTGCCCGGCTTCACCGAACCTCCGTACTGGATTCGAACGCCACCGGCCGCCGCCGCACCCCATTGATCGCCAACCAGACCCCGGATGTAACCACACATCTGCTGGGCATCCTCAGGAGTAGCCGTCTCGCCCGTGCCGATCGCCCAGATCGGCTCATAGGCCACCACCAAGCCGGCGATGATATCGGCGGAAAGGCCTGCAAGGCTGCCCGCCACCTGGCCGGCGACCTTCGACTCAGCCTGACCGGCATTGCGCTCATCGAGGGTCTCCCCCATACACACGATCGGGGTCATCCCCGCCGCGAGCACGGCCTTGGCCTTGGCATTGACGACGTCATCGGTCTCACCGAACAGCTCACGACGCTCGGAATGACCCACGATCACGTAAGTTACGTCGAGTTTCGCCAGCATCGAGGGCGAGACCTCACCGGTATAGGCCCCACTGTCGGCCTCGTGCACGTTCTGGGCTCCAAGCGCAATCGGAACGTCGTCGGCCTGGAGCACGGTCTGAACCGAGCGGATATCGGTGAACGGCGGATGAACCGACACGTCGACAGCCGCGTAGTCGCCACTTTCGAGCGCATACGCCAACTTCTGGATCGTCTGGATGGCCTCGAAGTGATTGTGGTTCATCTTCCAGTTGCCGCTGATCAGGGGTTTGCGCTCATTCGCCATTGGGGGCTCCTCTCAAGGCCTCCAGGCCGGGCAGGTCACCCTTCTCGATCAACTCGAGAGAAGCGCCACCGCCGGTGGAGACGTGGTCCATTTCCTTGTCGACACCGAATACCTTCGCGGCGGCCGCACTGTCGCCACCACCGACGATCGTGAAGGCCCGCGTCTCAGCCATCGCGTGGGCGACGGCGCCGGTGCCACCACCGAACCGCGGATCCTCGAAAACGCCCATCGGGCCGTTCCAGAGCACCGTGCCGGCCTCATGGATGACATCGCCGAACTGGGCCGCGGAGCCGGGCCCGATATCGACCCCCATCCAACCATCGGGAAGGTTCACGCCCATTTGGCGAACCTCGCCAGGAGCATCGGGATCAAGCAGCTTGCCGCCGGGTCCGAGCGCGGTGATGTCGTAGGGCAGGTGGATGGTCTTCGGGCCGTCGAGCAACTCGCGACAGGTGTCGACCATGTCGTCCTCGCACAACGATGCCCCGATCGAATTACCTTGCGCCTTCAGGAAGGTGAAACACATCCCTCCGCCCACAACGAGGCTGTCGACGCTCTCCAGGAGAGCCTCGATCACTGCCAGCTTGTCGCTGACCTTGGAACCACCCATCACCGCCACGAACGGCCTGCGCGGCCTGTCTCTCAGGCCGCCTAGCACCTCCACCTCGCGCTGAAGCAGCCGCCCGGCCGCCGACGGCAGGAGCCGTGGCGGTCCCACGATCGAAGCATGGGCGCGATGCGAGGCGCCGAACGCGTCGTTGACGTAGGCATCGTGTCCCTCGATGAGACGGGTGACGAAATCCGGATCGTTGGCGGTCTCGCCAGGATCAAATCTGAGGTTGTCGAGCAGCTCGACTTCGGGCACCAATTCGGCGAGTCGGGTCCTCACCGGCTCTACCGAGTAGGCCGGATCGGCCACACCCTTGGGCCGTCCCAGGTGGGTGCAAGCAGTGACCGACGCTCCCGCACCGAGCAGCCACCGGATGGTAGGCAGCGCGGCGCGGATGCGCAGATCGTCGCTTATCTCTCCGTCGGCGATCGGCACGTTGAAGTCGGCCCTGAGCAGGACCGACTTCCCGTCGAGATCGCCCAAGTCCTCGAGGGACGGAACGGGCCTCACTTCTTCTTCGCCGCAGCCTTCTTCGCTGGCTTCTTCGCGACCTTCTTGGCGGCGGCCTTCTTGGCCGGACGCTTCTTGGTCTTCCTCTTGCCCACGATCATGGTGAGATCGACAAGGCGGTTGGAGTAGCCCATCTCGTTGTCGTACCAGCCAAAGATCTTCACCATCTTGCCCTGCGACATGGTGAGGCCCGAGTCGAAGGTGCAGGAGGCAGCAGAGCCGACGATGTCGGACGACACCAGGGCCTCTTCGGAGTAGACGAGCACCTTGCGTAGATCGCCGCTGGACGCAGCCTTCTTGAACGCGGCATTGATCTGTTCGACCGATGCTTCCTTCTTGAGCATGCCGGTGAAGTCGGTGAGCGATCCCGAAGGCACCGGCACCCGCAGCGACATACCGTCGAGGCGACCCTGCATCTTCTTGATCACCAGGCCGGTGGCCCGGGCGGCTCCGGTGGAGGTGGGAACGATGTTGATCGCCGCGGCGCGTGCCCGCCGGAGATCGGAATGAGGACCATCGACCAGAGACTGATCGCCGGTATAGGCGTGGATCGTGTTCATGAGCCCCTGCTCGACGCCGAAGGCATCGTCGAGGACCTTGATCATCGGTACGAAACAGTTGGTGGTGCACGACGCGTTAGAAATCACGTGGTGGCGGTCTGGGTCGTAGGTGTGGTCGTTGACACCCACCACGAAGGTGGCGTCGCAGTCGCCGGACGGAGCCGAGATGATCACCTTCGGGGCACCGGCGTTGCGGTGCATGGATGCGGCTTCCTTCTTCGTGAAGATTCCGGTCGATTCGATCACGACATCGACGCCGAGATCGCCCCACGGCAGATCCTCGGGGTTTCGTTCCGACAGCACCTTCAGGGTGTCACCATCAACATTGATGCCGCCGCGAACCGCCCTGATCTTGCCATCGAGTTGGCCTTGAACCGAGTCGTGCTTGAGCAGGTGCGCCATCGTTTCGAGCGAGCCAAGATCGTTGACTGCGACAAAATCGATGTCGGCGCCCTGAGCTTTGGCGGCTCGGAAGAAGTTGCGGCCGATCCGGCCGAAGCCGTTGATACCGACGCGTACGGTCATGGTAGGAGTCTTCCTGGTTGTCTGTCTTCGCAGACCTTACCCAGAGCCAGTCAGGTTGGAACGCCGGCCAACAACTCCGAGAGTGCGATCGCCAACCTTGCCGAGTCGTGCACGTCCGGCGAACTGCCGGCGAGGGGGACTCGTCTCACGATCCGTCGGAGTTCGATGGGAACTTCCGCGTCATCGCCAGCCAGAACGACGTCGGGATCGACACCGTGACGGCGTACCGCCCTCACATGATCGGCGAGGTCGTAATCGGGCGTCTCACCGGGCTCCGCAGCCAGATTCGCCACATAGACGACAAGCGCCCGGCTCGCCTCGATGGAGCGCCTGACGTCGGGCACGGCCGCCGCGAGCACACTGGTGTACAGCGAGCCGGGACCCAAGATCACCAGATCAGCGGCGCGGATCGCCGCGCCCACCTCCGGCGGTACCACAGGGTCCTCGGGGTTGAATCGGAGCCGTTCGATGGCGGTGCTCTCACTCACCGCAACCTGGCCACGGACGGTGCCTCGCGCCGCGGTGGCGAGGAGGTCCACTCGGCCATGGGTGGCCGGGAGGATACGACCTCGTGCTCCCACCATCTCCACGAGTGTGTCCATCACCACCACGGGATCGTCGGCGATCTCCAACATCGATGCGAGCAGTACATTGCCGGCCGGATGCCCCGCGAGCGCACCTGTGGCGAAGCGATGTTCCAACGCGTCGCGAACCAATCCTGGTGGGGTGAGCGCAACCAGGCATCGCCGCATGTCGCCCGGCGCGATGATGCCGAGCTCTCGACGCAGCCGACCGCTCGACCCTCCATCGTCGGCCACCGACACAACCGCTGTGAGCTGATCACACTGGTCGACCAGGGCTTCGAGCACGGTGGCGAGGCCGTGGCCACCACCGATGGCGACGACGGTGGGCCCGGTCACTTTTCGACGTCCCGATGAACCACGGCCGGCGCGTGGCCGAGTCGGTCGAGGGTTTCGGCCATGCGCTCAGCGATCGCCACGGAGCGATGCCTGCCTCCGGTGCAACCGAACGCCACGGTTAGATACGACTTACCCTCCTGCACGTAGAACGGCAAGATGAGAGCGAGCAGTCGCTCGAGGCGGGCAAGGAACGCACCCGTGACCGGCTGTTCGAGCACATACTTGGCCACGGCCGGATCCAGGCCTGTGAGAGGTCGTAGCTCCTCGATCCAATGAGGGTTGGGAAGGAAGCGGCAGTCCAACACAAGGTCGACGTCGAGTGGCAGCCCGTGCTTGTAACCGAACGAGGTGACAGTGGTGCGCATGTGGTGATCGGTGCTGCCACCTCCGAATGCATCCACCATCCTCTCGCGGAGCTGATGAACGTTGAAGTTGCTCGTGTCGACGACGAGGTCGGCATGGGCACGAATCGGCTCGAGGGCGAAACGCTCGGCTTCGATGGCCTCTCCGAGCGTGCCGCTGACGTCTTCCGCCTCGGCGAAGGGATGGCGACGCCGGGTGGACTCGTAGCGCCGGACGAGCACCTCCGTGGAAGCATCGAGGAACACCAACTGCAGGCGTTCGACCTGGCTGCGTAGAGCACCGATGAGAGGAACAACCTCGTCGTGATATCGGCCCGAGCCCACCACGAGGGCGAGACGATCACCCGCCGGACCCGATCCGTCGGCAAGCTCGGCGACCTTGGGGATCAGCGACGGTGGGAGGTTGTCCATGACGAACCAGCCGAGATCCTCGAGATTGTTGGCAGCCACACTCCGACCGGCTCCCGACATCCCTGCGATCACCACGAGTTCGCTCACGACGCTCCGATCGTAGCCACATCGCCGAGCTCCATCGGCCGTTCGGCGACGAGGAGGAGAAGCCGTGGTGTCGTGCGTACGACATCGTGTTCGTACTCCCCTGCTTTGGCGATGAAGCCAGGCGGTGGCGCGGGCTCCACCATCTTCGTGAGAGTCATCCCCGCATCGATCAGCCCGTTGACGTAGCGGCTCATCGGTCGATGCACGAAGCGCACACGAACGCCCTTCTGGACTTCCTCCACGGTGACCGCCTCGGGAAGATACGGCCCGATACGCCAGTAGGTCTCCGGCGGCTCGATCATGTGATCGACGATCATTCCGCTGTCGGGTGTCTGGAGTAGTGGATGATTCAAAAAAAGCAGGAAACGACCTCCGGGGCGCAAAACCCGAGCAACCTCGGCGAGCGACTCGTCGAGCGCATCCACGTGTTCGAGCACCAGACACACCACAACCGCATCGACCGATCCGTCGGCCACGGGCAGCGCATCGCTGCCGGCCAGGCCATAGGCCGGTCCGCCACCCCGCTCAACGGCGACCACGACCTGGGAGACCGTGGGATCGAGCCCCACCACCAATGCACCTAACTCACTCGTGGCGGCGCGAGCGATCTGGCCCTCGCCGGTGCCCACGTCGAGTACCCGCTTCATACCTTCGAGATGCTCGAGGGCAAGCGGGATTATCTGCTCGACATATTCGGGATCGACACCATCGGTGAACTCGCGCTGCCACCAATCGGCGTGATCATCCCAGTGGGGTTCGGTCATCTGGTCAGAATGCCCTATCAGCCTTCCGGAGGCGTGATCCGCACAACCGATCGTTCGCCCTGAACGGCCACCCATATGGATCCGTTGCCGACCGAGATCCCGGTGGGACCGCCGCGTGCGTTCGAACCGAGTGGCGTGCGGGTGAGAATGTCGCCGGTAGCCCGCTCGATTTGAACGATCTCACCAGCATCGGTGACGGTGACCCACACATCGGGACCGACAATGGCCAGCTCGGTGGGGCCGAGACCAACCGGAATACTCCGCAGGACTTCACCGGAGGCCATGTCGACCTCGGCAACCGTGCCTTCTTCATGGTTGGTGATCCACAGGCTGCCTTCGTGAGCAGCGAGCCCGACGGGGCCGGCCCCCACGATCACCCGTTGCACGATCGTGAAGGTGGTGGGATCGATCTGTACGACCTCACCGGTTTCGAAGATCGCGGCCCAAATACCGTGGTTCTCGGTGACGGCAACCGCGGTGGGACTACCGAGCACATCGACCTGTTCCAGAATCTCTCCCGAGCCGGGGTCAACACGGGCCACGAACGCGCCATCGAACGACGCAACCACGAGGGTGCTGCCGTCCTTGGCGATTCCGTCGGGGCCAGCGAACGGGAAGGTCGCTACGACCTGGTTGGCTACCGGGTCGACGCGCACGATCTGTCCGTCGGTGTAGTTGGTGATCCACACCGCCGAGGCCGTGCGCATCACACGGGTGCCTCCACTGGCCACCTGACCGGTGGCTGTCACCGTGTTGGTGGCTGGGTCGATCGCTGCGTAGCCACCAAATGGTCCAACGACGGCCACACCGTCGTTGCCCACGCTGACAAACTTCGCATCAGCGGCCACAACTATGCGCCTCAGGGCACTACCGGGCAACGCCGGGATGGGTTGCTGGGCCAGGTCGGCTTCGAGAGTGGCCACTTCGGCGCTGAGATCGGCCACTTCGCCCTCCAGGGCGGTGACGGCGCCGTCGTCACCCGCTGGTGCGGTGGTATCGACATCGCTTTCGCTGACGGTGGATGTGGGGGCGTCTCCGGCGACATCGACCACAGCATCGCCATCGTCGGAACTCCACCACAGGTAACCGAGCCCCACGATCGCGAGCACCGCGATGGCCATGCCAGCGAAGAAGACCTTGCGTGAGAGGGTGATCGAGTCGGGTGACGGAGGGGCCGTGGGAGCGGGATCAGTTCTTGGCGGCGGCTCGGCCCGCAACTGTGCGGGCGTCGGGTCGGGATCTGGTTCGGGCGCCAGTGGCTCCGGCTCGACGATCGACGCGGGTGCCTCGGGAACAGGGGTCGGAACGGGCGGCGCCGGCGCTGTCGCCGCTTCCACCGGTTCGGGCGGCGGCGGGGTGACCACGGGAGGCGTCCATGGGCCGGGCGGCGGCGGCGGCTCTACCGGAGGAGGCGGGGGCGGTGGCGCCTCGGCGGGCGGCGCCGGCACCACGACCGCGGAAGGCTCGACCGGCGGCAAGGGGTCGGCCTCACCCGGTGTGAACGGCTTCAGAACTCCGCTGTCTCTACTAGGGGGCGTGTCGCTCATGGGTCGACTCCTCGGTCCCGCGTACCATCAAACTACTCACTGCCCCCGACGGATCGGGGACGCTCAGCCATCCCACCCTGATGGTGGAGGGCCCGAAAAAGGTTCTCCGCTACCTCGTCGGGAAGCCAGGTCAGGTTCTTGAGGGTCTCTAGGTCGGTGCGTTTCACCGCGTTGACCCCACCCATCTCCTTGGTGAGCCTCTTCTTGCGGGCGGGGCCAAGCCCGGCGATACCGTCCAGCGCCGATCTTGTCATTCGCTTGTCTCGCAGCGAACGGTGATATGCGATCGCAAACCGATGCGACTCATCCCGGATGCGCTGAAGAAGATAGAGGGCCTCGCTCTGACGCGGTAGGCGGATCGACTCCGATCTGCCGGGCACAAAAACCTCCTCGAACTGCTTCGCCAACGACACCACTGGAATCTCTTCTCGGAGACCCAACTCGTCGAGCACTCGCACCGCTGAGGAGAGTTGTCCCTTCCCGCCATCCACCACCAGCAGCTGGGGCGGATAGGAGAAGCGGCCGTCACGCTCTTCCACCGGCATCGACCGCTCCTTCAGATACGCCGAAAAGCGACGGGTCAGTACTTCCTCCATAGCCGCGAAATCGTCGTTGCCATCGACCGAGTTGATCTTGAAACGGCGATAGTCGGATTTCTTCGGGAGCCCGTCCTCCACCACCACCATCGAGCCCACGTAGTCGGTGCCCTGGATATGGCTCATGTCGTAGCACTCGATCCGCAGCGGGGCCGAGGGTAGACCCAGATAATCCTGGAGCTCGTTGAGCGCCCGAGCCCTACTGTTGTGGTCGGCGCTGCGCTTGAGTCGATGCCGGGTGAAGGACTCCTCGGCGTTTTGGGTGACCGTGCCCTGCAAGCTCCGCTTGTCGCCCCGTTGGGGCACACGAATCTTCACCTGTGACTCCCTCAACTCCGACAACCACTCCTCGTAGAGCCCGGGATCGTGAGGTAGCTCGGGAACGAGCACCTCCTTGGGCCAACCCACAGGGTTGTCGTCGAAATACAGGCGCTCCAACACCCGGCTCACCAACTCGGGCCGATCGAGCTCCTCAACCTTGTCGACTATGAACCCGCGTCGGCCCATCACCCGGCCCTTGCGCACGAAGAACACCTGAACCGCCGCTTCGAGCTCGTCGTCGAACAAGCCCACCACATCGACGTCTTCGTTGCGGGCGAAAACCATCTGCTGCTTCTCGACCGCCTTTCGCACCGCGGTGAGACGGTCGCGCAGGTGGGCGGCCAGCTCGAACTCGAGCCCCGCCGAAGCCGACTGCATCTGGGCTTCGAGTCGAGCTATCACCTCGTCGGTGTCTCCCTCCAGGAACGAGATCAGCTCATCGACCAGTTCGGCGTATTCCGCCTTGCCTATCTCCCCGACACACGGCCCCGCGCACTTCTCGATATGGAACAACAGGCACGGCTTGCCCAACTTCTCGTGGCGCCGATACCGCCCATCGGTGCACGTACGGATCGGGAAGGTTCGCAACAAGAGATCGAGTGTTTCGCGGATCGCGTAGGCCTGGCCGTACGGCCCGAAGTAGCGATTCCCCTTCTTGCGCTTACCTCGCATCACCATGGCGCGAGGCCACTCATCGACGGTGGTGAGACACAGAAAGGGATACGACTTGTCATCGGTGTAACGGACGTTGAACCGCGGCTTGTGCCTCTGGATCAACGAGTACTCGAGCATCAACGCCTCGACCTCGTTGGCCACCTGGATCCACTCCACCGAATGGGCCGTCTCAACCATCTGGCGGGTACGGCTGTGGAGCGTGCGCGGGTTCTGGAAGTAGTTGGAAAGGCGCGACCGGAGGCTCTTCGCCTTGCCGACATAGATGACGCGACCGTCCACGTCCTTGAACTGGTAGGAGCCGGGCATGTCAGGAATCGAGCCGGCTGGCGGACGCTGGATCATCGATCCGAGACTAGG
>CAXMSE010000057.1:0-56478 GCA_964196195.1 uncultured Gammaproteobacteria bacterium | reverse complement strand
CAGAGATCGCCCAGCGGATCATCGACTGGCTCGGTGAACACCGCGGGCAACCCGACCGGCAGAGCCGTGCCGAGCGCGTCACGCAAGCGGGCCGCGTCGTCGCTCGCTGCAATCCGCTCATCATCGGCGATCCGGACCTCGATCGCCCGGCGCTCCTCCATCAGCTGGCGCACCCAACCGGCGACATCGGCACCGTCCACCGAACGGGCTTCCAGATCGAACCGAGACAAGGGCCCGAGGCGCCTCAACAGATCGTGGAGCTCATCGGCATCACGCGCCCTGCGTCCATCAACCAGACACTGGAGCTCGAGCTCCAGATCGGCCAACACATCAGCATCGAGCAGCTCCCTCAACTCCTCCGCGCCGAGCAGATCACGCAGGAGCTCTCGATCGAGCGCCAGGGCAGCCGCTCGTCGCTCGGCGATGGGGGCATCGCCTTCGTACATGTAGACCGCGATCCATGAAAACAGCAGCGACTGGGCGAACGGCGACGCCTTGTCGGTGTCGACCGCAACCATCCGGATGCGCCGGCTGCGCAAATCCGACATCACCTGTCGGAGCGCGGGCACGTCGAACACATCGTTGACACATTCCCGGGTGGCTTCGAGCAGCATCGGGAAGGTCGGGTACTTCGAGGCCACCGCCAACAGGTCGGCCGCCCTCTGCCGTTGTTGCCACAAGGGGGTTCGTTGACCCGGTCGGCGCCGAGGAAGCAGCAGCGCCCGGGCCGAACACTCCCGGAATCGGGCCGCGAACATCGCTGTGTCGGGAAGCCGGGAGATGATCACATTCTCGATCTCGTCGGGGTCGAACAGGAGCTCGTCGAGGGGCAGCTGATCGAGAGCTTCCGGCAGGCGCATCACGATGCCGTCGTCGCTCCACATCAGCTCGACGTCGGCGCCCCATTCCTCTCCGAGCCGGGCCTGCAGCGCCATGCCCCACGGAGCATGCACCTGGGCACCGAACGGGGTGAGCACGCACACCCGCCAGTCGCCGATCTCGTCGCGGAATCGTTCCACCACGATGGTGTGGTCGTCGGGCACCACGCCGGTGGCCTCGTGCTGATCATCAAGATAGGCGACGAGGTTTTCGGCCGCGAGTTCATCGAGGCCGTGTCTTTCGCGAAGGCGGGTGAGGGGATCGGGATCGGTGCGGATCTCGCGCACGAACTCGCCGATCGCGCGCCCGAGCTCCAAGGGCCGGCCGGGGCCATCGCCGTGCCAGAACGGCATTCGCCCGGGCTGGCCGGGCGCGGGGGTGACCACCACCCTCTCGAAGGTGATGTTCTCGATGCGCCAGGTGGAAGCCCCAAGGAGGAAGGTCTCCCCCACCCTGCTCTCGTAGACCATCTCCTCGTCGAGCTCGCCGACGCGAGTGCCATCCGGGAGGAAGACCCCAAAAAGCCCTCGGTCGGGGATGGTGCCGGCATTCGTGACGGCCAGGCGTTGGGACCCGGCCCGGCCCCTGAGCGTGCCCGTGACCCGATCCCATACGATGCGCGGCCTCAGCTCGGAGAACTCCTCGCTCGGATAGGTGCCCGAAAGGAGATCGAGCACATTGGTGAACACCTCGTCGGACAGCTCAGCGAAGCTCGCCGACCTCCGCACCAGCGCCGACAACTCACCCACCGACCAGTCGTCCATCGCGCACATCGCGACGATCTGCTGGGCCAACACGTCGAGAGGATTGCGCGGGTAGTGGGTCTCTTCGATGAGCCCTCGATGCATCCGGTCGACAACAACCGCCGCCTCGACGAGGTCGGCCCGGTGCTTGGGAAAGATCTTCCCCCGACTCGGCTCGCCCACCTGATGACCGGCACGGCCGATGCGCTGCATACCCGATGCGACCGACCCCGGCGACGCCACCTGGATCACGAGATCGACCGCGCCCATGTCGATGCCAAGCTCCAGCGACGAGGTGGCCACCAGGCCCTTGAGATCGCCCCGTTTCAGCTCGTCTTCGATCTGAAGACGACGTTCTCTAGATAGCGAACCGTGGTGTGCCTTCACCAACTCTTCGCCTTCGGCCGCACCTCGGCCCACCTGCTCGTCGCCCGCGCCAACCGCGATGGGAGGCGGAGGCAGGGGGTCGTCGGTTCTGCCCGCCTCCAACGCGAGCTCGTTGAGGCGCGTGGCCAGTCGCTCGGTAAGGCGACGAGCATTGGCGAATATGAGGGTTGACCGGTTGGCCTCGACGAGTTCCAGCAGTCGCGGGTGTATGGAAGGCCAGATCGACCGGCGGGCCGCACTGGTGGCGGCTGGCGCGTCGAGCGGTATCTCGACTCTTTCGCCCAAACCGCCCATGTCCTCGATGGGCACCACAACTTCGATCTGGAGCTCCTTGCGGGCGCCGGCGTCGACAACGGTCACGGGGCGGGGGTGCAAGGTGCCGTCGGCCTCCACGGTGTTACCGCCGAGGAAGCGGGCGATCTCATCGAGGGGACGCTGGGTGGCAGAAAGGGCAATGCGCTGGGGAGGTGTGGCGCACAACTCCTCGAGCCTCTCCAAGGAGAGCATCAGGTGGGCTCCCCGCTTCGTGCCGGCCATGGCATGGATCTCATCGATGATCACGTGCTGGACGTTGGCGAGCGTCTCACGAGCCTTCGAGGTGAGCATCAAGAACAGCGACTCGGGGGTGGTGATGAGGATGTCCGGGGGGTGTTGGATCAGGCGACGGCGATCGGCGGTGGAAGTGTCGCCACTGCGAATCCCAACCGTCGGGGTGTGGATCAACTCCCCCGACCGCTCGGCCGCGAAGCCGATGCCCTGTAGCGGCGCTCGGAGGTTCTTTTCGACATCGACTGCCAGCGCCCTCAGCGGGGAGAGATACAACACTCTCGTGCGCTCAGATTCGGTGTCGGGGACGGGCTCGGTGGCCAGGCGATCGAGAGCCCAGAGAAAGGCCGACAGGGTCTTGCCGGTGCCGGTGGGGGCGAGGATCAGGGTGTGGTCGCCCGCCGCGATCGCGGGCCACCCCTTCGACTGGGGCGGCGTGGCTTCGCGAAAGGTCGACTCGAACCAGTTGCGGACCGGTTCGGAGAACGGTGCCAGGGGGTCGACCATGGCAGCACGCTATCCACCCCCGGCGACAGCGTCCTGTCGGTGTTCTTCGTAGACTCACTCCATGTCCGAGTACCAGCAGCCGGAATGGCACCCCGCCTTCGAGGAGTACTGCGAGACGATCTACGAACTCGATGAAGATGACGTCGACGTCATCCAGGCCCGGATCGCCGACCGGCTCGATGTGAGCCGACCCGCGGTGTCGGAGATGATGAAGCGGATGGAAGGCGAGGGCCTGATCGAGACCGGCCAGCAAATCACCCTTACCGCCAGTGGAATGAAGCTGGCCGAAACGGTCGTGCGGCGTCACCGCCTGGCCGAGTGTTTCCTCACCGACATCCTCGG
Source organism: uncultured Gammaproteobacteria bacterium (assembly GCA_964196195.1). Lineage (GTDB taxonomy): Bacteria > Actinomycetota > Acidimicrobiia > Acidimicrobiales > Aldehydirespiratoraceae > OFTM10. The sequence continues at coordinate 53,074 of CAXMSE010000057.1, read as the reverse complement.
CCTGTCCTGGTCCGAGGCCCACCAGGAAGCCGGCAAATGGGAGCACGTGATCTCGCCCAATGTCGAAAGGGCGATGATGGAGCGCCTCGATGATCCCACCACCTGTCCCCACGGCAACCCCATCCCCGGCACCAACTATGTGGCCCCCGACCTGGTCACCCTCGACGCGATCGAGGTGGGCAGCCAGTTCACCGTGCAGCGCATCACCGAAGAACTCGAGTTCATCGAAGGGATGCTCGACTTCCTCGAGCAGTCCTCGATCACGCCGGGATCGAAGGGCAAGATCCTCGCCATCGGTCCCGACGGCACCGCCACCCTGGAGATCGGCGACGGGCCGGTCGGAGTGGGTGAGTTCGCCGCAGCCCGAATACTCGTAAGTGCAGGCTGAGGACTCATGACCGACGACCACGACCACGACCACGACCACGACACCGACAGCGGAATCGGCGAACGGCTACGCAGCGCACGCGAAGCCCGGGCACTCGAACTCAACGAGGCAGCAGAACTCATGGGGGTTCTCTCGAGCACCTTGGAGGGCTGGGAAGCAGGCCACGAAGTCCCGCGCGCCAACAAGCTTCAGACTCTGGCAGGGGTGCTCGGTGTGCCGATGGTCTGGCTGGTGAATCTCGATGAGCCGGGCGAGGCCGAAGACTTGGTGCCCACCGACATCGATGTCATCGAGCAGAAGCTCCAGCGCCTCGCCCAGCTCCAAGACAAACAGGCCCGCCTGCAGGAGGAGATAAGCGCCGACGTGGCGTCGCTTCGTGGCCACGGCTGGCACACCGATCGGCCCGCACCCGACCAGACGGGATCAGAGGATCAGGCGGGCCGCGGCTGAACGCATGGTGTGATCGAAGAAGTCGTCGAGGTCTGAGATCACGTTGTGGAAGTGGCCGAACAGCTCGAAGCTGACCGTTCGTGATCGACCCCAGCGCAGCCACCGAGACATTCGGGCTGGAGGCCACCGCACTCGACGACACCCTCACCGTCTTGATCGACAGCTGTCGCTAAATGACCCCGACGTCACAGGAGTGTCGCCCGGTCAGTAGCTCTCGATTCGGCGGATCACCACCACCCAGGTGAGGACCGCGCTCAGAACCACCAGCACCAGGCTGGCCAGCGCACCCTGAGCGAGAGCGCCGGAATCGCCGGCATGCCAGATCTGGGTGGAGAGGGTGTCGAAACCGATGGGCGCCAACAAGAGGGTGGCCGGCAACTCTTTCATCGTCGACAGCATCACCAACCCGGCACCTGCCAACAGGCCGGGGGTCATCAGAGGCAACTCCACCGACAAGAAGCGTCTCGGCTGATGGGCTCCGAGGGTGGCGGCGGCATCATTGAGACGGCGCGGCACGGCTGCGACAGCCACGTGGGCGGCACGGGTGGCCTGGGCACCGAAGTGCAGCACATAGGCGATGATCAACAAGGGCAGGGTCTGATACCAACGCCCGATCACGGGTGCGTCGATCACCCAGAACACCAGGGAGAGTGCGGTGACCACTCCCGGCAGGGCGAAGCCGGCGACCACCATGGAGTTGGCGGCACCGGCGACCCGACTGTTGTATCGAGCGATCATCCAGGCGACGGGTAGCACCACCGCGATGGCCACCACCGCGGTGATCAGGCCGGCCTGGGCGGTGTGGAGCATCGGACCCCAGAGCGAGCCCACATCGGTGCCGAGTCCGATGGTCTCGACATCGGCGGTGAGTCCCCGCCAAGCCCAGAACCCGAGAATCGCCACCGGTCCGATCAAGGCGTTGCCGAGGAAGGCTGTCACCCCGATCAGGCAGGGCCACCGCCAGCGCCCGAGCGACACTGTGAGGGGCTCACGAGACCGAAGAACCTCCACCTGGCCGCGACGCCGATCGAGGGAGCGCTCGGCCATCACCACCGTGAGAGCCACACCGCCGAGCACCAGCGCCATACCCATCGCCCGAGCCTGATCGAAGAGCTTGTCGGCGTAGATCTGCTCGGTCAGCGTGTCGTAGCCGAGGAGGGTGACCGCACCGAAATCACTGATCGTGTAGAGGAAAACGAGAAGGCCACCGGCCCATATCGCGCTCGAAGTCTGGGGAAGCACCACACTGCGAAACACCGCCCACGGGCCCCGTCCGAGCATGCGAGCAGACTCCTCCAGGCTCGGTGGCAACGATGCCATCCGCGCCGCCACCGGCAGATACACATAGGGATAGGTGAAGAAGGTGAGTACGAGCCAGGCCCCTCGGAAGCCACGCATGTCGGGGAGGGTGTCGATCCCGAGGGGCGAGATCAGCTCCTCCACCAGCCCGCCCGAAGCGAACCCGGCCAGCAGCGCCGTGGCTCCCACAAAGCTCGGAAACACCAGGGGCAGCGGCGACAGCAGGCGAAACATCCGCCGGGCTGGTAGATCGGTTCGGATCGTGAGCCAGGCCAGCCCGGTGCCGATCACCACCGTGCTGAGCGATACCGCCACACCGAGCCGGAGTGATTGGAGGAGGGGTTGGAGGGTGTCGCGATCCCACAGCACCGACCAGACATCGGTGCCGAGGTCGATGTTGCGCCAGATCACATAGGCGAACGGGCCGACGAAAAAGACACCGATCGCCAGCACCACGGCCGACAGGGCCTGGGGCGGACGAGGAGCGCTACTGCTCGATGCCACTTTCTCGGATCAATTCAACGGTGCCGGTGAGCCCGTCGCCAAGGAGGTCGTAGTCGATGGTGTCGGCGGCAAAGCCGGTGAGGCCGGGCAGGCCGCTCGGAGCATCGATTCCCGGTAGGAGGGGGTACTCCTGGGTCTCGGCGGCAAAGGTGGTCTGTGCTTCTTCACTGAGCAGCCAAGTGAGAAGCTCCTGGCCGGTGACCGGCGCTTCGCTCGAGTCGAGCACAGCACCGCCGGTGACGATCACCAGCGACCCGAGGTCGCCGGCCGGAAGGAAGTGGTTGACGCTCGGGAGCGACGGATCGGCTTCGAGAGCACGGAGGTTGTAGTAGTGGTTGACGAGTCCCATCTCCACCTCGCCGCGACCCACGGCTTCGACGATGGCGGAGTTCTTCGGATAGTTGGGGGAGCCGTTGTCGGCCATGGCTTCCAGCCACTCCAGGGTGGCCGGGTCGCCGAGCTCGTTGCGCATCGCGGTGACGAAATCCTGGAAGGAACCGTTGGTGGGAGCGACGCCGACTCGGCCGGCATAGGCCGGGTCGGTGAGGTCGAGCACCGAGGCGGGTAGATCAGCGGGATCGACAAGGTCGGCGTTGTAGACCAGCACCCGCACGCGCCCGGTGAGCCCCACCCACATACCATCAGATGCCGCGAACCCGTCGGAAACCAGATCGACAAGGCTCTGGTCGAGAGGCTCGAGCCGGTCTTCGCCGGCCAGCAGACCGAGCGCGCCGGGGCTCTGGGAGATGAACACGTCGGCCGGTGAGCCGTCGCCCTCGGTCTGGATGAGGAGGGCCAGCTCCGCGGAGTCGCCGTAGCGAGCGTTGACGGCGATCCCGGTGGCCTCGGTGAACGCATCGAGCAGGGGATCGATCAATTCGGGTGAACGACCCGAGTAGAGCGTGATGGATTCGGCGGTGCCGGTGCTCGAGTCGGCATCACTGCTCGAATCATCGCCGCAGGCCGCAGCCAGCAGCGACAAAGCGAGGAGGGGGGTGATGATTCGGACGGGTAGCTGCATGGTGTTGAGCCTAGGCGGCAGAGTCGATCTGTAAAGCATGCTTAACAGGTGATCTCTGTCACACTTCAGGCGACTTCCCGTTGGCCGAGAAGGCGATGCTCGCCGCCCCCGAATGCGATACAGCCACCGTGTCGCCCACCAGGAAACGAGGAGCGCCGGTACTGCGGCTGCGCACCACCACTCCCCCATCGAGGGCGAGGGTCGTGACCGCGTCGTGGCCGTGGAACTCCACCGCAACCACAGTGGCCCCGACTCCCGGCCCGACAAGCACCTCCTCGGGACGGATCAGCACATCGAGCGGGCCCGACGCGCCTGCCTCGAGAGGCACCCGGCCGATCGCCGTGCTCGCACAATCACCTCGCCCGTCGCCCTCGAGGATCTCGCCATCGCCCACGAAACCGGCCAACCACTGGTCGGCGGGATGGGCATAGAGCTCAGCGGGCCGATCCTGTTGAACCACGATCCCGTCGCGCATCACCGCGACCTCGTCGCCGATAACAAATGCCTCGTCCTGATCGTGGGTGACAAACACCGCGGTAATCTCCAACTCCCGGAGAAGGCCCGCAACTTCGGTGCGCACATCGGCACGAAGATTTGTGTCGAGGCTGGAGAACGGTTCGTCGAGTAGGAGCACCGAAGGGCGCGGTGCCAGCGCTCTGGCGAGGGCCACCCTTTGCTGCTGGCCGCCCGAGAGCGACCCCGGCAAGCGGTCGGCGAGTTCGCCGATGCCCACCATCTCGAGCAACTCGCCCACCTGGGCACGGGCGATCGCTTGGCGGCGGCGTCCGAGTGCCCAGCCACCCCTCTGCTCGCGGGTGAGGCCGTAGGCGACATTCGCAGCCACCGACAGATGGGGGAAGAGGGCCCAGTCCTGGAACACCAAGCCGACCGAACGGTGTTCAGGCGCGATGTGGATGCCCGGGCCCGCCACCAGACGATCGCCGATATGGATCTCACCCTCGTCGATGTGCTGGAGACCGGCCAGGGCTCTCAGCAAGGTGGTCTTTCCGCAACCACTGGGACCCAGCAAAGCGAGCTGTGCACCGGGTGAGGCCTCGAAATCGACCCCGAGCAGCACTGGTCCACCCGCGAGCGCTACTCGGCACGAGTGGACGCGGATGCCCTGAGCACCAGTGGAGGCCATGTGAGGCATGCTTTACACGATACCTCCGGTCCGCCTCAGCGAATCACCCTCGGCGGTTCCGTCACCACATACTCAAGACTCGGTTTGGCGACCCCACCGCCGGGCTCACCACAGCTGATCTCAGGAATGACTCGCCCTCGCCCGATGTGCATCTCCCAGCTGTGCAGGCTCGTTCGCACCGAACAACGCCATTCGTCGACCACCGCCACGACCTCCACGGTGCGTGGGGTTTCGTCGAACGTCCAATCATCGACCATCGCGAACACCGCCCGTTCGGCCACCTGCCCCGGCCCGTCGGTGCCGGTCCAGCCCCTGCATCGTGATGCCACATCGGATGGCCGACCCGTACGGTCGATCACCGCAAGCATCTCCTCGACCTCGATCATGCCCCACATCCGACCGTCGGGGAGGCTGACACCGGTGGGAGCGAAACGATGGCCGCCGGTGTGGCTCACCAGGCGAACGTCGACCCTGGGACGCGCCGCCGCGATCTCGGCGGCAAACTCCGTGCCCCGCGCACCACAGCAGACGTCGTGAGATCCCTGGGCACATATCAGCAACTCGCGCACCGGCGCTTCCCCGTCGACCACCGTGGTCGGCGAAGCATCGAGCCCGTCGAGCAGCAGAACACCCAGAAGGGGGACGACCTCCTCCGGCAGGCATCGATGCTCCGTGCGGCGCATCTCAGCCTCGCCGGGCACACGCTCATACACGACCACACGGTGCTCGTCGCCACTCGTCGGCACCGCGGCCAGTACTCGAACCCGCCGGCCGTTCTCACCCGCCACCGCCAACCACTCCGGCACCGCGCTCACGGCGTCGGCCGCCCAGATCGGCTTCGACCAGGGCCGGGGGAGATCGGCAACAACTATCTCGTCCACCCAGAAAGCGGTGCCACACGGATCAACCGCGATCTGTTCGGCGTGCACCGCGCACCGGACCGACTCGTGCGCGGCAGGCAACAGGTGCAACCCGAAGGCGGGCGCGTCACCAGGCATGTTCTCTGAGCATCTCCGGTAGTGGGGCCGAGTGAACGACCGCCACCCGCCTGGTGGCGCGGGTGAGCGCCACATACAGCGAGCGCACCCCTTGGCTCTCTTCGTCGATGATGCGGCCCGGTTCCACCACCACCGCAGCATCGACCTCGAGCCCCTTGACCAGGCGCACCGGAACAAGGGTGATCTGTTGATCCAGGCCGTGGCGGTTGGCGCCTCCGAACGGCAGCTCGTGGCGTTCGAACAAATCATGCACATCGGCCACGAGGGAGTCGGGCACGATCACCGCCACGTTGCCCTCGGCCACCGCCCTCAGCTCGCTGCGCACCACATCGATGAGGCCCGAACCCACGGGAGCGGCAAGCTCCACCACTCGCGGCCGGTCGCCGTCGTCGCGAACCGGCCGGGGAGGGCGCAGACCGGGGGCCGCGTAGGGAAGAACGGCATTGGCGAGCGTCATGGCCGGGCCCGGAATGCGATAGCCGATCGAGAGTTCACGATGCCGGACCTCTCGCTTGGAAGGGAGCTGGGCGAGGACGCTGTCCCAACCCTCGTTGGCCCACGCCCCAGTGGCCTGCGCAATGTCGCCCACCACGGTCATCGAGCCATTGAGCGAGCGGCGCGAGATCATGCGCAACTCCATCGGTGACAGATCCTGGGCCTCGTCGATGCAGATGTGGCCGTAGGTTCGCACTGCGTCCTCATCTCGCTTCCCGGGCCGAAATCCCAGAAGCGCCCTCACCTCGTCGAGCAGGGGCACATCGCCGAAGCGCCAGATCACCTCGCCCGCGTGGCCAGATCGCGGCCGACCCAGCCTCAGGATCTCCTCGTCGGTGAACACCCCACGATTCGCCGACCGGAGCAGGGCGTCGGATCCGTAGAGGTCGTGGAGCAGGTGAGCCGGCGTTAGCACCGGCCACATCGAGTCGAGCAGCTCCCGCACCGGCAGTTCGTACCGGATGCGCTCGCGCACGGTGCGGGCATCGACAGCGCGGCGGGCACTCGCGGCCAGGGCCGCGAACACCCCCTCCTCCACGATCTTGCGCCCCGAATTGTGGCCCCGCGACCGGCGCCTGGCCTCAGCGATGATCTTGCGCGACTGGTCGACGCTGAGGCGCAGCCTCTGCACACCGAAGCCGATCTGGAAGTCCTCGCGAAGGGCGCGCTGGCGATCACCCACCGCCCGAGCGAGCACCTTCATCATCCGCAGGTCGCCCTTGACGAATGCCGCGTCCTCCGCGTCGAGCTTGTCGACTCGCACGCGCGGCCGCAGGAGGTCGGCCAGCACCGCGATATCGACACCCGCCTCCCCGAGCGAAGGCAGCACCTGCTCGATGTAGGCGAGGAATAGGCGGTTGGGGCCGAGCACCAGCACGCCCTGGCCCTCTAGTGGGAACCGGTGCGTGTAGAGGAGGTAGGCGGCCCGGTGCAGGGCAACCACCGTCTTACCCGTGCCCGGCCCGCCCTGCACGAGCAACACCCCTGGCATCGGGGCACGGATGACCTCGTCCTGCTCGCCCTGGATCGTGGCCACGATGTCGCCCAGACGACCCGTGCGCGACGCCTCGATCGCGGCGATGAGGGCTCCCTGGCCCCTCACCTCGGTTTCGCCGCCGGGTGACGCAAGCTCGCCGAAGAGCTCATCGTCGATGCCCAGCAGGGTTCGGCCGCGGGTGGCGAAATGCCTACGCCTCTCGATGTCCAGCGGGGCTCGACCGGTGGCGCGGTAGAAGGGTTCGGCCACCGGTGCTCGCCAATCGACCACCACCGGATCCTGTTCTCGATTCCACACTCCGAGTCGGCCGATGTAGAAACGCTCACCGGTGTCGACCGGATCGATACGACCGAAGACGAGGGAACGGTCGCCGAGGTTGAGCTGGTTCAGGCGATGAACCACGCCCTCCATGATCGACTCGCGTTCGTGGCGAGCCTGGGTGGTGCCGCCCGCGTTGGCCTCATAACCCGACCGCAAGCGGGTGGCGCGCTCGCGCGAGTCTTCGAGACAGGCATAGGCGAAGTCGAGGTAGGCCTGCTCCGCATCGAGTTCGGGGTGGCGATCTGACAAAAGGGGCACGACTCCCGGGGTTGGGGGAACCAGTCATCGTATCTGCGGATTCCAGGCGCGGAACCTCACTTGGCCGCCCGCTGACTACCCTGCCAAAGATGTTCTCGATCGGACTCGTGCTCAGTGCTGGTGGACCCATTGGCGACCCATGGCACAGCGGTGTGCTGTCGCGTCTCGAGGAGCTCACCGACTGGGACGCCCGCACCTCGGATCTCATCGTGGGCACATCTGCGGGCTCGTTCACCGGCACCTCGCTGAGGGCCGGGCTGAGCAGCGCCGACTGTGTGGCGCGCCACGAAGGCGAGCCATTGAGCGTCGAGGGCCAGGCCCTCCTTGCTCGTCTCACCACGCCCTACGAGGAAATCAAGGAAGCTCGCAACTGGCGGCCCTGGTCGCCGCGGATGTCGGCGCGCGCCATGTGGCCTCCCTGGAACGCCGACCCCGTGCGGCTCGCTCTCGGCGGGCTCCCCCGTGGCAATCTCTCCGGCGCCGCCATCGCCACCCGCGTCGACGAGATGAACCCCGAGGGGTGGCCCGAGGCGCCGATCTGGATCGTGGCCGTTCGCAACGACGATGGCCGCCGCGTGGTGTTCGGTCGCGACGACGTAAAGGGATCGATTGGCCAGGCCACCCAGGCATCGTCGGCGATCCCCGTCGTCTACACCCCCGTCCAGATCGGGAAACGCGAATACATCGATGGCGCCGTGCACTCGTCCACCAACGCCGACCTCGTCGCGGCCCTCGGATTCGATCTGGTGATCGTGTCGTCGGTGATGACCATCGAGCGCGATACCCGTAGCTGGATCACCGACCCCAAGCGGGCATGGTTCGCCAAGAAGCTCGCCGATGAGGTCGAGCAGGTCCGCAGCCGGGGTGCCGCCGTCGTGGTGATCGAGCCCGACTCCGCCACAGCGGAGGGATTGTCGACCAGGGATCCTGAATCTCGCCTTCGTGCGCTCCGCGGCGGACAAGCCGCAGTCGACCGGATGCTCGACGACTACCGCGGCGACGGCATTCGCTCCCTGATCAACCGTGCCGGCTAACAGCCTCCGCTGGCACTAACAGCCCCCGCTGCCCGACGGAATGTCGGGGATCGAGGGATCGATCACCTCGATGTGCACATGGGGATTGGACGGCTCGGCGGTGAACTCGTCGACCTGGGAAACGAACGGCAGCACCCTCGCATTGGTTCCGATGCGGGTGACGCCGGCCTCCACCCGATCGCCCACTCCCACCTGAAGACCTTCGAAGTGAAACATCTTCACCTCCCAGCCGGGATTCAGGTCGGGGTCGATCACCACGAAGAAATCGGAATGATCGCAGTAGAGCACATAGCTGCCGGCTCTCACCACGGTGCCAGTCACCGGCGATCGGATCTCCGCGGCCGGGTCGACCACCACATCGGCAGCCGTGCGTCTACCGGTGTTGCGACCCCGGTCCTCGAGCGTGGTCCAGGGCGCACCGTCGGCAAACACGTCCATCTGGCGCGACCCGTCGTGGCCGGCTTGATGAAACCCGATGTGTTCGATCCGTGATGCGGGATACGACAAGGTGACACCGGCCGCGTCGGCGAATGCCGAATAGTCCTGCTCGAAATAGACCAGAGGGATCGGCGTGGTGGTGGACGTGCTGGTGGATGTCGTGGCGGTCGTCGATGTGGTGGATGTCGACGTTGTGCTGGTGGTCGAGGTGGTCGAGGTGGTCGTCGTCGAAGTTGAGGTCGAGGTAGGCGCCTGTGTGGTGGACGGTGCCGGCGAGGTCGATTCGGCCACCGCCGGTGCCTGAGATACCTCCGTGGTGGATGCCGTAACAGTGCTCGATGTCGGCCCGGCTCCGGCATCGGCGGTGACGTCGAGTGAACCCGTGCCACACGATGCGGCAACCAGGGAAAGCACCACGAACAGACGACGCATGACTGCCAACGGTATCGGTAGCGTGGCTCCGTGACCGGACGCTACGACGACCACCCCTTCATTCGAGCATGCCGAGGGCTTCCCCACGAGCGGGTGCCCGTGTGGTTCATGCGCCAGGCGGGCCGGTCACTTCCGGAGTACCGGGCAATCCGGGGGGAGGGCACCATCCTCGATGCGATCGCCGACCCGGAGTTGTCCACCGAGATCACCCTGCAACCGGTGAGGCGCTACGACGTCGACGCCGCGATCCTCTACTCCGACATCGTGGTGCCCGCCCATGCCGTCGGCTTCGGCCTCACCGTCACCCCCGGGGTGGGCCCCGAAGTGGAACGACCATTTCGCACCGAAGCCGATCTCCAACGACTCCGCCCCCTCGATCCCGAAGCCGACACCCCCTACGTGCTCGCCACCGTTCGCCAGCTGGTGGCCGAGCTCGACCGGCCGCTCATTGGATTCGCGGGCGCGCCGTTCACCGTCGCGTCGTACCTCGTGGAGGGGCGGCCGTCGAAGGACCACGCCATCACCAAGGCGCTCATGTTCGCCAATGAACCTCTCTGGCACAGCCTGCTCGATCGCCTGGCCGACATGGCGATCACATCCCTGCGCTCACAGATCGATGCCGGAGCGTCGGCGATCCAACTCTTCGACTCCTGGGCCGGGGCCCTCTCTCCCGCCCAGTACCGGCGGTTCGTTTACCCCCACTCCGAGAAGGTGCTGTCGTCCATCGCCGACACCGGAGTGCCGCGCATCCACTTCGGGGTCACCACCGGCGAGCTGCTCGACCAGATCGGTGCCGCCGGCGCCGATGTCGTGGGTGTCGACTGGCGGGTGCCGCTCGACCAGGCCCGCCAGCGGGTGGGGGCCGGTAAGGCCCTCCAGGGCAATCTCGATCCCACCGTGGCCTTCGCGGGAGCGGAGGTGGCCTGCGCCGCCGCTCGCGATGTGCTGGCCGCCAACGACGGCCACCCCGGCCATGTGTTCAACCTCGGCCACGGCGTGATGCCCACCACCGATCCAGACGTACTCACCGAGGTGGTGAAAACGGTTCACGCCGAAGGCATCGTTCGGAGCGAACCAGCCGAATGACCACAGATCGCGTAGTGGTGATCGGCGGGGGTATCGCCGGCCTCGCCGCCGCCCACGAATTGCACAGCAAGGGTCAACCCTTTCTGGTCCTGGAGGCCGAAGATCGGCTCGGCGGCAAGATCGACGGTGGCCCGGTGGAGGAATCCGGTCTGGCGTTCGATGTCGATATGGCAGCCGACGGATTCCTCGCCCGCCAGCCGGAAGCCACCCAGCTGTGCACGGAGCTCGGCCTGGGCGACGATCTCGTGGCCCCCACCGGAGCCCGGGCCTTCATCTGGATCAACGACAAGCTGCGCGGCATTCCCAGTCCGTCGGTGCTCGGCGTACCGTTCGAAGAAGAGTCGGTCGCGGCGAGCGGCATCGTGTCCGACACCGGACTCGCAGACTTCGTCGCCCGAATCGACCAACCGGCGGCGCCCCTGGTGGGCGACGCTTCAGTGGGCGAGGTGCTTCGCCCGAGAGTGGGGGCCGAGGTCTTCGAGCGACTGATCGACCCCCTCCTGGGTGGCATCAACGCCGGCAACGCCGACCAGCTCAGCATCGAAGCGGGCGCAGCCCAGCTGGCCACTGCCGCCCGCGAAGAGGGATCACTGCGCGACATCCTCAGAGCCCAGGTGGCCGCGAACGTGGCAGCCGCGGCGGGGCCCGTCTTCAACGGCGTGAAGGGCGGCAGTCGGCGCATCATCGATGCCCTCGCCGATGAGCTCGGCCAAGGGATCCGCACCTCCACGCCGGCCGAATCGCTCGAGCGCCACGGCGAGGGATGGATCGTGCGGGCCGGGGGCGAGGCGATCAGCGCCGGACGGGTCATCATCACCTCGCCGGCCTGGATCACAGCCCGCCTGATCGCCCCACACGCACCCGAAGCAGCGAGTGTGCTCGGCGATCTCGGCTACGGCAGCGCCGTACTCGTCACCTTCGTGATCGACAAGGATCAGATCGAGAGCGACCTGAAGGGTTCGGGCTATCTCGTCCCCCGCCAACAGGGGATGCTCACCACCGCCTGCTCGTGGTCGTCGTCGAAGTGGGATCACTACAACGATGGAACCCATGCCATCCTCCGTGTTTCGGCCGGCCGCACCGACGACCCCCGCTGGGTCGACATGGACATCGCCGACGTCGTGGCCACCATGGAGGAAGAACTCGTTCCCACGATCGGCCTCCGGAGCCAGCCCGTCGCACGCGTCACCGAATGGCGCAACTCCCTCCCCCAGTACCGGCCCGGTCATCTGGCCCGCTGTGATCACATCGACCGAGTTCTCGCCCACAACGCCCCCGGGCTAACGGTCACCGGGGCCCAGATGCGGGGATTGGGCGTTCCCGCCTGCGTCCGCCAGGGTCGAGGGGCTGTCTGACCACCCGCGCAACAGCGACTTACATCCCTCAATGGAACGTATCTGGCGACAGCTCGGTGTTGGACTCGGAAAGCGTTGGTGGGCCGTGGTCGCGGCCCTCGGCTGATCGCCCTCGGGCTGATCACCTTCAGCGAGGAGTCCATGGCCCCCGTGCGGGTTGCGGGAGCCGATTGTGGGGTGCCTTCGGGGGTTGTCGACGCCGCCATCGCCACCGCCCGCGGGGAGTGACATAGGTCTCACGTTGCATTTATGTGACGACAACGGTCTAGCGTTTCGGGAGCTGAAAAGGCGTTGGTGATCAACCTGCCAAATGCCGGCGGCCAACGAGCCGCTGAACGATCACCGGGCGACGCCAAACACGGGGAATCCCCGAGGAGGCAGCACCTAACATGAGCACACGATTGCGCCTGATCGCACTCGCGCTTGTCGCGCTGATTCTGTCGTCGGCCTGCACCGTCGAAGAGGTCACCTTTTTCCTCGACACCACCGAGCACGTCAACGACGTCTTGAGCAGCGAAGACCTCGGCCGCCTCCGCCATTGCGAGTCGACCGACAACTACGGGGCCATCTCGAGGTCGGGCACTTACCGCGGCGCCTACCAGTTCGACCAGGTCACCTGGGACGGGGTCGCCGAGCGTCATTTCCCGTGGCTCATCAGCATCGACCCGAGCCAGGCCGACCCCTGGTGGCAGGATTCGATGGCCCGCGCCCTGTGGAGCGAGCGCGGCAAGCAGCCCTGGCCGATCTGTGGCCACAAGGTCTGAGCCATTCCGAATGAACAAATCCGGCACGGTGTGAGAGTCTGACCATCGTGCCCAAGGACCCAACCGGCGAGCTGCTCGTCCCAATCCTCGCGGCCGACACCGGCCCGGCGCAAGACTGGAACGAGGCAGCCGACATCGACTGTGTCGCGCCACCAGACCAGTTGGCATCCGGTGAGTCTCATCTCAACGTCACCCGTACCTTCTGTTTCGCCGATCTGAGCGGCTTCACCGCCTACACCCGCACCCATGGCCCCCACGCCGCAGTCCGACAGCTCGGCGAATTCCGACGCATCACCCGAAACGTCGCGGCACGACGCGGTGTGAGGGTGGCGAAGTGGCTCGGCGACGGTGTGATGGCGGTGGGGGTAGAGCCCACACCCACTATCGCCCTCGGCGCCCATCTCATCCACCACTTTGCCGATAGCGGAGTGGATGTGAGGGTGGGAATCGCCACCGGCACCGTCTTGTTGTTCGAGGGCGACGACTACATCGGAGAGCCGGTCAACCTCGCCGCGAAACTGTGCGCGGCGGCCGAGCCCGGCGAGATCCTCGCCGCCAGCGATGAAGCCGACCTGCCCGGCTGGGTGCGAAGCGAGAGCAACGTGGCCGTCCGGATCAAAGGTGTCGGCGCGGTCGGCGGCATCCACCGCCTCCAACTCGCGCTGGAGAAGTGACGCGCACTCGAATCCACGCGGTGCTCGCCGGCCTTCTGATCGCCGCAGCCATCCCGCCATGGGGCTGGTGGCCTCTGGCGTTCATCGGCGTCGCGATGTGGTATCGCCTGATCGAAGATGTGGCGCGCCGACCGCGCTTCACCCGCTCCTTCCTGGTCGGGATGGCCTGGTCGATACCGGGCACCATCTGGATGCTCGATCTCACGGCCCCGGGTTGGCCTGTCACCGTTCTCATCTTCTCGGCCTTCATGGGCGCCGCGGGGGCGATGACCCCCGCCGAGGGGCCTCTACGCCGCTTCTCCTTCCCTGCGGCGATCGTGTTGGTCGAGCTGATCCGCTGGAACTGGCCTTTCGGCGGCACCCCGATCGCCACCTTCGCCATGGCGGGTGTCTCCACACCGTTCGCCATGTCGGCCCGTCTCTTCGGCTCACCCCTCCTCGCCGTGATGGTGGTGGTGGCCGGTATCGCGGTGGCCGAAGCAGTGCGACAGAACTGGCACGTGGCCGGGCTCGCAGTAGGAGTGCTGCTGGCAGCCACGATCGGGGGCCATGTCGCCGGCTTGGCGGTCGACACGGTCGCCACGATCGAAGTTGCCGTCGTACAAGGCGGCGGGCCCCAAAACACCAGGGCCGATGTCTGCACCACCCGCGCCGTGTTCGAGCGCCACATGGAGGCAAGTGAGGCCATCGACCGGCCCGTCGACCTCGTGCTCTGGCCCGAGGACGTCGTGCATCCATCGCGCGATGGGACCTCCGCCCCGAGTCGCTGCGATTCACCCCTGCTCGGTCGCACGGAAGCCTCCACCCGTCTCACCGCTCTGGCCGCCGATCTCGACGCGGTGGTGGTGAGTGGCTGGTTCGAGATTGCCGAGGACGGGCTGGCCAACACCAACTTCTCGATCGCCCAGTCCCCCGATGGCACGGTCACCGACCGCTACGACAAGGTCCTCCTGGTGCCGTTCGGTGAGTTCGTTCCCCTTCGGTCGTGGATCGAGCGTTTCAGCGACGAGCTACCGGCTCGCGACGTAAGACGGGGAACCGAAGATGCCGTGCTCGACACCGAGCTCGGCCCTCTGGGTGTGTCGATCTCGTGGGAGGTCTTCTTCGATCACCGGGCTCGTGACGCCGCGGGTAACGGGGGCCAGGTCTTGCTCAACCCCACCAACGGGTCGAGTTACTGGCTCACGATCGTGCAGAGCCAACAGATCGCATCCAGTCGCCTGCGGGCACTCGAGACCGACCGGTGGGTGCTCCAGGCGTCCCCCACAGGGTTCTCGGCAGTGATCAGCCCCGACGCTAAGGTCCGCGACCGCACCGGGGTGAGCGAGCAGAGGGTGCTCTACGACACGATCGAGCTCCGCGAAGGGCGGACCCTGGCGGTTGCGTGGGGCGGCTGGCCGGTGTTGCTATGGGCTGTCGCCACCCTCCTTTTCACGCTCTGGCGGAGCGAAGAGAGCATCAGACCTCGATCCAGAGGGTGACGGGGCCGTCGTTCACCAGCTCCACTGCCATCTCGGCCCGGAAGCGACCGATGGCCACATCGGCCCCGAACGAGGCCAAGGTGTCGATCACCGCCTGCACGAGAGGCTCGGCCTGCTCGGGGCGCGCAGCATCGCTGTAGCCGGGGCGTCGGCCCTTGCGGGTGTCGCCGTAGAGGGTGAACTGGCTCACCACTAGAGCCGACCGATGGGTATCAGCCAACGACAGGTTCATCACCCCCTCGGCATCGTCGAAGATCCTGAGGTTCCAGATCTTGTCGGCCAGCTTGGCGGCCTGCTCCTCGGTGTCGTCGTGGGTGACCCCCACCAGAATCAGCAAGCCGGGTCCGATCTCGCCGGTGAGATCGCCATCGACGCTGACCCTGGCCCGGCTCACCCTCTGTACCAATCCTCTCATGACGAGAAATCTAGCCATGAGACGCACGTCACGGCCGCGGTGGGTATAGGCCGAGAACCGGGCATCATTTGACGTCCCGTTCGCCCAGTTGAGAGCCTTGTCCCTCATGTCCGCGTCTGCCGGCTCTGCCGAGCTCCCCCTGCGCATCGCCCTTCTCACCTACCGAGGCAAACCCCACGTCGGGGGCCAGGGCGTGTACATCCGCCATCTCAGCAAGGCCCTGGTGGATCTGGGTCATCACGTCGAGGTTCTCGGCGGCCAGCCCTACCCCATCCTCGACCCGCGGGTGCCCCTGGTGAAGCTCCCCAGCCTCGACATCTGGGCCGATCCCCATCCGATGCGCAAGCCGCGCCTGAGGGAGTGGAAAGACTGGACCGATGCGGTGGAGCACGCCTCCTTCAACACCGGCACCTTCTCTGAGCCTCTCGCCTTCAGTCTGCGAGCATGGCGACACCTCCGCACCCGCCGCGACGAGTTCGACCTCATCCAGGACAACCAGACACTCGGGTGGGGAATCCTGAAACTGCACCAGGAGGGGTGGCCGATCCTCGAGACGATCCACCACCCGATCACCATCGACCGCAAGCTCGAGCTCGAGCACGCCCGCACCGCATGGGAGAGGTTCGGAAAGCGCCGCTGGTACGCCTTCACGAAGATGCAGACCCAGGTCGCCAAGCGACTGCCCCGCATCATGTCGGTGTCGGAGTCCTCGAAATCCGACATCTCCGCCGACCACGATGTCCCCCTCGACCGCATCCATGTCGTGCCCGTCGGGGTCGATCCGAAGCTGTTCCTCCCGGTTCCGGGTGTGCAGCGCCGACCCGGCCATCTCGTCACCACCGCGAGCGCGGATGTGGCGATGAAGGGACTCAAGTTCCTGCTCGAGGCGGTGGCCAAGCTCCGCACCGAGCGCCACATGGAGCTCACCATCATCGGCAAGCGCCGCCCCGACTCACATGCCAGCCACACCATGACCGCTCTCGGGCTGGACGACTGCGTCAGTTTCGTTTCCGACGTGCCCGATGAGCGCATCGTCGAGCTCTACAGCGAGGCCGAGTTGGCCGTGGTGCCTTCCCTGTACGAAGGCTTCTCCCTGCCCGCCATCGAGGCCATGTCGTGTGGCGCACCTCTGGTGGCCACCACCGGCGGTGCCTTGCCCGAGGTGGCCGGTGTCCACGGGGAGACCTGCTTCCTCACCGAACCCGGCAACAGTGAAGCCCTCGCCGCCACTATTCGCGCCGCCCTCGACGACCCCGAGCTGAGAGCCAGGGTCGGTCGCCAGGGACGCGAACGGGTGATCAAGCAGTGGTCGTGGCGCCATACCGCCGTAAGCACAGTCGAGCAGTACCGCGAAGTACTTGCCGAGAATGCCCTGCGCGGTGGTGGCGCAGGCTGATGCTCACCGTCGACTACGACCGTTTCCAGCTCCGCGCCGGTGATCGCCTCCTCGACCTCGGTTGCGGGTTCGGACGCCATACCTATGAGGCCCTCGTGCGCGGTGCCCATGTGGTCAGCTGCGACATGGCAATTGCCGAACTCGTTGCCATCCACAACACCGCACCGATGCTGATCGACGACGGCCTCTTCGATGGCCAGTTGATGCACACCCAGGTGCAAGGCGATGGCACCCGGCTGCCGTTCCCCGATCACAGCTTCGACAAGGTGATTGCCTCAGAGGTACTCGAACACGTTCCCGACGACCTCGCCGCCTACGACGAGTTCATGCGCATCCTCAAGCCGGGCGGCACCATCGCGGTCACCGTGCCCGCCAACCTTCCCGAGCGCGTGTGCTGGAAGATCAGCTCCGATTATCACGCGCCGGCGGTGGAGGGTGGCCATGTGCGTATCTACACCGAGAAGGAAGTGCGCTCGAAGCTCACCGGTGCGGGGTTCGATCCGGTCGGTTCGCATCGCGCTCACGCCCTGCACTCCCCCTACTGGTGGCTGCGGTGTGCGGTTGGGGTCAACAACGAGATCGACCACAACTGGACCGTGAAGCAGTACCACCGCCTGCTCGAATGGGACATCGTGAAGCAGCCGTGGCTCACCCGCACAGCCGAGAGGCTTCTGAATCCGGTTCTGGGCAAGAGCCTCGTGGTCTACGCCACCAAGTCGCCCCTTCGCACGACCAAGAGCGCACGACGGAACCACGCCGATGCCGCCTGAGCTCGCGGGACTCATCACCGTCGACCAGGTTCGCGCCACCGCCGACCACATCGCCGACTGGCAGCTGCCGTCGGGGATGATTCCCTGGTTCCCCGGTGGCCACGCCGATCCCTGGAATCACATCGAGGCCACCATGGCTCTCGCCATCGGTGGGCGACGCACCGACGCCGAAGCCGGCTACCAGTGGCTCGTCGACAGGCAAAGGCCCGATGGCTCCTGGCACCAGTACTACCTTGAGCACGAGGTGGAGCAGGACAAGCTCGACGCCAATGTGATCGCCTATGTGGCGGCCGGCGTGTGGCACCACTTTCTGTTGTACCGCGACCAGGGATTCCTGGAGACGATGTGGCCGGTCGTCGGCCGCGCGATCGAGTTCGTGCTCGACCTCCAACAACCGCGCGGGGAGATTCTCTGGGCCCGCCACACCGATGGCACCCCCTGGTCGTTCGCCCTGCTTACTGGTTCCTCGTCGATCGCCCACAGCCTGCGCTGCTCGATCGCGATCGCCCAGGAGTTGGGCGAGGAGCGCCCGGACTGGGAGCTGTCGCTCGCCCAACTGGCCCACACGATCCGCCATCATCGGGCCGAAGCATTCTCCCCCAAACATCGGTGGGCGATGGATTGGTACTACCCCGTCCTGTCGGGGGTGATCACGGGCGAGGCCGGTCGTGCTCATCTCGACGAGCGCCTCGCCACCTTCATGCTCGGCGATGAGGGCATCCGCTGTGTGAGCGATCGACCCTGGGTCACTGCGGCCGAGACGTGCGAGTGCGCCATGGCGTACCTCGGAGTGGGCGACCGTCACACCGCCCTCCGACTCTTTGGCGCGGCCCAGAAGCTCCGCGAACCCGATGGCAGATACATCACCGGCATGGTGCACCCCGAGGGTGTGATTTTCCCCGACAGCGAGCGATCCACCTACAGCGCGGCGGCGGTGATCGTCGCGGCCGAGGCCATCGATGGCAGCAGCCCGGCGGCTCGACTCTTCGCCGACCACCACTTCCTGCCACCGATCATCGACATCGATACCGACCCCGTGGATGTCGACGCTCCGGTTCGCGACTAGTCCCCTCCCATCGTGCCGGAAGCAACTGCACCACTATCCAGGTGCCGTCGTCGGCCCGTCTGACGGTGCTCGGCCGCGGGAGCCCCTGGGCCTTCAGGGGCTCAGGTAACAGGCGGCTGACCCAAGCGGGCGGATTCAGATGCCGGTGGTGGTGCGCTCGAGGATTCTGAGTGACCCGGTGACGCCGATTTCGCGAAACGAATCCGAATCGATGGCCCGGCGGTAGATCTCATAGGGCGGGCGCCCCCCGCGGGCGGGATCGGGGAACACATCGTGGATCAGCAGCCGACCACCCACCACGAGATGGGGTACCCAGATCTCGTAGTCGTGATGGGCAGGTTCGTGGCCATGGCCCCCGTCGATGAAGAGCAGGGCGAGAGGGGTGGCCCATGCCTTGCCCACCGTCGGAGAGTCGCCAACCAGAGCCACAACGGTGCCTTCGAGACCCGCGTCGTGGATCGTTCGTCGAAAGCGGGGAAGGGTGTCCATCTTGGCTATCTCGGGATCGATGAGGTCGGGTTCGTGATGTTGCCAGCCGGCCTGGTTTTCCTCGGATCCCCGATGGTGATCGAGGGCGAAGAGCACCCGGTCCATTCGACGGGCGGCAGCACCGATGTAGACCGCCGACTTCCCGCAATAGCTTCCGACTTCGAGGAAGGGTCCGTCCGTCGTCACCCCTAGCGCAGCATCGTGCAGCGCCAGGCCCTCGTCGACCGGCATGAATCCCCGAGCGGCCTCGGCGTGGGCCAGCAGCTCAGGGTCCATTCAGACCGCTTCGGCCTCTGCCGGAGCCGGATCGTCGTGGTGGGTGACCGCCCACATCAATCGGTCGAGCACGAAGTATTTCGCCACCCAGACCACGCCGTACGAGCCGAGGCTGGTGAGCATGAGGGCGATCGTGGAATCGGTGTGGCGATCGACGATCGCGATCATGGAAGCGGCGAAGGCGAGCCCTACGATCGCCATCATCCAGAAAGGCAGCACCTCTGACCGGAAGCTGTCGGGGCCGTCCTGCTTCCAGACCCAGCGTCGGCTGAGGATATAGGCGGGCACCGCAGAGATCATGGCGGAGGTGAACTGGGATGAAACGCCGCCCATACCGAACAATTCGAGGCAGGCAGCCAGGATGCTCTGGCCGACAATCACGTTCACGACCGACACTCCGCAGTAGCGCATGATCTTCTCGCCGTGATCGGCGAAGAAGCGCATCGGTCTACTGATCGTATCGGTCACAGGGGCAGAGGATACCGTCATCGTTTTCTCTGTCGGACGAGTACCCCCCTCAGTTGACCCTCAGACGGCGATCAGCAAGGCATCATGGGGCAATGCAATCTGACGTCGACGCCCTGATCGATATTCTCGACCTCGAGCAAATCGAGGTGAACATCTTTCGCGGCGTATCGCCCGACGAGAACCGGCAACGGATATTTGGGGGCCAGGTGGCCGGCCAGGCGCTCGTGGCCGCCGCCCGAACCGTCGATCAGGATCGCGCCGTGCACTCCTTGCACGCCTACTTCCTTCGTCCCGGCGACCCCACCGTGCCCATCCTCTATGAGGTCGATCGGATCCGTGACGGGCGATCGTTCACCACCCGCCGCGTCGTCGCCATCCAGCACGGTCGGCCGATCTTCAACATGTCGGTGTCGTTTCACATCGACGAGTCCGGGCTCGAATATCTCGACCAGATGCCCGACGTTCTCGGTCCCGAAACCCTGCCCACGCGGGCCGAGCGCCACGAGGAGGCCGGCATCCCCGACGACGGCCACATGACCGCACTCGACACCCGGTATGTCACCGCCGACCCATTCAGTCGCGAAGCGCCACTCCCGCCGTTTCAGCGGGTCTGGTTTCGCGCCGACGGGAAAGTACCCGACGACCAGGTCCTGCACGCCTGCATGCTCACCTACGCATCCGATATGACCCTTCTCGACACCACCCTGCTGCCCCACGGCCGCACATGGAACGACAAAACAATGATGATGGCAAGCCTCGATCACGCCATGTGGTTCCACGGGCCGTTCCGGGCCGACGAATGGCTGCTCTACGACCAGCACACGCCGGCCAGCACCGGTGGCCGCGGCCTCGCCACCGCCGGAGTCTTCACCCACAACGGGCGACTGATCGCCTCGGTGGTACAAGAAGGGCTGATTCGTCGGGTCAAGGGGTGAGGCACCCGGTTATCGCCCTTGTCGCGGCGATGTTGGTGGTGGCCGCGGCATGTGGCTCCGACACTGCGCCCGTCGCTGGGAGAACGACGGTGCCGTCGGTGACATCCACACCCACGTCGACGTCCGCCAGCGAGTCGGTCAGCGACGATACCGGCACCGATACTGCTACCGATACTGAAAAGGCTCCCACGACGGCGCCCGAGGCCTCGACCCCACCACCCGACGACGGCGACCTCGGGGCTGCTTCGGTGGCAACCGAGCAGATCCTCCTGCTCGACCAGCCGATCGACACCGTCGTTGCTCCCAACGGAGAGTGGTGGATCGCCCAGCGGACCGGAGAGATCGTCGTCGTCGATCCCGATACGGGTGAGACCGGCCCGATCGTTCTCGATATCGGCGACGAGACCCAGGCGTCGGGTGAGCGGGGGCTCCTTGGGATCGCGATCGACGCCGAAGCGCTCTACACCAACTTCACCGATCTCAGCGGCAACACCCATGTGGAGGCATGGCTGCTCGACGAGGAGGGACGGCCGGGCGAGCGTCACCTGCTTCTCACCATCGACCAGCCGTTCAGCAACCACAACGGTGGTGGCCTCGCCATCGGGCCCGACCGGCATCTCTACATTGCGGTGGGCGATGGTGGCAGCGGGGGCGATCCCCTCGGCGCCGGCCAAGACCCTGCCAATATCCTCGGCTCGATCCTGCGCATCGACCCCACACCCTCGGGCGCGGCTGCGTATGAGATTCCGCCCGATAATCCGTACGCCGATGGGGTCGACGGCCGGCCGGAGATTTTCCTCATCGGGGCCCGCAATCCATGGCGCTTCTCCTTCGACCCCCAGACCGACGATCTCTGGGTGGCCGATGTGGGCCAGGACCTCTTCGAGGAGGTAAACCTGCTGCTCGGCGCCAACGGCTGGGGGATCGGTTCCAACCTCGGTTGGAACCTCCGGGAGGCCACCCACGAGTTCAGCGGTGAACGCCCCGATGCAAACGTCGATCCGGTGTTCGAATACGCCCATCGAGGCGACCCTGGAGGGTGCAGCATCACCGGTGGCCACGTCTATCGCGGTTCTGCGATCGCCCAGCTCGTCGGGAGCTATGTGTTCGGCGACTTCTGCACATCGACTCTCTGGGCGGTCAGCACCGCTGGGGGTGCCGTCGAGTTTCGGGATTTCGGGATCGATGTCCCGGGCGCCGATCTCGCCGGGTTCGGCGTCGACCCGAGTGGTGAGCTCGTGGTGTTCTCTCTCGACGGACCCGTTTCGCGGATCGTGCCCGGATGAGCCCCTCTCGTCTCGCCGCGCTGGCGGTGGCGGCCAGCCTCGGAGCGGCAGCCTGTGCCGGCGAACGTCCCACCCTGGTGGCAGACACCCTGGCTCCAATCGAGACCACCACCACCGTGGCTCCATCCACCTCCACCACGACCGCCCCCGAACCGGCCGTTCCCAACGGCGTGCCCGCGCCAGACGGCCGGCGCTACCCATCCATCCCCACCGACCCTGAGGAGGTGGCGGACCGCCTGATTGAAGTCGAGTGGTTGTTGCGGGGAACACCGCGCGACGACCCCGCCTTCGGCGATCTCGCCCACGAGCAGCAGATGCTTTACCGCCATCTCGGCCGCAACCCCTCGTGGCGCCCGATTCTCTGGAAGGTGGTGCCCGATGCCCTAGCTCCGTTCGTGGAGCTCCAGCTCCAGGGGCGACTGTCCATCGCCGGGATCCCCAGCGGTAGCCCTCCCCTGAACGTCCCCGCCTGGCGGATCATCGACCCTCTGCCCGCCGACGAATTGTTTTCCCTCTACGAGCAGGCCAGCGCCGAGACGGGGATCGACTGGGCATTCCTCGCGGCGATCAACCTGCTCGAGACAGGGTTCGGGCGAATAGCAGGCGTGTCCACCGCCGGTGCCCAGGGACCCATGCAGTTCCTTCCCACCACGTGGGAAGAGGTGAGCACCGGCGACATCAACGACCCAATCGATGCGATCCCCGCCGCCGCGCTCTATCTGGTTCGCCGGGGCGGACCCGACGACATGGAGCGCGCACTCTGGGGCTACAACAACTCCGACAGCTATGTGGAGGCCGTCTCCGCCTACGCCGAACTCTTTCGCACCGACATCGACAGCTACTACGCCCTTCACGCCTGGGAGATCCACTACTCGAGCGCCGACGGCGACCTCTGGTTCCCGGTTGGCTATTTCCACCAGGAAGCGATGCCGGTGGCCGATCACCTGATCGCGGCGCCCTGGTCCGCCCCTCCCCCACCCCCCGGGCAATAGCGTGCAGCTCATGAACGAGAGCAAGGTCGAGGTCTACCTCGCCACCGAGGTGACCGACGAGCTGATCGAGGCGATGGGTCGGCTCGTCCCCCAACTGTCTCGTTCCAATCCGCCTCCCTCACCCGATGCGCTCGCCGAAATCGTCGAGTCGGACAGCTCTCTGCTGTTCATGGCGAAGGACCACACCGGGGTACTCGGCACCCTCACCCTGATCCTCTTTCGGATACCAACCGGATTGAGGGCCTGGATCGAGGATGTCATCGTCGATGAGGAGGCCCGTGGCAAGGGTGTGGGGCGCATCCTCAACGAGGCCGCGATCCAACATGCTCTCCACCAGGGGGCGATCACTGTCGACCTCACCTCGCGCCCGTCGCGCGAAGCGGCCAACCGCCTCTACGCCCGTATCGGCTTCGTGCAGCGCGACACCAACGTCTACCGGTTCAGTGCCCCCGAGCAGCTCGAGACTTGAACCCGCCATGCACCGTCGCGCCCTCGTAGTCGCCCACGAGCCCGATGTGACCGGGTGTCAGGTGGAGGTGAGGCTGCGCGAGCGTGGCTTCGAAGTGGATACCCACGTGCTCACCACCGACTACGACCAACCCAATGTCGCGGCCCCGTTTCCCGACTGGTCGCCCTATGACCTGATCGTGCCCATGGGATCGCTGCGATCTCTCACCAAGAAACCCGAGATCTCGAGCTGGATCCACGACGAGCTCAACCTGATCCGAGCCACCCAGGCCAAGGGCACACCCATCCTCGGTGTGTGCTTCGGAAGCCATCTCCTCGCCGAGGCTCTCGGCGGGTCGGTGGAGAACGCCCCCACCACCGAGATCGGCTGGTACGAAATTGGCCCGGCCGACGGGGTCGAGAACCCGATCGGAGCGGGTCCGTGGATGGAATGGCACCATGATCGGCTCACTCCTCCGCCTGGCGCAGAGGTGTTGGCCGTCAGCGAGATCGCGGTGCAGCTGTTTCGGATCGGCCGATCCGTCGGCACCCAGTTTCATCCCGAGGTCGACATCGCCCACGTGCAGGGATGGCTCGAAGCCGTCGACGATACCTACCTCGCGAGTATGGGCGTGACGCGCGAGAAGATGCTCGCCGACGTTCGTCTCCACGACCAGCACAACACCAGCCAGTGCCACGCGCTGGTCGACTGGTTCATCGACCAGGTCGCCTTCCCCTGAGTCGAAGGGCGGCGCAGGCCCCCAGTTCGTATCTCAGAGGATGGCCACCAGGGGCACCGCAAGCAACGCCATACCGACGCCGGCCCACTGGAGCCGCCGAAGCCGCTCATCGAGCACCAAGCCAGCCAGAAGCACGGTTCTCACCGGATAGAACGCGCTCATCGTGGCGGCGACGGCCAGAGGGCCTCGCTGATAGGCCCAGAGCGCGAACACGTTGGAGATTCCCTCGGCGCATCCAGCCACCAGCACGATCCACCTCAGGGGCTTCCACATCCCAACCCCACCCGAGGCGGTGAGCGCGATCACCGACACAACCGGCACCGACACCAGGCGAGCAACAAGCAGAGGCCAGAGGCCCGCGTCTTCGTGAGTCTCGGCGAGGGCGAGAAAGAACACCGAAAAACCGGCGCCGGCGAGGAGGGCGAGCGCGAACCCGACGGGAGGGGTCGGCCGCCGGGTGGAGGCGCCATCCTCGCCGCCACGGGTCACGAGCACGATGGCCAACATGGCCATGACGATGCCGAGCACATGCCAAGCCTTGAGAGACTCCCCGCGGAACAGGCCCACAACGATCGGGATGATCGCTCCGACAACCGCAGAGACCGGGGCAAGCACACTGATCTGGCCGCGCGAGAAAGCGGCGTAGAGAGCAACGAAAGAAAAAGTGCCAGCCAGGCCGGCCACCACCCCGGCACCGATATCGACACCCCGCACCTCGGGGGCATCGACGAACCACACCACGGTGATGATCAGGCCCAGACTCGCGGCCTGGATCCACGCCGCCACCCGCAGGGGCGATACCTGCCGTGCGGCGATCCCACCACCGAAATCGGACGCACCGACAACCAGGGCACCTATGAGGGCGAGGAGGGCTGTCACTGGGACAAGTTGGTGAGGACGTGCACCGCCCTCGGTCCACGAAACTCGAAGCCGTGCAACACGACCTCATGGGTGGGGTCGAGTCGCAGGTAGGGGTAGTGGTGAAAGAGCCGCTCGACTCCGACCCTCACCTCCTGACGGCCGAGCCACTCGCCCAGGCAGCGATGCACACCGAGCGCAAACGCGGCGTGGACACCCTCTCTACGGTCGAGCCTGATCTCGGCCGGATCGACCCACCGAGACTCACACAGGTTGGCCGAACGCAACACGCCGCTCACCAGATCGCCCTTCGCGATGGCGACACCGGCGAGCTCGAGATCGGTGGTGGCCTGGCGGGTGACGGTGCCAACCGGGCTGTAGACCCGAAACACCTCCTCCACCAGCCGCCGCATCCGATTCGGCTGCTCGGTGACGCTCTGTCGCAGGTCGGGTCGAGTGAGGAGCACCCACGCGACGAGGCCGATCCCGTCGCGTGGTTCGTTGATGCCGCCGGCGATCATGAGCCTGACGTTGTTGACGATCTCCTCGGGCGTCGCCCCGTTGCGGACGAACCAGCCGATCGCCGAGTCATCGTCGCCCGCACTGGCGACATGGTGGGTGATCGCCTCGCCCAGTTCGCCCTTGGCGTGTACCGCCCGGGCGGCGATTTCGGGGTCGTTCTCGAAGTTGGCGAGGTCGGCGCAGAGCCCCTCGCACCAGCGCCACATCGTGTCGAAGCCGTGGTGGTCGAGGCCAAGCACCACGGCCAAGGCTCCCGCCGAGAGAGGCTGGGCGTAGTCGGCCATGAGGTCGAATCCAGTGGTATCCACCTGGCCGAGCAGGCGGTCGGCCAACGCGGTCAGCTCGTCTGCCACGAACTCGCCGCTGCGACCACCAGACTGGAACGGCGGCTGCAGGATCGACTGGAGCCGCGTGTGGCGGGGTGGATCATAGGTGAGGATGTTGGGTCCGAGGGCCCGCGCCAGCAACGATGGCTGGGTTGCCGCAGTGAAGAGTTGGGGATTCGCCTCCATGTAGGCGACGTCGTCCCAACGGGTGACGAGCCACATCTCCATCGCCGGCACCCAGCTCACCGGCTCCTCGGCGCGAAGCAGTTCGAGTAGCGGTTCCGGGTGGCGCTCCAGGTCAGCCAGCGTGACCGATTCACCGATACTCACGATGCCTCCGTCTCTCCGACCCGTCGCGGCGCCTCAGTGATACCTCAGATTCTCGTCGACTTTCCTGCTGGCGGCCTCATCCTCGCGCCATGTCGTTTCGGGATGGCAGGCAGTGGACCGCTCTTCGGAGATGCCCGGCGCCTACCCTGCCGATGATGACTGCTTCGAACGTGGAAGCCGAGGAGACGCACCCATGACCATCCGCCCGCTGATCGGTCTCTCCGGGCGCCGCAAGATCGGCAGCGATCTCATCGACATGCCCACCCCCCTGTTCGACAAGCAGTTTGAAATGCACTTCTCCGACTACGCGAAGGGCGTCATCGCCGCTGGCGGCCTGCCCGTATATCTGCCCCTCGACGTCGACCCTGCGGAGATCACGGGTCGACTCGATGGGCTGCTTCTCACTGGTGGAACCGATATCGGGCCGGATCGGTTCGGTGCGCCCTCCGAGACCGATATCTACCCGCCTGAGTCCGAGCGCGACGACTTCGAACTGGGCCTTCTCGAGGGGGCGGCCCAGAGGGGAATCCCCGTGCTCGGGATCTGCCGGGGCCACCAGATGATCAACGTGCACGCCGGCGGCACCCTCCGCCAACACGTGCCATCTCACGCTGTGTTCGACCAGCCACCGGAGACAAGATCACATGAGATCACGTTCGAGCAGGGTTCGATTCTGGGCGGTCTCTACGGCGCGTCGACCCGAGCCAACTCGCTTCATCACCAGACGATCGATGTCCTTGGGCTCGGCCTACGGGCCACGGCCCGAGCCGACGACGGGGTGGTCGAAGGGCTCGAGCACACCGATCTGGCAATGGTGTCGGTGCAGTGGCATCCCGAGATGATGCTCACCCGAGACTCCGACCCGATCTTCGACTGGCTGGTCGATGCTGCCGCCGGCCTGCTGACGGCGTGAGCCACGAGCACCAAGGTCGCGTCGTCTTCATCACCGGTGCCGGGGCGAGCCAATGGCGGCGAGCGAACCCCAAGAGAAAGTTTCCCCATGTTTCAGTTACATGACGGACTTGACCACCCTTCATCGTCTATGATGCTCCCGCGGGGTAGTGGCATCTGATCATCTTCAGATGCCTTTGGGAGTGAATCACGGTGGATACAACACAAACAGCAAGCGGCTATCTACTCGCGAACGGTGTCGACCGCCCCGAGGCCGATCGCCTGCGCCTGGAAAATCCGGGAAGCATTGCCAGCCGTAACGTCGACGGCACCTACCGGGTCACCCGGGCACGTTGACTCGACGCTCGCCGATAACGTGAGCCGGTGCCCACCCCGCCCGAGTCTCCGCGACAGGTCAGATGGCTGAGCGAGCAGCCTGAGCTCCGCGAACCGATCCTGATCGCGGCCTTCGAAGGCTGGAACGATGCCGGCGACGCCGCCACCATCGCGGCCGGGCACCTCGCCGATCGACTCGATGCAGCCCCCATCGCGGAGATCGATCCCGAACTCTTCTACGACTTCAACACCACCCGCCCCCTGGTCCAACTCGACGACGACAACCAGCGATCTCTCATCTGGCCCACCAACATGTTGAGGGCCGCGAAGGTCCCCGGCGCCGGCAACGACGTGGTGGTGCTCGTGGGACTCGAGCCCCAGTTGCGTTGGCGTACCTTCTGCGAACAGCTCACCGCCCTGGCCACCGAGCTCGGGGTTTCGAAGATAATCACCCTGGGCGCCCTGCTCGCCGACGTGCCCCACACCCGGCCAGTCGAGATCTACGGAGCCACCGACGATCCCGCCCTGATGGCCCAGCTCAACCTCTCTCGATCCACCTACGAAGGCCCCACGGGCATTGTCGGAGTACTGGCCACGGAGTCCCGAGCTGCCGGGTTCACCACGGCATCGTTCTGGGCGGCGGTTCCGTCCTACGTGCCCGGCGCACCATCACCGAAAGCCGGGCTCGCCCTCGTGCACCGCGTCTGTGAGTTGCTCAACACATCGGTGTATGTCACCGACCTCGAGATCGCCTCGGCCACCTACGAACGTCAGGTCGACCAGCTCGTCGCCGAGGACACCGAAACCTCGGAGTACGTCGCCGGCCTCGAAAAGGCTTGGGACGCCGACGAAGCGGAAGACCTCGACGACAATCCGGCTCAGCTCGTGGCCGAAGTCGAGGAGTTCCTCAGAGACAACGAGTGATCAGTCGAGATGGGAGTCGATCCAGCGGATCGCCTCGTCGACGATCTCCAACCCATTCGGCTCGTTGAATATCTCGTGACCGAGTCCGTCATAGACGATTCGTTCCATACCGGCGACAGAGGCCAGCGGCTCCGACGACCACGCCGGCACGAGCTTGTCGTCGCTGCCGTGCATACAGAGGGTGGGCACCTCCAATGACGCGAGTCGCTGGTTGGCCACTTCCAGCGCCCCCAGGAGCTCCATCGCCGCCCCCACAGTGACAAAGTCGGGCCTCAACGGATCCTCGCGGAACTTCTCACCCACTGAAATGTCGCTCGCAAACACCGTGGGATCGAACTCCTCACGGATCTCCAGAGTGGGTGACAAGCGACGGACCAAGGGCCCCACCAACTGAAAGATCCGCTGCTTCGAGGTGAAGTCCACACCCAGCGCCGGACCCGACACAACAGCAAGGTCGGGCAAGGGACGCCCGTCGAGGCAGTAGCTCAGCGTTATAAGCCCACCCAGCGAATGGCCGAGCATCACCGTCGGCAGACCGAGGGTGCGTACCTCCGCGAGCTGATCCTCCACATCGTCGAGGAAGTCGCTCCAATGGTCGAGGTGGGCTCGGCGCCCGCCCGACTGGCCATATCCCCGTTGGTCGATGCCGACAACCTCGAATCCTGCCTCGGCCAGGCGGTCGCCCACATGGCCGTATCGACCCGTGTGCTCGGAGATGCCGTGCAGGAGCAGAACCGCGGCCCGCATCGGCCCGGCCGGTATCCAACGACGACGAAATTGGATGAGTCCGTCGCGCGTGGTTCCGTGATCGATGATTGCGGGCACCAAGTCTCCAGGGTCAGGGGGTCAGAGGGTCGTCTCGCCACACGGGATCGCGGGGTTCGTCGAACTGAACCTCCACATCCTCGCCGCGGATGGCGCGAAACGCATGCTCGGCCCATGACTCGGCCCCTGCGGTGGGGTGAGGCAGCGAATGCTCAGCGAAGAATCCGGTGTCGGCCACCTCGAGAGGATGAGGCTTGAGCTCGCCTCCGGTCACGCGACAGTGGAAGACAAGTGATACCAGCGGGATCCTGGTGAACCCGCGACGCTGGCCGTCGAGGATGGCGATCGGGCGGATGACCTCACACTCGATCCCGGTCTCCTCCTTCACCTCTTTCACAACAACTTCGGCCGGCGAGTAGCCCACATCGGCCCACCCAGTAGGGAAGAGCCAAAACCCCGAATCGGCTCGTTGAACCATCAGGAGCCTTCCGCCGTCGTCGCCGACCACGGCGCCGACGGTGACCTTGGGAGTGACATAGCCAGCCACTCCGGATCCGACCGTGTCGAGCCACTCTGAAACCTGTCGCTTCGGATCGAGGCCCCCCACCACGTGGGAGCGAATGTCGGCCGCGACCGCCAGTATCTCTTCGAAGCGTTCCTGCTCGTAGAGGCTCTCGGTGAATCCAAGTCCGGTGCGGGCGATCGCCGACAGCGATTCAGCCCAACGGATCAGTTCACGTTCGGTGGCGGGACCATCGGTCACCGTTGAGTCCTCTGCCCCATCCGAGAGACCCTAGCGAGGCGCGTCGCCATGACGGCCACGCCCACGGCGACGATCCACCTGATCAGGCGTCGCTGCCGATGGCCGAGAGAACCGCCAGTTCGATCTCGGCGAGGTATCCGGCGTCGAGGACCTTGGAGCCATCGCGGTCTCGCACATAGAAGGCATCGATCACGTCGTCGCCGAGGGTCTGGACCTTGGCCGACACGATGTCGAGGTCGAGCTCGACCATGGCTCGGGTGACACGAAAGAGAAAGCCGATCGAATCGGGGCCTCGCACCTCGAGCACCGTGGAGGTGGCCGATGTGTCGTTGTCGACAAGAACCTGAGGGGCCGCGGGCCGCGCCGTGGTGACCCGTTGATAGCGGTAGGTGCGCGCCCTCTTCAACAGCCGTGCAGTGATCGCCAGGCGTCGCTCGATCGCTCGGTAGATATCTTCGGTGACCTTCTCGGGTCGCTCTTCGAGGCCGATGCCGCCACCAATCCGCACCTCTTGGAGAGCCATCTTGCCGTCGACCCACAGATTGGCTTCGAGGATCTCCACCCCATGGAGAGCGAGGGCACCCGCCACCCGGCTGAAAGTGCCGAGCCGGTCCGGGGTGACCACCGTGATGTGGTGTCCGTCGATACGAACCGCCGCCTTGCCCGCCGCGAGCAGCTCACTCTGCTCGGCACTCGGAAACGACGACGAGAGCGCGTCGGCACCGCCTCCCTGGAGATAGTGGCTGGCCCTTCGGGTGAGCTCCCTCACCAGACCCGCCTTCCAGCTCCCCCACGCTGACGGGCCGGTGGCGATCGAGTCGGCCTCGGTGAGCGCAGCGAGGAGTTCGAGGGTGACGACGGACTCGATCTCCTCGGCGACGAACCGGATCGTGCCCTCGTCGTCGAGGTCGCGGCGGCTGGCGACATCGGGCAACAAGAGGTGATGGCGCACCAGGGCGGCGAGGGTCTCCACATCGGCCGGCGGATAACCCATCCGCACCGCGATCCGCCTCACCAGCTCGACTCCCACGACGCTGTGGTCGCCCGGGTAGCCCTTCCCAATGTCGTGAAGCAGGGCGCCGACAACGAGGAGGTCGGGGCGCTCGACGCGGTCGACGAGGCGAGCGGCCTCCGCCGCAGCTTCGAAGAGATGGCGATCCACCGTGAACCGGTGGTATGCGTTGCGTTGGGGTCGGCTGCGGTTGGGCGCCCACTCGGGCAGGATCCTGGTGATCAGATCCACCTGGTCGAGGGCTTCCAACACCCGGATCGCCGCCTCGCCTTCGAGGAGGAGATCGACGAAGACTTCACGGGCCTCATCAGGCCAGGGATCGGGGAGATGGGGACTCTCGTCGGCCAGTCGGTCGAGAACATCGCGTTCCACGAACGCTTCGTTGCGGGCTGCGATCAGGGCCACACGCAAGGGCATGATCGGATCGTCGGCGACCGGAGCCTCCTCCTCGAGCCGCAGGGTTTCGTCGACGATCTGGATCCCGTTGCCGAACTCACGATTCTTCGAGCGACGTCGGCGATTTCCCCTCAGGTGGATCCGGTGGAGCACCGCATCTTCGATCCACCCGACTGATCGTCCGGCCGCCGCGACCGCAGCCATGAGCTCGTCGGCATCGCTGTAACCGAGCACCGCGGCCACCTCGTCTTGCTCCTGGAGCAGGAGAAGATTGCTGGCGCGAGAGGTGGCTCGGTGAAGCTCGATACGGGCCGCCAACAGGGTGTCGTGAGGCCCGATGAGTCCGGTGCGTTCGGTTTTCTCGAGGAGTCCGAGGTCGGCGCAATCGATCCAACCGAGGGTGTGCACATCGCGCAACCCACCCCGCGACAGCTTCAGATCGGGCTCGAGCAGGAAGGCGATCTCGCCCGCCGACTCGTGGCGGTCCTCGATGGATGCCACCAGGCGAGGCAGCATCTTCTCGACATTGTCGCGCCACTGCACCGCGGACTTGTCCGACAGTTCCTCCACCAACCCGCGCGACCCGCCGATCAACCGAATGTCGAGGAGGGAGGTGGCGGTGTCGAGATCGTCGGCGGCAAGGTCGATCGCCTCCTCGATCGTGCGCACAGCATGGCCGAGCTTCATTCCGGTGTCCCAGATCGGATACCAGATCCGCTCCGCCACTTCGGCCACCGCTCCCGAGTCGTCGTGGATCAGCAGCAGATCGAGATCGCTACCGAGACTGAGGTCGCCGCGGCCGTAGCCCCCCACCGCAGCCAGAGCCACCCCTCGAACCTCACCGACCCCATCCACCACCGAACGTAACCAGGCGTCGACCTCTTCGGTGTAGGCCCGCGACAGAGCCGTTCCCACCAGCGAGGAATCGGCGATGACCGCTGAGGTGGCCGGGATCGAGTTCATCGAGTCGAGAGTATCGGCCGCCGTCGCCTCAGTAGGGCCAGTCGTCGGTCTTGTGCCCGAGCAGCCTCGTGAGAGGGGCGAGCTTCAGGGTTAGCAAGACCTTTATGACGACGTTGCGCACGAACCACGGAAGCTGAAGGGCCTGCCTGACCGCGTTGGACCCCCGCTCCATGCCGGTGAGGTTGGCCCGCTCGAATTCCGCCATCGATTGTGACCGGCCAACGTAGCGCCACCTGTGGCCACCGAAGGTGGTGCAGAGAAGGGCGAGGGTCACCCCGATCGAACTGAACGAGTCGTGGATCAGCATGGTGCCACCACCACTGACCCGCTCTCCCCATTGCACGATGTCGGCTCGAGCGGGCGTGAATCGGTGCACCCCGTCGATGTAGAGGAGATCGATCTCACCATCGACATCGTCGAACGCGGCGCCGCTCATCTTGCGAATATGGCGCACCC
The DNA here is from genome assembly GCA_964196195.1 of uncultured Gammaproteobacteria bacterium. Taxonomy (GTDB): domain Bacteria; phylum Actinomycetota; class Acidimicrobiia; order Acidimicrobiales; family Aldehydirespiratoraceae; genus OFTM10. The sequence continues at coordinate 20,113 of CAXMSE010000057.1, read as the reverse complement.
TGTCGGCCACCCCGGCTTCGGCGAGGTTGGTGTTGAAGGCGGCGTGATCGTGATCGCCGAGCGACTGGTCGGGGGTGATCTCCTGGGGGCCGCGGTCGCCGCCGGCGTGCGGGTCGATGGCAACCAGATCGACACCGTCGGTCGCCGCAGCCGCGAGAACGATCATGGACCGGCCCTGGAAACTGCCGATCTCCACAACCGTGGTGCCCACACCGAGACCAGTGCATCGATCGAAGAGTCGGCGGGCCTGATCGTCGGTCATCCAGCCCTCGACATCAGCAACCCGGGCGAGTACGTCGACGAACAGTGGGCGATCGGGCATCGGGCGGAGCCTACCGGTCGAGCTCGGAGGGAGATTTGCGTGGCATCCGCTCCGCGAGCGCCGGGCTACGGTGACCCAATGCCTCTGGCTCTGGAGCCCCACGACCAAGCGATGCTCTCCGGAGACGACGGGCCCGCAGTCATGCTCGCGATGCGGGTGATCGTGCGCTTGGCGGAGACCATGGGAGCCGAGGCCCTCCTCGACATCTCCGGCGCCCACATCGATTCTTGCCTCTATCACGGCGAGGCCGGGCTCGATTTCGCCCAACGTCTCGCGGGACAAGGCGCTCGCGTGCAGGTACCCGCCACCCTCAACGTCTCCTCCCTCGACCTCCTGCATCCGGAGCTCTACCGCGGCGATGCCCACACTCGCGACCAGGCCCTCGCTCTGATGGCCGCCTACGAGGAGATGGGTTGCCGGACCACCTGGACGTGCGCGCCCTACCAACTCGACGACCGGCCGGGATTCGGAGACCACATCGCGTGGGCGGAATCCAACGCAATCGTGTTCGCCAACTCGGTTCTCGGGGCCCGCACCCATCGCTACGGCGATTTCGTCGACATCTGTTGTGCGATCACGGGGAGAGCTCCCGCCGCCGGTCTCCACCTCGATGAGAACAGGCAGGGTGAGGTGGCATTCGACGTATCCGCAATCCCCGGACGCCTCCTCTCACTCGATGTGGCCTACCCGGTCATCGGCCACCACCTCGGGAGAGTCGCAGGCTCTCGACTCCCGGTGATCGTCGGCCTCCCGGAGGCAACTTCTGAAGACCGGCTCAAGGCGATCGGAAGCGCAGCCGCGTCGTCGGGCACCGTAGGTATGTTCCACGCAGTGGGCTCCACCCCCGAGGCGCCGACCCTCGACGATGCCGTCGGAGGTCGTTCTGTACCCGTCGAGAGCATTTCCATGGAGGATCTGCGCAACGCACGAGACCGGCTCAGCACGTCCAGCTCCAACACTCTCGGCGCAGTGAGTCTTGGTACCCCCCACTACTCCGTCGCTGAGTTGGGCCGGCTGGTTGAGCTGCTCGACGGGCGCCGAGTCGATCCTGGAGTGCACGCCTACACATCGACGGGACGCGATGTCGCGATGGAAATCGGCCTTCGGGGATGGGACTCCATTCTCGCCGCAGCCGGGGTGCAGATCGTCACCGACACGTGCACATACATCACGCCGATTCTCGGCGACTTCGAAGGGGTGGCGATGACCGACTCGGCCAAATGGGCCTACTACGCGCCCGGCAACATGGGCATCGACGTGGTGTTCGGGAGCCTCGAAGACTGTGTCGAATCCGCGGTTGCCGGTGAAGTGCGTCGCGATCACACGGTGTGGTCCGATGCCTGAGGTTTTGCGGGTGGTCGTGGCCGGTGACGCCACCGGGCCTGTGCTCGCGCTCGACGAGCCCCTGAGCTTCTGGGGCGGGTTCGAGAGCGAGACAGGCACAATTATCGATCAGGCCCACCCCCAGGTCGGTGAGTGCCTGGCGGGCCGGGTGGTCACCATGACGGTGGGTCGGGGGTCGAGCTCGGCTTCCACCGTGCTGGCCGAGGCAATCCGGCGAGGAACGGCTCCCGCAGCACTCGTGATGACCGAACTCGACGAGATCATCGCTCTCGGCGCAATCGTGGCCGAAGAGCTCTACGCGCTCACCATGCCCGTGGTGATCGTCGATGAGGCCACCATGAAGGCAGTGGCCCAGGCCGTCTCAGCCACCCTCCACTCCGCGGGGTCGATCACCCTCGTCACCGAAGTCAGCTGAAGGCGAGGGTCGCGGCCGCCAGATCTTCGAGTGCGGTGCCCGCCGACTTGAACATGGTGATCTCGTCGACATGGGAGCGTCCGGCGTGGCGCCCCGAGATCAGGTCGGCGAGATCGGCTCGGATCGATTCGACGGTGATGACGCCGTCGGCAAGAGGTTGGGCGAGGTCTCCGGCGAGGATCGCGTCGTCTCGGGTGTCGACGAAGATCGACGCCCGGCGCACCACATCGTCGTCGGACTCGCGCATCCCAGTCGCGAAAGCGCCGATCAGATCGACGTGGGTGCCGGGCTCGAGCAGTTCGCCCCTTATGAGGGGGGTAGTGGCACCCGTGGCGGCCGAGATCACATCGGCTCGAACCACGCTGGCATCGAGGTCGGTGGACACCACCGCGGGCAGACCCATGGCGCTCAGCTCAAGCACCAGCGCCTCCGCGCGCTCGACGCGCCGACCCCACACTTCGATCGTGGAGTAGGGCCTCACCTCGCTGTGCACCTGGGCGGCCATGCTCGCAACCGCCCCGGTGCCGACGATCAGGAGGCGCTCGGTGTCGTGACGGGCGAGGTGCTTCGCCGCCACCGCCGATGCCGCGGCCGTGCGTCGGGCGGTGAGAGCATTTGCCTCACATGCGCCGAGGAGGGATCCGTTGCTTCCGTCGAACAGGAGGAATCCCGCCTGCACCATCGGAAGTTCGAGGTCGCCGTTTTTGGGGAACGAGGTAACCGCCTTGATCCCGATGACCTCACCGGCGATCCACCCCGGCTTCAACAACAGGACTGCGTCGTTGCCCCGGCCATCGGGCACGGTGTGGACGGTTCGCTCCGGCGCAACCGCCTGGTCGTCCACCATGATCTGCTCGATCGCCCCGATGAGCTCACCCCACGGGAGCGCATCGGCTACCTCGGAATCATCAAGAGTCCTCATCGGGATACCAGTCCTCGAGCTGGATGCCGAGACCATCGGCGATCCGATTGGCGTAGGCGTAGTACGCGACCACCTCGACAATGTCGAGGATGTCGCGGTCCGAGAAACCCTGCTCGCGGAGGGCGTCGACATCTGCGCTCACCATCTCGCCAGGAGTGCGCGTGAGCTTCACCGCGTAGGTGAGCATCGCCACGCGCGGCCCCGATAGTCCGGCGGTGGACCAGTCCTCCTCGATGCGGGCCAGCAACTCAGCGTCCTTCAAGAGTTGGCGCAGACCGCGCCGATGATGGTGCACTCAATAGTGGCAGTGGTTCTTGAGGCTCACCACATAGGCCACGAGCTCGCGTTCCACCTTCCGCAGGGTGGCGGTGCCGGCCATCGCCGACGCGTAGAGGCCACTGTGGGCCGCGAGTCCGCGGGGATTGATCGAGTGGATCGCCATGATGTTGTCGACCCTCCCGAGTTCGCGGTCGACAACCGCTTCGTGGAGCGGCGCGAGCTCCCCGGTCCATTCGTCGTCGGGCAACGTCTCGATCCAAGCCATGGCTGGCTAGCTTAAGTCCACTCGTCCACTGTCACCGGAGTTCAAACATGTCAACCCATCCAGATCTGGCCGGGAAGGTCGTTGTGGTCACCGGAGCCGGCAAGGGGATCGGCCAGGCCATCGCCGAAAGGTTCGGCTCGGTCGGCTCGTCGGTGGTGGTCAACGACGTCGATGAGGCGACCGCCCAACGCGTCGCCGCCGAGATCGAGGCATCAGGAGGTAGCGCCATCGCGGCGCCGGCCGATGTGTCCGATTCAGCCCAGGTGGCATCCATTTTCGACGCGGCCCTCGAGGCGTTCGGCACCGTCGATGTGCTGGTCAACAACGCCGGCCTCGTGAGCCCGATGCTCCACTTCTTCGATGCCGACGAGGAATGGTGGCGTCGAATCATCGACGTCAACCTCACCGGCCACTTCCTGTGCTGCCACCGAGCAGCGCGGATCATGGCGAAGAACGGGGGCGGGTCGATCATCAACATGAGTTCCGGCGGTGCTACCCGCGCCCATCGCAGCTTTACCGCCTACGACGCGTCGAAGGGCGGGATCGAGGCTCTCACCCGGGCCATGGCACTCGACCTGGGCCCCTACAACGTGCGCGTCAACGCCCTGATGCCAGGCTCGATCGACACCAGCGGCCTCGACGACGAAGCCCGCGCCCATCGCGGCGTCAATATCCCCGCCGGTCGTATCGGCGACCCATACGACATGACCGGGCCGGCCCTGTTCCTCGCTTCGGAGGAGTCGGGCTATGTCACTGGCGACGTGATCAGGGTGGATGGCGGCATGCTCGCCCAGCAACGCTCCGCCACCGTCGACATCGTCACAACCTCGAGTTTCCCGGCTATCGACGAACTCTAGGAACAAGGGCAGACTGGGACAACGGGAGGAGAGGCCTTGGCCAGATCACTGCGCATCGGTGCCGACGTAGGGGGGACATTCACCGACATCGTGCTCGAACATCACGATGGTTCGTTCATCTCCACCAAGCTCCTCACCACCCACGACGCACCCGAACGGGCGATCCTCGAGGGCATTAGCCAGATCGCCCGCGAAGCCGGCGTCGATCTCGCCGACGTCGTACAGATCATCCACGGCACCACCCTGGCAACCAATGCCCTCATCGAGCGGAGCGGCGCGTCCACGGCGCTCGTCACCACCGCCGGGTTCCGCGATGTCATCGAGACGCGAACCGAGAGCCGTTTCGAGCAGTACGACCTCAACATCGTCCTGCCCCCACCCTTGATCGAGCGCAAGGATCGCCATGTCGTCAGCGAGCGACTCAATGCACGCGGTGAAGTGCTCGTGCCGTTCGATGAGGATGGGGCCCGCCGGCTGATCGCCCGGTTGGCCGAGTCCGGATACGAGTCCGTCGCTGTCGGATTCATACACAGCTACCGCGATGGCAAGCACGAACGCCGTTTCCGTGATCTCCTCACGGCGGTCCTCCCCGATGTCGCTGTCTCGATCAGTAGCGAAGTGTCGCCCCAGATGCGTGAGTACGAGCGCTTCAACACGGTGTGTGCCAACGCCTACATCCAGCCCCTGATGGCCTCCTACCTCGTTCGCCTACGCGACCAACTCCGCGCCCGCGGCGCCTCCTGTCCTCTTTACATGATCCATTCCGGCGGAGGCCTCATTAGCGTCGAGAGCGCCGCCGCGTTCCCGGTGCGCCTGGTGGAATCGGGCCCTGCCGGCGGCGCGATTTTCGCCGCCGACCTCGCCGCGCGCTACGGCCGCGACCGGGTGCTCTCGTTCGATATGGGCGGCACCACAGCGAAGATCAGCATGATCGAGGGGTTCACCCCTCAGACAGCGAAGACGTTCGAGGTCGACCGCACCGCTCGATTCAAGAAAGGCAGTGGCATGCCGGTGTCGATCCCGGTGATCGAGATGATCGAGATCGGCGCAGGCGGTGGCAGCATTGCGAGGGTCGATTCTCTCGGCCAGATCCGTATAGGGCCCAACAGCGCAGGGTCTGAGCCCGGCCCCGCTGCCTACAACCGTGGTGGGGCCGATGCCACCGTCACCGATGCCAACCTCGAGTTGGGTCGTCTCCACCCCGACACGTTCGGGGCAACCGACATCGAACTCTCTCCCGATCTTGCCCGCGAGGCCATCGCGGCATCGGTCGGGCGACCGCTGGGGATGGATCCGTTCACCGCCGCGGTTGGGGTCTCTGAGGTGGTCGACGAAAACATGACCAACGCGGCTCGGGTCCACGCGGTGGAAAACGGGAAGGACCTCACGGGGTACACGATGATCGCGTTCGGCGGCGGGGGGCCGATGCACGCTTCTCGACTTATCGACAAGCTCGGACTCGACGAGCTCATCGTGCCTCCGGGAGCCGGCGTCGGCTCGGCAATCGGCTTTCTCCGCGCTCCGTTCAGCTACGAAGCGATCCGCAGCTTCTACACCACCACCGTCGATTTCGATGTCGACGGCGCCAACCAGGTTCTCGCCGAACTGGCCGAGGAGGCCCACTCGTTCGTGAGGGAAGGCACCGCCGCCGAGGTCACCATCGACCGCCAGGTCGCCATGCGCTACAAGGGGCAGGGATGGGAGATCCCCGTACACCTCGATGCAGGGCCATTCGACGAGCTGGCGGCAGAGCTGCTGGCCGCCAAGTTCACCAAGGCCTACGAAGAGTTCTTCGGACGGGCGATCGACGACCTCACGATCGAAGCCGTCAGTTGGGCCGTACGGGTGTCGTCGGTGCAGGATCGGCCCGACACCGTCGAGCTGGTGGCCGAGCCGGAATCGATGGCAACGTCGTCCGCCGGTCGGTCGATGTTCGACCCGAGCACAGGTGCAAGTGGTGAAGCCGCGATCATCCACCGGTCCGAGCTTGCTCCAGGCCAGGGCGTCGCCGGACCTGCGGTAATCATCGAAGCCCAGACCACCACCGTCCTCGGCGCCCACCACCGCGGCCGGATGCAGGCCGACGGCTCCCTGCTCATCACCCGTGTCGATACCTCCGGAGAAGCCCGATGACCAACCAGGAGCTTCACTATCAGGTGATGTGGAACCGCCTGATCTCTGTGGTGGAGGAGCAGGCCCTCACCCTCGTTCGAACCGCGTTCAGCACATCGGTGCGAGAGGCCGGTGATCTCTCAGCGGGGGTGTTTGATCGTGACGGGCGAATGGTGGCCCAAGCGGTCACCGGCACACCTGGCCACGTCAACACCATGGCGGCTGCAGTCACCCACTTCATCAACGACATCGGGCCCGAGCGCATCTACCCCGGCGACGTCTACGTCACCAACGATCCGTGGAAGGGAACCGGCCACCTCCACGACATCACGGTTACCACGCCTGTGTTCTCGCGCGACGAGCTGATCGGCTTCTTCGCCTCCACCGCCCATGTGGTGGATATCGGTGGCCGGGGATACGGCCCCGATGCCCGCGAGGTCTACGAGGAGGGTCTACGCATACCGATCCTGAAGTGGGTCGAGCGGGGCGAACTCAACCAGGACCTGGTCACGATCGTGCGCCAGAACGTGAGAGAGGCCGACCAGGTGGTGGGCGACATCCATGGCCTGGCCGCCTGCAACGAAACCGGCCGGCGCCGCCTCCTGGCGATGCTCGACGAGTTCGGGCTCCCCCACATCGACGCCCTCGCAGGCTTCATCTTCGACCGAACCCGCAAAGCGACCCTCGACGCTCTCGAATCGGTGCCCCAAGGCACCTACACCAACACGATGCAGGTGGATGGCTACGACGAAACCCTCACTCTCGCGGCCACGATCGAGGTGACCGACGCCGGGATGCACGCCGACTTCACCGGCACCTCACCCACGAGCGCTTTCGGCATCAACGTCCCGCTCACCTACGCGCAGGCCTACTTCACCTACGGGATGCTCGTGGCTCTGGCCCCGGAGCTGCCCAACAACTTCGCCTCGCTCGCCCCCTTCACCGTGAGTGCCCCCGCCGGCGTGATACTCAACGCCGAGCACCCCGACCCCGTGGCGGTACGCCACGTGATCGGCCACTTCGTCACCGACCTCTGCCTCGGTGCCATCGCCACGGTCCTACCCGAAGTCGTGCCCGCAGAGGGCGCCGGGGCCCTCTGGAACTTCCAGGCCAGCGCCCGGTCGGCCAGTAAGGCCGATCCCAAGGTGCCGGTCGAGTTGCTGATGTTCAACAGCGGCGGCACCGGAGCACGCCCCGCGCTCGACGGTCTGACCGCCACCGCATTTCCGTCCGGCGTGCGCACCATGTCGGTGGAGGCCACCGAACAGATCGGTCCGATCATCATCTGGCGCAAGGAGATCCGGCCCGACAGCGGTGGCGCGGGCCGCCAACGAGGTGGGTTGGGCCAGACCATCGAACTCGGGCCGGTCGACGGCTACCTGTTCGAGTTCTCCGCCATGTTCGACCGCATCCAAAACCCGGCCCGGGGCCGCAACGGCGGCGAGCCCGGTGCGCCCGGCGCGGTGTATCTCGACGATGGCTCACCGTTCGCAGGCAAGGGCAAGCAGAGGGTCCCCGCCGACAGGCGCCTCATCCTCGAGCTCCCCGGCGGAGGCGGTTTCGGCGACCCGTCGGAGCGAGATCCTGCTGCGGTGGCCGACGACCGGACCCAGGGGTATGTCTCATGAAGCTCCAACCCATCATCGGCGAGTCGCGGCTATCTTCCTACGACGTCGTGATCATCGGCGGCGCCATCATGGGATCGTCGGTCGCCTGGTTCCTGTCGACCAACCCGGACTTCGACGGTTCCGTTCTCGTCATCGAGCGCGACTCGTCGTACGAGTCAACATCAACGGCACGGACCAACAGCTGCATGCGCCAACAGTTCTCCAACGAGGTAAACGTCCGAATCTCTCAGTTCGGCGCCCACTTTGTCCACAACTTCCAGGCCTTCATGAACGACGACCCAGAGGTGCCTGAACTCAGCTTCGACGGCTTCGGCTACATGTATCTCGCCGGGACCGAAACGTTTGCCCACACCTTGCGCCACAACCAGGCCCTCCAGAAAACCTGGGGTGCCGGCACGAAGATCATGACACCGGCCGAAATCCACGACGCATACCCGTTCTACGACCTCAGCGGAGTCGTTTGCGGGAGTCACAACCTCGCCGACGAGGGTTACTTCGACAGTGGCACGATGTTCGACTGGTGGCGACGCAAGGCCCGCCAAAACGGTGTTGAGTACATCACCAACGAAGTCGTGCACATCGCCCACGACGGCGCACGCGCCGCTTCAGTCACCCTCGAATCGGGTGAATCCATCGCGGCCGGCACCATCGTGAACGCAGCCGGACCCCGGGCCATCGAGGTCGCTCGAATGGCAGGGTTCGACCTCCCTATCGAACCTCGTCGACGCTACACCTACGTCTTCGACGCGGCCGAACGGCTCGATCGTTCCCTCCCGCTCACGATCGACACCACCGGAGTCACCTGCCGCACCGACGGTGGGCTCTACATGGCCGGCTCACCGCCCGACGACGACCCGCCCGTCGGGTACGACGACTTCGCCTTCATCGGCGACATGTGGGAGGACAAGATCTGGCCTTCGATCGCCAACCGCATACCCGCCTTCGAAAGGGTGAAGGTCGTCAACAAGTGGGTGGGTCACTATGCCTTCAACACCCTCGACCAGAATGCGATCATCGGCCCCCATCACGAAATCCCCAACTTCATTTTCGTGAACGGCTTCTCCGGCCATGGCATGCAGCAGTCACCGGCGATGGGCCGTGGCGTATCAGAGTGGATCACCTACGGCGAGTACCGATCCCTCGACCTCACCCCGCTCGGCTATCACCGCATCGCCGCCAACCAGCCCTTCCTCGAGACCGCGATCATCTAGGTTCGGAGGCGATGACCGAACGTACCGGGGGCCAACTCGTCGTGGATGCTCTGGTGGCCCAGGGCGTCACCACAGCATTCGGTGTGCCGGGGGAGAGCTACCTAACCGTCTTGGATGCACTCTACGACACCGACATCCGATACGTGACATGTCGCCAGGAGGGCGGCGCGGCCTATATGGCCGAAGCCTGGGGCAAGCTCACCGGCGAGCCGGGCGTCTGCATGGTCACCCGGGGGCCCGGTGCGGCCAATGCGTCTGTCGGAGTTCACACGGCCATGCAGGACTCCACCCCCATGGTGCTTCTCGTCGGACAGGTGAGTACCGATCGTCGGGGGCGTGAAGCCTTTCAGGAGATCGACTACCGGCACTTCTTCGGGTCGATCGCCAAGTGGGTGGTCGAGGTCGAGCGCACCGATGCCCTCGCCGATGCCCTCACCATCGCGTTCAAGATTGCCGTCTCAGGCCGGCCCGGTCCGGTCGTCGTGGCGGTTCCCGAGGACGTACTCGCCGCCTCCACATCGGTCGTCGACGTGACGCCCCTCCTCGTGGAGCGTGCCACCCCCACCACCCAGGAGATCGACACTGTCGTCGAGGAACTGGGCGCGGCGGAGCGTCCGGTGATGATCGTCGGTGGGGGCCGGTGGACCACCCAGGCTCGACACGATCTCACCGTGTTTGCGGAGGCCAACGAGCTCGCCGTCGTCACGGCCTTTCGCTTTCACGACCTGATCGACAACCACAGCGACAGCTATGTGGGTGAAGCAGGGGTGTGGATGTCGGAGCCGGTGCAGTCCACGATCCGCAATGCCGATCTCATCGTGGGTCTCGGTATCCGGTTCGGCCAGATGACCACGGGTGGGTGGTCCCTGCTCGATCTACCCACTCCCAGCCAGCGCATCGTTCACATCCATCCCGAGCGCATCCAGCTGGGACGTATCTACTCCACCGCGGTCGGAGTGCTCGGCGACCCGAGCATCACGATCGCGATGCTGCGTGATCGCAAACTCGGCGAGTCCGACGGCCGTGGGCGGTGGGTCGCCGACCGTAGATCCGCCCATCTGGAATCGATGGTTTGTCCTCCCCAGCCCGGCGCGGTCGACATGGGCGAAGTGATGACCTGGCTTCAGGCCGAACTCCCGCCCGACGCGATCATCACCAATGGAGCGGGCAACTTCACCGTCTGGCCCAGCAAGTTCTTCCGCTACGGGCCCGATGCCCGCCTGCTCGCGCCCCAGAGCGGCACGATGGGCTACGGCCTACCTGCCGCCATCGCGGCCAAGGCCGCCCATCCCGACCGGATGGTGGTGTGTTTCGCCGGCGACGGCGACCTCCAGATGACCATGCAGGAACTCGGCACAGCCCACCAGGCTGGCTGTGAGCCGATCGTGATCGTCCTCGACAACCAGATGTACGGCACGATCCGAACCCACCAGGAACGGGTCTTCCCCGAGAGGGTGTCGGGCACCGATCTCGTCAACCCCGACTTTGTGATGCTCGCCGCGGCCCACGGATTCCACAGTGAGCGGGTGGACACCACGGCCCACTTCGCGCCGGCCTTCGCCCGAGCTGCCGCGTCTCGCACCGGTGCCCTCCTTCACATCCTGGTCGACCCGTCGAGGCTCACCCCGTTCGAGTCCATCACCGATGTGCAGACGCGCCCCTCGACCTGAGGGTCCGAAGGGGCTAGGCCTCTCCGAGGTAGCTGGCCCTCAGCTCGGGGTTGGCGAGCAGGGCGTCGGCGGTGTCGTCGAGCACCACGCGGCCGGTTTGCAGAACCCATCCTCGATCGGCGATCGAGAGCGCCATGTTGGCGTTCTGCTCCACCATGAAGATCGCCACGCCTTCCTCGTGAATCTGCTGGATCAGCTGGAAGTTGGTCTGCACCAGTGCGGGAGCGAGCCCCATAGAGGGTTCGTCCATCAGGAGCACGCGCGGGTTCGACATCAGGGCCCGACCAATGGCCACCATCTGCTGCTCGCCGCCCGAGAGGGTTCCGGACTTCTGCGACAGGCGCTCGTAGACCCGCGGAAAGAGGCCGTAGATCCGTTCGAGGTCGCGCTGGATCCCGGCTTTGTCGGTGCGCAGGTAGGCACCGAGTTCGAGGTTTTCCTTCACCGATAGGCGCTTGAATAGCCGGCGATTTTCGGGGACCATCGTGACGCCACGCTCCACGAGATAGGAGGTGGGCTGACCGTTGACCACCTCACCATCCAGAATCACATCACCCGTGGTGGGTGTGACCATGCCGAGCAGGGTTTTGAGGGTGGTGGACTTGCCCGACGCGTTGCCTCCGAGGAGGCAGACGAGCTCGCCGGGATAGATCGACAGCTCCACATCCTTGAGTATGTGGACGGCTCCGTAGTGGGTGTTTACGCCGCGCATCTCGAGCAACGGCGTTGCCCCACTTCGTGGGGAATCGCTCACGACGCCTCCTCGGCGGGTCGGCCCAGATAGGCCTCGATCACATCGGGGTTGGTGGACACTTCCTCATAGGAACCCTGGGCGATGGTTTCGCCGTGGTCGAGCACGACCACCCGGTCAGACACGTCGCGCACCACTCCCATGTCGTGTTCGATCATGACGATCGTGAAACCCCACTCGCTGCGAAGCTTGCCGATGAGCCCGGTGAGCTCTTCTGACTCTATGGGGTTCATGCCGGCCACCGGCTCGTCGAGAAGAAGGATCGTCGGCTTGGTGGCCATGGCCCGCGCGATCTCGAGCCGGCGACGGTTGGCGTAGGACAACGTTGAGGCCGGTTGGTCGAGGCGGTAGCCCACCAGGCGGGTTCCGAAGAAGCCGAGGACCTTCTCACCCCACTCCCGGATCTCTTGCTCTTCGCGCTTGAACCCCGGAGTCTGGAAGAGGGCTCCCCACAGGCCCTGCTTGGTGCGGCAGTGCTGGGCGACCATGACGTTCTCGAGGATCGTCATGTTGGCGAACAGGCGCACATTCTGAAAGGTGCGGGCGATGCCTCGCGCCGTGACCTGGTTGGGGTCGAGGCCCACCAGGGACTGGTCCTGGAAGATGATCTCTCCAGCAGTTGGCGTCACCATGCCCGAGATCATGTTGAAGAAGGTGGTCTTGCCGGCGCCGTTGGGGCCGATCACCGAAACGATCTCGCCCTCATCGACATGGAAATCGAGATCACGCAGGGCGTGCAGACCACCGAAGGTGACGCTCAGGTTGTTGATGGTCAGAAGTCGTTCGCCGCTCATGCCGGGGCCACCTCTCCCCCGTCGCCGCCTTCGTCGCCTTCATCGATCTGGCCCTTGAGCCAGGCATCCTGGAGGAACTCATCCTGGTGCAACTCACGGGTGCGGCGGACGTTGGGAATGAGTCCCTCGGGCCGCTTCAGCATCATCCAGACGAGCAGGGCACCGTAGATCAGGAGTTTGAATTCGGAGAACTCCTGGAGCAGGCCCGGCTGTCTGGGTCCGCCGAGTACACCGATCAGAACCGCCGACCCGGCGATGACGCCGAAAATATTGCCCATACCGCCGACGATCACCACGATGAGGATCACGATCGACACCAGGATGATGAAGCTGGAGGGGAACACCGATCCCACCTTGGCGGCGAAGATCGCTCCCGAGAAGGAGGCCAGCACAGCTCCCACCACGAACGCCAAAAGCTTGACGTTGACCGTGTTGATGCCCATCGCCTCGGCCACGGATTCGTCCTCTCTCACCGCCATCCAGGCCCGGCCGATGCGCGACTTCTCCAAGCGCCACGATATGTAGATCGCGATCGCGCAGAAGAAGGCAACCAGGTAGAAAACCGCCCGCGGGTCGGTGCCTCGCACAGTGGCGAGACCGAACACCTGCACCCCCGGAACGTTGGTGACCCCTTGAGCACCACCTGTGTACCCTCCGAGCCAGTCCGAGAGAAACAGGAGCCTGATGATTTCGCCGAATCCGAGGGTGACGATGGCCAGATAGTCGCCGCGCATTCGAATGACGGGAGCACCGATGAAAAGCCCGGTGAGGCCGGCGAGCACGACCACAACCATGAGAGCCACGACCCACCAGAGCTGGGGAAGCCAGTCCGGCCAGGAGTCGCCGCGGTTGGGAGATGTGAGGATGGCAGTGGTGTAGCCACCCACCGCGAAGAAGGCCACATAGCCGAGGTCGAGGATGCCAGCGAGGCCGATGACGATGTTGAGGCCCAACGCCAGGAGGAGGAAGAGGCCGACATTGGCGAGCAATTCGTTGGTGATCTTGCCGAGGACGAGCGGCATGAGGATCGTGAGCAGCACCACCCCGGCTAGGCCGATCTTGTTGGCCTGCTTACGCTCGATGCCCTCGAGGGCCTGATATGACGCCTTGGCCCCCTTGACCGCCCTGCTTCCCCACAGCGCGTAGGCGCCGGCCAGTAGGGCCACGGCGACGGATCCGTGGATGGTGACACCACCGCGGATGAAGTAGACCCAGTCGACCAGCCACTCGAGGAAGAGATCCTCGGAGAGATCGCTGAGGATCGACTCGAGCACGGCCACGAACACCACGGCAAGGGCCATCGTGGCCACCACGCGCCGGGCGACGGGTGTGATCAGGTGCATTGCGCCACCCAACAGACCAAGCCCACCACCGATCGCCAACCAGATCCCGACCCCGAAACCGACGCCCTGGTCGAAGCCCAGCAGATCGAGGAGTTGGGGGCTCCAGTTGACGAGCGGGTCGCGCAGGTTGAAATTGTCGATCAGCACGGTGAGGAGGCTGAGGCTGGCACCGCCGATGAGCCCCACACAGGCCCCTGCCACCACCTCGCGGAGACCCTTGGCGTGGACGGTAATGCCCTCCAACACTTTCTCGCTGCCGATGCTGAAGCCGAGAATCAGCGGCAGCCACAACAGAGACATATAGCCGAGGCTGAGGATTGGCTCGATCAGGACAAAGTCGTCGAGGGCCACCGGCATATTGGCCAGCGCGATGAACACCTCGGCCAGGGCGAGAAGCAGGCCGTAGTTGAGGATCTTGCGCCAGTCCTGGTCGAGGATCCCCCGGGCGGGGGCGGCTGTGACGGTGTCGGTCATGTCCGGTCCTCTGATGAGAGCCGTTCACCGAACAGGCCGGTGGGCTTCACGAGGAGCACCAGAATGAGAACGCTGAAGGCCACCGCGTCGCGGAGCTGAGACACTCCGCTCACCCCCCATGGCTCGAGGATCACCAAGGGGGCTACGGCCTCGGCGCTGCCGAGGGAGAGACCACCGGCCATGGCACCGTTGAGGTTGCCGATTCCTCCCACCACGGCGGCGCTGAAGGCCTTGATACCAGGCAGGAAGCCGGTGGTGTGCGTCACCGAACGGAACATGATGCCCCACAGGATCCCGGCCACGCCGGCCATGGCCCCGCCCACCGCAAAGGTGGTGACGATGATGCGGTTGACATTGATGCCCATCAGGGAGGCGATCTCCTTGTCCTCGGCCACCGCCCGCATCGCCTTGCCCGTCTTGGTGCGCTCCACCAGGTACCAGAGCCCCACCATCGAAACTGCGGCAACACACATCACCAAGAGGCGGGTTCCCTCGATCGAGATGAACCAGATGTCGCGTTTTTTCGCCAGCCAGTCGGGCAGGACGGGATACGACTTGGCCCCGGGGCCCAGAAGCACCACCGACACGTTCTGGATGAAGAAGGACACACCAATCGATGTGATGAGGGGAATCAATCGGGGTGACCCTCGGAGCGGACGGTAGGCCACCCTCTCCATTATCACCGCGGTGAGGGTGGACACCACGATCGACAACAAGACTACGAACAGCATGGAAGCTAAGAAGTTGTTCTCCCAAGCCCCAGCGTCGTTGAGCTTGTTGGAGGTGATCATGCCGGTCATGGCCCCCACCATGAACACCTCGCCGTGGGCGAAATTGATGAAGCCGAGCACGCCGTAGACCATCGAGTAGCCCAGCGCAATCAGGCCGTACATGGCGCCCTGCGACAATCCGGCAATGACCAGGCCCTCGAACTGGTCGGCGGTGAGGCCGGTGGCATCGTCGTTGAGCCGGCTGGCGATCGGATTACCCGGATCGATCTGCTGGAGTGTGAACAAAATGATGCCGGTGATGATGAAGAAGAACATCACCGACTTGATGAACAGCAAAAACCAGTCGACACCGGTGCGCGGTGCCGCCTTGGCCTTCATCGCGGTGGTCACAATTTCCCTCCCCCATACTTCGGAACGCCGCACAGTAACGCGAACGGCCCCTGCTCACCATTACCGGAGCAGGGGCCGTCCAATCAGATTCAGTTGTGAGCCGCGTGGATCAGGGCGCGAATTCGAAGACCACGTTGTCCTTCGACGCCTGGATGTCGGCCGAGCTGTCGTGCTTGATGACGGTGATCTTCTGGGAACCACAGTCGCCGAAGTCGTCACAGTTGATGATGCCGATCACACCGCTGTAGCCACGGATGCCGTTGAGGTGCTCGCGCACGCCGGCCTTGTCGATAACGAGGTTGCCGTCGCCGTCTACGTGGGAAGCCGCGGAGATGGCGTCGAGCAGCATGGCGGTCGCGTCGTAGGAGTGACCCCAGAACGGTGCGGTGGGCGTCTCGCCGTGGGCGGCTTCATAGTCGGCCAATACGCCAGCAGCGGTCTTGCCGGTGCTCTCGTTGAGGTTCGAACCGAAGCGCACGTCGGGGCCCGAGAAGTACATACCCTCAGACTGGGCGAGCTCCAGGAACCCATCGATCAACAGGCCGTCGGCGGCGAGGAGCTGGGTGTCCTCGAGGCCGGCCACGCCGGGAGCCTGATCGGCGATGAAGTCGCCCGCCGACCGGAAGATCGGGAAGAACATCGCCTCGGGAGAGCCGGCTGCGATCTCGGTGAGAACCGGGACCATGTCGGTGTCTTCCTTGTTGACGCCGGTGAACCCGGTCATCTCGCCACCAAGTGCTTCGAAGGCATCCGAGAAGGCCTGAGCGAGGCCCTGGGTGTAGGGGTCGCCGTCGTGGATCGCCGCCGCGGTGGCCAATCCGAGATCGTTGAACACGAAGTCGGCCATGGCCGCGCCCTGGAACAGGTCGTTGTGGGCGGTGCGGTAGTAACCGGGGTTCCAGTTCTCGCCAGCGGTGCCCTGAAGGTCGGAGGTGAGAGCCGGCGAGGTGTTGGATCCGGAGATCATCACGATGCCGGCCTCACTGATGAGCGGGGAAGCAGCGGTGGCTGCGCCCGAACACGAGGTGCCGATGACACCGACGATCTGCTCGTCGGCGACAATGGTCTGGGCTGCAGCCTGACCACCATCAGCAGAGCAGAGGTCGTCGAGACCCTGGCCGCTGGTGACATCGAAGCCGTGGATCGGGCCATAGTCGGCCACTGCCGCTTCGACACCGCGCTGGTTGGGAATGCCGAGGGGCGCGTTATCGCCGGTGATCACGTTGAGCGACCGGATCTGGACTTCAGCACCGGGTTCGACCGTGATCGTGCCGAGCGAACCATCGCCGAGGAAATCTGCCATGGCGGCATCATCACCAGCATCATCACCAGCATCATCGCCATCACCAGCGTCGGTGTCGTCATCATCGCCACATGCAGCGGCGATGAGTGAGAACGAAAGCAGGATGGCAAGCAGCATTACGAGCTTGCGAGAAAACTTCATGGGTAGTTCCCCTCCATAGGGATTGTGCGCGGTAAACGACGACACCGCTGAGCCGGACTTGTCGAAAGCGAGTATAGGAGCCGTATGCACGATCGCGAGACAGCGGGCCATTCTCTGGCCACCCAGAGTGGTTACGCGGGATCAGCTCGAAACTGGGTGGGAGTCTCACCGATCAGGCGTACGAACTGCTTGGTGAACGCAGCCTGGTCGTAGAAACCACTGGCTGCAGCCACCGTCGCCACCGATTCGGTCGTTCGATGCAAGAGCTCGGCCGCGTGGTCCACCCTCGCCCTCAGCACGTACTGAGAGGTGGTGAGCCCGAACACCTTCTTCATACGGCGATCGAGTTGGGCAACCGAGCAATCCGCCAACCGCGCCAGCTCCTCAGATGGTGGCGGCTCGGCCACCCGCGAGCGAACCTCACCGACGATCGCGTCGAGAGACTCCATGGCAATCCCGCGCTCGTCGGGGGTTATGAGATCGCGACTCACCGATACGAGGCCCACCACTCGGGCCTGGCCATCGTGGATCGGGCGCTTGGTCGTGAGATACCAGCCGATGGTGCCGTCGGGCCTGCGGATCAGCTCGAGCTCGTCGCGAAGGATCTCGTCGTTGCCCATGACGAGGCGATCCTGCTCCTCGTAGCGGTCGGCCAGGGGCTCGGGAAAGAGGTCGGTTGCCCTCTGCCCCAGTACATCTCGCTTGGAGCGCCTTCCCGATCTACGCACGAACGCCGCGTTGACCGCGATGTAGCGGCCATCGAGGTCCTTGGCGCAAAACATGACGTTGACCAGATCGTCGAGAAGGCCGATCAGCTGCCATTCAGCATCCGAGGCTGCGAGTTTGCTCTCTGACTCCATCATTCGCGTCGCGATCGTACAAGACGAATACGTCGCGATATCCGACACTGGGACCATGGCAACCGTTTCTCCCGAGACCCTTGTCGATGATGCCGTCGATCTCGTGGCCCAGTGGCTCGATGCCGCCCGCGAGCACGAGACCCGCTCCGAGAGAGCCGCCGTCAGTCGACTGCACGCCCTCATCGACGAGCCCGCGGGCGTCGACTTCGCCATGAAGTACGTCGATCGGGTGGCGCGTCACAGCGATGATCGGCTCGCGGCCGAGCAGCTCAGCGTGCTCGTGAACAAGGCCGATCTGCCCGGTTTCGTAGGCCGGGTCGACCGCACCCTGCTGAGGCTCGGAGCCCGCCTCGCCCCACTGGCGCCCCGCGTGGTGATGCCGATCGCCCGACGGCGTTTGCGCCAACTGGTCGGACACCTGCTGGTGGATGCCGACCCTCGCGCCCTCCAACGCCACATGGCTCAGAAACGCAAGCAGGGCGTCGCCCTCAACATCAACATCCTCGGCGAAGCGGTGCTCGGTGAAGCCGAGGCGACCCGGCGATTCGAGCGGACGCTCGCTCTCATCGCCGATCCCGGCGTCAGCTATGTGTCGGTGAAGGCATCCTCGATCGCCAGCCAGATCGACCTGTGGTCGTTCGATGATTCGCTTCGCCGGGTGAAGGATCGCCTCCGCATTCTCTGCACCGAAGCCGCAGCCACCGAGCCTCCGACCTTCGTGAACGTCGACATGGAGGAGTACAAGGACCTCCACCTCACTCTTCAGGCCTTCATGGAGGTGCTCGACGAACCCGACCTCGTCACCGCCCAGGCCGGCATCGTGCTCCAGGCCTATCTACCGGACTCCTTCGATGCGCTCAGGCGACTGACCACCTGGGCGGTGGTTCGCCACGACCGGTCCGGCGCCACGATCAAGGTGCGCCTCGTAAAGGGGGCCAATCTCGCCATGGAGAAGGTCGATGCGGCGATGCACGGGTGGGAGCAGGCTCCGTACGGCACCAAGGCCGAGGTCGACGCCAACTACAAGCGGTGTATCGATTGGGCGCTCACGCCCGACCATGCCGCGGCCGTGCGGGTAGGCGTGGCCAGCCACAATCTCTTCGATGTGGCCTGGGCCAAGCTGCTGATGGAGCACCGCGGGGTCAGCGATCGGGTCGATTTCGAGATGCTCCAGGGCATGGCCCCAGCCCACGCCCGGGCTGTCTACGACACCACCGACGATCTCCTGCTCTACACACCCATCGTGGCGCCGGCCGACTTCGACCTGGCGATCAGCTATCTCATCCGTCGCCTCGATGAGAACGCGTCAGGCGACAACTTCCTGCGTCACCTTTTCGCCCTCCGACCGGGCGAGCCCGATTTCAATGTCGAGGCCGACCGCTTCCGTCAGGCCGTGGCCGACCGCTACACCTTCTCGACGGACCCTCACCGCCGGGGACATACGCCGGAGATCAGGGCGGGATTCGCCAACCACCCCGACACCGATCCGGCTCAGCCCGAGACCCAGGAATGGCTCGAGAAGGCCCGCACCCTCGAGCCGAGCCCGGTTCGAGCGCCGATCGTCACCACGGCCGAAGGGATCGACGAGTGCCTGGCTCGGGCTCGCAACGGCCGAGCTTCGTGGGGTGGGCTCGGGTCGGCCGAACGTCGTCGGATCCTGTGGGCTGCGGCCGACGAGATCAACAGGCGCCGCGGGGAGCTGCTCTCCACCATGGCCCATGAGGCACTCAAGACGTTTGCCCAGGCCGACCCCGAGATCAGCGAGGCGATCGACTTCGCCCGCTGGTACGCCGACCGGGGAACGGAGCTCGAGACGATCGAAGGCGCGACATTCGAGCCCCATGGCGTGGTGGCCGTGATTCCCCCCTGGAATTTCCCGGTCGCCATTCCCACCGGCGGCACCATGGCGGCGTTGGCCGCAGGCAACGCGGTGATCCTCAAACCGGCGCGCAAAACCGCGCGGTCTGCCGAGATCATCGTGGAAGCCGCCCATGCCGCCGGCGTCCCCCCAGACGTGCTGCAATTCGTTCGCACCAGCGAGAGCGACATCGGCCGAGCCCTGGTCACCGGTGCCGACGCGGTGATCCTCACCGGCTCGATCGAAACGGCGCACCTGTTCCGTTCGTGGCGACCCGACATGACCCTGTTGGCGGAGACCAGCGGCAAGAACGCCCTCGTGATAACACCACACGCCGACATCGACCATGCGGTGGACGACCTCGTGCAGTCGGCCTTCGGCCATGCCGGCCAGAAGTGCTCAGCCGCCAGCCTCGCCATCCTGGTGGGCGGGGTTGGCGACGA
>CAXMSE010000056.1:0-15120 GCA_964196195.1 uncultured Gammaproteobacteria bacterium | reverse complement strand
ATGGACTCGATACCCCCGACCATCTCGGAAGCGACGGCTCCCCCGACTCCGGCGGCGTCCAGCCCCTCGAGATTGCCGGTGAAGGCGACTCGAGCACTCCTGACGAGCCGTCTGACTCTTCGGGCGATGAGTCCGACAGCGGCGCCGACGATGTGGTGGCGGCCGATACTGGCGAAACAATCGAAACAAGCGATGGCGGCTCGGTCACGTACATGGTCGCCGATGGTGCCCTGGTGCTTGTCCGCTATTCGGCCGCTGGCGATTTCACCGGTGAAGTGGTCACCGAACTCGCCAACGAGATCGAGGTCCGCTTCGTTGCTGGCAGCGTCGAGTACGAGGTCGAGATAGAGTTCGAGCACGGCGTTGTCAAGGCGAAGAGCGGTCTGAGCGATCCCGACGGTCCCGACTCCGGTGGCAGCGACGAGCATAATGAAACGGATGAACCCGACGAGCCGAAACCCGAAGAGGGCTGATTACTTCGGTCGGTTCGACAACCCTGCGTAACAGACCCCCGGGCTCACACCTGGGGGTTTGTTCGTTTTCAGTTCCCGATCGACTCGCCGATGAGTTGGAGATCGGTGAGGAGGTCGGCGGTGGCGAAGGGCTTCTGGCGCACCGGGGTGGCGTGACGGGCGATCCGGTGATCGAAGCGGATCTGCTCGTGGCCGGTGATCAGCAGAACCGGCGTATCAGGTGATGTGCGGGCGATGTCGCCGGCCAGGTCGACGCCGCTGCGTCCGGGCATCACCACGTCGCTGATCACGACGTCGAAGGATGGGGTTGCCCCTGTGAACTGGCGGTAGGCATCGTCGCCGTCGACCGCGGTGATCACCTGATGACCCGCCGCCCTCAGGGCTTCGGCCAGGGAGCTGCGAGATCTCGTCGTCGTCGGCGAGAAGCAGGCGTAGGGCGTGGCGCCGCCCCGAGCGGCGCGTCGGGCGAGGCGCGTCTGATGAATCGCCGGTGGCCATCGGAACTGGCTTCCCGGCTGATGTCACCGTGTTCGTCATGCTCTGCAACGGCGATGAGCGGCTCGGTGACTCGGTGGGTCGATGCAGCCTGGTGGGCACTGGCTCGACCGGATACCTTGTCGACGCCACTGGTGGTTTCGTCGGTGCAAATGTGGTGGTGCCCGTAGGCCAGGTCGGCGCGAGCGATCTCGCCACCTGCCCGCCATCAGCTGCCCAGGCCGCACGCGGAGTGAGCTGCGAGATACAGGTGGTCACTTCCGACTTCGCCGAAGTGGCCGGAGTGTCTGTCACCTACGAGGGCCAATCACCCGCCGCCCCCGACGAGCTGGCCTTCACCGGCTTGCGCGGCACCGCCTACATCCGAGTGGGAGCCATGCTCCTCATCGTGGGCCTGCTACTGCAGGGCGCAGCCGTCGTGCTGCGCCGCGACCCCACCGGAGTGGTAGCCGCCTGAGTTGTGCGCGAGGGGGGACTTGAACCCCCACACCCTTTCGGGCACAGGCACCTGAAGCCTGCGCGTCTGCCAATTCCGCCACTCGCGCGTGGCGCTAAAACACCGCAGTGTTCGCCTGGCAAGGTTAGCGCAACCCCCGTCGATTGCGGTAGGGCTAGCCTTTCGGTGTGGGCCTACGATCGGTTGAACGCCGTCTCGAGCGTTTCGTGGAGGGAACTGTGGGCCGCTTCTTCCGCGGCGGCGTGCGCCCAGTCGAGATTGGTCATCGGATAGCGCGCGAAATTTCTGACTCACGGTCGGTGGGAGTGAAGGGCCAGCCGGTGGTGGCGAACCATTTCTCGGTCGCGCTCGCACCCGCGGATCTCGATCGTTTCGCCGATGTAAAGGAGTCGCTCATCCGCGAGCTGTGTGATGCAGCTCGCGACACCGCCCGCGACGAGGGGTGGGCGTTCATGGGGCCGGTTCAGGTGGAGCTCGAGGCCGACCCCGCACTGAGGGGTGGGGCCATCAACGTTCGTGCCCGGATGAAAGAGGCCGACGGTGGCGTTGGCGTGTTGCATCTCGCCACCGGACAGCAGGTGGTGCTCGGTGAGTACGTGCTCACGATGGGCCGACTCCCGGAGTGCACCGTTACCTTCGACGATCCCAACGTGAGTCGCGAACACGCCGACATCCGCCCGGATGGCGACGGATTCCTGCTCACCGATCGCACCTCCACCAACGGCACGACGGTCAACGACGTCAGGATCAGCCAGCACCGATTGGCCGATGGCGACCGGATTGCGCTCGGTGCCACCACTGGGCTCGAGTTCAGAGCCGGCTGACACCATCGCTGTGAGCGTGTCGCTGGCTCGCTCGGAAGTAGGCTCGGTAGAACCGTGTCGGACCAAACCCTGATCATCCTGCGCATCTGTCTGCTTGCCCTCGTCTACCTCACGTTTTTCCGCGTCCTACGGGCTGTCTGGGTCGAGTTGAGGGTCGAAGCACCACGAGTGGCACTAACCCCGGTCGCTATTGGGGTGGGAGCATCGGCTCCGGTGGGTCTCACCCCTTCGGCGCCGGCTCCGACGGGGCTGACGAGCGGTGGCCAACTCCTCGTGGTTGCGCCGCCGGCGATCGCCGGATCCGTCTTTTCCTTGAGTCCGGAGACCACCATCGGTCGTGCGGCTGGGTGCGGGGTGGTGATCGACGATCCGCGGGTCTCGAAACTTCACGTCCGATTCTTTCGGGCCGCCGACACCTGGATGGTGGAAGACCTCGGGTCTACCAACGGCACCATCCTCAACGGTGACGTGCTGGAACATGCCCAACCGATCATCCCGGGGCATCGGATTCAGGTCGGCGATGTGGTGATGGAGCTCTCATGACCGCGTTCGCCTTCGGTGCCGCCACCGATGTCGGTCGAGTCCGCCATTCCAACCAGGACAAGCTCCTCGTCACCGATCCGATGTTTGTGGTGGCCGATGGGATGGGCGGCCACAACGGGGGTGAGATCGCGGCGGCGATCGCAGTGGAGACGATGGCCGAAGCCGAAGAGCTCACGTCCATCGACGCACTCATCGAATGGGTACAGAAAGCCAACGAGGAGATAGTTGCCCAAGCACGGATCACCCCCGAGCTGAGGGGTATGGGCACCACTGTGTGCGCCCTTGTCGGCCTTTCCGCCGCCGGCCCTCACCGACTCGGCGTTGCCAACGTCGGCGACAGTCGGCTCTACCGCCTCACCACCGACGGCCTGCATCAGCACACCGAAGATCACAGCCTGGTGGAGTCGCTGGTTCGCGACGGTCGTCTCAGCAAGGCCGAGGCTGCCAACCATCCCCAGAGAAATATCGTCACCAGAGCCCTCGGGATCGATGAGAAGGTGCTCGTCGATGCCTGGGAACTGGTGCCGGTGCAAGGCGATCGCTACCTGTTGTGCAGCGATGGCCTTTTCGGTGAGATCGGGCCGGTGGAGATCCACGAGGTGCTCAGCGAGGTGGCATCGCCCCAGGACGCCGCCGAAGACCTGGTGTCTCGGGCGTGTGCGGCGGGCGGTCGCGACAATGTCACAGTCGTGGTGGTTGATGTGGTCGAGGCCGACTCGGTCGATGAACCACCCGGCGACCGCGTCTCGGCGGTTCGCAAGGCGCTTCCCGACGGGGTTCTCAACCTGGAAAGCCCTGAACCATCCGCCCCATCCGTTCCGACCGATCCCCACCCCGACGAGATCATCGTGGGAGCCCCCGCCACAATCTTCACGTGGCGCCTGGTTGCGTTCGTGAGTGCGGTGGTGGTGGTGCTCGCGGTGCTGATCACTTCCATCACCGTCTACGCCCGGTCGAACTACTTCATCGAGGTCGAAGGCGACGGCGTGGTGGTCTATCAAGGACGCTCCGGGGGAGTGTTGTGGTTCGATCCCACCGCCGAGGATCGCATCGAGTTCGATCCGGCCCTGATCGACGCCGGCGCCCTGGCCGCCCTCACCGAGGATCTGGATTTCGATTCCCTCGATGAGGCCGACGCCTTCGCCAACGACCTCTTGGAGCAGGCCGACTCGACGGCCCCGTGACCGCCACATCACGTCGGCGCCTCAGCCGCGTTGCCCCCGCCTACGCCGCGATGAAGCCGAGGCGGGTCGAAGCCGGGCTCGTCTTGATGGTGGGCGTCATCATCGTGGTGGCTTATGCGCTCGCCAGCTTCGGAGCATCGGCCTCCATCCCCGCCAATCTCGGGCCCTTCCTCGTGTGGATGCTCGCCCTCTTGCTCATCGCCCATCTCGCCACCCGGCGCCTTGCCCCCGGCGCCGACCCGGTGATGCTGCCTATGGCGCTGCTGCTCAACGGGCTCGGCTATGTGATGATCGCCCGCTTGTCGAATGACGTTCCGGGAGGGTCTGATCTGGCCGGGCTCCAGTCCACCTGGACCGCCGTCGGGATCGCCGCCTACATCGGCACTCTGGTGGTGGTGCCGAGGGTCCGCATCCTGGCCTCCTACCGGTATCTGCTGGGCATAGCGGGAATGGCCCTGCTCGCTTTGCCGCTCGTGCCCGCATTCGGTCGCCAGATCAACGGGGCCCGCATCTGGGCCAGTGTCGGCCCGATCAACTTCCAGCCCGGAGAGTTCGCAAAGATCGCACTGGCGGCCTTCTTTGCCGCCTACCTCGTCGAATCCCGTGAGCTGCTACGCAGCCGCCTGGAACTGCGCGACCTCGCCCCGATCGGGGTGGCCTGGGCCGGGTCGCTGGCGGTGATGGTTCTCGAACGCGACCTCGGTTCGTCCCTACTGTTCTTCACCCTGTTCGTCGTGGTGTTGTGGGTGGCGTCGGAGCGCGCCCTGTTCCTCGGTATCGGAGCGGTGCTGTTTGCCGGCGGCGCCGTACTGGCCTGGTCGATGTTCACCCATGTGCAGCAGCGGGTCGATATCTGGCGCGACCCGTTCGCCTCGCCGAAGGGCGACGGTTTCCAGATCGTGGAGGCATCGTTCGCCCTTGCCGATGGCGGACTCACCGGCACCGGTCTCGGTCAGGGTGAGCCCGACCGGATCCCCTTCGTCGAGAGCGACTTCATCTTCGCTGCCATCGGAGAGGAGCTCGGCCTCGCCGGCTCCACGGCAATTCTCATGACGTTCCTTGTGCTGATCGGGTCGGGTCTTCGGGTGGCGCTCAGAGCCAACCGTCCTTTCGAGAAACTCTTCGCGGTGGGCCTCACCACCCTTCTCGGCGTGCAGGCCTTCATCATCATGGGCGGCGTGCTGCGGGTGGTGCCGCTCACCGGCATCACCTTGCCCTTCGTGAGCTACGGCGGCTCCTCACTGGTGGCCAACTACATACTGCTGGCCCTGCTGATGCGGATGTCTCACGAGCAACGCCTCGAACCCGTGCCCTCACAGTCGTGAACGTCCGGATCCGTCGTCTCGGTGTCGCGTTCGGCGTGCTGTATCTCCTCTTGTTCGCCCAGCTCAACCGGGTCCAGTTCTTCGGTGCGGAACGACTCCAGGACAACGTCAACAACTCCCGGGGGCTGGTTCGCGAGTTCGGTCGCCAGAGGGGTCGCATGATCACCGCCGACGGTGTGATCGTGGCCCGTTCGGTGGAGGCGGGCGAGCCGGTCGACTTCATACGCGAGTACCCCGAGGGTGAGCTCTACGCCCACATCTCGGGCTATCAGTCGCTCAACGTCGCGGCCACCGGGCTCGAACGTGAATTCAACGACGAACTGGCGGGTTCGCCGATTGATCAACAGTTCCAGTCTTTCTCCGATGTCTTCCGCGACCGCGACACCACCGCCGCGCTAAGGCTCACCCTTCGCCACGACGTGCAGGAGGCCGCCCGCACCGCGCTTGGCGATCGAAAGGGATCGGTGGTGGCCCTCGACCCTCGAACCGGGGCGATCATCGCGATGTGGACCTGGCCCAGCTTCGACCCGAACCTCATTGCCGATCCCGATGGCGCAGCCGCCAACAATGCGTACGAGACGCTTCTGGCCGATCCCGACGACCCCTTGCTGGCCAAGGCCTTCCGGGAGGTCTTCTTCCCGGGCTCGACCTTCAAGCTGGTCACCGCCTCGGCCGGTATCGAAAGCGGCGCCGTCGGTGCCTTCGACCCGGTCTTCGACGTCACCGACAGCTACGACCCGATCCCGTCCGGCTCGCCGATCTCGAACTTCGCGGGAAGCAGCTGTGGCGGGAACCTCATCGAGATCCTTCGGGCATCGTGCAACACGGCCTTTGCCGAAATGGGAGCCGAGTGGATCGGCCCCGACGAGATGGTCACCGCGGCCGAGGCGTTCGGCTTCAACCACACGCCACCCATCGATCTGCCCAACGCCGCGAAGTCCCGATTCCCCACCGATTTCGGCGCCTACCTGGCCGACGTCGAGTTCTACCGTGGATCAGCAGACGCCGGCGCGGAGGGTGTCGAGGGTGTCGAGGCGAGCGAGGAGCCCAGCCTTGCCAACGGGGCCGTCCCCGTCTATGAGAACACGGCCCGGCTCGCCCAGGCGGCAATTGGCCAGAACGACGTGGCGGCCACCCCCCTGCAGATGGCACTGGTGGCCGCTGCCATCGCCAACGAGGGCGTGATCATGGCTCCCCACGTGGTGGGCTCACAGACCGCGGCTGACGGCAGCGTCTACGACACCACCAACCCCGAGGTCTGGCGGGCGGCCATGAGCAGGGGCACCGCCCAGGTCCTCCACTCGGCGATGATAAACGTCGCCGTCAATGGCACGGCCCGCAATCTCGCGGTGGAGGGCCTCACCGTCGGGGGCAAGACCGGAACGGCTCAGCTCGGCACCAATCCCCCCAACTCCCATGCCTGGATCGTGGGGTTCGCCGGTCCTCCGGGACAGCCCGCAGAGCTTGCCGTGGCCGTGATCGTCGAGGCTCAGGAGGGTGCGAGCGAGCAAACAGGGGGACGCGTTGCCGCCCCCATCGCCCGAGCCGTCATCGAGGCGTATTTTTCCATCAGCTGATCAGCAGGGTTCATGCATCGTGGTGGGGTGCTCTCCCGTTAGACTCGGCTGCCATGTCCGAACAGGGACCAACTGTCTTCAACGGGCGGTACGAGCTGCTGCGTCACATTGCCCGAGGGGGCATGGCCGACGTGTATCTCGCCCGCGACGAATTGCTCGGCCGTGAGGTCGCGCTCAAGGTGCTATTCCCGGAGTTCGCCAACGATCCGAACTTCGTCGAGCGCTTTCGCCGCGAGGCCCAAGCCGCCGCCAACCTCAACCACCCCAACATCGTCGGCATCTACGATTGGGGTCAGGAGCGAGGCACCTACTACATCGTCATGGAGCACGTGTCGGGCCGCTCCATGTCCGATGTGCTTCGTAGCACCGGCCCTCTCTCACCCGATCGGGCCGCGGAGATCGCAGCCGACGTTGCCGGAGCACTGGCGATCGCTCACTCCGCCGGGCTCGTTCATCGCGATGTGAAGCTCGGCAACATCCTCGTCTCCGACGGGGGCGACGTGAAGGTCGCCGACTTCGGGATAGCCACCGCTCTCGCCGGCGGCACCGATGCCGGGCTCACCCAGCACGGTTCGGTGATGGGTACCGCAACCTACTTCTCGCCCGAACAGGCCCAAGGCAAGAGCGTCGACGGTAGAAGCGACCTCTATTCGCTCGGTGTCGTTCTCTACGAGATGCTCGCCGGCCAACCACCGTTCCAGGCCGAGACACCGGTGGCCGTCGCCTACAAGCACGTGCAGGAGAAGCCCCAACCTCTTTCCGAGCGTGGCGTGCAGGTGGCCCAGTCGCTCGAAGCGATCACCATGAAGCTGCTGGCCAAGAGCCCGGCCAATCGTTATCCGAGCGCCGACGACCTCCGAAGCGACCTCCGCCGCTATCTCGCCGGAGCCCACAAGATCCCCGGTCGCGGTGCCGCCGCGGCCGCCGGGGGAGCAGCAGCCGCTGCCGGCACTGGCGCAGCTTCGGCCGCGCCCGGCGATTCCGCCGACCAAGCCGCGCCTTCTTTCACGCCGAGGCCCGCGCCCAGCCCTACCCCGGTTGATGCCACCACGGCCCAGCCCATCGCTCCCGCGGGCCAGCCGGTGGCGGCCCAGCCCTTACCCGCGGGTATGGCGGTCGATCCCAATGCGGCAGCCATGGCCGCCCAATACCCGGGTGGCTACTACTACGAAGAGTCTCCCCGTCGCGGTGGAGGGGTCTGGCGCACGGTGGCCCTCGTCACCTCGCTTGCCGTTCTCGTGGCGATCCTCGGCTTCTTGTTCGTGGCCTTCCTCGATGCCCTCGGTGGCGACGACACGGACGAAGATGATCAACAGTTCGACCCCGATGCCACCCTCGTCGATGTGCCGAGCCTCGTCGGCGAGCAGGTCGATGTCGCTCGCTCCGCCCTGCTCGAACTAGGGCTCGAGGTCAGCGTCACCGCTGAGTCCAACAGCCAGGTGCCCCTCAACGAGGTGTTCGATCAGGATCCTCCCTCGGGCCAGCGGGCGGAAGTGGGCGACACGGTCACCCTCACCGTCAGTTCGGGCACGGCCGACACCGTGCCCAACGTGATCGGGGAAACCGAGGAATCAGCCCGTGCCCTCTTGCAGGGGCAGGGCTATTCAGTCGAGGTCATCAACGAGGCCAGCCCCACCGACGCGGGCACCGTCATCGGCCAGAACCCCGGAGCGCGCGCCGAACTCGCGCCGGGCGAGGTGGTGCAGATCACCGTGTCGAACGGACCCGAGGTGGTGGCCGTTCCCGATGTGGGGGGCCTGTCGGTCATCTCCGCCATCAACGCCATCCGCGACGCCGGATTCACCGTTTCGGCCACCCAGATGGAGGAAGCCAGCGAGGAAATCGAAGAGGGCAATGTGATCCGCACCGAGCCGGTCGCGAATCAGCTGCTGCCGGCCGGGTCCCAGGTGAGCATCGTGGTGTCCACGGGCTTGCCCCAGGTGGTCGTGCCCCAACTCGACGGCCTGTTCGCCGATACCGCCATCCAGACCCTCCGCAACGCCGGCCTCGATCCCGTCCCTGTCTTCGAAGCGGTCCCGGTCGGATCCCCCCAAGCGGGCCGGGTCATCTCCCAGAGCCCCGCCGCCTTCGAGGAAGTGGATGTCAACTCGGTGGTCACCATCACCGTCGGCGAAGCCACCGAGCTCGCCACGACCACCACCACAGCGGCGCCAACCACCACCACTACAGCGGCACCCACAACCACCACGACCGCGGCCCCCTAAAGGCCGAACAGCTCGGTCGCCGTTCAGCGGCAGCGGGCGAGGAAGGTATTCAGCAGGTCGTGGCCCGCGGTGGTGAGCACCGACTCGGGGTGAAACTGCACACCCTCCACCTCGAGTTCGCGGTGACGCAAGCCCATGATGAGTCCGCCGTCGGTCTCCGCGGTGATCTCCAGCTCGTCGGGCAGGGTTTCGCGGTCGACGATCAGGGAGTGGTAGCGAGTGGCCTCCAGCGGGTTGGGCAGACCGGCGAACACTCCGGTGTCGTGATGGCGGATCATGGAGGTCTTGCCGTGCATCACCTGGGGGGCCCGCACCACGTCGCCCCCGAACCCCTGACCCATGCACTGCATGCCGAGACACACACCGAAGATCGGCACGGTGCCTGCCAACTTGGCGAGAACCGTGAGCGATATACCTGCCGCATCGGGAGTACCGGGTCCCGGTGAGATCAGGATGCCGTCGGGGGCCATCTCGCGGATGCCGGCCACGTCGATCTCATCGTGGCGGCGCACCACCGGGTTGGCGCCGAGCTCGCCCAGATACTGCACCAGGATGTAGACGAAGGAGTCGTAGTTGTCGATTACGAGGATCGTCGGGCCCGATCCGGGCTCAGGGTCGGCCACGGCGTGAGGTTAGCGGGCGGCGTCGCCCCCGGCGCCGCGATTTGGCACAGCATCCACCATCTCGCGGACACCGTCGATCATCTCCGATTCGTCCACCGGTCGATCGAGCCACGCTGTGGCCCCCTGCTCGCTGGCTTTGGTGGCCGCCCCGGCCGACGCATCCGGCGCCCCCAGCACCAGGGTGGGAACCGAAGCGCGGCGAGGATCGGCGAGCGCACGGATCGATCGAAGAGCCACGAGGTCGGCGTCGAGCACAACCACCGAATAAGGCGGATGGGCCGACATCACCTCAGTGGCCGCATCGCTGGTGAGTGCAGGACGCGATGTGATACCGGCCCGACTCAGAACGGCGGCAATGAACCCGGCCGCATCGGGATCGGGGCCCACCACAAGGACCACGGCATCGGCTTCATCGCTTCGGAAACCGCTCATCAGTCCGTTTCGGTGGCGCTCTCGGGCCGATCGTCGGGAAGATCGGGCAGCTTGGCCGACTTCTCGGGACGGGTGGTAGCCAGTTCGGTTGCCTGCTCGACCCAGCCATCGCGATCGATTCGGCCATCGAAGG
This sequence comes from uncultured Gammaproteobacteria bacterium, assembly GCA_964196195.1. Lineage (GTDB taxonomy): Bacteria > Actinomycetota > Acidimicrobiia > Acidimicrobiales > Aldehydirespiratoraceae > OFTM10. The sequence goes on along the minus strand of CAXMSE010000056.1, from coordinate 4,829 downwards.
CAAGGTAGTTGTCGAGCTTCACGATGTAGTCGGGCGAGAAGGTCGCGATCTGTTCGAACGTCACAATCCCGAGATCGTGTAGGAGCGACTCCAACTTCGGGCCGATCCCCTTGATCACCTTGAGGTTGTCGGGGTCAGTCGTTTCAGCGGGCGCGACCTGCGCGACCTGCGCCGCCGGAGCCATGGTGGCCTCAATGGCATCGAGGACGTGGATGGCGATGTCGGCCACGCGAACCTCGTCCTCTTCCTTGCCTGCCGCCTTCACCCCGTCGTCGATCATCACGTAGCAGAAGGGGCACGCCGTGGCGACCCGGCTTGCTCCGGTGTCGATCAGTTCCTGGGAACGGACGTCGTTGATCTTCTCGCCGGTGGTCTCCTCCATCCACATGCGAGCACCGCCGGCTCCACAGCACATGCCCTTGTCGGCGGTGCGCTCGGCCTCGACGATCTCGATCCCGCCGAGCTGACCGAGGACCTTGCGGGGCGCGGCGTAGATGTCGTTGTGGCGACCGAGGTAGCAGGAGTCGTGGTAGACGACCCGCTCCTCGAGCTTGGCGTCGGAGAGATCGAGCTTGCCCTCATCTACCAACTGCTCGAGGAACTCGCTGTGGTGGACAACCTCGTAGTGGCCTCCGAGTTGGGGGTACTCGTTGGCGAGGGTGTTGAAGCAGTGAGGACACTGGGTGACGATCTTCTTCACCCCCATCGTGTTGAGGGTTTCGATGTTTTGGCTGGCGAGCATCTGGAACAGGTACTCGTTGCCAGACCGGCGAGCGGAGTCCCCCGTGCAGTTCTCGGCCGGGCCGAGGATGGCGAAATCGACGCCGGCCCTCTGCATCAGCTGCGCCATCGCGCGGGTGACCTTCTTGTTCTTGTCGTCGAAGGAGCCGGCACAGCCCACCCAGTAGAGATAGTCGGCCTCGAGCGGAGAGGTGCCGTCGATGATGTTGATCCCCTCGATGCCATCGGCCCAGTCGGCCCGCTCGCTCTGGCTCATGGCCCAGGGGTTGGAGGAATTCTCCATGGCTCGGAAGGCCTGGCCGAGCTCACTCGGGAAGTCGCTCTCCATGAGAGTGAGGTAGCGGCGCATGTCGAGAATCTTGTCGAGAATCTCGATATTGACAGGGCAGATGTCGTCGCACGCCTTGCACGTGGTGCAGCTCCACAGCTCTTCCTGGGTGATGCGATCGAACATCCAGTTGGCGGGGACGGTGATCTCCGCGTCGACCCCGAGGGGCGGTGACACGGCCGGGTTGCCGGTGCGGGCCATGATCTCACCCGTCTTGAGAACAATCTCGCGAGGGTCGAGTGGCTTCCCGGTGGCGTGGGCGGGACATACAGAGGTGCAACGGCCACACATCGTGCAGGCGTCGGTGTCGAGCAGCTGCTTCCACGTGAAGTCCTCGATCACCGAGGCACCGAATGTTTCCAGCTCGGTATCGCCTTCCACCAGATTGGGCATTGCCTTCATGGCCCCCTTGGGGCGGTCCTTGTCCTTCAGGTACATGTTGAGCGGCGAAGTGAACATGTGGCGCAGCATTGTGGTGGGCAGGATCACCAGGAAGGCGATGAAGCTCACGACATGGGCGATCCACCAGGCCTGATGCCAACCGGCCACATTGGAGTTGCCATCAACGAGCTGGGCCAGGGGATAGCCGATGAAGCTCCACTTCTCGAAGTCGGGAGACCCGTCGTGGGCGATGCGAAACGCCTCGGCCCCGAATCCGGTCACACCGATGGCCAGGAACACGCCGAGGATCACCGCATGCTCCGGCTTGGTCTTGATGCGGATCCGATACGGGCGCCATTCCCAGGGGCCGTATCGGCGCACGATGGCCCACACGATGCCGATCAGGAAGATCGCTCCGGCCCCATCACCGATGGCGGCATAGATGCGGTAAACGTCGCCATGGAGAAACTTGACGGCCTCCGGCACCTGGTGATTCACCTCGAGGGTGGTGGTCACACCGAGGAGTATCAGGAACCCGAAATAGATCATCGAGTGCATGACACCGGCGCCCGGCTCGCGCAGCAAGGTCTGCATGTAGACACCGGACCGGAAGTCGGCCATGCGCTGCTTGACGTTTTTGGCCGTCGTGCGCCGATTGTCGGGTCGGCCCCGTTCCCAGTTCTTCACCCGCATGGCGAACATGTAGGCGCCGTAGACGAGCAGGAGCGGGATCACCGTGTAGAAGGCGGCCTTCAGCGGGGTGGGGATGTTGTCGAACACTTCGCGCTGCACCGAACTGTCGTCGTGCCAGTCGGTGATGCTCGGGATGACCCCCGAAGCCGCGGTGAAAAGGGCGATTCCGACACCGAGACCGATGACAAAATGATGGGGCTTCAGACGCAAACTCATAGCGCCGCGACAGTAGCTCTCAGAGCAGGGTCGAGGGGCATTGAGAATTGAGCGGGGTCGCTCGTGTGTTCACATCGACGAAACAGACGCGAAACCCGGCTTTCCTACTGTCACCGCCATGGATGTTTGTCTGGTGCGCTGGCCTTCTGGGGCCGATCGGCTCGTCGAGCTTCGTGACGGTCGGATCCCGCGCCTGCTCGTGGTGGAGCCCGACGCGCCACCCCCCGTGACCACCAATGAGCTGGAGGACTGGGTGAGGCTCCCGGTCGACGAGGGTGACGTGATCGCTCGTGTCGAGGCGCTCTCCCGTCGGGCACAGGCCTTGTTGCACCCTGACCTCGACGACGACGGTGTTGTCCGCTTCGGCGGCGACAGGGTGCCGGTGTCACCCCTCGAAGCTCGGCTCGTCGGCCCCCTCATCGAGCGCTTCGGTGCAGTGGTGTCACGCACCGATCTCACCCGCGCCGGTTGGCCGAGGGAGGCACCGGGGCGCAACGCCCTCGATGTCCACGTGCTACGACTCCGTCGTCGCCTCGAACCCGTGGGTCTCGAGATCCGCACCGTGAGATCGCGCGGCTACATGCTCGAAGCCGCGGCCTGAACGTCGCCCGGCGGTCGTCAGAAAGGTGTCAGCTCCTGGCACCAAACGGGTAACACAGCCACAACGACAGGGAAATCGGGGCTTCCTAGGTTCCTTGGAGTTCGTCAGGAAGGAATCCGCAGTGTTGAACAAGACAGTCCTGAAACAACCCATGGTGCTCGCGACGGTGATTGTCGCCACGACTCTTGGGTGGGCGTCGCCGGCAGCAGCTCAGGACGATCCGGATGCCGCAGCCGCGACAGTGCAGGCGGTCATGGACAACCTGTGGCTGGTGATCGCAGGCGCTCTCGTGTTCCTCATGCAGGCCGGCTTCGCTTTCGTGGAAGCGGGGCTCACCCGAGCCAAGAACATCGCCAACATCATGGCGAAAAATCTCGCCGACATGGCGATCGGCGCGGTCGCCTTCTTCGCCGTGGGTTGGACCATCGCGTACGGCGGATCGGGCAAGTGGTGGGGCGGACTCAGCGACATCTTCTTCAAGAACAGCTCCGATCCCGACGTGCTGTTCGATCTCACGGCGGGGCTCACTCCTGCCACCAACTTCTTCTTCCAGGTGGTCTTCGCGGCCACCGCTGTCACCATCGCGTCCGGCGCCATGGCGGAGCGCACGAAGTTCACCACCTACCTCATCTTCTCAGCAGCGATGACCGCGATCATCTACCCGGTGGTGGTGCACTGGACCTGGGGCGGTGGGCTCATCGCCGAGATGAAGATAGGTGATGCCGTCTACTCCGATTTCGCGGGCTCGACGGTTGTGCACCTCACTGGCGGCGTCGCCGCGCTGGTGGGCGCGGCGATGCTCGGTCCTCGTCTGGCCAAGTACGACTCCGAAGGCCGGGTCATGGCCATTCCGGGCCACAACATCGGTTACACGGTGATCGGCGTGTTCATCCTCTGGTTCGGTTGGTTCGGTTTCAACGCCGGTAGCGAGCTAGCGGCGGATGCCTTGGTGCCCTTCCTTGCTCTCAATACCTTGTTGGCCGCGTCGGCCGGGGTGCTCGGAGCTTCGGCCTTCATCTGGAAGGTGTCGGGCGTGCCCGACGTCGCGATGGCGGCCAATGGCGCCCTGGCCGGGCTGGTTTCGATCACCGCGCCGGTCGGTTCGGTGGAGCCGTGGGCCGCCCTGGTCATCGGCTTCATCGGGGGCTTGATCGTGGTTAGCGCAGTGCTGTTCTTCGACCGGATACGTATAGACGACCCGGTGGGCGCAATCGCGGTTCACGGTGTGTGTGGAATCTGGGGCACCCTGTCGATCGGCCTGTTCGCAACCTACGACGATGCCTTCCTCGGTCGAGCTGACGCCGGTCTGTTCTATGGCGGTGGGTTCGACCAGCTCATCATGCAGGCGGTGATGGTGCTGATCGTGGTGGCGTGGGTAGGGGCCACCTGTTATGCGCTGTTCGCCGCCCTCAGGGCCACGATCGGTCTGAGAGTCGATGCCCAAGAGGAGATGGAAGGACTCGACGTGGTCGAGCATGGCAGTGCCGGGTACGGCATCGAAACCATCGCCCGCTACTGAACCCCCAACCCCAACCTCAACCCCAACCCCCCAAAACACCCGTTCTGGTGTAGCCGGGGTTCGCTTTCCGGGGTTTGGCTACACCAGAACGGGGGTGTCACGCGCTGATGACACCGGGGCGGCGCGGCTCATGGCATGTGTGCTCGATGCTGGTCCGGGTTCGGTGGTGTCGCATCGAACCGCGGCGGCCCGCTGGGGCCTGCCGGGATTTTCGATCAAGCCGGTCGAAGTCACAGGCAAACGTGGCAGAGTGCGCAACGACGATCCCCATCTCGGGATCGTCCATCAGCCCCGGCGACTGTTGAAAGCACACGTCGTGGAGATCGACGGGGTCGACACCACCACCCCCA
>CAXMSE010000055.1:0-71705 GCA_964196195.1 uncultured Gammaproteobacteria bacterium | reverse complement strand
CGTGTTCTCGAGTTCGACCATTCCGACCACGTCGGCGTCGAGGCCCTCGAGGGCGTTCAGCAACTTGACCCGCTGCCGGTCGAGCTCGAACTGGCTGTCGGCGCCCCGACAGTTCTGGTCGTTGTTCGGACCACAGTTGTTCGAACCGTCGTCGATCGTGACGAAGTAGTTGAGCGCATTCATCGTCGCGACGGTGAGGTCACCACCGACGTCATCGGGCGCTACCGACTGCTCGGTCTGGGTGTACGTGTCGTAGCCGCCCTCGACCAGCGGCAGGATGCGATGGCTGCCGAATGCCTGGTAGAGCGGCCCGGTAAGGCCGGTGACCTGGTCGCCACCGCGGAAACTGTTCTCCTGGGAGAACAGCTGGCGGTTGATCGGGTGGACGGGCGTCTCGACGTTCTGGAACGTCAGTCCGTCGTCGATGGTGATCCGGCTCCGCTGGTTGAGATCCTGCCGGTCCAACGCCTCCTGCGTGTCGGGACCGAACACTGCCGTCGGGTTGTACGGCCGATCCTCGCCCGGTGCGGGCAGCGCAACGACCACGTCGCCGAAGCGGTCGTAGTTGAAGTACTCGGAGATGATGAGCGTCTGTGGGAACGTCGCCAACATGCCCTCGTACTCCTCGAGGGTGTTCGCTGTCTCGATCGGGAACACGATGTCAGTCGCCGTCGGGAGCGGCGCGGTACCGAGTGGCGTGATCTCGACGAAGCTTCCGAGCTGGGTGTTGCCACCGAACTCGCTGACGGTGCCCTCGACACGGACCAGGTCGCCGACGCTGACATCGTCGAAGTTGAAGTTGAACACGAACATGCCCTCTGAGGTGTCGGCGTCGGCGTCGGCGTCGGCGTCCTCTTCCTGGACGAAGAACCCGCGGAGAGCGGGTGCCGGGCCTTCCTGGTCGCCGACGACCACGCCTTCGATGATGACGCGGACGCCCAAGAGCGGCGACGTCGCTCCGTTACCCTGCACTTCGTGAATCTTGACCTCGAGGGCCGGAACGGGGCACAACGTGTCGGGCGATGACTCGTTGAGATCGCCGAACGAGTTGCAGAACGGACCGGCCCAGACACCTGTGTCGTCGCGTTGCAGCGATTGATCGGCGAGGGTCGAAGATATTTCGCTTGCACCGATGTCGGTCGAACCCAAGCCGATGGCCGGGCCGTCGGCCGCCGCAAACGAGCCTTCGTAGCTGAGGAACTCGACGACCGAACCGGTGCCGTCGACGAGAGCCAATCCGTCGGGAGACCCGTTCTGGATGCCACTGATCGAGGTGCTCACGACCCCGTTGCCGCCACCTTGATCGGCGACGATGCCTGTGAGAACGACGGTGTTGTAGGACGCTCCGGTGCGGCCGTTATACAGCACGATCGACCAACCGGTGAGATCGGTGCCGGCCGGAGCGATCACCTCGATCGCCTCGTTGGCGTCCGAGCCGGCGTTGTCGTAGTGCAACTCGTTGAATCGGATGTCAGGCACGGAGCAACTGCTCGGATCGCCACCGACACCGTCGGGTGTCATCTGGCCGAGCCCATCGAAGTTGTCCGCTCCGGTGACCCAGGTGAAGTCACCGTAGGTGTCGCCGGTGCCCGACAGTTGGAGCGAGGTGCCGACGGCGGTGGCCGAGGTCTCGGCGATACCGATATCGGTCGACGTCAGACCCGCCGCCGTACCGCTGCCAGCGGTGAACGAGCCTTCGTAGCTGAGGAATTGCCGGACGGTTCCTCCGCCGTCGATCAGGGCGAGACCGTCGGGGTCGCCGTTCTGGATTCCTGCCTGCTCGACAGCGATCGCACCGAAACCGCCGCCGAGATCGGGGATGAAGCCGCTGAGCGAAATGGTGTTGTACACGTTCAGCTGCGTCGCGCTGCCGTTATACAGCTCGACCGTCCAGCCCGAAAGGTTGGTGCAGGTCGGCCCGAAGACCTCGAGGGCCTCCCCGGTGTCGCTGCCAACGTTGTCGTAATGGATCTCGCTGATGAACACGGGGTCGGTGAGGGCGCTCACCGCCGACGCCGTCGATATCGGCGTGACGCCAATCACGCTGATGATGGCCCCGAGGCCCACCAACTTTCGCAGTCGAGTTCGCATGATTCCGCTCCTTGTGATCCGCCGATGGATGAACCCAGCCGACTGCCGTTTCCAACATCGACGGCCGGGGCCGTCGGCGACGTCAGCATGGAATAGTTCAACCGTACTGCACGCCCAATGCCCGGCGCACAGGCTGGCTGAGGGACCGAAAGAATATTGAAGACCTTCCTCCACCAACTTGCCTCCGAGCAGAAAACGTCGACGAGAGTCCGACTGTTGAGCATATGCCCCGTCAGACTCAGGAGGGTGGGGGTTGCTCACTCGTTGCTCAGACTGACTGAGAGCCCGTGGCGCGGAGGGAAACGTCCAGAGAGGGCCCCCTTGGAACGACAGCAAAGTTGACCCTTGGCGCGACGCGGGGGAACTCCGAAGTTCGTAGGTGAAGGAACTTGTAGACAGCAGGTCGCAGGTTCAACTCCTGTCGCGGGCTCCCTGTCCACCGCCGCCGCGGCCCCCTCGACCCCTCTGTGAGGAGTCGTTGAGGCCGCGAACCGCCCACCAGTGACGATCCCGTGTTCGACTACGGGATTCGGCTCAGGAACGGGAACCTCTCGTTGGCCCACTTCTGCAGGCTCAGGGGTCCTGCACCCACCGTGGCGATCCCGAGGAAAGCGAATCCCTCGATCACGTGGCTGCTGTTGACCGGGTTGTTGTCGGGCCAGACGTCGCCAGCGAGAAACATGAAGGTCATCAGGAAGGCCCCGCCGAGGGCGGCGGTGCGAACACCGATTCCGAGTATCAGGGCAACCCCGCCGAGCAGAAGCACCGCCATGAAGCCCACATCGGCCAGGTTGATGGCATCGGGCGCCGATGGCGCCATCCAGTCGAAGAACTCGCCGGTGTGGCTGCCAGCGGTGGCGAAGTTCAAGAATCCGAAGGTTGGCGACCCACCCTTGATCATTGCCGCATCGCAGCCGAAATCGATGCTCGACGAATCGCCGGCCCTGCAAGTGGCGAACCCGAGCCCGAACATCTTGTCGAGAAAGGCCCACATGAACGACCACCCGAGCAGCAACCGCAAAACCGTCCAGGCCCACAGACCCGGCGTCACGCCGTCGCCCAGCTTCGCTTCCAACTTCTCCTGAACATCGGTGAGCATTCGGTCTCCAATTATCGCGGTTAAGGGAACATTAGGTGCAAGCGCGTCGAAGGGCGCGCAACGAGTTTCAGATCTCCCGATCGGGGCGCCGCGGGCTCGTTATGGCATCCGACGACGGGTTATCTCGTAGCAAGCCACGGCCGCCGCGTTGGAGACGTTGAGTGATTCGAGCACGCCGAGCACAGGAATCGATGCCACGGTGTCGCACCGCTCGCGCACGAGTCGCGACAGGCCCGGGCCTTCTGCTCCGAGGATCAGGGCCACCGGTTCATCAGCCACCGGCAGGTCGAACAGGGAGCGATCGCCTCCGGCATCGAGGCCGACGGTCCAGATGCCTCGCTTGGTAAGCGTCTTCATCGCTGCGGGGAGTCCTGCAACCACGGCCATGCGCAGGTGCTCGACCGCGCCGGCGGCAGCCTTCGCCACCGTGGGAGTGACATGGGCGGCGCGATGACGGGGCAGCACCACCCCACTCACACCGGCACATTCGGCCGTGCGCAGAACCGCCCCGAGGTTGCCGGGGTCGGTGATGCCGTCGAGTAGCAGCAGGAATGGCGGAGTGCCGTCGTCGTCGGGTTCGAGCAGTTCCTCGAGTGGCGTGGGCCTGATCGGCTGGGCCATCGCCAGAACACCCTGTGAACCTTCGGTTCGGGTGAGCGACTCGAACTTGCTGCGGGAGATTTCGCGAAGGGTCACCTTCGCCTCGTCGGCGAGATCGATGATGTCGTCGAGGATCGGCGCATGGTCGAGGTCGCTCGCGAGGATCACCTCCCTCGTGCGGCGGGTTCCGGCCATGAGTAGCTCGCGCACCGCGTGGCGGCCCTCTATCTGCTCGCCCCCCAGGCTCTCGCGATCGCGGCCCTCGTCGGCACGCCGGAGGGGAGTGCTCCCCCTCTGGCCGTCGCGGCGCCGAGGCTGGCGCGGTTGGCCCTTACCGCGCCCTGCGCTCTTCGGGCCGGGCTTTCGGGCCTGCCCGGGCTTGGGCGAACGGGGGCCCGGCTTGCGCCCTCCCTTGCTGCCACCCGCGCTCATCGCGCCACCAGGGCCACGGCCCACGCCGCTATGGCCTCGCCTCGACCGAGGGCACCGATGCCTTCGGTACGACGACCGGTAACGGTGACCGGTGCGCCGGCGGCTTTGCTGAGTTTCTCTTGCATCAGATCCTTCACTGGGGTGAGCTTGGGGGCGTCGAGCACCACCGAGCAGTCGATATTGGCGACCCGCCAGCCGGCGGATCGAACGGCCGTGGCGGCCTTACGGAGCAGTTCGATGCTGTCGGCACCGGCGAGATCAGGATCGGTGTCGGGGAACACCTGGCCGATGTCGCCGAGACCCGCCGCACCGAGCAGCGCGTCGGTGCAAACATGGGCGACGACGTCGGCGTCGCTGTGACCCGCCAGCCCGGTCGCTCCCTCGAACACCACACCGCCCAATACGAGGTGCCGGTCGGGATCGGGGGACATGGCATGGATGTCGAAGGCCTGCCCGACTCTAAACGGGATCTCCGGCTGTTCAGTCATCGATGGCCTCACTGAGAATCAGGGCCGCCGCGATGTCGAGATCGAGGGGGGTGGTGATCTTGATGTTGCGCCGGTCGCCGTCCACGACCACAACTCTGCCACCCGCGACCTCCACAAGGGTGGCGTCGTCGGTCGCATCGCCACCTGCCGCGTGGGCGTTGCGAAGAGTCTCAGCCCGAAAACCCTGGGGGGTTTGCACAGCCATCAGCTCGGAACGGTCGACGATCTCGCCTCCGCGCCGCCTGATGGTGTCGGTGACGGGAACGGCCGGCACCACTGCTTCGGCCCCTGAGCCGACCGCGCCGATCACAGACTCATAGATCGCGTCGGTGGCCAATGGGCGCGCTCCATCATGGACCAGCACCACATCCGCAGTAGCCGGCACCAGGTCGAGGCCTCGGCGCACCGAACCCGCCCTCGAGGCGGCTCCAGAGGTGGTCATCACCGCCGTGTCGCCCCCTGCCACTATCGGCGCCACGTCAGATGATGGTTCGGCTGGGAGGACCACAATCACACCCGACGCGTGCCGGGCCGCGGTGGCGACGGCGTGGTCGACCACCCGCTGGCCCCGGAGATCGACGAACTGTTTGGGCGCACCGAACCGGCTCCCGGACCCCGCCGCCACGATGATCACCCAGACCTCGGGGGCCTGCTCTGTCAATCCCATCATGAGATCCAATCAGCACGCGTCGCAGACTCCTCACTAGTGTGGGGTCCGGCCATGTCACACACCACCCTTCTTCGTTCCACCCTGCTGTTCGGCGAGCTCGACGACGACAGTATGCAGCAGATCAGCGATGCGTCTTCTGAGCGTTCTCTGCGGCGCGGCGACGTCCTGTTCAGCGAAGAAGAAGCACCCGACTACGTCTATGTCGTGGTGTCGGGTCGGATCGCGATCGCCAACCGGTCAATCGATGGCCGCGAGTCGGTCGTTGCTCTCATGGAGGCCGGCGACCTGTTCGGAGAGATGGGCTTGTTCGACAACTCCGGGCGCTCAGCCGAGGCGCGAGCCCTCGAAGCCTCGACGGTGGTGGCGGTCCCCTACGACCCGGTGAAGGACCTCTACCAGCGCAAGCCCGCAGAGCTCTGGAACGTGGTGAAGCTCCTCGCCGGTCGCCTTCGTTCGATGGACGAAGCCCTTGCCGATTCCGTGTTCCTCGATGTCACCGGCCGCACTGCCAAGCGCCTCCTCGAATTGGCCGGCGACAACGACGAATTTGTGTTGCCGATCACCCAGGAAGAACTGGCCGGGATGGTCGGGGCGAGCCGCGAACGGGTCAACAAGGCGATCGCTTCGTTCGTTCGGCTCGGCTGGCTCGATCAGGCCGACCGCCGCTACGTGATCACCAACCGCGAACAGCTTTCGATCCGCTCACGCTGATCGCACCGCCGATGCCTGGTGGACGATGCTCTAGTGGGCGCCGACGTCGGCGAGGCTGATCGCCGCAGCCAGGGTGGGCGCCCGCAGCACCTCGAGCCCATCGGGCGCCTCTGAGGTGGCTCTCGGCACGATGGCGCGCCTGAAGCCCATCCGGGCCGCCTCGTTGAGCCGGCGGCCTATGTGGCCCACATGACGGAGCTCTCCGCCCAGCCCCACCTCTCCCACCACCACGAGATCATCGGCGAGCGGATGGCCGGTGAGCGAGGACGCCACTGCGAGCGCCACTCCCGCATCGGCACCAGGGTCGGTGATCCGGGCCCCTCCTACTGCCAACGCATAGACATCGGAACCCATGACGCTTAGCCCACAGCGTCGCTCCAGTACCGCCAGCAACATCGCCAGGCGGCCGTGGTCGAGTCCCTGGGCGCTACGACGCGGGTTGGCCAGCTGGGACTGGGCCACCAGAGCCTGCACCTCGATCAGCAGGGGACGGTTGCCATCGACGGTGGGCACGATCGCCGACCCGGACACTCCGGTGACACGATCGGAGAGAAACAGCCCACTCGGATCGTGGACGGGAGCGAGGCCCGACTCCTCCATCTGGAGCAGGCCAACCTCGGTGGTGGGCCCGAAGCGGTGTTTAGATGCCCTGAGCAGGCGCAGGCCGTGATGGCGATCGCCGTCGAACTCGAGCACGGTGTCGACCACGTGTTCGAGCACGCGGGGACCGGCGAGAGTTCCCTCCTTGGTGACATGGCCCACCAAGAGCACCGCGGTGCCGTGCTGCTTTGCGTAGTGGGCCATCGAGTGGGCGCCCTCACGAACCTGACTCACCGAGCCGGGAGCCGATGACAGGGCAGGGTCATGGAGGGTCTGCACCGAATCGATCACGACGATGTCGGGCTTCACCTGATCAAGGTGGGCTCGGATGTGAGGCACCACGGTTTCGGCCACGAGCCAGACGTTGGGATGCACCGCTCCCAACCGACCAGCCCGGCTCCGAACCTGGCCGACCGACTCCTCCCCCGACACATAGAGGCAGCGCGAGCCGTCTTCGGCGGCGGCCCCGACGAGCTGTAGCAGCAGGGTGGATTTACCGATCCCCGGCTCGCCGCCCACCAGGGTGACCGAGCCGGCCACGAGGCCTCCCCCCAGCACCCGATCGACCTCGCCCAGTCCGGTTGATCGCGCTGTGCTCGCTTCATCGGCGATATCGACCATCGGGAGGGGTTCGGACGACGGGGCCAAGGTCGCCGCGACCGCATCGCGCACGTCGAGCTCCTCGACGAGCGTGTTCCACTCGCCACATCCATCACAGCGGCCCGCCCACACCGGACTCTCCGCACCGCACTCGGTACACCTGTGCACCGTTTTTGTCTTCGCCATGGATGGCAATCTAGGCGGAGGGAGTGACTGTCTCAGCTGGTTCGGCTACGAAGGAGATCTTCGAAGCCACGCACCACGGTGTGTTCGGTCTCAGCAGCCATCTCCGCGCCGGTGACGAACAGGCCGGTGGCCAGGCCGAGCTCCTTCGCCACATCGAGATGCTCAGGGACGTTGGAGAGGTAGAAGCAGTCGAATAGATCGACCGACATGGTGCGCCGGGTGGCCTCGAACAGGGCCGGCTCGGGCAGGGTGGACCCGACATCGCCACTGACCATCCACGATGCAACCGCACCGTCGAGAGACGCCATGCGCCGGAGTCGGTCGCCCCACACCCGAGGCTGGTTTCCGATCACCGCCACCGGGAGCCGGCTGGTGGCCATCCGATCGAGGAAGGGATGCAGGCCGGGCACGAGCCGGAACGACGACAGGTAACGGGTCTCGATCTCGTCGGCCATGGGGCCAAGACCAACTTCGCTCCAGAACTCCTCTGGCGAGAGGCGCCCGAGTACGAGCTGGCGGTGGAACTGACGGATCGTCTCGGGATCCATCTCCGGCCGTTCCGCCGCGATCAAGGGGAGCAGGAGGCCCTCCACGGGGTCGGTGGGGCGAACCACCACGCCGTGCACATCGACCACCAGGAGGCGTAGGAGGCGGCGCCGGGGCTGGTTGGCCTCGGCCTCACGGGTGGCGGCGCGTTGTTGGCGCTGACGTTGATCGCGCCGACGACGCCCCTTCGGCACTCGGATCTTGGCCAACAAGTAGCTGCCGAGCTGGCTGAGCACGATCAGGGCAAAAAGCACCAGAGCCACCAGAGCCACCGTGGCCCACACCCGGGGCAAGATGTCATCGATCGAGGCTCGCGCATCGATATCGAGGGGCTCGTCGCCGAAGGAGAAATTCCACGTGGTGGTGTCGTCGACCACGTCGCCGGAGTCAGAGGATGCCCCACTCGGCAGCTGCACCGTGATGGCGACGGTGAGCGACTGCTCAAACGTGGTGTCCGAATCGGTCTCGATCCGCAGCAAGGAACGCCCGAGGGGCAGGTTGTCGAGCTCCCCCGCGAGGAACTCGTCGCCGAACGACTCGAGCTCCGGCGACGGATCCACTGTGGCGGTGAAGTCGTAGTCGGTGCTGGACGGGCTCAACCCGATCCGGGCGAAATGATGATCCTGCAGCAGGGTGACACCGGAGAACACCACATCCGGGCCCGCTATCTCATCGAGAACACCGGCCAGCTCTTCGGCCGACAAGAAGGGTTTCTCGGCCACGATGGTGACGCCGCCATCGCCTGCGGTGGGGCCCTCGAGCTCCCAACCCGCAGCCTCGAGATCGCCGAAACGGAGCTCGCTCGGGTCGTCGACCAGCAACGACACCGCTTCGGCATCGGCCACGATGGTGACCGTGACGGTGCCCGACCCGTCGTCGGCGACCACGATGTCGACACTGGTGTCGACGCGGCAACTTGCCGCGAGGACGACCAAAATCACCCCTATCACTACAGCGCGCACCCGAAGCATCACCTGGACGCTAGACCGAACCGACCCACCGCGTGCCCATCGGCACGGGAAACGGGGACAGAGACGCTAAAACGTGCTCGCCTCGCCACCATCGACAGCATCAGCCAGCTCCGGCTCGGGCGGTTCGAATCCCTCGATCGAACGGAACACGATCATCTGGGAGCCTTCGTTTTCGGGATCGGCTTCGACATCCACGATGATGATCTCGCCGGCCCGGAAGTCCTTGCAGAGCAGGCGCTCCGAGAGGGGATCCTCGACCAGGTGTTGGAGAGCGCGACGCAAGGGCCTGGCGCCGAGGGTCGGGTCGTAGCCCTCCTTGGCGAGGTAGTCCTTGGCCGCGTCGGTGAGCTCGAGGCCCATTCCCTGTCCGGCCAACTGCATGGCAGTGCGAGCCACCATGAGATCGACGATCTGGCGAACCTCGGGCTGAGACAGCTCGTGGAACACGATCACATCGTCGATGCGGTTGAGGAATTCAGGCCGGAAGTGCTGCTTGAGCGCGTCGGTGACCTTCTCCTTCATCCGCTCGTAGCTGACGGCCTCATCTGACTTGGTGAAGCCGAGATTGGCCTTGCGCAGGTCGGCGGTGCCGAGGTTGGAGGTCATGATCAGAACCGTGTTGCGGAAATCGACGGAACGACCCTGGCTGTCGGTGAGACGACCTTCCTCGAGGATCTGCAGCAGGGTGTTGAAGACATCGGGGTGGGCCTTTTCGACCTCATCGAACAGGACCACGGAGAAGGGCTTGCGGCGCACCTTCTCGGTGAGCTGGCCCCCCTCCTCGTAGCCGACATAACCGGGAGGTGAACCGACGAGTCGGCTCACGGTGTGCTTCTCCTGGTATTCGGACATGTCGAGACTGATGAGCGCTGACTCATCGCCGAACAGGAACTCGGCGAGAGTCTTCGCCAGCTCGGTCTTTCCCACACCCGATGGGCCGAGGAATATGAACGAGCCGCTGGGCCGTTTGGGGTCCTTGAGACCTGCACGCGTGCGGCGGATTGCTTGCGAGACCGCCTTGATGGAGTCCTGTTGGCCGATGACCCGCTTATGGAGCTCATCCTCCATACGGAGCAACTTCTGGGTCTCTTCCTCGGTGAGCTTGTAGACGGGGATACCGGTCCACAGCGAGAGCACCTCGGCGATGGCCTCTTCGTCGACCTCGTCGAACAGATCGACGCCCGACGCGCGGGCCTCGCCTTCCAACGAATCGCGCCGCGAAAGGAGATCCTTCTCCTTGTCGCGCAGACGTCCGGCCTCTTCGAACTGCTGAGATTCGACCGCGTCCTTCTTCTCGCGAACGACCTCGGAGATCTCGGCTTCGAGTTCCTTGTATTCCGGCGGTGTTTCCATGCGCTTGATACGTAGACGAGAGCCGGCCTCGTCGATCAGGTCGATCGCTTTGTCGGGAAGGTGACGATCGGAGATGTAGCGATCGGCGAGGTTGGCCGCGGCCACCAGAGCCTGATCGGTGATGGTGACCCGATGATGGGTCTCGTATCGGTCACGCAGACCCTTGAGGATCTCGATGGTGTGGGGAACCGATGGCTCCTCGACCACGACCCTCTGGAATCGACGTTCGAGTGCCGCATCTTTCTCGAGGTGCTTGCGGTATTCGTCGAGGGTTGTGGCTCCGATGGTCTGGAGTTCGCCACGAGCCAGCATCGGCTTGAGAATCGAAGCGGCATCGATCGCACCTTCGGCCGCACCGGCGCCCACGAGGGTGTGGATCTCGTCGATGAACAAGATGATGTCGCCTCGCGACTTGATCTCCTTGAGCACCTTCTTGAGCCGCTCCTCGAAATCACCGCGGTAGCGACTACCGGCCACGAGGGCGCCGAGATCGAGGGTGTAGAGCTGCTTACCGGCGAGGGTCTCGGGGACGGTGTCGGCCGCGATCGATTGGGCCAGCCCCTCCACGATGGCGGTCTTGCCCACACCGGGTTCGCCGACGAGCACGGGGTTGTTCTTCGTGCGCCGGCTGAGAATCTGCATGACCCGCTCGGTTTCGCGGGAGCGACCGATCACCGGATCGAGGGCCTTCTCACGTGCCAGTTGGGTGAGATTGCGGCCGAATTGGTCGAGAACCAGCGAGCCGGAGGCGGAATCGCCGCCCGAGCCGCCGGCGGTGGCTCCTGCCTTGTCGCCGGCGCCGCCCGGGGCGCCGCCTTCGCCGCTGCCACCGGAGCCGGAGTAGCCTGAGAGGAGCTGGATAACCTGTTGGCGCACCCTGCTGAGATCGGCACCGAGCTTCACGAGCACCTGGGCGGCGACGCCCTCACCCTCACGGATGAGCCCGAGAAGGATGTGTTCGGTACCGATGTAGTTGTGACCGAGCTGGAGGGCCTCGCGGAGACTCAGCTCGAGAACCTTCTTGGCGCGGGGGGTGAAGGGGATGTGGCCGCTAGGCGAAGATCCGCCCTGCCCGATGATCTCTTCGACCTGGTTACGCACGGCTTCGAGACTGATCCCGAGCGACTCGAGCGCCTTCGCCGCCACGCCTTCGCCCTCATGGATCAGACCGAGCAGGATGTGCTCGGTGCCGATGTAGTTGTGGTTGAGAAGGCGCGCCTCTTCCTGGGCCAGTACCACCACTCGTCGAGCCCTGTCTGTGAACCGCTCGAACATCAGGCATTCCTCCCAGTCTTTGGGTCCGTCCAATGAGTGTATCGGGACCCTTCGGGCTGTCGCCCTCGATGGCTCCCGGAACTCAGCTGTCCCATCGGCAAGATTGCGGCCAGACGTAGGAATAGGGCGATCCGACCGGTGAGGGTGGCAGCTCATCGACGCTCAGTGGCGCGAAGATGGGCGACGGTCGTGTCGACGCCGTAGCTTAGGGACGTGGCACACCCGCTGGCGATCCTGCCTTCGATGGAATCCGATCTCGGTCGCGTCGAAGATGAACTCCTGCGCGTGGTGAGGGCCGATAGTGATTTCCTCACCGATGTAGCCAGCCACCTGATCCGCGCCGGCGGCAAGAGGGTTCGTCCCGGGTTTGCCATGGCCTCCGCGGCCGTGCTCGATCCCGACGGGAGCTCCGCACCGATCGATGTGGTGCGGGGCGGCTGCGCGGTGGAGCTCGTCCACATCGGGAGCCTCTACCACGACGACGTGATGGACGATGCCACCACTCGTCGCAGTGTGAAGAGCGTGAATGCCCAGTGGGGCAACCTGCGCGCGATCCTGGCCGGCGACTACCTCCTCGGGCGTGCATCGGAGCTCGCCGCCGACCTCGGCACCGAGGTGGCGGGCTTGCTGGCCACCACGATCACCCATCTCTGCGAGGGTCAGATCCTCGAGCTCGAAAGCGCCTACGACCCCAGTCGCACAATCGAAGCCTACGAACAATCGATCACCGGCAAGACCGCGGCCCTCCTCGGTACCGCGTGCCGGATCGGGGCCCTCGTGGCCGAGCTGCCCCGCCCGGTGGTGGAGTCGCTCACCGAATTCGGTCTGGCCTATGGGATGGCATTCCAGGTGGTCGACGACATCCTCGATCTCATCGCCACCGATGAACAGCTCGGCAAGCCATCGGGCAATGATCTGGTGGAGGGCATCTACACCCTGCCTGTCATCCTCTCCCTGGCCGACTCCGACATCGGTCCGGAGCTGGCGTCCTTGCTCACCGCCGACATTTCCATGGATGCCCGCGATCAGGCCCGAGAGCTCGTGCGTTCTGGCGACGGGGTCGACATCGCCTTCGATGTGGCCCGCTCGTGGGCCGACAAAGCCTGCGCCACTCTCACCGCGCTCCCCGATACACCCGGCGCCGAGGCCCTCAGAGCAGCATCTATCGATCTGGTCGAACGGGCAGCCTCGCCACTGCGCTGAGTACGAGCTCAACACACGGCGATCTCCACGGTGCGGTCCGCCTCGCGGCCCGCGGTGAATTCCACCGGCCCGTGTCCGGGGCGCTCGATTCGAACAGTGGTCGGCTCGGCACCGAGGCCCACCACCACCTGGCGGGCATGTGCCCCCCCGTAGGTCTGGGCGGGGACAACTGAGCGGTGCCGCACCGTCGCGGTCGAAATCTCAACCTCGACGCCCTCGCCACAGCTCGGCGGGACCTCGATGGTGAGCGATGGGCGGTCACTGTCGTTTCTCAGTGCAGCGAGCTTTCCATCCTGGCTGACGATCATGATGTCGGTGTCGCCATCGCCGTCGAAATCGCCGAGAGCCATCGACCGGCCGACCATCGACAGCTCGAGCCCGAGCAGTGGCCAGTCGTCGACGAAGTGGCGACCGTCGATACCGACGAGGATCGCAGGCGGCTCCTCGAGGATCACCGAGGTGCCCGCGATCTTGTTGCGCACCACACCGTCGGGGAACCCACCGCCCACCACCACCAGATCGAGGCGTCCATCGAGGTTGATATCCGCCGCTCCCGACGCCCACGAGCTCGACACAACCGATGACGACGTGTTCGGGGGACGAATCCTCGCCGCTCCCGAGTGGTCCGAAGATGCGAACCCTCCATCGTCGGCCAACAGGACCTCGTTGTCACCAATGTCGGACACGTAGGCATCGACATCACCATCGGAATCGAGATCAGCCAGAGTGATCCCCATGCCGTCGATGGCCAGTCCCGCCCCGAGGGTGTCAGCCACATCCAGCCACGGACCCGCTTCATCACCTCGCCGCGAGTAGACGGAATCCCCTCCGAGATCCCATCCGACATCGCGCGTCACCCAGATGTCGAGCAGGCCATCGCCATCGACGTCGGCGATGGCAACCGCGAGTGAGAGCAGGTCCGACCCCGGCAGGACGGTCGACCCGAACGAACGAGGGGTGTCACCGTTTTGGCTCCAGATCACATCGGATGTGCCCGACCCGCCTCCGCGCCCGAGGCGCAGAATCTCGAGTTGGCCGTCGCCATCGAAGTCGGCCGGAACCAGCACCGCCGACGGAGCTCCTCCCTCGAGGCGAAGGGGATTGGGAGGCGCACCCTCACCGGCGAGCCAGTCTCCGCCCCACAGGACGAGATCGGTATCGCCGGTGCGGGCCACCAAAATATCGGGCCAACCGTCGGAATCGACATCCCCGATCGCCGCCGACACCGCATCGTCGACGCCAAGATCGATCGGAGGCCCGTAGCGTCCGTCATCCCACAACAACACCGCAGCCGAGCCGTTGGCCACCACCAGATCAAGGTCGCCGTCGTGGTCGAGATCGGCCGGTGAGATACCACCACTCATAGGGTCGGCACCGCCGAGGTCGATCGTTGAGATACCCCACTCAACGGTGACCACGGACAGCTCCACCGGAGGAACTTCCACGGGACGGGCGTAGATCGTGCTCTCCAGCAAACCAACATCGGGACTCTCACCCCCAGCCCCCCACCAGATCGCACCCCCGACCCCCAGGCCTACCGTCGCCACGAAGATCCACACAACCGCGCGTAGGCGCTTCTGTCGTCGGCTGCGAGCATCCGACCAGCGAAGGTCACTGTCGTCCATCCGGTGATGATGCCGGTTTCGCCGGGCTTTCAGACCATCACCCCTGCCGACCACCCAGCTGAGACACTGAAGGATGGACAGACCCGACACGATGCGCGCCGCCCTCCTCCTCGGGCGCGGGGGTCCCGAGATGTTGGAAGTTCGCCACGATGTCCCTCTGCCGATCCTCAGACCCGACGACGCCCTCATCAGGGTCTCGGCCTGTGGCGTGAACAACACCGATATCAACACCCGCGTCGGGTGGTACTCCCGGTCGGTTACCGCGGCCACCTCGGGCGACGGCTTCGAGGAGTCCCAGACCGACGATGCCACATGGGGCCGCGGCGGTCTCAGGTTCCCCCGTATCCAAGGCGCAGACATCTGCGGCACGGTCGTGGCCGCCGGCACCGAAGTCGACATCGCTGCACTCATGGGTCGACGCGTGCTGGTCGACCCCTGGCTACGCGACCCCGACGATCCGGCCAACCGCGAGCTGGCCGGCTACCTCGGCAGCGAACACGACGGTGGGTTCGCGGAGTATGCGGCGGTTCCGGCCCGAAACGTTCACCCGGTCGACTCCGACCTGACCGACGAGGAGCTCGCCACCTTCGCCTGTTCCTGGTCGACCGCGGAACACATGCTCCAGCGGGTCGGGCTCACCAGCGGCCAGAGCATCGCCGTACCCGGAGCGTCGGGCGGGGTCGGCAGCGCCCTGGTGCAGTTGGCGAAGCGGCGCGGCGCCAAGGTGGTGGCGATCGCCGGCTCGGCAAAGCTCGACCAGGTCCGGGCTCTGGAGCCGGCAGCAACGATCGCCCGTGAGGCCGGCGACGTCGCCGCTGCGGCGGTCGAGGCCAACGGCGCTCCGTTCGACGTGGTGGCCGACATCGTGGGCGGCGACAACTTCATCGGCTGGTTGGAGGCCCTCGGCAGGGGAGGGCGCTACGTGACCTCCGGCGCCATCGCCGGGCCGGTCGTCGATCTCGACCTCCGCACCCTCTATCTCAACGACCTGGAGCTCTATGGGGCAACGGTCTTCCAGCCTCAGGTGTTCGCCGACCTCGTCGGCTACATCGAGCGCGGCGAGGTGGCCCCGATGCTCGCGGCGTGTTACCCGTTGGAGCAGATCGGCGAGGCCCAGGAGGCCTTCGGCCGCAAGGAACACATCGGCAATCTGGTGATCACGCTGACGAACTGACCGCCACCTGGCGGCCCAGAAACTCAAGCACCACCCGATTGAAGTACTTGGCACCCTCCACCATGAAACCGTGGGCCGCCCCTCGCACGACCACCAGTTCGCTGTTGGGAATTCGAGCCGCGATCTCCTCGGCATCGGCGACCGGAGTGAGCAGATCCTGACTCCCGGTAATCACCAGCGTCGGCGCCCTGATCTCGCCGAGATCATCCGAACTGCCTTCGTTGAAGCTGCGAATCGCACCGATCTGGGCGATGAACGCCTCTTGAGGGGCACGCAGCATCAGGGGTCCGAGGAGGGCCGCAACAGGCCAGAGTCGGCGCACCGAGCGGGGTCCGAAGATCCACTCGAAGTTCTTCACCGAGAACGCCCGCATCCCCTGGGTGCGAATCAGGTTTTCCCAGTCGTCGAACAGCTCGTCTCGCCAACCAAGCTCACATGCGGTGCAGGCCAGGGTGAGCGACTGAACCCGTTCGGGAAACCCGACGGCGATGATCTGCGAAAGGGCCCCACCCATCGACGCTCCGACCACATGGGCCGACCTGATCTCGAGATGGTCGAGAACCTCCACCGCATCTCGGGCGAGGCGTTCGAGGTAGTAGGGGCCCGGCGGCTTCTCGGACTGCCCCGATCCTCGATTGTCGACGGCCACGCAGCGATAGTCGTGGCCGAAGGCATGGCGTTGACGGAACCAGCCGAGGTTGTCGGCCCCGAGCCCGTGCAGGAACAACACGGTGGGTCCCTCATGGTTGCCCCACTCGGTGTAGTGGATGCGAACACCGTCGCTCGTATAGATCCGGCTCATGCGGCGTCCCTGTCGACCTCGAGATGCACGATCGACTCCCAGTTGTAGAGGTCCTCCACACAGGCCCGGGTGGAGCGGGCGGGAGTAAAATCAAGCTCGGATCGAGCCTTGGCACCATCGGCGGTCTGGCCCCGCTTGAGTGCCTCGGCGGAGTGTTCGGGCAGGGGTGAACCGAGGGCGGCGGTGATCGCGCGTGCCACGAGCCATCCCGGCCCCCATACGGGCATGATCAGGCGCCGACCGATCCGCGCTGCCTTCGACCCGGTGATCGTTCCCTCGCCCACGATGTTGAACGCCCCATCGATGCGCACCCGTACGGCCGCCGCAACGGCGTCGTGGACGTCGTCGATGTGGACAAGTTGGAGGGGACCCTCGAACGGCAGGCCGACGGGCACCACCGGGAGGCGGAGGTAGCGCCCGAGCGGGCTCGGGATGTAAGGACCCACGATCGGAGCGAAGCGCAGGATGGTGACCGGGATGGCCTCGCGCTGCTTCTTGAAGGTCTGGGCTTCGGTTTCCGCGTCGACGAGCATCCGACCGAAGCGCGATGTAGGCGCGAGCGGGGCGCTCTCGTCGGCCACCTCGTGGGAACGGCGCCGGCTCCCGTAGACATCGATCCCCGACCTCATCACGACGTGTTGGAGCGAGGGGCAATCGAGAGCGGCCTGGAACACCGAACGGGTGGCGGCCCGGGTGCGGATCTCGGCCGATACGGGATTGGAGCGCGAGTGGGGCTCGTAGATCCCCAGATGGATGAGCACCTCGGGGTCGAACTCGCGAAGGAGTCGGGTGCGGGTCTCCACCTCGGTGGGTTCGACGCGGTGGAACTCGGTGCGCCGTATCCGACGACGCGGCGGCTCCATATCGAGGCCCAACATCGAGACCGCAGGATCGCCGTGGAAGCGCAGGGCGACACCAGTGCCGATGTCGCCACCCATGCCGACGATTGCGATCCGCATGGCTACCCCTCGGTCTGCTCTGGTCTGAGGGTAGGGAATAGCACGACATCGCGAATCGTGGTGGTTCCGGTGATCAACATCACGAGCCGATCCACCCCGATACCGAGCCCGGCAGTACCGGGCAGGCCGTACTCCAGGGCCCTCAGGTAGTCCTCGTCGACCACCATCGCCTCGTCGTCGCCGGCATCACGATCGGCTTCCTGGGCGACGAACCGTTCCCTCTGTACGACCGGATCGAGGAGCTCGGAGAAACCGTTGCAAAGCTCACGTCCGGCCACGATTGCCTCGAAACGCTCGGCGTAGCCCGGCCGGTCGCGATGCTCGCGTGAGAGCGGCGAGACCTCCACCGGATAGTCGGTGACGAACACCGGCCCCCACAGCTCGGCTTCGCAGGTCTTTTCGTAGATCTCGAGAATCAGCTTGCCGGGGCCGTAGTGGGCCTTCACTTCTACGCCGAACCTCTCGCACAGGGTACGGAGCTCGTCGATCGGGGTGTCGAGACTCACCTCGACACCGGCGTGTTCGAGGATCAGCTCCTCCATCGTGGCCCGCCGCCACGGCGTGGTGAGATCGACTTCACGGCCGTCGTAGTCGATCACGGTGGTGCCGAGCACTTCCATCGCGGTGCCCGCGATGAGCTCCTCGGTGAGGGTCATCATGTCGCCATGATCGGCATATGCCCAGTAGAGCTCGAGCATTGTGAACTCGGGATTGTGACGGGTGGACATGCCCTCGTTGCGAAACACCCGACCTATCTCAAAGACCCTCTCCATCCCGCCCACCACGAGCCTCTTCAGGTAGAGCTCGGGAGCGATACGCAGGTAGAGGTCGGTGTCGAGGGCGTTGTGGTGGGTGACGAAGGGCTTGGCCAGGGCGCCCCCGGGAATCGGGTGGAGCATCGGGGTCTCGACCTCGATGAAATCCTGCTCCTGCAGGATGCGGCGCATCGACGCCACGATCTCCGAGCGCTGGCGAAAGGCCGTGCGTGATTCTTCGGTGACCCACAGGTCGACGTAGCGCTGGCGATAGCGGACGTCGGGATCGGAGAGACCGTGCCACTTGTCGGGGAAGGGTCGCTGGGCTTCGGCGAGCACCGTCCATTCGTCGACCCGCACCGACAGTTCGCCCCGACGGGTCATCATCACGATACCCGTGACCGCGATCCAGTCTCCGATCGAGAGGCCGGTGAAGCCATCGAATTCGGGTGTGCTCTTGGCCATGGCGAAGAGTTGAATCCGGCCGGTGCTGTCCTGCAGCGAGCCAAAGGCCACCTTGCCCTGGTCGCGCCTGAGCATCAGACGACCCGCAACGGTGACGACCTGATCGGTCTCCGAGCCGGCCTCGATGTCGCCATGATCAGCGATGATCGCGGCGGCAGTGTGGGATACGTCGAAGCGGTAGGGAAGGGTCATCGAGAGTTTCGTTGGTGGACGATCCGCAGACCGTGGAGGGTGAGGAAGGGTTCGAGGTGGTCGATGGTTTCGCAGGCCGGCACGATCACGTGGGCCAAGCCACCGGTGGCGACGACATTGATCTCGCCGATCTCAGCAGCAAAGCGTCGCACCATCCCGTCGATCATCGAGGCGAACCCGTAGACCGAGCCGGACTGGATCGATTCAACCGTGCTCTTGCCGATGACACTTCGTGGCTCCACCAGCTCGACCGCGCGCAGCGCCGCGGCCCGACCGAACAGGGCGTCGAGGCTGATCTCCACACCGGGAGCGATCGCGCCTCCGATGAACTCACCGTTCTCGGAGATCACGTCGAAGTTGTTGCCGGTACCGAAGTCGACCACCACAGTGGGGCCGCCGAAGAGATCGTGAGCGGCGATTGCGTTGGCGATGCGGTCGGCGCCGACCTCCTTGGGATTGTCGTAGAGGATCGGCATCCCTGTCTTGACGCCCGGCTCGATCACCACCGGTTCGAACGGGAGATAGCGATGCATCATGTCGCGCAGGTTGGAGAGCACCCGCGGCACGCCGGAGCAGATCGCGGCCCCGTCGAGATCCTCGTCGAAGTCGACTCCGGCGATGTCGAGGAGCGCTCGGATCATCACCGAGTGCTCATCGCTGGTGCGGTCGGCGTCGGTTGACAGGCGCCAATGGTCGACGAGGCCGGCCGCGGCGCCTTCGCCGTTCTCCGCTTCAGGGTCGTAGAGGCCCAGAACGGTCTGGGTGTTCCCGACGTCGATGGTGAGTAGCACGGTGCAGAACGCTACCTGACCGCGGCCGGGGTCAGCCGAAACCGCGGCTGTCCTGTTTCAGGGCGAGATCCACAGATACCGCGGAGGCCACCACAAGGCTGCGTAGAGGCTCGGCGAGGGGCTTATGAATCTGCAACACATAGTTGTCGGCGGTGGTGAACATCGTCTTGGCGAGTCCCTCCCACGTCTTGGTGATGCGAGCCAACTCGTTGCCCGCGCCGTCCTGGATGTTGAAGTTCCACGCCCGCCAGTTCTCGCCGTTGAGCGAAGCGAGCTTCCCGCTGGTCCCCTCGAGAGAGAAGCGGATCTTGCCGATCATGTTCTGCTGCACGATCGAACCGATCGGAGCTCCCGATGCGTCGGCGATGTGCACCTTCGACTTGGCGAACTTCGCGGGGCGGGTGACGGTGAGCTGCACCACGCCGTTGATATCGACGAGCTGGAGGCTGTGGGTCATAAACTGGTCGAAGCTGCTGACGAAGCGGGCCACCTTCTTGAGGGCACTCTGGCCGACCTGGCGGATCGCTCCGATCTGGGTGCCATCCTGGTCGTAGACCGCGTATTCGTTGTTGAGCTCGATGAGCTTGGCCTTCTGGTTCACCACCAGAATGGGTTGGTCGAACAGCCCCGTGCCGGCCGGGGCCACGCTCACCCCCGCCTTGTCGGCCACCTGGCTCTGAACCTTCTCGGCGGTGGCTCGAGTGGTGGGGAGAGGCGCGCTGTCGGTCAGGGAGTCGGTCCCCTGGCGTCCGTGATCTGAGACGTGTTCGGTCCAGACCGAGCCGTCCCAGTAGCGATGTTCGTGTCGACCCGATGGGTCCGGGTACCAGTTGGCAGGAGTGTCGGACATGCTCAGAGGGTACGGCAACCACGGCGTCGATATAAGGTCCCCGGGGTACGCCGGCCGCTGAAAGGATAGAGCGAATGACACACCCTCTGCATCACGCCCAGGAGGCGGGAGGGGTTCTCCTCGATCAGCTCGGGGAAGCCCACGTAGCCGTGGTGCTGGGCTCGGGCTGGGCTGCCGCGGCCGAGGGTCTCGGCACGATCACCGCCGAGATTCCACTGGGGTCGATACCGGGCGCCGCCCCGCCTGCGGTCGAGGGCCACAGCGGACTCGTGAGAGCGGTGTCGGTCGGCGACAAGTCGGCCTGGCTGTTCGGTGGCCGCACCCATCTCTACGAGGGCCACGGCGCGCACGATGTCGTTCACGCAGTCCGTGCCGCGGTGCTGGCGGGCTGCAACACCGTGATTCTCACCAACGCCGCGGGGTCGCTCGATCGCAACCAGGGGCCAGGCACTCCGGTGATGCTGGCCGACCAGCTCAACCTCACCGGGGTATCGCCCATGGGTGGCGCTCACCCTCCCGATGGATTCCCCGGACGCTTCTGTGACCTCACCGAGCTCTACTCCCGGCGCATGAGGGCGGCCGCTCTCGCCCACGACGACTCCCTTGCCGAGGGCGTCTACGCCGGCCTGCTCGGCGGGGCCTACGAAACCCCCGCCGAGATAGCCATGCTCGCCGGTTTCGGCGCCACCCTCGTGGGAATGTCCACAGTGCTGGAGGCCATCGCCGCGAAGCATCTGGGTGCCGAGGTAGCCGGCATCTCCCTGGTCACCAATCTCGCGGCGGGCATGGGCGGCGACCTGAGCCACCAGGAGGTTCTCGACGTTGCGGCCGCGTCCACCGACCGTGTTCTCGCCCTCATCGACGCCCTGATCCGAGCCGCGTGACCATAAGCCGAGTCGCCCTCAGGAGGAACTAGCCCCTTGACCAACAATCTCTTGGCCACGGTCCACGCCTGGATCGCCATCGACCCTGACCCCGCAACCAGAGCCGAGCTCGAGGCCCTGCTCGAGGCCGAGGCCACCGGTGTGCTCGAAGAACTCTTCGAGGGTCGGCTCGGGTTCGGCACCGCCGGACTGCGAGCCGCGGAGGGGCCGGGCCCCAATCGCATGAACCGGCTCGTCGTGCGCCAGACCACAGCCGGGCTGATGGACTGGTTGAGCCAACGCGGTATCCCGACGCCCACCATCGTCGTTGGCTTCGATGCCCGACACGGCTCCCGGAGCTTCGCCCACGATGCCGCCGGGGTGATCGCGGCGAGGGGCGGGCGCGCACTCGTACTCCCGCGTCCGCTTCCCACACCCGTATTGGCCCGGGGGGTGCTCTCCCAGGCCGCCGATGCCGGGGTGATGATCACCGCGTCTCACAACCCGGCGGCCGACAACGGCTACAAGCTCTACCTGGCCGACGGCATCCAGCTCGTGGCACCGGCCGACGCCGAGATCGCCGCAGCGATCGATTCCGTGGCGGCAGCCGGGGGTCTGGTCGAAGTGATCGATGATCGCGTTGCCGTGCTCGGCAACGAACCGGTGGACGAGCATCTCGATGCGATCCAGGAAGTCCTGCTCACCCGCCACCGGGCGGTATCCACCGTCTACACCGCCATGCACGGAGTCGCCGGCGCCCACCTCCTCGCGGCCTTCGAACGAGCCGGATTCCCGACCCCAGCAGTCGTGGCGGAGCAGTTCGAACCCGACCCCGATTTTCCCACCGTCACATTTCCCAACCCCGAAGAGCCCGGTGCCCTCGACCTCGCCCTCCAACTCGCCGAGAGGGAGTCGGCCGATCTGGTATTGGCCAACGACCCCGACGGCGACCGCATCGCCCTCGCGGTGCCGTCGCGCGATGGGCATGGCTACACAGCGTTGAGCGGCGACCAGACCGGTGTCCTCCTCGCCGATCACCTGCTCACCCACACATCGGGCCCCAACCGGCTCGTGGCGTCGTCGCTCGTCTCGAGCCGCCTGCTGTCGAAGATGGCCGCGGCGCACGATGTGGCTTGCGAGACCACACTCACCGGATTCAAGTGGGTGGCCCGCCCCATCGTCGAACAGCCCGACAAGCACTACCTGATCGGCTACGAGGAGGCTCTCGGCTACTCGATCGGCGGGGTCGTGCGCGACAAGGACGGGATCTCAGCCGCTCTCGTCGCGGCCGAGGCCGTAGCCGAGATGATCGCCGACGGTGAGACCGTCTGGGACCGGCTCGACCGGCTCGCAGTGGCTCACGGCACCCATCTCACCGGCCCCATGTCGATCCGGTTCGCCGGCACCGATGCCCAGGAGAAGATGAGCGAAACCATGACCCGCGTCCTCGCCAACCCTCCGGATGCATTGGCGGGCAGCCCTCTCGCTTCATCCGAAAGCCTCGCCGAAGGGCGCCACCTCCCACCCACGGCAGGCTCCCTGCTCCTCTTCGCCGACGACACCCGCGTGATCATCCGCCCCAGCGGCACCGAACCGAAGGTGAAGGCCTATATCGAGGTGATCGAGCCGGTGAACGGTGTCGCCGATGTCGAAGCGTCTCGCACCCGCGGCGAGCAGCGCCTGATCGCGGTATCAGGCGAGGTTACGAAGCTGCTCGGCCAAGGCTGACCTCCGAACCGATCAGCTGGTTCGACTCGCCACGAACACCGGGATGACGCGCCCGACCTCACCCGCTGATAGCGCGTATTCGGCGTAGGGCGGGTACACGCTCACACCTCGGTCCCACCACACGGCACGCTCGTCGCCCTCGATGCGACGGACGGTGTAGTCGAGCGGCTCGGAGCCATCCTGAATGGTCACGTTCGGATCAGCGACGAGGTTGTGGTACCAGCCCGGGTGGTGCGGCATGCCGGCCTTGGAGGCGACAATCTCGTACTCACCATCGTGCTCCACCCGCATCAGGGGAACCTTGCGGACCTTCCCGGTCTTGTGACCCACCGTTGTCATGACGATTATCGGAATCCCGGTGTCGAGCAGGGTGTTGGCCCGGCTGCCACCCGAGGCCTCGTATTCGGCCACCTGCTCGGCCACCCAGTCCCACGTGCTCGGCGCGTAGTCGTCTTCATTTCCCATATTCAGACCTCTCTGATGAAGGCGCCGTCGTTGTCGATGAGCCTCGCCTCTCCGAACCGTACCGCCAACAACAACCTCACCTCGCCCGCCAGCGAACCATCGGCCACCAGGGTCTGGGCAGGGACCGCAGCCGCGTAATCGAGCTCACCGAGCGGAGCAGTGGCCACCTCGGTGGCCATGGCCGACTCGATCACCTTCGGGTCGGTTTCGCCGTTCGCCACCAACTCGATCCCGACATCGAGAGCACGGCGGACCACCGATGCCTGAGCCCTCTCATCTGCGGTGAGGTAGGAGTTGCGGCTCGACAAGGCAAGCCCGTCAGGCTCACGCACGATCGGGCAAGCCACCACTTCGACCGGCATCGACAGATCGGCGGCCATACGTCGGATCACCGCCAGCTGCTGCCAATCCTTCGCACCGAAGTAGGCACGACACGGACCTGCTATCGAGAACAACTTCGCCACCACGGTGGCTACACCTGCGAAGTGCGAGGGCCGGGTGACGCCTTCGAGCGGGGCCGCGATCGTGGGAACAGTCACCACGGTGTCGACCGGGCGCGGGTACATCTCCTCGACCGAAGGCATGAAGACCATGTCGATCCCCTCGGCCCGACAGATCTCCAGATCACGATCCAGATCGCGAGGATAGGAATCGAGATCCTCTCCCTCACCGAACTGGAGGGGGTTGACGAATATCGAGGCAACCGTGATGTCATTGGAGTCGACCGCGGCCGTCATCAGGGAGGCGTGGCCCGCATGCAGATAGCCCATCGTGGGAACCAATCCGACGGTGTGGCCTTCGGCGCGGTGGAAATCGAGTCGGCCCCGCACCTCGGCGATCGTCGCGATCAGATCCATGTCAGCCCGCCTCGCCTTCGGAACGGGCCTGGGCCGCGAGACGGCGCGCTTCGGCGACCATTGCTTCGTAGCTCGACCGCTCGTCGGGCGCCAAAGCCTCCAGGTGACGGGCAATCGTGGCATCGTCGCCTCGCGAGGCAGGACCGGTGAGAGCAGCCGCGGGGCCCAGCTCGTCGACATTGCGAATCGTGGCCCTCACAAGGTCCATGATCGCCTCGAAGGGCACGTTGGCCGAACGGCCGATGCGTTGGGCCTGACCCAACACCGCCACGAGATGGTTGGATGCCACCGCAGCCGCGGCGTGATAGGCGCCGCGGTCTGAGTCGGCGACGGAGAACTCACGACCATCCAGTGCTTCCACCAGATCACTTACCATGGGGTCTCCGGCCGTCGCGAACCAGGCTCCCTCACGAAGGCGCTCCGCTCCGCGACGGGCATCGGGCAGGGCCACGAGGGGATGCATGGCCCCACGCCGGGGGTGACCCTCGAGCACACCCAAGCCGAGCGAACCGGCCAGATGGACGACCACGGTGGAGTCGACGGGGTCGATCGCCGCGGCAACCGCGGCGATCACATCGTCGGGCGTGGCGATCACCACCAGATCGACTCCTGCGGCCGCGTCGACCACCAGGTCGTCGCGCCCCCGCACATCGATCACCTTCCAGTCGGACCCGGCCAGAGCACCCACGAGCGAGCCACCCGCCCGGCCACGACCGATCACCCGGATCCGGGGCATCAGGTCGTTTCGGCTGGTTCGGCCCCATCGCCGTCGAGGTCGTCATCGGAGTGCTCTTCATCATCGAGTTCGATCGGATCGTCGATGAACGCGCCGACCCTCACATCGGCGGAGGGGTCGCACTTGTCGACCATGAACACCAGCTCGCGGGCGAGTTGGCCGAGCTCGCGTTCGAACAACTGCTCGGTGATGCTTATCGCCTGGGGACCATCGGCGACCAGGCCCATCCACAGCAGGTAGGCGGCCACCAGACCCGTGAGGCGTTCGCCGAGCTCCTCACGGTGCACGACGATGCGCTCACCCGCAGTCACATGATCGCGAATCGCGGCCATGGCCCGAGTGAGTCCGAGCGGGCCGGCCGCAGGGCCATTGAACGGCACATGGTGAAACGGCAGGGCCATGGCCTCGTAGTTGTGCAGGTTCTGGGTGGAACCACACAACGACACGACGAAGTCGAACTCATGCTGGCGAAGCCAGATGATCTCCTCCTGACGCCTCACCTTGCGGTGGTTGGCTCCGTAGCCGCCGGGGCGCTCGCATACCGCCACCCGATCCTTCACGATCCACGTGAAGTGTCGCGGCTCGATGCCCTGGGCCCATTTGCCTCTCATGTCTGCACGATTCGCACGGCGTGGACCGTAGCTCGCGCATCATGGCCTCGTACCATGTCGGCGCCCAATTGAATGTTTGGAATCTGCATCGCGACCGATCCTTGATCGCTACTCGGGGTCGAATACCCGAATCGAATCGAGCTCGCGGTAATGCTCGGCCACGTCGAGGCCGTATCCGACCACAAAATCGGGCGGGATCGGGAACCCGAAATACTTGACGTCGCCGGTGTTGGCCCCTTCCCTCACGAGCAGGGCACACACCTCGAGGCTCGCCGGGTTGCGGTCGCCGAGAAGGGACCTCAGATAACGCAGGGTGAGCCCGGAGTCGACGATGTCTTCCACCAGGATCACATCGCGACCGTCGATGTCGGTCTCGAGGTCCTTGACGATGCGCACCACACCACTTGACTTGGTGGACTCGCCGTATGACGAGACCGCCATGAAATCGAGTTCGACCGGAAGATCGATGGCACGGCCGAGGTCGCTCATGAAGACGAAAGCACCCTTGAGAACGCCCACCAGCAAGGGGCTCCGCCCGCGGTAGTCGGTGGTGATCCTGGCCCCGAGTTCCTGGACTCGCGCGGCCAGATCGTCGGGCGCGATCACCACCCTCCCGATGGATCCCTGGGGTGCTTCGTACATCTTTCAGACCCTACCGGTCAGAGATGCGATCTTCGGCCGCTCACTTCCTTCGCTCGACCCTGAGCTTCCCCGCCGTGCGGGCCACCCGATGGCCCCCCGTCACCTCGG
The DNA here is from genome assembly GCA_964196195.1 of uncultured Gammaproteobacteria bacterium. Lineage (GTDB taxonomy): Bacteria > Actinomycetota > Acidimicrobiia > Acidimicrobiales > Aldehydirespiratoraceae > OFTM10. Next base: position 45,257 of record CAXMSE010000055.1, on the reverse strand, counting down.
TGGCCACACGGCTGCCGTCGACCACCGCCAGCACACGTTCGATCGAAGCCGCATCAACCGGGTGGTCTGCTCCGGTCTGATCCTGGAGCCAACCCCTCAGAGCCTCGGTGCCAACAGCACGGGGCGCGACGCGAAGCGCGGCGACGTCGGTTGGGTCAATCGCCGCGGCTGCCGTGCGCACCACGTCGAGCGCATCGCCGACAAGATCGGCATGACGGGTGAGGAGGGGAACGGGATCGCGCCCGACGAGCTGTGTGATCTCGGGGATGAGTCGCTGCCTCACAGCAACGCGGGTGAACGAGGGATCATGATTGTGTTCGTCCTCGACAATGCAGATCCCCTCAGCCTCACAAAGGGCATGGGTCTCGGATCGACGCAGTCGAATGAGGGGCCTGTTCACCCGCTGGAACCGAGCAGCCACTCCCACCAGGCCCGCCCCTCGGAGCAGGTTCATCAGGACCGTCTCGGCCCGATCGTCGGCGGTGTGCCCGACGCAGACATCGCCAGGCAGAGCTGTGTAGCGGACCTCCCTGGCCCGCGCTTCGAGATCGGCTCCCGGCAAAATATCCACCTCCCTCAGCTCGAATCCCACGCCGAGGCGGGAAGCGAAGGCCGCCACCATCTCAGCATCCTCGGCCGAGGATGGCCGGAGGCCGTGATCGACGTGCCAGATGACGATGTCTCTGCCTGCGGCTCGGGCGAGAAGGGCCATCGCCACGCTGTCGGCGCCCCCGCTGACGCCCAGCGCAAGAGGCTCCCGTGTGTCGGGAAAGGCGCACCGATCGAGCAGCTCGGTGATATCCACCGAGGCTCAGGCCGCGAACTCCGCAGACCCGACCCGGGCGATCCACAGGCCGGGATCACGGATCTCGTCGATGGACGGGACATTGGCCGGCTCCGCCCATGCGCGATCGAGCAGGTCGGTCCCTCCGTGAGACTCCACCGCCGCGATGAACGACTCGCCCTCGGCGTACTGCTTCATCTTGGCCTCGAGGCCGGCGAGGCGCTGGAAGACCTTGGTGAACCCGCTCGCGTTCTGGCGACGGTGGCGCAACACGCGGGCGAACCGTTCGGCCGAGGGCACAAGCCCCTGCCCGGCGCGGTCCATCGTGACATCACCGTGACCCTCGAGGAGGCTCATCAGGCCGGCGACCTCGTTGATCACCGCGAGCTGTTCGTCGGAGGCGAACAGGGCCATGATCCCGCCCTGGTCCATCAGGTCTTCGCCGCGACGACGCGACTCGAGCAAGCGCTGGGCGGCTGCGAGGAACCTCTTGGGGTCGGGATCGACACTGTCCATCGTGGCCTCGACCAAGCCCAGGAAGTGCTCACGCATCCAGGGCACACCGGTGAACTGGGCCCGATGGGTGACCTCATGAAGCGCCAGCCAGAGCCGGAACTCCTGAGGAGGAAATGCATAACGCTTCTCCAGCGCCAACACATTGGGCGCGACGTAATAGACGATGTCCTGCTCGTCGGGATTCTCATCCTCGATCACGAGGAGGTCGTACTGGCCCAACACGCGAGTGGACATCCACCCGAGCATGGCCCCGAGCTCGGCTCCTGCCACCTTCGGACCGAGCTGGCCCGCCTTGCCATCCATCTTGTCGGCCAACTTGTCGGTGATGGGCCGAAGCAGGCGCTGGAAGGACGCGAGGTTGGCATCGACCCAACCCTCCCTGCCGGTGACCCGGCCCCGAGCGTTGCCGTCGAGCGAACGCAGGCCCGTGCACTCCGCCACGAGATCTTCCGCTTGGGCGGTGTAGCGATCGAAATCCTCTTCCAGCCCGTCGCGGTAGCGCGCGGCGCGGTAGGGCTCCTTGCCCGCAACCTTGCCCGCAAACTTCCGGGCGACCTCCCAGTCGACCGCCTCGCTCATATCAGTCGCGGGGATAGCGCTTGTAGGTGACCTGGCCCAGATACCCGACGACGGTGAACACGATCGCCGCGATGCACGCTATGGCGAGAGCCGGCGCAATCCAGAAATGCCATACGACAGCAAGTTGACTCATGGCGCAGAGTGTAGATCGCCCCGGGCCCTTGTCCGCACACGATGGGGTACAGGCGGCCCTCGAGGCGCACGAGATACTGTCGAGTGTGGATGATTTCGGGCGGGATGATCGTGCTGGTGCTCGGCCTGATCTTCGTGGCCAACGAGGTCAGGGGCGTACTTGGAGACAATCCCGACATCGCGATCGTCGCCGGATCGGTGAGCGCCGACATCGTCGCGAACGACAATGACGACACATGCACCTGGCTCCTCGCATTCAGCCTGGAGAACCTCACCGACGACGGGGTGTCGATCAAGAGTTTCGGAGTCGTGCCCCGCCCCCGCTCTTTCAGGGTCGAAGGCCAATACGACACGCCACCCGAGAAGCTCACCGACGAATGGGCGTCTCAACTCACCTACCGCCTCACCGACTGCTCGAGTGGTCCGGCCGACCTCGACTGAGCGCTCCCCGATGCCCGCCTAGTCGTTCAAGACCTTGCCCCTCATCCTCGGCACCACCATGGGTGCGTGGAGGCTGCAGAAATCCTGATCGTTGTAAACCGACAATCGGGTCTCGCAACCCGACTCACTGCACACCCGACCCATTGACGACAGGGGGGTGTGCCTCTCAATGCTGGTGAAGCGTTCGCCTTGGACCCTCATGCCATAGAGAACGGCGTGAGGAGCCCAATTAGTTCCGGGTGACGCTCAAGTGTCAGCTTCGGAACTCAATGGGCCACCGGACTCGAGCCCTTCAGAGAAACGAGCCGCCGCCGATTTCACCCCGGATGGCATCAGCGATCCGGGCCCTCAGGGCCTCGGGAACCTCATCGGTGCACCGGTGCGACACGACCTGACGCAGCTCGGTCTCGAACGAGAACGCAGCGAAGCAGGGTGAGCAGAGATCAATGTGGGTCTTGATCGTGGTGCGTCGTTCGATGGTGAGATGACCATCCAGATAGAAGTAGAGCGCCTGGAGCGCAGCGGTGCAATCGCATCGCCCGTCGTCGGCGCTTGGATCCGGCTGGTCGGATGTCACTTCTCAGACCTCATGCTCAGACCTCATCGTTCGAGTCGGCGCCCACGACAGCCGATTCGGAGTCGGGGAGCAGCCGGTGGGCTTTGGCAAATTCATACAACAACTTTTGGAGCTGCTTTCTTCCCCGATGCAGGCGACTCATCACCGTTCCGATCGGAACATCGAGGATTTCGGCGATCTCCTTGTAGGCGAAACCCTCGACATCGGCGAGAAGCACAGGCAGTCGATAGTGCTCGGCCAGCTCCTCGAGCGCCTCCTTCACCTCGGCCTCTCCGAAGAGATCCATAAGCTCATCCTCGGCGCTACGACCCAGGGTGGCGCCGGCCAACCCGCCGATACGGCGATAGAGGTAGAGGTCCTCGACATCTTCGATGTCGGACTCGTCGGGGCGACGCTGCTTCTTGCGGTAGTCGTTGATATAGCTGTTGGTGAGGATGCGATACATCCACGCCTTCAGGTTGGTGCCGGCCTCGAAGCGCTCGTAGGCCCGGAAGGCCTTGAGGTAGGTCTCCTGAACAAGATCTTCAGCATCAGCCGGATTTCGTGTCATGCGCAGCGCGGCGGAATAGAGCGACGACATGAGCGGCATTGCTTCATCTGTGAAAGTCGCCGGATCGGCCACCTGACCTCCATGGGGAACGTCGCTGACACACCAGGCTCCGACCGTCGGAACCACTGAGCCCGAGAGGAGAATTGAACTCCTGACCTACGCTTTACGAGAGCGTCGCTCTACCAACTGAGCTACTCGGGCGAGACTCATGCCGCCCAATGCGACAGACAACAGAAGGTACCAAACGAGGTATGCGGTTCCTCACCGCCGCCCGCCCGGGCCCGCCCCGACCGCTCAGCGGAGGGCGGGCAGCTTCAACAGCAGGGCCTGAAGCAGGAGGGGTTCGTTGGGATTGCGGATGAGAGCCTCCGAGGCGTCGCGAAGTCGGCTGCTGGCGTCGAGCACGCCCGGCCGATCATCGCCCTCCACCAGCACTTCTCGGTAGCGACCGGAGAGAGTGGCGAGCCCGAACCTCAGCTCCTCGGTGCGGAACTGGCGAAGCTCGCGTCGGTGGCGGGCTTCCATGTCGCGACGACCCGAGCCGCGGGTGCCGAGCCGCTCCTCACGCTCGTCGAGGGCTTCCAATTCAGTGGCGTGGACCTGGCCCTTGGCCGCTCCGGCATCGTCGATGAGCGAGCGGACCTCCTCCACCATCACCGCTACCGCTGCCCCCGTGCCGTCGAGACGATCGGGGATCGACCGCCATGCTTCACGCCGGGCGACGAGGTGCTCATCTCGCACCAATACCCGGGCCCGTTCCATGCTCCCACTCGCGGCCGCGGCAACCACCACCGCCTGGGCCGCGTCGGCGAGTTCTTCGGCCACGAGTGCGGCCTCGATCGCTCCGGTGGGGACCGGAGAGAAATCGATCCGGGTACACCGGCTCTCGATGGTGATGTGTTCGGGAGGAACATCCTCGGCCAGCAACACAAAAATCGTGGTGGCCGGAGGTTCCTCGATCGTCTTGAGCAGGGAGGCTGCGGCCGCTGGCGTGGCGGTGTGGAAACGATTCACCACCAGGACCTTCCGGTTGCCCTCGACCGGGGACCGACTCGCTTCGACGATCAGGGGTTCGGCTTCCTCCTCCCGGCGCAGAGAGTTGCCCGCCGGATCGAGCACGTGAACATCGGGGTGATGCTCGGCGGCGGCGAGTCGCCGGTGGCGCTCGGCTCCGCCGGGGTCGGCAGAGGCAAGTAGCTCTCCGGCGAAGACATTGGCGGCTCGCCGCTTGCCGGCGCCATTCGGGCCGACAAAAAGATAGGCATGGACCGGCGCGTCGACCGCGGCCGCGAGGTGCCCGACGGCGCCATCCTGGCCGATCACCGACTCCCAGGTCATCGGTGGTCGCCGGCCATCCATTGATCGACGCCAGCATCGACGCGGGCCGCCACCTCATCGACAGTGCCACCGGCGTCGATCACCAACCACCGGTCGGGGTCGGCCGCCGCCATCTCCAGGTAGCCATGGCGAACCCGCCGGTGGAAGTCGCCGCCGGCTCCCTCGATGCGGTCGATCTCGTCGCCGAGACGAGCCCGCGCCAATTCCAGGTCGACGTCGAGAAGCACAGTGAGTTCGGGGCTCAGGTTGTGGGTGGCGAACCGCATCATCTGGTCGAGAACCTCGAGATCGATTCCGCGTCCGTAACCCTGATAGGCCAGGGAGGAGGCGGTGAAGCGATCCGACACCACGGTCTCGCCGCGGGCCAGCGCCGGCCTCACCACCTCAGCCACATGCTGGGCCTTGTCGGCTACCACGAGCAGGGCCTCGGCCCGATCATCGAGAGCAGAGTGGGCGGGGTCGAGGAGGATGGACCTGATCGCCCCGCCTATCTCGGTGGCACCGAACTGGAACGTGAGGGTCGCGCCGAGACGGCGGGCGAGACGGCGGGCCTGGGTGGACTTGCCCGAGGCATCTGCCCCCTCAAACGCGATTAGTCGACCGGTCACTGTTCGGGAAACTCCATCTCATCGTCTTGCGAAGTTGAGCTCTCTGTCACGAACACACCTGATCCTGCCCGCAAGCTCCACAAGGCGAGGAATCCGGCACCGATGATTATCACCGACGACAACCAGAGGGTGAGCCTCACCCCAGGTACTGCTATCGCCAGGCTGGAGATCTCGATCTCGCCACCCCACCACCGGTTGGACAGGCCATCGAGCAGGTCGGACACGAGCGGAGCGACGGCCAACGCCAACAGCAGGCAGAACCGCACCAACACCAGAAGGGCGGAGAAGACACGGCCTCTCAACTCGTCGTCGACGTTTTCGTGCAACAGGGTGAAGCCCAACACATAGATGGGCCCCGCCGCGAATCCGACCAGTCCGATGAGCGGCACGACTATCAAGAGCACCGATGATGACCCCGCCACCATCAAGGCTCCGCCCGCTGTGACCAGGGCGAAGGGGAACACCCGGGCGCGGTTGATCTTGTTCTGGAGAACCGATGCCGCCACCACCCCCAAGGCCATTCCGGTGCCGAGGGCAAACAGGATGAGGTTGAAGTCTGCAGCATCACCGGAGATCACCTCGTTGACAAATATCTCCCCGAGCGGCACCAGCATGCCGCCCCCCACGACGCCGGTGGCGAGACCCAGGTTGACGGCGCGAACTATCGGATTGACGGCGATGAACTCCCATCCCTCTCGTAGCTCACGAACCGCGCCGCTGAGATCCAAGCTCCCTCGTTCACCCGATCTTCGTTCCGCCGATGAGCGGCTGGGCATCGCTATCTTCCAGACGATCAGAGCGGTGAGCAGGAAAGAAACACCATCGACGTAGAACGCCAGCCCCTCCCCATTGAGACGCCAGGTGTCGACCCAACCTTCGTCGGCAAAGTTCTCCGCCACCTTGGCCAGCAGGGCGGCGATACCCGCCGCCACCGGGAAGGTGCCGTAGGCCGCCGCGACATTGAGCGAGTTGGCCGAGGTGAGCTTCTCGGTGGGCACCAGGTTGGGGACGATCGCCTCCTTGGCCGGCGACCACAGCATGGTGAACAACTCGAGCACGAACGAGGCGATGATCAGGCCGACCAGGGAGTCGACGAACGGCAGAGCGAACAACACCAGGGCCCGACCGATATCACAGACCAGCATCACCCGCTTACGGTTGAGACGGTCGACAATCACGCCCGCCGCGGTGGCGAGGAAAAATCCGGGAGCGATACGGGCTCCGAGCACGAGGGCAATCGCCGTGCCTTCGGAGCCTTCGCTGATGCGAGCCGCCAGCGCGATGATCGCGATGAGCCCAAGCCAGTCTCCGGTGGCGGAGATCACCTGAGCGACCCAGAGTCGGAAGAACTCCGGAGAGCCGAACACGCGGGTGATCCGACCGCTCGGCTGGGTGGCCCCGAGCGCGTCCGCCATCCTCTCCGCGCTCTTGTTCACGGGTCCCGACACTAGATCAAAGCAAGACCAACACTGCCGCCGGGTTGGTCCGACGGGCCGGCATCAGTCGTCCTCAGGATTCGGATCCTGCTTCTTGGCGGCCTTCTTCTTCGCTGCCTTCTTCTTGGTGGCCTTTTTCTTGGTGCTCTTCTTAGCCGCCTTCTTCTTGCGCGCCTTCTTCTTCGAAGGCCCCTTGGCCCGCCGTTCGGCCAGCAGTTCTGATGCCCGCTCAACGGTGAGCTCTTCGACTGTGTCGCCCTTGCGCAGCGAAGCATTGGTTTCGCCGTCGGTGACGTAGGGACCCCAGCGCCCGTCCTTCACCACCATGGGCTTAGAGCTCTCTGGGTCTTCGCCCATGTCGCGTAGCGGCGGCTTGGGTGCGCCCTGGCCCTGCCGGCGCTTGGGCTGGGCGAGGACCGCGAGGCACTCCTCGAGCGTGACCGTGAGGAGCTGCTCTTCGTTCTCCAGGCTGCGGCTGTCGGTGCCCTTCTTCAGGTATGGGCCGTAGCGCCCGTTCTGCACCGTTATCGCCTCACCATCAGCGGGATCCGCACCCACCGTGCGCGGCAGGGAGAGGAGCTGCAGAGCATCTTCGAAGGTGACCCGTTCGAGGGTCATGGTCTGGAAGAGCGACGCCGTCCTGGGCTTGTCGTCTTGTTCATCGTGGAGGCCGACCTGCACGAACGGTCCGAAGCGCCCCGCCTTGGCGAAAATGTCGAGCCCGGTCTCCGGGTCCTGGCCAAGCACCCGACCTTCCTTGGGGAGGGCGAGGTATTCCAACGCCTTCTCGAGGTCGAGTTCGTCGGGAGGAATGTCGTCGGGGATGGAGGCAGTGGCGTTGTCGCCGGCTTCTTCATTTGTGCCCATCTGCACGTAGGGCCCGTAGCGGCCGACCCGAGCCACCACCGGCTGACCATCCTCGGTCATGCCGAGCGGGATCGTGTTGACGGCACGCGCATCAATGTCGGCGAGCCGGGTGGACACCTTCTCCTTCAGCCCCGGCTCTCCGTCGTCGCCCTCACCGAAATAGAAGCGCTCGAGCCACGGCACCGCTTCCTCGGACCCACCCGCGATCTTGTCGAGGTCGTCCTCCATGCGCGCGGTGAAGGCATAGTCGACCAGGTTGGGGAAATGGCCCTCAAGCACGTTCACCACCGAAAAGGCGGTGAACGAGGGGACCAGTGCCGAGCCCTTTTTCCAGACGTAGCCACGGTCCTGGATAGTTCCGATGATCGACGCATAGGTGGAAGGCCGTCCCACACCCAGTTCCTCGAGGCGCTTCACGAGACTTGCTTCGGTGAATCGACTCGGCGGCTGGGTCTCGTGCCCATCGGCCTCCATCGACACGTTGCGAGCGCCGTCGCCCTCCTTCAACGGCGGCAGGCGACGCTCATCGTCGTCGGCATTGGGCCGTGAACCGGCGTCGATATCTTCTTCGTAGACCTCACGAAACCCGCGATGGGTGATGACAGTGCCGGTGGCGTTGAACACCACATCGCGGCCGGTCGCGCTGGCGGCTCCGAGGCGAAGCTGGACGGTGTCGCCGGTGCAGTCGGTCATCTGGGAGGCGACAGCGCGCTTCCAGATCAGCTCGTAGGCCCGAGCTTCGGATTTGGGCACCTGCGTCGCTACATCGGCGGGGAGTTGGAATCGGTCGCCGGCCGGTCGGATAGCTTCGTGCGCCTCCTGAGCGTTCTTTACCTTCGTGGCGTAGTGCCGGGGAGCATCAGGGAGGAAGGCATCGCCGTAGCGCTCCTTGATCATGGAGCGAGCCGCGTTGAGGGCGGTGGCCGACAAGGTAGTGCTGTCGGTTCGCATATAGGTGATGAAGCCCTTTTCGTAGAGGCCCTGGGCTGCTCTCATCGCCATGGCCGACGACATGGAAAGCTTGCGTCCCGCCTCTTGTTGGAAGGTGGAGGTGATGAACGGAGCCGCGGGCCTGCGCCGGTAGGGCTTCGATTCCCGCGACCTCACTTCGTAGGAGACGCGGGCGAGATCGCCAACCAGTGCGGATGCTCCGGCCTGATCGAGAACCGTTACGTCATCGCGGGTCAGGGCACCGTCGTCACCGAAATCGCGGCCGCTGGCGACCCGCGCCCCATCGATCGTTGTGAGCGAGGCCGAGAACTCACGCGCCTCGCCTTCAGAAGCCGCGAAAGAGCCGGTGATGTCCCAATAGCCGGCGGACACAAAGGCCATCCGCTCGCGTTCGCGCTGCACCACCACCCGGGTTGCCACCGATTGGACACGGCCGGCCGAGAGCTGGGGCATCACCTTCTTCCAGAGGACGGGTGACACTTCGTAGCCATAGAGGCGGTCGAGCATGCGCCGGGCCTCTTGGGCATCCACCATACGACGGTCGAGTTCACGAGGATGATCGATGGCGGCCTGGATCGCCGCCTTGGTGATCTCGTGAAACACCATGCGCTTCACCGGCACCGTGGGACTCAGCACCTCCAGCAGATGCCAGGCGATCGCTTCCCCCTCGCGGTCTTCATCGGTGGCGAGAAAGAGTTCGTCGGCATCCTTGAGCAGGGCCCGCAGGTGGCGGATGTGGTCCTTCTTGTCGGAGTTCTCGACATAGAGCGGCTTGAAACCGTTGTCGACATCGATGCCGATACGCGCCCAAGACTCACCCTTGTAGGCCTTGGGCACTTCGGCTGCGTTTCGAGGCAGGTCGCGCACATGGCCGATCGACGACTCCACGACGAAGCCATCGCCGAGGTATCCGGCGATTGTTTTCGCCTTGGCAGGCGACTCTACGATTACGAGGGCGTTGGCCACGGGTGACTAACCGATCCGATCGGGTGGGTGGGGTCAAAAACTTGCTGTATTGGTGGTCGGCCGTGAGGGGCAGGAGATCAAGAGCTACCGTCCGACTCGGGGATCTCCACCTCGATCACCTCATTGGCTCGAAGCAAAATGAGGGTACCCACAACCGCGGCGATGGTGGACGCCGCCAAGATTCCGAGCTTTGCCTCGTCGGTGACGATCGGGTCGTCGTATGCGAGTCCGGTGATGAACAGCGAGACCGTGAAGCCGATGCCTGCCATCGCGGACAGGCCGAATACGTGGGTCCAGTTGGCCCCGCGGGGAAGGCGCGACAAGCCACTACGCACCGCTATCCAGGTCGCGAACGACACCCCTAAGAACTTGCCCACCACCAGGCCCACGACCACACCGATGGTGACATTGCTGGAAACAGCATCGACGAGACTGTCGCCCGAAATCTCGATACCGGCGTTGGCGAGAGCGAATATCGGGATGATCAGGAAGCCGGTGAAGGGATGAAGAATGTCTTCGAGTCGGTCCACCACCGACACCTGCTCCTTGAGTTCGAAGTTGGCGCGACGTATCACGGTGGCGCTGGCCTGCCCGGAGATCGCCGCACCGATGTGAACGTCCTGGTCGAGCGGGTCCGACTTCAGGGCCATGGCTGGGGTGAGGAGCCCCAGGATGACCCCGGCGATGGTGGCGTGGATGCCCGATTCGAATACCGCCAGCCACAAGGCGGTGCCGACCACCACGTAGGCGGGTATGTACCAGATACGGATCAGCCGCATGATCAAGACGAGACCGAGCAAGGCGATGGCGATAAGCAACCATCCCGTCGACAGATCGTCGGTGTAGAAGATCGCGATCACCGCGATCGCCCCGATGTCGTCGACGATCGCGAGAGTGAGGAGGAATACCTTCATCGCGCCGGGCACCCGGTTGCCCAACAAGGACACCACACCCACCGCGAAAGCGATGTCGGTGGCCATCGGGATGCCCCAGCCGTCGACCCCGGCACCACCCACATTGAAGGCGAAGAAGATCAGGGCCGGCACCACCATGCCCCCCACCGCCGCAACTGCGGGAAGAGCCGCCGCACGGGGGTCTCGCAGTTCGCCAACCACCAATTCGCGCTTTATCTCGAGGCCGACGACGAAGAAGAACACCGCCATGAGAGCGTCGTTGATCCAGGCCTCCAGCGGCTCATCGAGGAGCAGTAGATCACCGATCTCCAAGGAGATGTGGGTTTCCAGAAGGGTGTGGTATGAGCCGCTCCAGGGCGAGTTGGCCCAGACGAGCGCCACGATCGTGGCGACGATGAGGAGGAGTCCGCCCGCGGCCTCTATCCGAAGGAAATCCCGCATCGGTCGGCCGATGCGGCGAGCGAGGCGACGCTCGCCTCCGAGCCAGGTGAGAGGAGATGGATCAAGATGGTCGTGGGCCATAGCGCCAGAAACGCTACCGGAGTCGGCCCTTGCGCCGACGTTTCGTCGAATACACGACCAGTTTCACGTCGGTGCCCTCATCGGTGGACGAGACCTCCGACTCATCGGCCAGCATCTGCATCAGGTGCACGCCCAGACCCGATTCGTGCTCCAACCGTTCCGGTGACGAAGGGTCGGGAAGGGGCGGAATATCGGCAGGATCGAAGCCGACTCCCTCGTCGTGAACGACCACCGAGATCTCGTCGTCGGCAAGATTGCATTGGATGCGAATGCGGTCGAGAGAGCCCGACCGGCCGTGTGCCTCCATGGCGTTGGTGGTGGCCTCCGACACCGCCACTCGCAGGTCCTCGATGCGTTCAGGACCGATGTCGGGCTCGATCTCGGCTGTGGCGGCAACCACCACCCGTACCAGCGACACGAACTCGGTGCGGGCGGGAACCTCGAGCACCAGTTGGCCTGCTCGGAAAACAGATTGCCCGCCACCCGGGGTTGGCGCGCCGCTTTCCTGGCTGGTCACTCGGGCACCGCCAGAGCCTCCGCGAGGGCGAGGTGCAGGGTGAACACCCGATCGAGATCACATAGTTCGAACACCCGGCGAAGGCGGGGCTCAGGCACGACCACCAGTAGGTCGCCGTCGAGCAGGCGGGTGCGCTTGAGCGCTCCCACCAGGACTCCCAGGCCGAACGAGTCGATGAAGTCGACACCGGTGAGGTCGATGACGAGCCGATGATTGCCATCGTGAACCGCCGTCATTACGTATTGGCGCAGATCAGGCGCGCCAACCACATCGAGATCGCCGGCGACGGTGAGCACTGTCCAGTCGCCTTCGAAATGGGTGTGGACGACAATCTGCACCCTGATGACCGTATCGGATCACAAGCATGTGATTCGGTCACACACCTGCCCTACGATCAGGCGATGGCGATCGCGCCCGCCCCCTTGCCGGCTCCTCCGGCGTTCGACGGCATCCTCGACGAACTCGAGGCCGACGGTCGCCTCGTGCACGTCGAGCACATGGACGCGCACAACCAACGGTTCGGCTCGCTCAACCGACCGCTCCCCGACGCCGTCGTCGAGCGACTCGATCACAGCAGGCTCTGGAGCCACCAGGCCGCCGCGATCGACCTCGCACGCGCGGGCGAGAATGTGGTCGTCGCCACCGGCACCGCATCGGGCAAGTCGTTGTCTTTCCAGCTGCCCATCGCCGAGGCAGTCATCGACCCTGTGAAGCCGGGCACCGCCCTGCTCCTCTATCCCACCAAGGCACTCGCCCACGACCAGCTTCGCTCGCTCACCGGCCTCGAATTCCCCGGGCTCGTTGCCGGCGCCTACGACGGCGATGCCAGTCCTGAAGAAAAGCAGTGGATCCGCGAACACGCCAACGTCGTGCTCACCAATCCCGAGATGTTGCACGGCGGACTCCTCCCGCGCCATCAGAAGTGGGACGCCTTCCTCATGAGGCTCCGCTATGTGGTGATCGACGAGCTCCACGTGCTCCGTGGGGTGTTCGGCACCCACGTCGCCCAAATTCTCAGACGCCTGCGCCGGCTCTGCCGCCACTACGGATCCGACCCGACGTTCGTGTTCTGCTCGGCCACCATCGGCGATCCCGAGCGCCTCGCCGAGGCCCTGTGCGGCGCATCGGTCAGCGCCGTCACCGACGACGGTTCGCCTCGCGGACCGAAACGTTTCGCCCTTCTCGACCCGCCGGTGGTCGACACCGAGTCCGGGGCCCGCTCATCTGCCGGATCCGAAACCGCGTCGGTCGCCGCCGCCTTCATCGAATCGGGCCACCGAACCATCACCTTCTGTCGAAGCCGCAAGGGCACCGAGGTGGTCGCCGCCGACATCGCCCGCCTCCTCCCCGCCCATCTCAGCCACACGGTGATGCCCTATCGCGGTGGATATCTCCCAGAGGAAAGGCGCCATGTCGAGGAGCAGCTGGCGCTCGGCGAGCTCCTAGGTGTGGTGGCCACCTCAGCCCTGGAGTTGGGGGTCGACATCGGCGGACTCGAGGCCTGTGTCCTCAACGGCTTCCCCGGCACCATCGCATCGATGTGGCAGCAGGCAGGGCGGGCCGGCCGCAGCACCGACCCGTCGGTCACCGTTCTCGTGGCGGGCGACGACCAGCTCGATCGCTACCTGATGAATCACCCCACCGAAGTCTTCACCCGGCCGCCCGAACCCTCCGTGGTCAACACCGCGAATCCCTTCATCCTCGACCCCCACCTCGCCTGCGCCGCCTACGAGCTCCCCTTGTCATACGACGACCTCCGCTGGTGGGCCGAGGAGGAACTCCACGACGGGGTCCGTGATCTGGTTCGCCAGGACCAGCTTCGGCTCAGGCGACGCTGGCGCAACGGGCGCGAAGAACCATTCGCCCATTGGTGCGGCACCGGCTACCCGTCGAGCGACATGAGCCTGAGATCCGGCTCCCGCGGAGAGATCCAGATTCTCAACTTCCACACCCAACGCCTGATCGGCACCGTCGACCTCTCCCGAGGCACCACCTCGGTTCACGAAGGCGCCGTCTATCTACACCGCGGCCAGGCCTTCGATGTGATCCAGCTCGATCTCGATGCCCGCCAGGCCCACGTGATCGAGGCCACCGGCCACGAATACACCCAGGCTCGCACCGACACGCGGATCAGGGTCCTCTGCATCGACGACTCCCGCCGGGTGGGAAACGCCACCCTCCACCTCGGTTCGGTGGAGGTGGCAACCCAAGTACGCGGCTACCAGCGACGCGACTCCCGTTCCCGCAAGATGCTCGCCAACGAGCCCCTCGATCTGCCCGAGCAGCTGCTCACCACCCGGGCGTTCTGGTACGTGTTCGACCAGGATCCGATCAACACATTGGTGGAGTCGGGCAATGATCCGGCCGGCACCCTCCATGCGATCGAGCACACCACCATCGGCCTGTTGCCGCTCTTTGCGATTTGCGACCGCTGGGACGTGGGCGGTGTGTCCACCACCCACCACCACGACACCAACGGACCCTCGATCTTCATCTACGACGCCTCGCCGGGCGGCGCTGGCATAGCCGAGCTCGGCTGGGAGGCTGCAACCCACCACCTCGAAGCCACTGCCGACCTGATCGAAGGGTGTCGATGCACATCGGGTTGTCCATCGTGCGTGCAGTCGCCGAAGTGTGGCAATGGCAACGAACCCCTCGACAAGGCCGGCGCACAGCACCTTCTCCGGCTGGTCCTCGCCGGATCCGAGCCCACCCGCTTCCTGAAATCGGCAACACAGATGGAGGCGACAGCCGAGAAAAATCCAACCAACGCGTCCGCTCCGGCGGATGCTCGAACCTGGCAGGCTCACCCCGGGCCCGCGGCAGGGCGACACTTCGCCTCCACGTCGCCACTACAAACTTCACCGACGGTTTCCGGGGTGCTGATCGCCGGGTTCGTCGAGTGTCAGCAGCGACCGTGGGCGTTCCGGCTCGCCTAAGCGACGTCATTCGATTCTCATCCGCGCCCGGGCCACCAGCTCGACGTCGTGGATCATCGATCCCACCAGAGGTATTGATGTGGGGTCGACATAGCTGACCTCCACTGTGGCCGTGCCGGACTCACGAGTTATCTCGACTCGAAGGCGATGCAGAACCAGATCGCCGGCCACTGCAACCGCCTCACGGACCTCATCATCAGACCCTCCCACCGCGGCCACCCTCACTCCCTCGCGCGCCGCGTGGGTCACCATGACGCGGGCGTGGACAAGCAGCCCGATCTGTATGAGGGCCAGCAGCAGTACGGCCACAAATGGGATGAGTAGAGCCGACTCCACTGTGGCTTGACCGCGCGAACCCCGGCGAACGGGGCCCGGTTCCGGGTCCGAACGTTCGTCGCGGACCCGGAACCCGCCGATCATGCGACTCGCGCCGCCACCGCGTCGACCACCTTGTTGAGCAGGCTCGAAACCTTCGAGGTCTTCGCCGCCCACGCGACCACAAGAAGGGCCATGGTTGCGGCACCGAGAATCACCAGTGCATATTCGGCGGTGGCTTGGCCTCTGTCGTCTCGGCGATACCACCAGGTGATGGCAAAGGCCTGCACGCTCGAGGCGAGTCTTACCGTAGGGGTCGGTGCGGGTCGTGTGGAGATTGTTGTCATGTCGCTTTCCTGAGTGTCTGAAGCTGTGTCTGGGGAAGGACGAGGGGAAGCGAAGATCAGGAGTGATCAGCCCGGAAGTTCGAGGTCGGCGAGGGTGCCGAGCATCAGGGGGACAATCGTGAGCAGGGCGAACGCCGGCAGCACGCAAACCACCAGCGGAAACAGCATCGTGACGGGAACTTTCCGGGCGCGTTCCTCGGCCTTGACCCGCCTCTGACGCCGCGCCTCATCACCGGCGCGTTCGAGGGCCGGAATCAGGGCCGCTCCATCACGCTCCGCCGCCATCAACACCCGGAGGAGGGGTCGAGTCGGGTCGCCAAGGCGACGCTCACAACGGCCGAGCGAGCGAACCAGAGGCTCACCATCGTTGCTTCGCTGGAGAGCTTCTTCGAACACCGCCGAGAACGGCGGTGGCATCCACGGCACGGCGTGGGCGAGGGCATGGCGCAAGGTGAGCCCGGCACCCACTCCCACAGAAAGGAGGTCGATCACGTCGGGAAGACCACGCAGCACCTCCTTGGCCGCGGCCTGAAGCCGTTCGCGACGCCGCCGCACCACCGTGAAAGCAATCCCGGAAGGAACGACAAGCCCCAGCGGCGGCGCCAAAGCCCCCATGGTGAGCGCCACGATCAAACCTGCACCGACGACCGAATCTGTCACCTCGTCGCCCAGCCATGCGCCGAGTGGGCTCCACCGGCGAACGAGACCTCCCATCCGGGCGAGCCAGCCGGGCGATCCGCCGGGTACGACCCATCTGGCATCGACGGACCTCGTGCGAGAGTGAGCAGGTGGCCACAGCGCCGCCCCCACCCCCACCAGCGACAGCGACATGATCATCCAGCTCACTGCTCCACCGCCGCCGCAATTCGCGACATCCATACGATCCCGACCGCGTCGAGCACCAGCCCTGCCACCAGGCACGCCAAGCCGAGTGGAGAGGTGAACAGCACCGTCGCCGACCCGCGGTCGACCAGGGTCACCACACCCAGGAATCCGAGCGGGGCCAGCGCCACCACCATCGATGAAACGCGGGCCTGAGCCGTGAGCGCCCTGATCTCGTCGCTGAGAGCCGCCCTCTCCCTCAAGGTGGCCGCGGCGCGTTCGAGCGGAACCGCCAGCGCGCCACCGGTGGACTCACCAAGCCTGAGCACGGCCCTGACCACATTCGCATCGGGGTGATCCAACCCGCCCGCCCACCGGTCGAACCCTTCGCCCAAACGCTCACCGCCGGCCACCCGGATCAGGACCTCGCGTATCGACCTCGATGCCGGACCCTCGCCCTCGGCCGCCTCGGTGAGCGCCACATGCAGATTCGCTCCCCCTCGGAGGCCTCGAGCCACGAGGTCGACGAATTCGGGAAGCGCTCCGATCAGAAGCCGGTGGCGCCGCGAGCGGGTGAGCCAGCGTCCGAACGCGAGGACCGGATCGGCGTGGTGGGAGACGGCCGCGGCTGGGTCGGCCCCAGCGGCCGATCGGGTGAGACCACCACGCGGTGGCACCACCACGGCCACCACAAGACAGAACCCGATGATGACGAGGGTCACGCGCCTACCCCACGGGCGGCTCCAACGGCCACAACCCGGACTTCGGCGGGTCCGGTCACCTCTGCGACCTCAGACACCCGGCGATCACCGCCATCACCTCGTTCCACATGGACTACGAGATCGAGAGCGGCCGCGATCTGGGCTCTCAGCGCGGTGAGCGGTATCCCCTCACCGCTGAGAAGAGCGAGCATCTCCAGGCGATGGAGGGCATCGACCGGACCGTTGGCATGGATAGTGGAGAGACAGCCTCGATGACCGGTGTTGAGAGCTTGCACCAGATCGAGGGCCTCATTGCCCCGCACCTCTCCCACCACGAGACGGTCGGGGCGCATCCGCAAGGCGTTTCGTACGAGGTCGCGGATCGTGAGCTCACCAACTCCCTCCGACGACGCGGGCCGGGCTTCGAGTCGCACCACATGGGGGTGCGGAAGACGTAGCTCAGCGGCATCTTCCACCGTGATGATCCGAGCGTTGCCATCGACCAGCCCGGCCACCGCATTCAACAGGGTGGTCTTGCCCGCGCCGGTTCCCCCACTCACCATGATGTTGGCGCCGGCCGCCACCGCTTCGCCGATCAGGGCCGCCACCTTCGCGTCCGCGAACGCCTCGAGGGTCAGCTCACGCAGGACAAACCTGCGAATCGTGACGTAGGGACCATCGAGGGCCACGGGCGGAACCACCACATTGACCCGGCTCCCGTCGGGCAGGCGCCCATCGACACAAGGCGACCGCCGATCCACCCGACGGCCGATCGGCGCCACAACCCGCTCGACGAGATGGTCGATCTCATCGCGATCGAGAACGAGGCCGGCGCGCTCGATCACCCCCGCCCGCTCTATCCAGAGCGGCCCCGGGCCGTTGATCATCACCTCGCTCACCTCGGGATCGGCCAGGATCTCCTCAATCGGTCCGAGTCCCGCCAGTCGGGCGTTGACCTTGCGCACCACGTCGGCCCTCACAGGGGTGGGCAACAGCGGCGCCCGTCTCACCACCGCCGCATCGGGATCCAGATCGTCGTCGTCCAAGAGGTCGCGATGCACGGCATCGACCAGACCAACGACATCGAGATGGATCATCGCTTCGATCCGAGCGGGCGGAGCGAGCGGGGCAGCCGGGTGGTGAACAACCCGGCGTCGACAGCCCGCGCCACCGCGGGATCGTGAGCGACACGACAGCGCAACGATGCCCCGGTGGCCATCAGCACGTCGTCGACCCGTAGGGCTCGGCCCGGCTCGTCGATCAGCACCAACTGGGTGTCGGCCGGCACCCGCCCCGCCCGACGGACAGCCAGGTA
Organism: uncultured Gammaproteobacteria bacterium; assembly: GCA_964196195.1. Classification (GTDB taxonomy): domain Bacteria; phylum Actinomycetota; class Acidimicrobiia; order Acidimicrobiales; family Aldehydirespiratoraceae; genus OFTM10. The sequence continues at coordinate 27,120 of CAXMSE010000055.1, read as the reverse complement.
GCACGCCCGCGAGACAAGGATGGACTCCGCTAGACCCGCCCACCACCGGAGCGGGCCCGTGGCGCCGGCATCGACGATCACCGATCGGCCCGATCCAGCAAGGATCGACCCGAGCAGGGCGAGCCGTTCGACATCGGCAATGCTGCCGTCGCCCCTTCCCAGGAGGGAGAGATTGGCCCCGACTGGGATCTCCAGCTCTGCGAGCGCATCCACCGGCACGTCGTCGCCGGCATCGAGCCAGTCTCCGACCCCAGGACCGGCCGGCTCTGCCAGACCCAGGATCGACGCCTGATCGCCATCAAGATCCACCAGCAGGGTGGCAATACCATCTGCGGCAGACATGAGACCCATGGCGGCAGCAACTACCGAGGTGCCAGCTCCACCCTTGGCCGACCAACAAACAACAAACACGACTCACTCCCGGATCGCTTCGCACCAGGGGAAGTGGTGAAGGCATCGACGGGGAAGTCGCGCGTTCGACCCTAGGGACGAGGTCCTACGATGCCAACATGACCGAGGCGGCCTTTTTCGATCTCGACAAGACCGTCATCGCCAAGGCCGCCATGCTCGCGCTCGGCCCCAGCCTCCGAAAAGCAGGCATGCTCAACCGCTGGCTCGTCGCTCGCGCCCTATGGGGCCAGCTGGTCTTCAGGTACCTCGGCGCCGACGAGAGCCGGATGGAGAAGATGCGCGAGACGGCACTGCGCGTCTGTGTCGGCTGGGACAAGGAGAGGATCTCCACCCTGGTCGACAACGCCCTCACCGAGGTGCTCGATCCCCTCGTCTACGACGAAGCCATCGAACTCATCGACTCCCATCAACAAGCGGGTCGCCGGGTCTACCTCGTGTCTGCATCGCCCGAGGAGATCGTCCTACCCCTCGCCCGCCACCTCGGAGTCGACGACGCCATCGCCACCCGCGCCCGCACCGACCCCACCGGCCGCTACACCGGAGAGATCGAGTTCTACTCCGCCGGAGTTCACAAGGTCGAGGCCATCACCGAACATGCAGAGCGCCACGACCTCGACCTCGAAGCCTCCTTCGCCTACTCCGACTCGATCACCGATCTTCCGATGCTGGAATCGGTTGGCCATCCAGTGGCCGTCAACCCCGACAAGGCTCTGCTGAAAGAAGCCACCGATCGAGGATGGGAGATCAGAACCTTCGATCATCCACGCCCGTTGAGTGAGGAACGCAACGTCACACCACCCAAATCGACCACCCTCGGAGCAGGGGCGGTGGGCGCCGCGATAGCGGCAGGTGGTGCCTTGTGGTGGCGCAGCCGTCGAATCGACAAGCGCCGGCGCTGGTTCAATCGCTAGACGTCGCGCACCTTGCGGGCGAGAATCGCGAGAAGCACACCCAGCGCGACGAGTAGGACAAGTCGGTTCTTCGACATGGCAAGACAGTAGCCACAACAATCGCCGACGTGTCATCGCCCCCGACCGCTACCCTCCTCGACGGAGGTGTCCGAGCGCCTGGTGGGCTCCCCCGCCTTCAAAGCGGGTGGGATGGGTGATCCCTGTCCGGCGGGTTCGATTCCCGTCCACCTCCGCCACCGTGTCGTTGCTGCTAGTTCGCTGCACCACGGTGCAGCTCATACGCAGAACGTGAGCGGCTCCCGATTCGACCGGCGAAGCCGGATCGAATCTCACACGCTCAGTAGGTCTCTGGCTCCGGTGTCGCTCGACGGGTGCCTCAGCTTCGACATCGCCCGAGCCTCGATCTGACGGATCCGCTCACGGGTGAGGTTGAAGTGCTCTCCTACCTCTTCGAGAGTGCGTGGCTCCCCACGATCAAGACCGAAGCGGAGCTTGAGGATCTCACGCTCACGCTCGTCGAGCGGTGAGAGCAGGCGGGAGATCTCGTCGGGTAGCAGGGAGGTGGCAGCAACCTCGAAAGGCGAGTCGGCCGAGCGATCTTCCACGACGTCGCCGAGCTCGGCATCGCCATCTTCACGGAGCGGCTCCGACAACGACAAGGGCTCGGCCGCGAAGCGCAGGGCCTCGGTGACCTTCTCCTCGGGCATCTCCACCTCAATCGCCAACTCAGAGAGGGTGGCGGTGCGGCCGTACTTCAGCTCCAGACGAGCGCGGGCCTTCTGGAGACGAGCAAGCGTGTCGCCGGCGTGCACCGGGAGACGAATCGTGCGACCCGTGTTGGCGATACCGCGGGTGATCGCCTGACGAATCCACCAGGTGGCATAGGTGGAGAACTTGAACCCCTTACGCCAGTCGAACTTCTCGACGGCGTGCATCAGACCGAGGTTGCCCTCTTGGATGAGGTCGAGCAGGGGTAGGCCCGACGCCTGGTACTTCTTGGCGATGGAAACCACGAGGCGAAGATTGGACTGAACGAAAGTGCGCTCAGCAGACTCACCGTTCTTGATCGCCCGGCGAAGCTCACGCTTCTTGGCAGGAGTGAGATCTGTATCGGGACTCTCGTATTCGACCCGAGCCTCGCTGCCACCCTCGATCGCCTGAGCGAGGCGGACCTCGTCTTCCTTGGTGAGCAATGGGTACTGACCGATATCGGTGAGATACAGGCGGACGAGATCTTCCTCGTCTCGCTCGACTCGCTCCTTCGCCACGGATATCCCTCTCGTCGCTACGGCCGTTAGCGGACCTTGCCTAGGCGGATCCTCGGAGAACTCTCGCTCACCGTCCGCTGAACGATAGCGAGGGAAATCAGTCACACCACCGGTGCGACCACTCAGAAACTATCGGCAAGCTTCGGCGAGGCCATAAGAAGTTCTCAATGGAAATCGATACCCCGGTCGCTGAGTACATCGGGAATGAACCGCGGCACTTTCTTGGGGGGATCGCCCACTACGCCACCGATCGCCGGCGAATCACCCGAACCGGCAGTGACCAGATCCAGCCGTAGAGCCGTCACAACCCGCGCCAAGGGGCCGTCGCAATGCGAGGCACAGTGATCGAGTATCTGCTCGCATTCAGCGGCCAAGCCATCGATCGACCCACAGGCGATACCCACCACCAGCTTGTGGTCGCAACCGGCATCCCGGCCGATCAGGCCCCACGATTCGAAACCATCGGCCACCCCAGATGAGTTCGGGGCAACGACTGCGAATTCGAACAGGAGCTCAGAATCGGGCATCACCGCAGCCAGAGCCGCTACGTGGGACCCGAGTTTGCGGCTCGTCTCGGCCAGCCAAACCGACACCATGGGGTCGTCGCAGGTAGGCACCCAAGCACCCAGAAGCTCGAACAGGCTCCCAGTGGTCCATTGCAGAGCCCCCACCAGCCGAGCGGTCTCGACAGCAGTGAAGCCTCGAGACTCAGCCGTGCTCACCCGCGATACCGGTTGACTATCGGCATTCGCCGATCTCGGCCGAATGCCTTCTTGGTGACGCGAGGACCCACCGGGGTCTGACGCCGCTTGAACTCGGCGAGATCGACGAGGCGACACACCCTCTGTACGAGTTCGGCATCGGCCCCGGGAAGCTCCAGGCGAACCACCTCCGCGACCGTGCGATTGTCTTCCACGTAGGCCTTCAGAATCGGGTCGAGAATCTCGTAGGGCGGTAGCGATTGATCGTCGCGCTGGTCGGGTCGGAGCTCGGCAGAAGGCGCCTTGGTGAGCACCGATCGGGGTATGAGCTCTCGTCCGTCCTCGGCGTTGCGCCACTCACACAACTCATAGACGGTGAGTTTCCACACGTCCCTGATGACCGCGAAAGCGCCAGCGGTGTCGCCGTAGAGGGTGGAGTAGCCCACCGCCGACTCGCTCTTATTGCCGGTGGTGAGCACGAGCCAGCCGTGCTCGTTGGCCAACGCCATGAGGATCATGCCGCGCACACGGGACTGCACGTTCTGGTCGGTGAGATCGCCAACCTCGATCCGGCCGTCGCTCACGTGAGGCACAAGCATCTCGGTGAGCGCGACATGAGCCGGCTCGATCGACACGGTGCGGGTGTCGATCCCCAGATTGCGACCAAGCTCTTCGGCATCGGCAATCGAGTGGTCGCTCGAGTAGCGCGACGGCATCAAGACCCCATGCACGTGGTCGGCGCCAAGGGCATCCACCGCGATAGTGGCGACGATCGAGCTGTCGACCCCGCCGGACAATCCGATGCACACGTCCGTGAAACCGCTCTTTCGCACATAGTCGCGAACGCCGAGCACAAGGGTGCCCCACCGCTCGGCCTGAGGCTCGAGATGGGGATGTAGCGGTGGCCTCATCAAATCGCGGGGCGCGGCATGCCGAGGCGACACCAGCGTGACCGGATACTGGTCGAGCGAGGGTCGGGCCGCTGGAAGCTCGACGTCGAACACGTCGAGCGACTCGGCGAACGACTCACAACGGGCGGTTACTTCGGGCCCATCGGCACCGGGACTCACCACGAACGAGCCACCGTCGAAGACCAGTTCGTCCTGCCCACCGACGAGATTCGCGTAGACCACCGGGATCCCGGACTCCGTGACGCGCTCGGCGATGACGGCCTCACGCACCTGCTGCTTGCCGACGCGAAACGGCGACCCGTTGACGTTGATCACGATCCGGGCGCCGCCCTGTGCCAACTGCACAACCGGGCCATCCGGGATCCACGAGTCCTCACAAAGCGTCACTCCGAGCGGCACGCCCCCGATCTCGAACAGGCCGAGCGCCTGGTCACCGGGCCGGAAATGACGCAGCTCATCGAAGATGTCGTAGTTGGGCAGATGGCGCTTGTGATAGGAGCCGAACACCTTGCCCTCGGCACAAACCGCCACCGCGTTCCACACGCCGTTGAAGTATGAGATGCCGGCGACATCCTCGGCCAGGCGATCAGGCAGGCCGTCCAGATCGTCGCCGTCGGCGAAACCCACCACCGCAACCGTGCGGCCGGTACCGGCTGCGAACTTCTCCAGCGCGGCACGAACATCAGCGACGAATCCCGGCTTGAGCACCAGGTCCTCGGGCGGGTAGCCGGTGATGGTCATCTCCGGCAGAACCACCAGGTCGGCTCGCGCCTCGGTGGCCGCCGCCACCATCTCGAGGGCGCGGGCCGTGTTGCCCTCGAGATCCCCAACCACGGAATTGAGCTGGGCAATCGCTATCCGGATCGAGCCGGGCGACGAATCGGAGTCGGACACCCCTTCATCGTAGGGGAGCGAAACCGTCACGACCGCCGCCGGCTGTCACCCAGACGCTCGCTCAGCCAAGCGCTGCCACCCGGGCGCTCGCTCAGGCGAGGGCTGAACAAATGGTCTTTGTGACGAGGGCGCTGACCACATACGGATCGGCATTGGCATTCGGACGCCGGTCCTCGATGTAGCCCTTGCCATCCCTGGCAACCTGCCACGGGATTCGAATCGACGCACCGCGATCGGATACGCCGTAAGAGAACTCATCGAAGCGCTGGGTCTCGTGAGCACCGGTGAGACGATCCTCGATGCCGACGCCGTAGCCGGTGAGATGTTCCTCGGGCTTACCCAGCGCACCCATTGCCTCACAGGCCGCGATGATGGGCTCATAACTCTCACGCATGGCCCTGGTGGAGAAATTGGTGTGCATTCCCGCGCCGTTCCAGTCGCCCGGCATGGGCTTGGGCTCGATGCTGACCTCGACACCATGGTTCTCGGCGAGCCGGAAGAGGAGGTAGCGGGCGATCCAGAGGTGGTCGCCGACGGTAACGGTGTCGACCGGCCCGATCTGGAACTCCCACTGGCCAGGCATCACCTCGGCGTTTGTGCCCGAGATGGCGAGTCCGGCCTCGATGCACGCGCTTGTGTGCTCCTCGATGAGATCACGGCCGTGGATCTTGAGGGCACCGACGCCGCAGTAGTAGGGGCCCTGAGGGGCGGGAAAGCCATTGGGCGGAAAGCCGGCGGGCCAGCCCGTCGCCGGATTGATGAGGGTGTACTCCTGCTCGAGGCCGAAGATCGGCTCCTGATCGGCGTAGGTCGAGAGTGACTCGACCGCCAGCGCACGGGTGTTGGTGGGGTGCGGCGTCATGTCGGTGAGCAGGGCCTCGCACATGACGAGGATGTTGGCCCCTCCGCGAATCGGGTCGGGGCAGGTCAAAACCGGATTCAGAACCACATCAGAATTGTCGCCGGTGGCCTGGTTGGTGCTCGACCCGTCATAACCCCAGATACCCGGTGACTCGCCGTCGGCGAGGACCTTGGTCTTGGAACGGATCTCAGCTGTCGGCTCAATGCCGTCGATCCACAGGTATTCAGCCTGGTAAGCCATCGTTTCGTTTCCTCGGTTGTGCACGCCCGTCAGGGCATCGTGATCAGACCACAGGGTGGTGGTCCGAGAAGTAGCGTTCCATTACGGAATTTCGTCGCTGTTGCCCAATTGTGAACGGTGTGTGAACGCACCCCGCGGAACCCTGGCGGGGTAGCGCCCGACACGGCACCCTGGGAAACAGCAGCCCGTCCGGGCAAGCTGTTTTAGTGCCCAATCCTCCGGGAGCTTCCATGTCACGAGAGCAGGAGTACGTCCTCCGCACAGTCGAGGAGCGCGGTGTTCGACTTGTCCGCCTCTGGTTCACCGATGTGCTCGGTCAACTCAAGTCGGTGGCGATCTCTCCCGCGGAGTTGGAATCGGCCTTCACCGAAGGCGTGCAATTCGACGGCACCGCCATCGACGGGTTCTCCCGAGTCCACGAATCCGATGTTCTGGCCCGACCCGACGCCACAACCTTCGAGTTGCTCCCCTGGGCTCAGGAGGACGAGCCCTCGGGTCGAATGTTCTGCGACATCGACAATCTCGACGGCACCCCCTTCGAGGGTGACCCCCGCCAGATCCTGCGCCGCAACCTTCAATCGGCCCGGAAACAGGGATATTCGTTCTTCGCCGCACCCGAAGCAGAGTTCTTCTACTTCGCTTCCGGCGACCCTTCACTCGGCAAGCCGGTGCCTCTCGACAGCGCGTCCTACTTCGACCTCACCACGTCCGATGTATCGAGCGACCTGCGCAAGCGCACAATCCACATGCTCGAGGCGATGGGAATCCCGGTGGAGTACTCATTCCACGAGGACAGCCCCAGCCAGCACGAGATCGACCTGCGTTACACCGAAGCACTCGACATGGCCGACAACGTCATGACACTCAGGCTCGTCGTGAAGAAGATCGCCATGGAGCGCGACACCTACGCGACCTTCATGCCCAAGCCTCTCAACGGGGTTCAGGGGTCGGGGATGCACACCCACCTGTCGCTGTTCGAGGGCGAGACCAACGCCTTTCACGACTCGAGCGACGAGTACGGCATGTCCGAAACTGCCCGCCAGTTCACCGCCGGGATTCTGCACCATGCCCGGGAGATCACCGCGGTCACCAACCAGCTCGTCAACAGCTACAAGCGTCTCGCCGAAACATCGGAGGCACCCCCCTTCGTAGCGTGGGCCCGCAACAACCGGTCTGCTCTGGTACGGGTTCCGGTGCGCCGGCAGGGCAAGGCACAGTCGGCCCGGATCGAGTACCGAGCGATCGACGGGGCCACCAACCCCTATCTCGCCTACTCCCTGCTCCTCGCCGCTGGGCTCAAGGGGGTCTCCGGAGGTTACGAACTGCCACCGGAGACCAACGTCAACCTGTTCGAGCTCAGCGACCACGAGAGGCGCGAGATCGGCGTGGATCCCCTGCCGCGATCGCTCGACGAGGCCCTCAACGTGATGGAAGAGTCGAAGCTGGCTCGCGAAACGCTCGGCGACCATGTCTTTGAGTGGTTCCTACGCAACAAGCGGACCGAGTGGGCCGATTTCTGTGCCCACGTGACACCGTTCGAGCTAGAGCGTTACCTTCCCACCTGGTGAACTGCTGACCCAATGGACGCCCTTCTCGTCTTCCCCGAACCGGCCCCACCGGAGCTGGCCCAAGCCCTCGATATGGGTGGCTGGGTGTGGAAGGGCGCGGCCGACGTCGACTCGGCCCGCCGCGAAGAACCGTCCGAGGGCTGGATGGGTGCGGTGATCGTCGCCGGTGCCGATCCCGACGAGGCCTTCCGTTTCTGTCGGGCGATACGCAGCGGCGATATCAATGTCGAATCGGTGCTGTTGCTCATCAACGGAGGCCACCTCGCGAGCCTCGATTTCCGAGAGAATCTTTTCGACGACTTCTGCCTCCACCCCTTCCATCCGGTCGAGTTCGAGGCCCGCCTCAAGAGCCTGTTCCGCCGAGCCGGGCGTGCCGCGAGGGCCGAGGTCATCGAGCACGGTCCGTTGGCCATGAACCTCGAGACCTATCAGGCGGTCATCGATGCCAAGCCGCTCGACCTCACCTATATGGAATACGAGCTCCTGAAGTTCCTGGCCTCCCATCCGGGCAGGGTGTTCACCCGCGAGACCCTCCTGAGTCGGGTGTGGGGCTACGACTACTACGGCGGCGCCCGCACGGTGGATGTGCACGTGCGAAGGCTCCGAGCGAAGCTCGGCGAAGAGCACGCCAACCTGATCCAGACCGTGAGGTCGGTGGGCTACAGCTTCGGCACATCGCGTTGGGTGTAGCCGTCGCCCAACCCACCCGATCAGTCGTAGGGATTGGCGTTCGCGAGGGCGAGGTATTCGTTCGGATCGCCCTCGTCGGTGACATTGGCGAGATCAGTGCTGTGGCCCACCAGGGCGCCCAGCACCCCCGCCAAACCGGTCATGCTCATGAGAATGCCCACGGGCATGACCACCACAAGAACAACAAGCATCACGATCGCGCCGAGGTCCACAGGCGAAAGTCTGCCAGATCCAGGCGGACCGTTCAGTACTGGCTTCTGATCAGACCGTGGCGATCGCTTCGATCTCGATACGCGCACCGAGAGGCAGGGCGGCAACCGCGACAGCCGAGCGGGCCGGTCGGTGCTCACCGAACTCCTCCACGTAGATCGCGTTCATCACGGCGTAGTCGTTCATGTCGACCATGAATACGGTGGTCTTCACGACGTCAGCCAGCGATGCGTTGGCCGACGACAACACTCCGCGGAGGTTGACGAACACCTGGCGGAGCTGTTCTTCGAGCCCATCGGACACGAGAGCGCCATCAACGATACCGACCTGGCCGGAGCTGAAAAGGAGATCGCCACCGCGAACGATCGGCGTGTAGGGACCAACGGGTTTGCTCATGTCGGCATCATAGGGGGATGAAGTGCTCCACCCCAGCGAGCAGCCGGCCCCTCAGCCACAAGGCCACTGGGGCGGAAGACCCCGGCTGATCCACACGGCAGCAGCGACCGCGGCGAACACGGCGTCGCTCCCGTTCACCGGCGCACCGTCGTCGGGCTCGATGACTACATCGACCCGAGGCGTGTCGATGGCTCTCAGCACTCCGAACGAGCGGATAGTGAGGTCGTGAACCTCCCCCGCCTGATCGATCGACAGGAACTCGCTGGTGACCATCCCGAGAGCCATGTGTGCCGCGCCCGTGCAATAGGAGCGCAGCACGGTCGCGTTGAGCGGCGCGCCGCAGCGCACCCGTACTGAGATCGAACCATCCTCCGCCACAGACGCTGTGGCCTCGCCACCTCCCGGCGCCCTGATCCAGCCGACATCGCCGCGAAGGCCGGCCAGCAGCACCATTGCCTCGACCCAACCCGCGCCCCGGATCGCAGCCGAGGTGGGAGGCCCGGCCACATCGACCTCCTCGACCGTGAGGCTCGGAGCGACAAGAGCTATGGCCTCGCCGATGCCAGCAGTGCGAGCCACCCGCACCACACCAGTGCCATCGGCCCGTAAGCCCGCCGCGATGGGCGGCCGCTTGGGACCCCGGCGCACGGCGTCCTCGCGCGAAAAGAGCACCCGCACGGCGCGACCGTGCTCATCGGCGAGTCGGCGAGCCACCTCCTCCACCTCACTGGTGGCCTTGGCACCGAACGCTCCCCCGTTTGCCAGCGGCGACGACGGCTCACCACCGGGCTCGCACCACGATGCGTCGGTCTCGAGATACGCGGGCTCGACCCATGAGGTGCGCAAGGTGAGCGCCCAATCACCATCCGGCACCCTCAAGGGGGGATCAAATTCTGCGGTGGTCCGGCGACCCTGCACCTTGCCGGCTTCGCGAACTGCTTCGCTCCGTGAAGAGGCCACCACCCAGCGGTCGCCCTCGGGGGACAGGACCGCCACCAGGGCCCCGGACGGGGCCGTATCGTCGGCGAACCCGCCCTTCCCCAACGCCACGGGGGCACCGACCTGTTGGGCCGCGCCACCCTCGAGTTCGGCACGAGCCGCGGCTCCCCCATCGTCGGCCGCGGGCCCGGGCGCCGAGCCGAATGCGACCCAGGCATCCACCACCGGCTGCCAACCGGTGCACCGACACATATGAGCAAGCAGGGCCTCAGCCGCCGGTTCGCGTTGCTCGTGGCTGGCCCCCTTCGCCCTGAGACCTTCGTAGCGACAGATGATGCCGGGCGTACAGAATCCGCACTGACTACCTCCCGTCGCCGCGAACGCGTTGCCCCACGCCTCCGCCACCTCGCTACCGAGTCCTTCGACGGTGGTGACCGATCGGCCCTGCATCCGTCGCACCGGAGTAACGCAGGACACCCGCGGTTGGCCATCGACGAGAACCGTGCAACACCCGCACTGACCCTGGGGGCTACACCCGTCCTTGACGGAATACTCCCCAAGCCGATCACGGAGAACATCGAGCAAGGTGAGAGAGTCGTCGTCGACCACGACCGGTGTTCCGTTGACGACGAATTCGACTGGCGGTCGCGTGCTTATTGGCATCGACCGCAGGCTACGGTCGGTCTCTATGACTCGCCCAGATCGTCGCAAGTTCATTCTCGGCGCGCTAGCCGTTCCGTCGGGCGCAGCTCTCCTCGCGGCCTGTGGTGGCGACAGCGCTCCAGCCCAAGCGGTGGCCAGCAGCGACCTCAGTTTCCTCGTGCCCTCATTTCCCGATGGCTTCCGCTCCCCCGCAGCCCTGGTGGCCGGGGTCGAACAGAGAATCACATTCGTGGTGCGCGACGAGATCGACATCATGCGCGATTTTGCGCCGGCCGAACTCGCCTTCACCATCACCCTAGGCGACACCACCGTGGCCTCAGAAACAGTGGACCTGCGATCCGACGGCATCATCACGCCCTACTATCCGATCCGGTTCACCGCCCCCGAGCCGGGCGAGTACGTGGCCACCCTCGTCGATCATCTCGACGTCACCTCGATCCCGTTCCTCGTGATGGATCGTGCCTCAGGCACGATTCCCCAAGTGGGCGACACCCTCCCCGTGGTCGACACGCCAACCATCAACGACGCCCGTGGCGTCACCCCGATCTGTACCCGCGCGATCCCGTGCCCGTTCCACGAACACAATCTCAGCGAGGTGATCGACAACGGTCGCCCCACCGTCCTCATCGTCGCCACCCCCGGCTTCTGCCAGACCGACATCTGTGGCCCGGTGGTCGACCTGCTGATCGATGGAGCAAAGGGCCACGACGACATCGACTTCGTCCACGCCGAGGTCTACGTCGACCCGTCCGATTTCGACACCGGAGCATTCCCCGATACCACCGCCACGATCGCCGCGATGGGCCTCCCCTACGAACCGGCTCTCTTCGTCAACGACGCCAACGGCACCCTGCTGGCGCGGCTCGACACGATGTGGGATCGCAGCGAACTCGCCGACGCTCTCAGCAGGCTCTGACTGAGCGACCCCGAGGAGCCGCTTCTGTCAGCTGAAGGATTGGCCGCAGCCGCAAGTGCGCTCGGCGCTGGGGTTGTCGATCGAGAACCCTGCGTCCTGGAGCCCGTCCTTGTAGTCGAGGGTGGCTCCCTCGAGCAGCTGGGCGGAAGACTGATCGACGACGACATCGATGCCGTCGTAGTCGACGGCGACGTCGTCGGCGGAGCGATCGGTATCGAAGTACATCTCGTAGGAGAAGCCACTGCATCCCCCCGGCCGGACGGCGACCCGCAGGGCCAGTCCTTCTTCGCCTTCGGCGGTGATGAGTTCGCCTACCTTCGACGCAGCTCTGTCGGTGAGAGTTATCACGGTGAGATTGCTCCTCTGTGCTGGCGCGGGGATGGACCCGCTACAAACCTCAAACAGGAGTGTACCGGTAGGAATTCCCCCGGCGAAAGCCCCACCCCGATGGCACCTGTGACCTGACGCCTTGGCCACTCACGCCGCTCCCCCATCCGACGACTACGTGATGGGGCTACTGCGCGGGGTGATTGATCCCGAATTGGGGAGCGACATCGTCGAACTCGGCATGGCGAAGTCGGCCCAGGCCGACCCCGACGGCGTCGTCCGGCTTGAGATCGCCCTCACCACCTCGGGCTGTCCCTGCGCGCCCAGATCCAAAAAGGAAGGCCCGGTTCAACGTGAGCCAGGACGCGCCCGACACAGCCATCCCGGCCACCACCAAGGTCCTGATGATCGCTTCGGGCAAGGGAGGCGTCGGCAAGTCAACGGTCACCACGAATCTCGCGGCCGCTCTTGCCCACAAGGGCCACGCCGTCGGGGTGATGGACGCCGACATCTGGGGATTTTCGGTGCCTCGCATGTTGGGAGTCTCCGGCGACCTCGTGGCCTTCGACGGCAAGATCGAGCCCCTCACCCGCCAGATCGGCGAGGGCCGGCTCGAGGTCGTCTCGATGGGCTTCATGGTCGGCAAGGAAGACTCTGCGCTCATGTGGCCTCCGGGCACCGGCGACGTACAGATGGGACTCGCCAAGATGCTCCCTCGAGCCGAGATGGTGGTGATCACCACGCCTGCGCTCAACGCCCAGAAGGTGGGGGCACGGGTGGTCGACATGGGCCGCAAGAACTATCTGCGAATAGTCGGCGTGATCGAGAACATGACCGAGTTCATCGTCCCGAATGGCTCGGCTCACCGCCTCTTCGGCGCAGGGGGTGGCCAACAGTTGGCAGCCGACGTCGGTGCGCCACTGTTGGGCAGGGTGCCGATCGAATCGGTCATCTCGGGAGGCGGCGATATCGGCGAACCGGCCGGCTGCAGTGCTCGAATGCTCGACGCGGCGATGGCCGCTCTCGATGCCCTCGACGCCGAAAGCATCGCCTGACCTCAACTTTTCCGGTCGATCTGTCGATTGGGAAGGATGGTTCACACAACGGGTAGGCACACCCGATGACATCGTGGAATCGAAGGGTGGCCGCGGCCTCCCGGGTCCGCGACGGCGACCACGGCTCCATCGACGACCGGCTCACCTCACTCGGTCTTCCCCTAGGCCTGCACCCCGACGATGCCGTAGCGGTAACCACCATGTTGAGGCTGGCCGAACACCGTTCGACTGGATTCAGCACAACGGTGCTCGCTCGTGTCACGAGCGAAGGGGCCCCCGATCGCCCTGTTCGGATCGTGATCATGGGCAATGAGTCCGGCGCGACCGCCCTCATGGGCGATGCCGACGACAGCATGACCCTCGACTCTCTCACCGGACTCCCCGGCCGCGACTATCTCCTCGAGATGCTCACGATCGCCCTTCAGGAGTCGGCTACGAGCAAGCATTCGGTAGCGGTGTTCTCGATCGACATCGACCGGTTCAAGACAGTCAACGACACTCGCGGCTTCAACGCCGGAGACGATGCACTGCGAGCCATGGGCACCGAACTCGCAGGTGTTCTCCGTCCCCACGATGTACTCACCCGATTCGGGGGCGATGAGTACACCATCCTGTGCCCCGATGTTCTCGGCGTCGCCGAAGCGGCCAACCTCGCCGAACGCTTCCGCACCGTCAGCCTGGATGTCCCCGTCGACAGTCCGCTCAACGGGCTGACCGTCTCGGTGGGGATCGCCGTCGGTCGAGCCGACCGTGGGGCCGAGGACCTCGTCCAGGAAGCAGAAACCGCCCTCTACCAAGCCAAGGGACTGGGCCGCGATCGTTGCGAACTCTTCGACGAGGCGCTGCGCACACGCGCCGAGCGACGCAACGACGTCGACCAGCACCTGCGCCGGGCACTCGATGACGACGCGATCGAGGTTCACTACCAACCGATCGTGGATCTCCATACCGACCGGATCGTGGGTTGCGAAGCCCTGTTGCGAATCGTCGGAGAAGACGGCCGCCACCTCGATCCTCGCGAGCTGATTGGAGCGGCCGAGGACAGCGGCCTCATCCGCCGCATCGAAGAGACCGTGCTGCGCCGTGCCGCCAACACGATTCGCATCCTGCCCGACGTCACCGATGATCCGATATTCGTATCGGTCAACGTGTCGGATCGTCGCCTGCTCGACAGTCGTTTCCCTCTCAACCTGGCCCGCACCCTCCACAACGCCGAGCTTCCCGCCGAGCACGTCCACCTCGAGATACACCCAGAAGTGCTGGCCGAGAAGGGGGCAGGTGTCCGGCTCATCACCCAACTACGTGCCCTCGGGGTCTGTGTGGTCATCGACCAATACCTCGGCGCCAACGAGTTGGAGTTGATCGCCGGCGCCAGCGTCGACCTGGTGAAGCTCGACAAGCGCCTGGTGCACGGCATCCATGGCGAGCGGGGACGCGCCCGAGCCGAGCTGGTGACCGGTGCGATCATCGACCGCGGTATCGATGTGTGCGCGGTCGGAGTGGAGACCGAAGACGACCTCAGGGCCGTGCGGGAGCTGGGGTGCAGGTATGCCCAGGGCTACCTGTTCTCGCCGCCCATCGAGGGGCGCCGTCTCAGCGAGCTCGTGGCCGCGCAGTCCTGAATCAGGGCCCGAGTTCGACGGGCGAATCCGGTGAATCATCTGACCGCGAGTAGTCGGCTTCACCGACGTCGTGGACCTGGTGATCGGATCCGGGTGGCCTGGCACCGAAACCGGGAGGAGGCCCCGAGAAGGCTCCTCGGTCCTGAACCCGGTTGCGGAATCGGGCGATCAGCGCGGTTCGGGCAATGACCCGGGTTGGGGGCAAGAGCAGCAGCAAGCCGATGGCATCGGTGAGAAATCCCGGCGTGAGCATCAAGGCGCCCGCAAACGCGACAAGTAGCCCATCAACCAGTTGCTTGGTGGGGAGCGAACCCTCGACGAGTTGGCGCTGCACCTTGGCGATAATGCTGAGGCCCTCCCGCCTCACCATCCAGGCGCCGATGACGCTGATCAGGATCATCAGCCCGATCGTGTTCCAGCCCCCCACGATGCTGCCCACCTGCACAATGATGTAGATCTCCACGATCGGGAGGGCGAGAAACAAGATGACCAGCAGTCCGAACACGGACTCATCGTAGATGCGAACCGCAGCAGATCTCACCGCGACCAATGTCGGCGCCGCTCTGACCGCCGCAGGAGTCGTCGGGGTCGACCCCGTCGAAGTGATCGTCGAGCCACTGGTGGCCGGCCACGGCTTCCTCGGAACCCTCGTTCGGGTCCGTCTGACTTGGCCGGATCGAGTGGCCGGTCCCCTGTCGATCGTGGCCAAGTTGCCCACCAGCGAGCCAGCCAACGAATGGATCGTGCAGCACTTCGGCTACGACCGGCGCGAGGCCGGTGTGTATCGAGATCTGCGACCGTGGGAGCACGCACCCGCACCGCGCTGCCTGGCTCAATTCTGGGACGACGATGCCGGCCGGGGCTGCCTGCTGCTCGATGATCTGGGCGAGCTCGACACCGGTGACCAACTCGACGGGGCCACCGACCGGCAGGCCCACATGGTGGTGGATGCACTCGCCGCATGGCATGCGGCCTGGTGGGATGATCCGCGCCTCGCCGAACTCGATTGGCTCCCCGACGCATCGAGTGCGGAGGTGGCGGGCTACGGAGAGATCTTTGACGCCACCTGGGAGACCTGTGTCGAACGTCTGGAAGGGGCAATCGCCGACGACGTCTGGCAATCAGCCCTCTCGGCACGGAGCCGGTTCGAGTCCGCACTCACCGAGTTCCGCTCAGGCCCGCGAACGCTCGTGCACGGCGACGCCCGACTCGACAACACACGGTTCGCAACCGATCACGCCGTGCTGCTCGACTTCCAGCTCGCTACCCACAGCCGGGGGGCTTACGACGTTGCCTTCTTCTGTGCCGGCTCACTGAGCATCGAAGCCAGGCGTCGCCTCGAGCCCGACCTCCTCGACCGCTACCTCACCGGCCTCCACCGACGAGGGGTCGGGGCCTACAGCCGTTCACAGCTCGAACACGACTACCGACTCGGCCACATCGTCAACCTCCCCAATCCGGTGAGCGCCCTGGCCGTGGTGGCGCCGGGCAGTGAGCGAGGGGCGGAGTTTCTGCGCCTCAACGCGATCCGCGGGATCACCGCCACAGCGGACCACCTAGGCTGATCCGACCGTGACCACACCCGCCGACCGCCCACCGTCCGTCGACAAGCTGGCCCGCTCGATCGCCGACGTCGGCCTCCCCCATCCGATGCTGGTCGAGGCAGCACGAGCCGCTATCGCCACCGGTGATCCCGAGGCTGCGCGCCGAATTGCCAGCGCCATGGCCCGCCGCACTCTCCGCCCGGTCATCAACGGAACGGGCACCCTGCTCCACACCAACCTCGGGCGCGCGCCGATGGGCTTCGAGCAGGCCGCCAGCTATACCAACCTCGAACTCGACCTCACCACCGGCGAACGAGGGTCACGCATGGCCACTGCAGGCGCGCTCATCGCGCGGGCGTGTGGGGCCGAGGCCGCGATCGTCGTCAACAACTGTGCAGCCGCGGTCCTTCTCGTGCTGGCCGGTTTGGCGGATGGCCGCGACGTGGTGGTGTCTCGCAGCGAGTTGGTGGAAATCGGTGGCGGTTTCCGGGTGCCGGAGGTGATGGACCGCTCCGGCGCTCGACTGGTGGAGGTCGGCACCACCAACCGCACTCGCCGAGCCGACTTCGAACGGGCCGTTACCGACCCCGAAAACGACATAGGCATCGTGCTCCAGGTCCACCAGTCGAACTATCGGATCATCGGGTTCACCGAGGCCCCCCGAACGGCGGAGTTGGCCGATCTTGGAGTCCCTCTGGTGGCCGACATCGGATCCGGGCTGCTCGACAGCCGATGCCCCTGGCTCGAGGGTGGACCCCCGGGATGGTTGGCCGACGAGCCCGCCGCCCGCCAGACCCTCGACGCGGGAGCGGGACTGGTCACCTTCTCCGGCGACAAGCTCTTCGGCGGACCCCAAGCCGGGATCATCGCCGGCCATGCCGAACTCGTGGCGCGCTGTGCCCGCCACCCACTCGCACGCGCCCTGAGACCCGGCGGATTGGTGCTCGGGGCGTTACAGGCCACGGCCCTCGCCTATCTCGAGGAAGACGGCCAGGCCATCCCGTTCTGGCGCATGGCCTCGCTCTCGGTCGATGCACTGAGCGGCCGGGCCGAAGCCTTGAGCGCGGGTGAGCCCACCGACACCCGGTCCACGCCGGGCGGCGGCACCCTTCCCGGCGTCGAGATTCCCTCCGTGGGGGTTCGCGTTCCCGGCGACCGGCGCGCCGAACTCCGAGATCGCGAGCGGCCCCTGATCGCTCGGGTGGTCGACGGCGACACCATCATCGACTTGAGGACCGTTCACCCCGATGACGATGCCGAAGTGGCAGCCGCGCTGACGGCACTCGGCTGATGCACGTCGTCGCCACCGCGGGCCACGTGGATCACGGCAAGTCGACCCTCATAACCGCCCTCACCGGCACCGACCCCGATCGCCTGGCCGAGGAGAAAGCCAGGGGACTCACCATCGACCTCGGCTTCGCAGGAATGAAACTACCTTCGGGCCGCGGAGTGTCGTTCATCGACGTGCCCGGACACGTGCGTTTCTTGAAGAACATGCTCGCCGGCGTGGGTGGCGTCGATGCCTGCCTCTTTGTCGTCGCCGCACCCGAAGGTTGGAAACCCCAATCCGAGGAGCACCTGCGGATCCTCTCCCTGCTCGGAATCGAGCACGGACTCATCGCTTTGACCAAGATCGGCCAGGCCGACGAGGAGCTGGTCGAGCTCGCCATGCTCGAGATCAGCGACCGGGTGGCAAGCACCTTCCTCGCTGATGCCCCGATCGTCGGCGTCGACGCCGTCGACGGTGTGGGGGTCGACGACATCGCCAACGCTCTCGACACCTTGTTGGAGATCACACCCACCGCGATCGATCGGAAGCGTCCCCGCCTGTGGATCGACCGGGTATTCGCCGCCAAGGGCGCCGGCACCGTGGTCACCGGCACCCTCACAGGTGGGATGATCCGCGTCGACGACGAACTCGAGGTTGTTCCCGGCCAACACTCCGTGAGAGTCCGGGCTCTGCAGAGCCTCCACGCCAACCGCACCAAGGTCGGCCCGGGCAACCGGGTTGCAGCCAACCTCTCCGGGGTGAGCCATGATGAGCTGAAGCGGGGCGACGTGTTGATTCGCGCCGACCAGTGGCACATCACCAGCCGCGTGGACGGCTCGTTGAACGTGCTCGACTCCCTCGATCGGGCGGTTAGCAGGCGCGGAGCTCACGTCGCCTACATCGGCTCGGGGGAGCATCCGGTACAGATGCGCGTGCTCGGTCCCGACACGATCGAGCCCGGACGCAGCGGCGCGGTGAGACTTCATCTCCCGGCCGGTCTGCCTCTGGTGCTCGGCGACCGCTTCATACTTCGCGAGTCCGGCCAGGGGGTCACCCTCGGCGGGGGTGAGATCCTCGACGTCGACCCGATCATCGCCGCTTCCAAGGCCAAGCCCGACAAGCGCGTGGAACGTATCGTCGCCGAGCGTGGTCGCGTGGAGGTCGAGCAGCTCGAACGGCTCACGGGTGAGCGGCACCAGCCTCATGTCGGGAGATGGGTTGTCGATCCCGACGCCCTCCACGCGGCCGAAGAGCGGCTCGCCGACGCGGTTCGTGATGCCGATGCCTTGGGGCTCGACATCGCCGGTCTCGACGAGTTCGAGAGAGCCGTCCTCGACACCCTCGACGCGGTGACCATCGAAGGGGGCCACGCCCGACCGGCGGCCGCGGCCGACCCCCTCGCCGGCCACTCCTTTGTGGATCAACTCGCGGCCAATCCGTTCTCACCCCCCGACCCCGAGGGCATAGACCGGGCCGAACTTCGTGAACTCGTGCGCCGGGGGGACGTCGTGGAGCAGGGCGGCGTGTATTTCGCGGCCACCGCTATCGACGATGCTGCCCGCGTGGTGGCCCAACTCTTGAAAAGCCAGACCGATGGGATCACCGTGGCCGAGGCCCGCGACGCGTGGGCTACCACCCGCAAGTTCGCCATCCCCCTCATCACTCATCTCGACAGCACCGGCGTCACCCGACGCCGGGGCGATCTGAGGATCGGTGGCCCCCGCTTACCCGAGATCTGATCGCCGCCACCCGAATGGGCGACGGCTCAGCAGGAGTTGAGCTCGCGGCGCTCCGCCTCGCTGAGGCCACCCCAGATCCCGTGCTGCTCGCGGATCGACAGGGCATAGGAGAGGCAGTGGTCGCGCACCGAACAGTCCACACAGATCGCTTTGGCGCTGTCTTCGCGGAAACGTTTCTCGTCGCGGCGCTCGGGCTGGGTGGGTGGGAAGAACACGATTGCCTGTGGGCCCCGACACGCAGCACGCAGCTGCCATTCCACCTGATCGGTTTGAATTGCCATCTCGTCCCCCGTCTTCTGCATCACGACTACCAGACCGAAGCGAATCCCACAAACTCTCAGTGCGGTTATTATCTCCATATCAGCCACTTTCCGCCCCAATCGACTGATTTCAGCGTTCTGTTCGAATTGAACAGACGATCAGGGCCCGAAAACGAACCCCGATCGGCCGAGTCCAGCCACTCCCCGGCCGACCATGAGTGACGCGCGGGTGACACCTCGGCTTCATGATGGGGGTCATGAAAGGTACCGTCTCAACCTTATGGGGTCTTCGATGAGTCGGCCATTTAGGGCTGCGCCGCCTGATGCGGCCGGCGCGCTCCTGCGCCCCGGGCTCTTGAGGCGCCTCCTGAGCCGCTTCGAGTCGCGGGTGGTGGTGGTGCGGGCTGGGGCCGGTTTCGGCAAGACCACGGCGCTCTCGCAGGCGGTGACGCAGAACCATCTCGCCGCACGGGGTCAAGACATCTGGTTGGGTTGTGAGCCGGCCGACAGCGATGGGTCGCACCTTCGCGCCGGGGTCGCCACCGCTCTCGGACTCCCGGCATCGGCCGATACCGCTGCCATCAGCGATGCCGTCGCGGCCCGGTCCCCCGCCCAGATCTGCCTGATTCTCGACGACTTCCACGAGGTTTCTCAGGGATCAGCGGGCGCCGAGTTCATCAAGCACCTCATCGCCGATCTGCCCTCGAATGGCCACATCCTCCTCGCCACCCGCATCGATCCTCCTCTGAGCCTCGCTCGCATGGAGGCACAGGGGCGCGTCACTCGGATCCACGATTCCGATCTCGCTCTCGACGCTTCGGAACTGGCCAGCCTCGCCAGCCGAGCGGGCCGCCGGGCCGATGAACTCGCCCACCTGGGGGGCTGGCCTGCCCTTGTTGCCCTCGGACTCCAGTCCGGCCCCATCGCAAGCTTCCTCGACGAGGAGGTGCTCACCTCGCTGGATCACCACCAGCGCCGCCTCCTCGAAGTGGTGGTGGCGCTCGGAGGTGCGGACGACACCCTTCTCAACCAGCTCACGAGCATCGACCCCGGTCCCGCCCTCGGATCCCTGCCCATGGTGCACCATGTCGACGGCTGGTACGAAGCCCACGATCTCTGGCTGGAGGTATTTCCAGCCCGAGACCTGGCGGCCACACAGAGCAAGCTGCTCCGGCCGGCCGTCGAACACCTGTTGAGCCGAGGCCAACCCGATCGAGCCGTCGAACTGGCCTGCCGGGGAACCCAGCCCGACCTGATCGTGCGGGCCCTGCGCGAGGCCGTCATCGCCGGTCGCGTGGAGGAGCCAGAGACCCTACGGCGCTGGCTCAGCCTGGCACCCGACGCGATCGCTCATCATCCGATCGCCGCCCATGTCGAAGGCCTGCTCGAACAATCAGCCGATCCGACCACTGATCGGGGTCGCGAGCTGTTCGAACAGGCCGCCGAGGGTTTCACCGCGCTCGGCGACACCGAGGCGGTCGTGTCCGCGGTGGCCGAGCTCGGTTTCTGGTATCACATCCAACGCGATGCCGGTGGGCTGATGAGGGTGGCCTCCTGGATGACCGACCTGGCCGAGGAGGGGGAGAGCGCCGCCACGCCCTACATCGACATCACCGCCGCTTTCGTGGCTCTTGCCCAAGGCGACCCTCACGCGATGCTCTCCGCAATCCGTCGAGCGCGAAACGTTCCGATGACGGGCCGTTTCGACGCCATCGGCTACTGGCTCGAATTCCAGGCGCTCGAATTCCTCGGCCAGACCGAGGTGGAGCTGGCCGACCGATACCTCGAGGGTGCCGGCGCTATCCGCGGCACCGAAGTGATCGCCATCTCGGCCAGATGGCGGGCGGGACAGGTGGAAGAACTCCTCGCTGATCCTGCAAGTTGGGCTTCGCGCAGCGGGAGCGAACGAGCACGATTCCTCAGCCACTCATGGCTCGCTGCGGTCACCGCGGGGTGTGGCGACACCGACGCGGCCCGATCGCATCTGAGCATGGCCCGCAGATTCGCCGGCGAGCGCGAAGCCAAGCAGGTCGAGATAACCCTCGCCCTGCCGGAACTGCTCATCGTCCACGAGGAAGGCGACTCCGCCCACGCCGAAGAGATGATGCGTGAGCTGCTCGAACAGATCCCGATCGCCCCCGACACGCGCCTGTCGTACAACGGAGCGGGAGCACTGGTTGCCCGATATGCACCCGAGGCGTTCGCCGAACTCTCGCTGCCGCTCCCAGCCCGCGACCTCGACCTGGGCGTTGCTCTTCGCAGGATGGATCAATCCGGCCAACTCGAATCGATGGCCGCGGTCAACTGGCCTCCCACGTCCGGCCTGCTGCTTGCGTCCCTCTTCTTGAGAACCACGTGCGAGTTCGTCGCTGCGGGGTGGGCGGCAGGCAGGACCGAAGCCCGTGGCGCCGCCGAGTGGCTCCTCGATGTAATCGGCGACAACGCCCGGGTCCGCTTTCGAGACCTCGCCGATCATCCCCTCGCGGCGGTAGCCGGTGCGGCCAAGGAGATCCTCGCTTCAGTCCCGCTCCCGCCCGCTGAGCCCCGTCGGCTCCATCTCCTCGGCACCGAGCAACTCCATCTGGGAGATGTCGAGTCCGACCACGAAGGCTGGCGGCGTGAGCGGGTCCGGTCTCTCCTCGGATTTCTCGTGATCCACCCCGAGACCACCCGCGATGCGGTCATGGCCGCCCTATGGCCCGAAGCCACCGAAGACGCCGCTCGCCGCAACCTCCGCTCGACCCTCAATCTTCTCCTTGGAGTTCTCGAGAGCTCACGGGCGGGGGGTGATGCCGCCTACTTCATTCGCGCCGACGGCAATCGCCTACGTCTGGCCGGCCACGACCGGCTCGAGATCGACGTATGGCGCTTCGACTCCCTCGTCGATGAGGCCCAACAGCTCGAATCCGACGGCGCTCCCAGCCTGGCGCTGGAATGCCTGACCGAAGCAAGTGCGCTCTATCGCGGCGACCTGCTTGCGGGCATTCACGAAGGCGAATGGCTCCATATCGAACGCCAGCGCCTTCATGTGCGGTTCGTCAAGGCCGCGGTGCGCTGTGGCGAGTTGCTCCTTGCCCACGATCGGGTCGACGACGCCGTCCTGCTCGCCAGCCGCACCATCCGGGCCGAACCATGGTCCGAGCCGGCCCATCGCACCCTCGTGGCGGCTCATCTCCAGAGCGGCGACCGCGCTGCCGCACACCGGGCGATGCAACGTTGCCACGAGGTGCTCGACGAGCTGGGTGGCCCGGTCGAGGAACTCACCGCGATGTTGGAGCGCCGCCTCACCGGAAACTGATGGGCACGGGGTTACTCCGAACTGCCCCTCATGTCGCGGTAGTCACGCGCCCCGCCCTCTTCCGGCTCGATCTCGAGGTAGAGCCCCTCGATCGACACCACACGGACGGGATCGCCCTTTGCGATCGGGGTGGTGCGATTCACCCGCGCCTTCCACGGGGCGCCGTCGATCACCACGACGCCTTCCTTCTTGATGTCCTCAGCCGCCGCACCCATAGACCCGATCATCCACTCGCGACCGATCGTCGGTGTACCGAAGCGGGTGCGGATCATGGCCGGCATGCCGGAGATCATCGACATCGAGATGCCAAGAATGCCCGCGAGCAAGGTAATCCAGGACAGTGAGGTGCCCTCGTAGAGAAACAGCGATCCGATCACCAGCGCCATGGTTGCTATGACAGACCACAGCTGGGGAACCCCCGTCTGTACGTCGATGGCATAGCCGAACATCGCGATCACCAGCAGGGCGAGCGCCCAAGGGCGCGTGGGAAGCACATCCAGCCCGAAGCTGCCGATGACGAAGCAAAAAGCACCGACCGCTCCGGCGATGCCGATCCCGGCGGTGTAGAACTCGAAGATCAGCAGCGCCGCACCGATCAGGAACAACAAGTAGGCCATCGCCGGGCTGGCGAAGGAATGCATCCAACCATCGAAGACGGAGAGCTTCGAGAACCGGATCGGCGACACCGGCACTCGGACCGCCTCATCGCCCGAGGTGTCGATCTCGAACTCGAAGCCGGGGAGATCGAGAGCGAAGAACCCGAGCGTGGGCGAATCACGGTCGGCGAGCCCGATCTCGATCACACCCTCTTCGTCGACGGTGCCGTCCACCAAGGCATCGGCAGCAGCAACAAAGGCGGGCATGAAGAACTCTTCGGGGATCACCAGATCGCCGGTCTTGCCGAAGTGCGAGCCGATGGTGACGGCAAGTTCGTCGGTGGTGGCCAGCAACTGGGCGACGCCACCTTCGGCCTTGGACCCGGAAGGGCCGACCCAGGCATACACGGGCACCCCGGAGCCGGAGATCGCCTCCGCTAGTTCGACCAGCCGCTCGTCGTCGACCACCGCATGGGTGCTGTTGACCTGGAGGATCAGGCCGCCCGATCCCGACCTTTCCGCACGGCTTATCGATCTCTCGATGTAGTCGGCCACGATCCCGTCGAGGAAGCCCGAAATCTGCACCACGTCGAAGGTGGGCGCGTCCAACGACTCCTGAGCCAACTGGGCTTGCGCATCGTCGGCTCGCGCGGGCGACATGCTTGCGAGCATCCCGAGAAGAACGGTGGCGAAGGCTGCCGATAGGGTGACCCGCCGTCGGACGGTTGATCGCTTCTGCGAGGAGGGAAATGGATCCCGGTGAGTTCTTCGCATCGTCACGCGTCCTGATTGTGGCGGGAAAGGGCGGAGTCGGTAAGACGGTCACTGCAGCGACGGTTGCTGCGGCGGCGTCTCGATGCGGCCTGTCGGTCCTCCTGGTGGAGGTGTCCGGGCGTTCGGCCGCGGCCCCAATGTTCGGAACCGAGGCACAAGGCTACGAGGAAGCGGTGCTGGTTCACGCCGAAGGCGGGTACGGAGAAATCCGCGGCCGTTCGATCACCCCGGACCAGGCCCTGGTCGAGTGGTTATCGGGCCATGGCTTCCAGCGGATCGTGAAACGGATGACAAAGTCGGGCCTCCTCGAGGTGGTGGCCACCGCAACTCCCGGCATCAAAGACCTGCTCGTCTTCGGCCGTATCAAGGCCCTCGAGGCAGCCCGAGCAGCCGACCTCATCGTCGTCGACGCTCCCGCCGCGGGCCACGCGCTGGGATTCCTGAGAAGCCCCGCAGGAGTTCGTGAAGCCGCTCGCAGTGGCACGATTCACCGCCAGGCCGTCGAGGTGCTGGAGATGATCAGCGATCCTTCCCGCTGCCAGGTCGTGTTGGTCACCATCCCCGAGGAGACGCCGATCAACGAACTGGTCGAAACCTCGTTCGCGGTGGAAGACGAGGTGGGCGTGAAACTCGGACCGGTGGTGGTCAACAGCGTTCTGCCTCAGATCGACGGCCTCGACCGACGCCTCAGGTGGGCGAAGTGCTCCGACACCGAACGGCTCGACCTCGCCACCGCGGCTGAGTTCCGAGCAGGCAGGACTGCCCTTCAGGACGAGCAACTCGCACGGCTCGAAAGCAGGCTGCCGCTACCCCAGATCCGTCTGCCCCAGATATTCGGCACGCGGATCGGCCCTGACGAGCTCGAGCACCTCGCCACCACGATGCTCGCCGAGATCAAGTCGCTCGAGGACCTCTCGTGAACGCCTACGCGGAGCTCATCAACGCCAGAGATGTGATCGTGTGCTGCGGCACGGGTGGGGTCGGCAAGACCACTACCGCGGCAGCCACCGCCGTCGCCGCGGCCCGCGCCGGCAAACGCGCCGCCGTGGTCACCATCGATCCTGCCAAGCGGCTGGCCGATGCCCTCGGGATCGCCGAGCTCGGCAATACACCAACCGAGATCGCGGGGCCGTGGTCAGGCACGCTCGCCGCCCTGATGCTCGACACGAAGTCGACCTTCGACGATGTGGTGCGCCGCCATGCCCACGACGATCACCAGGCGGAACGGATCCTCTCGAACCGCTTCTACCGAAATGTGTCCGGCACCCTCTCGGGCACCCAGGATTACATGGCCGTGGAAAAGCTCAGTGAGCTCTACGACAGCGGCGATTGGGATCTCGTGGTGGTCGACACACCTCCCACCCGCGATGCTCTCGCCTTCCTCGAGGCTCCGAAACTGCTGGCCCGCCTCCTCGACAACCCGATCTACCGGATCGTGACCGCCCCGTCTCGAGGGGTCTTCAGGGCAGTCAACACCGCGGCCCAGTCCGTGCTGCGCCAGCTGGCTCGAGTAGTGGGCGCCACTGTGGTTGATGAAGCGGTCGCCTTCTTCCAGGCATTCGAAGGGATGGAGGACGGATTTCGCGATCGCGCCGATGCCACCCTGAAACTGTTGGGCGATCAGCGCACAGCATTCGTGTTGGTGGCCTCACCCCGCGCCGACACCCTCATGGAGGCCCGCTACTTCCTCGACCGAATCCGCACAGCCGATCTCGACGCGGCGGCCGTCGTCGTGAATCGCATCCTTCCCTCCGTCTCCACTTCGCCGGAGCGGGCCAAGGAGCTGGTCAAGTCGCTGGCGGGCACCCAAGCCGCCGGCGCAGCAGTAGCGCTCGCCGACCTCACCAGGTCCGGGGCCGAAGACCAGAGTCGGATTCATGAGATCACCGACGCCGCACCGAACGCCATCGTGGTTCAGGTGCCCCTGCTCGCCGACGACGTTCACGACCTCGACGGGCTCACCACCATCGCCGACCTACTCACCGCCGACTGATTCTCAGCGGGCTGGGGTCAGCTGGGGTCTTCGGCGAGCGCAGCGACCGATTCGTCGAGCACTTCCTTCACCGGCACGATGCGATCGAAGCCGGTGGTGTGCAGCAGGCGCGTGATGTTGGCCCGGTCGCAGAACACGGCTATCCGGCCGTCGTTCTCGCGAACCTTCCGGATGCCTCCGATGAGGGCTCCCAAGCCGGCTGAGTCCATGAACTGCACGCCACCCAGGTTGACTATCAGGCGCGCCTCACCACCCAACTCGGCAAACGCCTCGCGGAACTGGGCCACGGAGTAGGCATCGAGCTCGCCCTCGGGGCAGAGCTGGACGTAGTCGGCACCTTCGGGACGTTCGACACGGATCTCGAGCACGAGCGCATGGTAACCGCCCTGAGCCACCGGACACACCGCGGGCCCAACGTAGGGCCATACCCGGGTGGCGTGTACCATCCGATCCGTGACGGACATCCTTCTCGCCACCGACTCAGATTGGCTCGCCGACGAGGTGGAAGCAGCCGTCGCCGGCAACCACCTCCTGCATCGGGTCCGAGCAGGGGTCGATGTCGTGCCGGCCATCGAAGAGGTCGATCCTGCACTCGTGCTGCTCGATCTCCAGATCGGAAACATGGGCGGCGTGGCCACCTGTCTGGCCATACGCCATCGTGAGGGCATGGGCCGCCTCGAAGTGCGCCCGGTGCTGCTCCTGCTCGATCGCGAGGTCGACACCTTCATCGCCACCCAAGCCGGAGCTGATTCCTGGCTCATCAAGCCCCTCGACCCCTTCCGCATCCTGCGGGCGATCGAGGCCGCTCTCGCGGGAGAGCCGTCCACCGCCTGAGGCGATAGCCTTCCGGTTCTGCACACGGGCAGTGGCGCAGGTTGGTAGCGCGCCTCGTTCGGGACGAGGAGGTCGTGGGTTCAAATCCCGCCTGCCCGACAATTAGGCGGCCTTTTCGAGTCGGTCGACGGGCTCCGCGGCGGGGAAGTCGACAAGTTCCGGATTCGCCGTGTGCCGCTGATGCCTCCTCACGCCGACGGCGGTCACGATGCTGAGTCCAATGAGGGC
>CAXMSE010000054.1:0-21204 GCA_964196195.1 uncultured Gammaproteobacteria bacterium | reverse complement strand
GCCAGTTCGAGTGCCTTTGTCATTCCGAACGGGCTCGGGGGCGCCGACTGGATGATCGAGCTGGACACCTCGCACTCCTCGGACCGAGGAGCGGAGATCGTGAGCGACGAGACCCTGGTCGTCGACACCTGGGCAATGGTGGTATTGCGCCAGTTGGGCGATGATCAGAGTCCATGAAGATCCTGTTCGCCACCGCGGAGCTCTCCCCGATCGCAAGAGTCGGTGGTCTGGCGGAGGCCGCGGCCGGCCTGGTGCGCGCCCTGCGGGCCCGAGGCGTCGAGGTTGAGGTCGTCCTGCCCGACTACGGCGGGGTCGAGCTCGCCGACCAGATGGAGATCGAGCTCGAGGTGCCCTGGTGGGTCGGCGAGATTCGGGTGCGTCGCGGCCGTCACAAAGACGTCGGCGATCTCACACTCGTCCATGTGCCCGGCATGGACCGCCCCCACCCCTACGTCGATGCCCAGGGGGAGGGATGGCCTGACAATGACCACCGGTTCATGGCGTTCTGCGCAGTCATCGCCGAGCTGAGCCGGGTCCGCAAGCCAGATGTATTGCACCTCAACGACTGGCACACCGCGGCCACAACCGGCATGGCGGCGGAGCTACCACCCTTGCTACTCACGATCCACACGCTCGGCTACCAGGGCGTCATGGACAGGGCGTGGCTCGACCACCTGCCCGTGGACGCTCACCGATTCGCCTGGTATCAGGCCACCAACCCGCTGGCCGGGGCGCTGGAGTTGGTCGACAGGGTCGTGGCTGTCAGCCCCAACTATGCCGCGGAGATCGTCACCGAGGAGGGCGGTATGGGCCTCCACGAGCGCCTGGCGGCTCTGGGCGACCGTCTCATCGGGATCCGCAACGGCATAGACATCTCAATCTGGAACCCCGTGTCGGATCCCTCCATCGCTGCGTCGTTCTCGGGGGCTGATCGCAAGGGCCGCGAAGCCTGTCGGCTGGCGCTGGCCGAGGAGACGGGGTGGCCTGTCGACAAGGTGCCCACCGTGGCCATCGTCAGCCGCCTGGTCGAACAAAAAGGCATCGATCTCCTGTTGAGCGCCGCCCAGTTCTTTCCCCATATGTCGGCGCGTCTTGCCGTACTCGGATCCGGCGATGCGGCGGTCGCCACCGCGTTGGCGGAGTGCGCTCGAGCGATGCCCGAACACGTCTGGTTCTTCGACGGCTACGACGAGCCGCTCGCGCACCGTCTGTTTGCGGGCTCTGACCTGTTCGTGATGCCGAGCAGATTCGAGCCCTGCGGTCTCGCCCAGATGCAGGCAATGGCCTATGGGTCGATTCCGGTGGTGACCGACGTCGGCGGCCTACACGACACCGTTGTCGACGCCGATGACGATCGTCTCCGAGGCACAGGCTTCGTGGCCGCAACCGTCGACACGGCCGGCCTTGTCGACGCGCTACACAGGGCAGTGAGAGCGTGGCGCCACGCAGCGAGACGCACCGCGATCCAGGGCAGGGGCATGAACGAGGACTGGTCGTGGGTGACTCCCGCGGCTCATCACATCGAGATCTACGAGGAACTGGTCGCCTCTACTGCGAGGCGATGACCTCAGCCCCCTTGGCCACGACCACCACTCCGCCCTCGGAGACGGTGTAGTTGGCGCGGTCATGATCGGGGTCGTGGCCAATGCGAGCTCCGGGCGGTACCACGACGTTCTTGTCCAGAACCACGTTGCGTACCTGGGCCCCCTCGCCGATCACGACATCGTCGAGAAGCACCGCTCCTTCCACCAAGGCGCCGCCGCCAATGCGCACCCCGGGCGAGAGAACACTGTTTCTGACCTTCCCGCCCGCGATGACGACGCCGGCACTGAGCAGCGAACGCCTCACCGACGATGAGCCGTGAACGCCGTCGTTGACCACCTTCGCGGGCGACAGCGTTCGCCCCTGGGTGTAGATCGGCCATTTCGCGTTGTAGAGGTCGAAGGCCGGGAAGTCGTCGACCAGGTCCATATGGGCATCGAAGTAACTGTCGATCGTTCCGACGTCGCGCCAGTAGTGCTCCTGAGACTCCTGGCCCGGCACAACATTATTGGTGAAGTCGTAGACGTGAGCTTCCCCCGAGTCGACCATCATGGGGATGAGGTCGCCGCCGACATCGTGCTTGGTGTCTTCTTTTGCGGCGTTCTCGTGGAGCAGCTCCACCAGGGCATCGGCGCTGAAGACATAGTTGCCCATCGAGGCCAGAATCTCATCGGGATTGTCGGCCAAGCCCTTCACCTCGTCTGGCTGCGGCTTTTCCAGGAAGCGGTCGATCTTGGTGCCTTCACCGAGCTCGATCACACCCAGCTGGTCTGCCTCTTGACGGCGAACGCGGATACCGGCGACGGTGACGCTCGCCCCCGACTCGATATGTTGATCGAGCATCTGGCGGGGATCGATGCGGTAGATGTGGTCGGCTCCGAAGACGAACACGTAGTCCGGTTGTTCGTCGTCGATGAGGTTGAGGTTTTGGAACATCGCGTCGGCGGAACCCAGGAACCAGCGAGGGCCCCGGCGCATCTGCGCGGGTACCGACGTCACGTAGTTGCCCAAGAAGGCGCTGAGGCGCCAGGTCAGCGACAGGTGAACGTCGAGACTGTGGCTCTTGTATTGGGTGAGCACCACGATCTTGCGGTAGCCGCCATTGGCCAGATTCGACAGAGGGAAGTCGATCAGTCGGTAGTGACCTCCGAAGGGGACGGCTGGCTTGGCGCGGTCGAGGGTCAGGGGCGCGAGACGTTTCCCTTCACCTCCCGCCAGAACCATGCTGAGGACTCGTGGCTGTGTTGCGTTCTCGAGCATGTGCACACATTGCCTCATATCGTGAGCGAATGACGAAAGAGCCGGTCGTCACCGCCCCGCCACCCCTCGCGGATCTCGACCTGTGGCGGTTCAGCGAGGGTACCCACGATGGCCTGGCTCATGTGCTGGGCGCTCATCTCGATGAAGGCGGCTGCACCTTCCGCGCCTGGGCTCCGGCCGCCCGGTCCGTCTCGGTGATGGGCGACTTCAACGGCTGGAATCCCGAGGCCGCACCGATGACGCCGTCGCCGGCCGGGATCTGGAGCAGTCATCTGACGGGCGTCCGTCATGGTGATCAGTACAAGTACCGTGTTGTCGGGTCCGATGGTGCAGCAGTCGACAAGGCCGACCCGATGGCGGTGGCAGCCGAGGAACCGCCTGCCACCGCCTCGGTGGTGTGGGACCTGCACTACGACTGGTGCGACGCCGACTGGATGGAGAGTCGGGCCCAGCACAACGCCCATGATGCTCCGATCTCCGTATACGAGGTCCACCTTGGATCGTGGCGATACGAGCCGGGGGGCTACAGGGCGCTTGGCGCCGCACTCGCGGACCACCTCGATCGCACCGGGTTCACCCACGTCGAGTTGCTGCCGGTGATGGAACACCCCTTCTACGGCTCGTGGGGCTACCAGACCACCGGCTACTTCGCTCCAACCGCTCGCTACGGCCGTCCCCAGGATCTGATGGCCCTCGTCGATCTGTTGCATCAACGGGGCTATGGCGTCCTGCTTGATTGGGTGCCGAGCCATTTCCCCACCGACGACCACGGCCTGGCTCGCTTCGACGGCACCCATCTCTACGAGCACGCGGATCCTCGGCTGGGTTTCCATCCGGATTGGCGGAGCGCCATCTTCAACTACGACCGCCACGAGGTTCGCAGCTTCTTGTTGTCCAGTGCTCGGTTCTGGATGGAGCACTACCACGCGGATGGGCTCCGGGTCGATGCCGTCGCGTCGATGCTCTACCGCGACTACTCGAGGGCCGAGGGCGAGTGGATTCCCAACGAGCATGGAGGCAGGGAGAATCTCGGCGCCATCGCTTTCCTCCAGGAACTGAACCGTCGGATCTACCTCCATCATCCGGACACGCTCACCGTCGCTGAAGAGTCCACCGCGTGGCCCGGCGTATCTCGTTCCACCGACGATGGGGGTCTCGGGTT
This sequence comes from uncultured Gammaproteobacteria bacterium, assembly GCA_964196195.1. Classification (GTDB taxonomy): domain Bacteria; phylum Actinomycetota; class Acidimicrobiia; order Acidimicrobiales; family Aldehydirespiratoraceae; genus OFTM10. Next base: position 17,240 of record CAXMSE010000054.1, on the reverse strand, counting down.
CGGCTTCAAATGGGACATGGGCTGGATGAACGACACCCTGCAGTTCGTCAGCCGCGATCCGATTCACCGGCGCTGGCATCACGATGAGCTCACATTCCGCATGGCGTACGCCTTCGACGAGAACTTCATGCTTCCCCTGTCCCACGACGAGGTGGTCCATGGCAAGGGCTCGCTGCTGGCTCGCCAGCCCGGGGATCGATGGCAGCAGCTCGCGGGATTACGCCTGCTCTACGGCTACCAGTACGGCCTGCCGGGGAAGAAGCTGTTGTTCATGGGCGCGGAGTTGGCCATGGCCGAGGAGTGGAGCCACGAAGCGGAGCTGCCCTGGGCGGTCTTGGAGGATGAGGGCAACGCGGGGGTGCTGGCCTGGGTGGCGCGGCTGAACGAGCTGTACCGATCCGAGCCTGGTCTGCATCGTCGCGACAGCGACGCCGATGCCTTCTCGTGGATAATCGGTGACGACGCGGGAAACAATGTGCTTGCCTTCCTCCGCACCGCTCCGGATTGTCGACCGGTGCTGGTCGTATCCAACTTCTCGCCGAGGCCTCGCCACGACTATCGGGTGGGCGTGCCCATCGGTGGGACATGGAGTGAGCTGGCCAACGGCGACGAAATCGCCTTCGGGGGCAGTGGCGCGGTCAATGGAGTGGTGCACACCGAGCAGATCAGCGCCCACGGCCACAGCGACTCGTTGTCGCTCACCGTGCCCCCGCTGGCCACCTGCTTCTTCACAACAGATGGCTGAGGGCTCGTCGAGCGATCTGCATCGGCTGGCGAGGTCTATGGGCGTGGCCACCCGATACCGCGACGGGCTGGGGCGTGATGTGGTCGTCGGGTCCGAGACGCTCGTTGGTGTCTGCGCCGCGTTGGGCGCCGAGCTGGCTACTCCGGCCGACGCGGCCAAGGCCCGAGATGCGTTCGCCGCCCAGAGCGCAAAAGAACTGATCGCGCCGGTGGTGCTCGCCTGGGACGGGCTCCTACCCGAAATTCCCGTCACCGGAATGCCAATAGATGTCGACGCTGTGATCACGTTGGAAGACGGCAGCACGATCAGGGCGGGGGGACCTCGCCTGGGCATCCACCAACGCCTGCCGCCTGGTTACCACCGCCTTCAGGTGCAGGCCGGGGGTCGCGAGGCAACGAGCACCATCATCTCGGCGCCGGTCACTGCGTGGCGGAGCAACGATGACGGGCCGAGCTGGGGCGTGTCTGCCCACCTCAGCGCGCTGCGGTCGCGCCGCAGCAGATCCCTCGGAGACCTCGCCGACCTCGCCACCGTGTGTGATTGGTTGGGATCTCGCGGTGTCGATGTGGTCACCTTGCTGCCCCTGCTGCCGACGTTCAACGACATCCCGTGCGAGCCCAGCCCCTACTCACCCGTGAGTCGCTTATTCTGGAGCGAGCTCATCCTCGATCTCGGCGCCGCCCACCGGTCGGCATCGATTCCCGAGAAGCTCGACGTGAACCAGGCGTCGCAGGAGGTTCGCGCTGCGCTGGCAACCCGGCCGGCACCAGCCCCAGCAGCGATCGATCCTGCCCTCGCGGCCTATGCGGCCTTTCGTGGTGCTCAACGAAAGCTGGGTCGAGATTGGCGCTCATGGCCCGAACAGCCGCGCCATGGTCGCCTCGCGCCCGCCCACATCGATGCCGATGAAGAGCGGTTCCACCTGGTGTCGCAATTGGAGGCGAGCCGCCAGCTGGGGGCCCTCAGGGGTCGACTCGGTGGCGTGCGGCTGGGCCTGGATCTGGCGGTCGGTGTTCATCCGCATGGCTACGACTCGTGGTCGCGTCCCGATCTCTTCGCGACGGGCATGTCCGTCGGGGCACCTCCGGATGCGGGGTTTCCCAGCGGCCAGGGTTGGGGCTTTCCCCCGGTTCTGCCCCGGGAGTCACAACTTGAGGGGCACGCCTACATCGCCGCCAGTATCGCTCACCAGGCATCGTTGGCCGGTTTGCTGCGGATCGACCACATAATGGCGATGAACCGTCTCTACTGGATTCCCGATGGCCTGACTCTGGCCGAAGGCACCTATGTCGAGTATCCGACCGAAGAGCTGTTCGCCGTCATCTGCCTGGAATCTCATCGCAACCGGTGCGAGGTGGTGGGCGAAAACCTGGGCACGGTACCGGTGGCAATCGACGAGGCACTTCCGCGTCATGGTATTCGGGGCATGTACCTCGCCGAGTTCGCGGCGGCTGAGGAATCGATGAGTGCGCCGGCTCCCGACGAGGTCGCGATGATCAGCACCCACGACACGCCGACCCTCGCCGGCTGGGTTGACGGGATCGACATCGACGAGCGAGTCCGCCTTGGGCTGCTGGCAGCTGCCTCAGCTCCGGGCGAGCGAGCGGCGCGGCGCGACGCGGCCGAGGGTCTGGCGGATTTGCTGGGGGCCGGCGCGGACCCCGAGATTCTCCTGTCGTCGCTCATGGTGTGGCTCGGCGAGTCTCTGAGCCCCCTGGTGACCATCTGGCTCGAGGACCTGTGGCTCGAGACCGAGCCGGTCAACGTGCCTGGATCCGGTTCGGCCGAGCGCCCAAACTGGCAACGACCGATGGCTCGCCTCCTCGACGATGTGACGATCGATCCCAAGATCGAGGGCCTTCTCGATGTACTGAACGAAGCCCGCAAACGAGCCGCCGAGTAGCACCGCCAATCACCGCCGCCCCGATCACGACAACTCGGACTCAGTCGTTCGGGTATTCGTTGATGCTGGCGGCTGCAGCCACCACGAGCATGCCCAGATCGTGGCTGCGATCTGGGTTGGGGAAGCGGTAGGCAGGCCCATGGATGTGGATCGCGGCCTCGACACTGCCGTCGGCTTCGAAGATTGGCGCCGCCACCGAGTTGATGCCTTCCACGCCCTCCTCGTAACCCCAGGCGTAGCCGAGGCTGCACACCTGGGCGAGCCGATCGCGGATCGCGCCGGGTTCCACCAGGGTGTAGCCAGTAGCCGCTTCGAGCTCGGTGTCGAGGAAGGCATTGAGCTTGTCGTCGGGCCAGTGCGCCATGATGCACATACCGGAGGGAACGGTGTGGAGTGGGAGCGATTCCCCGGTCCACTCCCGCACCTGCACATCGCTCTCGCTCTCGACATGGTCGAGGTAGTAGACGGCACCGTCGCTCTCGACGGAGAGGCCCGATGTCTCGCCCACCTCGGCGGTCAATTCGAGAAGGTGGGGGCGGACGGTGGCGACAAGATTGCGGCCGGGCTGGGTGGCGCCGGCGATGTCGATGAGGCCTTCGCCCAGCCGGTACTCGCCGCCGTCCTCGAGCTGGGCTACCGCCCCTTCGGTTTCGAGCGCGGCGAGGAGGCGGGCCACTGTCGATTTCGGCAGGCCCACCCGTTCAGCGAGGCTGGTGACACCCATGGGCCCGAGAGCGAGTGCGCGGAGCAAGGAAAAGGCTCGCTCGATCGACTGCACTGACATGCAGGCAGCCTAGCTTTCCAGTTTGGCAACTGTTCCACGATGTGGAACAGTTCCGCGGCGACTCAGCCCCTGATGGCGCCGACCAGCTGGTCGACCACAGCCTCCATCGGAACGCGGCTGGTCTCTCCGTCTCGGCGAGCGGTGAGCTCGACCTCGCCTTCGGCCAAGGCTTTCGGACCGATGGTGACGCGATAGGGGATACCCACGAGCTCTGCATCGGCGAACTTCACCCCGGCCCGCGCATCACGATCGTCGAGCACCACATCGATACCACGGGAGCGAAGCTCGGTGTAAAGCTGCTCACCGGCGGCGACCGAAGCCTCGTCCTTCATGCTCACCAGGGTTATCACCGCTTCGAAGGGGGCGACATCGACCGGCCAGAGCAGGCCCTTGTCGTCGTAGTAGGTCTCGGCGATGGCGGCCACGGCGCGGCCGATGCCGATGCCGTAGCTGCCCATGACGAGGGGTCGCTTGGTGCCGTCGGGGTCGAGCACGTGAGCGCCGAGCGCGTCGGCGTACCTCGTGCCGAGCTTGAAGATGTGGCCGTTCTCGATGCAACGCACGATCTCGAGGTCTTGGCCGCACGAGATGCATGCCTCGCCGTCGCCCACCTCGCGGAGGTCGATCCAGTGGTCGACCGTGATGTCGCGCTCGATGTCGACGCCGGTGAAGTGCCAGTCGTCCTCGTTGGCGCCGGTGGTGAGCCCGGATCGGCCCCGCAGGGCTGGGTCTGCCACGATCTTCATCTCGTCGACATGCACCGCGCCGAGCGAACCGGGGCGGGCACCGAGGTGCTCGAGCGCTTCCTCGGGAGTAGCGGGACGAACGTCGATGGCTCCGGTGCCGTCCTGGAGCTTCTGGACGTTGAGCATGTGGTCGCCCCGAACCAGGGCGAGGGTGATCGTGCCGTCGAGCATCATCACCATGGTCTTGATCTGGTGCTCGGCTGGGGCGCCGCCCTCGACCGCTTCGAGCGCTGCGATGGTGCGCACACCAGGGGTGGGGAAGCGTTCGAGCTCGCTGATGGGGCGATCGTCGATCGCAGGGAGCGCGGAAGTGGCTCTCTCGACATTGGCGGCGTAATCACAGTTCCCGCAGCGGATCACATCATCTTCACCGGCGGGGGAGGGCACCATGAACTCGGTGGAGCCGGTGCCACCCATTGCGCCCGACGAAGCGTCGACGGGAATCGCGGGGAGTCCCAGCCGATCGAAAATCCGAACGTACGCACCGTGGTGGAGATCGAACGAGGCATCGAGGCCGGCATCGTCGAGATCGAAGGAGTAGGAGTCCTTCATCGCGAACTCGCGCACGCGGAGCAGGCCGCTCTTGGGCCGGGGCTCGTCTCGGAACTTGGTCTGGATCTGATACCAGATCTGGGGAAGGGTCTTGTATGAGGTGATCTCCAGCGCAAGCGAGGTGAAGACCTCCTCGTGGGTCATGCCGAGGGCGTTCTCGGCGCCCTTGCGATCGGTGACGCGAAACATCTCGTCGCCCATGATTTCCCAGCGACCCGACTTCTGCCAGATCGACGCGGGATGCATCGCCGGGAGCAGGAACTCCTGAGCCCCGATGGCGTCCATCTCTTCGCGCACGATCCTCTCGACCTTACGGAACACCCGCCAACCGAGGGGCAGGATCGAGTAGTGACCGGCGTGGAGTTGGCGGATGAAACCGGCCTGAACGAGCAGCTTGTGGCTCACCGCTTCGGCATCGGCAGGGGCGTCTCGCAAGGTGGGGACGTGGAGTTTTGACCAGCGCATGACCATGCACGGTACCGAGTCGACGGCTCGCCTTCGTTGTGGTTTCCGAATCGACTGCACCGGACCGCTTGACGACCTGTGTCAGCTACTCTTCCGCCGTGGCCAACACGATCAAGAACAAGAGGAAGCGATACTCGAATCCGCTTCCCCGGTTGACGACTCCGATGGTTCGCGACGATGGCGAACTGAGGCCGGCCTCCTGGGAGGAAGCGCTCGATCGCGTCGTTGAGGGATTCCGCACCGTTCGCGACGAGCACGGGCCCGAGGGCTTCGCGATGTTCAGCTGCTCGAAGTCCACCAACGAGATGAATTACGCGGCGCAGAAGTTCATACGCACCGCGATGGGGTCGAACAACATCGACTCCTGCAATCGAACTTGACACGCTCCTTCGGTCGTCGGTCTGGCGACAGTGTTCGGAGCCGGTGGGGGAACCTCGTCCTACACAGAGATCGAGGAGACCGACGTCATCCTTCTTTGGGGATCCAATGCCCGTGAGGCTCATCCCATTTTCTTCCATCACCTGTTGAAGGGTCTCGATAATGGTGCGGTGATGTATGCCGTCGATCCTCGCCGCACATCATCATCGAAGTTCGCCGATGTCTGGCTGGGCCTCGATGTTGGCACCGACATCGCGATGGCCAACGCCGTAGGCCGAGAGATCATCGCCGCCGATCTCCACAACAAGGATTTCATCGAGCACTCGGCGGAGGGGTTCGAGGACTACAAGGCGGCGGTCGAGCCCTACACCCTCGAGTACGCCGAACAGATCACAGGCGTTCCGGCGTCGGCAATTGGCGAGATGGCCCATGCCTATGCCAAGGCCGACAAGGCACAGATCCTGTGGACCCTCGGCATCACCGAGCATCATAACGCGGTCGACAATGTGTTTTCGCTCTGCAATCTCGCCCTTCTGACCGGTCACATCGGTAGGTGGGGGTCGGGTCTGGTGCCCCTGCGGGGCCAGAACAACGTGCAGGGCGGCGGCGACATGGGAGCCCTGCCCAACAAGTTCCCCGGCTTCCAGACCGTGGGCGACCCCGAGGCCCATGCGAAGTTCGAAGCGGCTTACGGGATGCCGCTAAACGCCAATCCGGGGAAACACCTCACCTTGATGTTCGAGGCAATGGACGAAGGCACCATCAAGGGCGCCTACGTGATCGGCGAGAACCCAGCCGACTCCGAGGCCGATGTCGATCACGCCCGCAGACTTTTGGCCGGTCTCGACATCCTCGTGGTGCAGGACATCTTCATGACCCGCACCGCGGAACTGGCCGACGTGGTTCTTCCCGCATCGGTGGGGTGGGCCGAGGCCGAGGGAACGGTCACATCCTCGGAGCGACGGGTTCAGAGGGTGAGGGCGGCAGTATCGCCACCCGGTGAGGCCCGCCACGACACCGAGATCATCGGGGAGCTCGCGCGCCGGCTCGGGGTCGACTGGGGTAACCCGTCATCTGAGGACCTGTGGGATGAGTTGAGATCGCTCTCGCCCGTGCATCAGGGCATGAGCTGGGAGCGTCTCGAGGCAGAGGGTGGGCTCCAGTGGCCCTGCCCCGATCTCGATCACCCCGGCAGCGCGTTCCTGCACGGATGGCTCTGGGAGCAGGATCTCGGTGGTCGCGGCCCGGCGCCTTTCAGCATCACCGAGCACGAGGGGCCAAAAGACCAGCTCACCGATGAGTTCCCCTTGAGGCTCACCACGGGCCGGGCTCTCGACTCCTACAACACCGGCGTGCAGTCCAGCGGCTTCGAGTCGCCCATTCGCTACGGCGACGCCATCGATCTGAGCCCAGGCGATGCCGTGGCGCTCGGCATCGCCGACGGCGAGCGGGTTCTGGTGACCTCGCCGAGAGGGTCTGTGGAGATGGTCACGCGGATACAACCCGATATCCCCCGGGGACTCACCTTCACCACCTTCCACTTCCCGGAGCTGGTCGACATCAACACCATCACAAACGACGCGTGGGATCCACAGTCTGGCACCGCTGAGTTCAAGGCGGCATCGATCCGGATCGACAGGCTGGCTTCGGCGCCGGTGGCCGATAATCCGGTGGGCGCGAATGGCTGACCTCTACATATCCGAGGATCAGGCCGACAAAATTGAGCTTGCGGCTGTCGCCGCGGTTCTCGGCGGCGTGTCGGTGGTAGTGCACGAGTCAGAACGCCTGGTTCGGGCCGGCACCCGCAGGCGCCACAGCCACCGTCACCTGTTGTTGCCCGCACTCCATGCCCTGCACAACGCCAAGGGCTGGATTAGCCCGGGCGGGCTCAACCATGTGTGTGAACTCCTCCAGGTGCCGCCGGCGGAGGCCTACGGGGTGGCGACCTTCTACGACATGTTTCGAGTGGAGGAACCCGAGCACGAGGGCGATGTCGTTCATGTGTGTGTCGACTCGGCATGTCAGATCGCGGGCAACGAGGATCTGATCTCCGCGATCGAAGCGGGTGGGGCTCACGTCCACCGTTCGCCGTGCCTCGGCCAGTGCGAGCGGGCTCCGGCCCAGTTCATTCAGGGGGTGGGTAGGCCCGATCATGTTCCGGCCGACGACGACCCGCTGCTGTTTCATCAGGCGGGCGATCCAACGCTCCGCCTCCTGAAACGGGTGGGTCTGGTCGACCCCGTCTCCCTCGACTCCTACAGCCAACACGGCGGCTACGAAGCGCTCGCAGCTGCTGTAGCGATGGGAGCCGAAGCGGTCTGTACTGCGGTAGCCGACTCCGGCCTCTCGGGACGGGGTGGAGCGGCGTTCCCCACCGGGGTCAAGTGGCGAGCAGTCGCCGCGGAGCATGGCCGTCCCAAACATGTGGTGGCCAACTGCGACGAGTCCGAACCAGGCACCTTCAAGGATCGTTTCGTGATGGAGAACGATCCGTTCGCCCTCATCGAAGCGCTCACCATCGCCGGATTCGCCACTGGAGCGGAGAACGGGTGGATCTATATCCGGGGCGAATATCCCTTGGCCACCGCACGCCTGCAGAACGCGATCGAACAGGCACGCGCCGCCGGTCTTCTCGGCAACGACGCGGCCGGCTCGGGCCACACTTTCGACATCGAGTTGAGGCGGGGCGCTGGCGCCTACATCTGCGGCGAGGAGACGGCCTTGTTCGCCTCTCTTGAAGGTTTCCGGGGTGAACCCCGCAGCAAGCCACCGTTCCCCACCACTCATGGCCTCTTCGGTGAGCCCACTGCGATCAACAACCCTGAGACCCTGCTCAACGCGCTCGACATCATGCTGATCGGGCCGCACAACTACCGTTCCAGGGGCACCGAGCGATCACCGGGCACGAAGCTGCTCTGTCTCAGTGGACGGGTGGCTCAGCCCGGCGTGTACGAGGTCGAGTTCGGCGCCACCCTCGGCGATGTACTCGAGCTCGCCGGCGGCATCACAGGCAGTGGCGAGCTGGCCGCGGTGCTCATGGGCGGAGCGGCAGGATCATTCGTCGGGCCTGATTCCCTCGACATGCCACTGACCCTCGAAGACACCCGCGAGCGGGGCACCACCCTCGGCTCGGGGGTGGTGATGGCGTTCACCACCGAGATCGACATTCTGGACGTGCTGGTGCGCATCTCGGAATTTTTCCGCAACGAGTCGTGCGGCCAGTGTGTGCCGTGCCGCATCGGCACTGTTCGCCAGCACGAAACCATGGTGCACCTCCAACGGACGGGCTCGCTCGATGCCGCGCGTCGAGCTCTGGTCGACGACATATCGCGGGTGATGGTCGATGCCTCGATATGTGGCCTGGGCCACACCGCCGCTTCGGCCATCAACTCCGCCCTCGCGCTGGGTCTGATCACAGGAGTCGAATCATGACGGTCACCGAGGTCATGGTGTCGCTCACGATCAATGGTGTGGCTGTCGACGTCCCTGCTGGCACGTCGGTCCTCAAGGCGAGCGAGTCGGTAGGCGTCGATATTCCCACCCTATGTTGGGCCGAGAACCTCACACCGGTGAATGCCTGCCGGTTGTGTGTGGTGGAGGTGGAGGGAAGCCGCGCCCTGGTGCCATCTTGCGCCCGCGCCGCCGAGGACGGGATGGTCGTCGACACCCACAGCGAACGGGTTCGTCACAGCCGCAAGATGGTGCTCGAGTTTCTCGGCTCCGCCGTCGACCTCGATCAAGCGTCGGATCTCGGAGCCATGATGGAGGAGTACGGGGCCGACCCTCAGCGCTACGACCAACCCGACCTCGATGCCGCCACGATGGGCGAAGAGCCCAAGGTCCAAGACAATCTCTACATCCGCGACTACGACCGATGCATCCTTTGCTACAAGTGCGTTGAAGCATGTGGCGACGACGCTCAGCACACCTACGCAATAGCCGTGAGCGGTAGGGGTTTCGGCGCCCGCATATCCACCGAATTCGATGTTGCACTACCCGACTCGGCCTGCGTCTACTGCGGCAACTGCATCGCAGTGTGTCCCACGGGAGCGATCCAGTTCAAGACCGAGTTCGACCTACGGGAAGCCGCCAACTGGCGGCCCGACGAGCACGACGTCACCCGCACGGTGTGCTCCTACTGTGGGGTGGGCTGCAATCTCGAACTCCATACCCAGGACGATCGGATCGTGAAGGTCACCTCACCCGCTGATCACTCAGTCACCAGTGGCCACCTGTGCATCAAGGGCCGCTTTGGCTGGCAGTACGTACAGCCGAAGCAACAGTGGTGAGGTTCACGACACGCGCCGCCGAGACCGGCGACGTCGATGCGATCGTCGAACTGCTGCCCCGACTCGCCGACTACCCGCTCCCGTCACGCCGCGAGGCCCACATGTTCTGGTCGACCGATGCCGAACTGGTGCGCCGCTGGGCGGCCGGTGAAGCACCGGCGAGCTTCGTGAGGGTGGGGGTGGAATCCGAAAGCGTGGTGGCCGCGGCTGTCGTCACCATGAACACCGACTACTTCTCCGGTGAACCCAACGCCCATCTCGAAGCGATCGCCATTCATTCGATCGCCGACGGCCACGGATTGGGCCGTCGGCTGATCGAAGAATGTGAATCGGAGGCCCGCAGGCTCGGTGCGAGATCGATGAGCCTCCATGTGTTGGGAAACAACCAACGGGCTCGCGCCATCTATCAGAAGCTCGGCTACGACGAAGAAATGATTCGTGCCGTGCGCTTCCTCGACTGACCGGACAAAGGATCGGCATCAGGCGCCGAGGGTGAGGATCATTTCCTGGTTGTTGACTTCATTCCAGGTCTGTTATCGAACACCGCTCAGCTACCGGTTCGTCAAGTGCGTTCATGACCCGCCGGGTTCCCGCCAATATGTGTGCAAGCTGCGCCGCGTTCTGTGAACAACCGGCAGCAGTCACCCTTGCTCAAGTGGCCGACGTAAATCGCCAACTCGAACGAAACGAGTACCCGATTCCCGACATCACCCACCGCCGCCCGCGGGAATGACACCAAGGCGCCAAAGCTAGGGTGTGGCCACGCGACGTCAGGACCTCCGTATGAAGAAGTCGGCGCTCCCCATCGACTCCCTCGACCTCGCGGCAGGGCCCGTTTTCATCGTCACCATGCTGGCCGAGGCCCGCACCTTGAAGAAGCGGCCGGAGTTGCGTCGCGTCGGCGACCTCGACGATGCCACCCCTGAACAGCTCTCCGACCCGGCTCTTCCCGCCGATCCTCTGGTGCCGGTCGGTTACGAACGCCGCGACACCACCGCCAGCCTCCTGATGCTGGCCGGCAACGTGGCGGTCAACCTGGCGCTGGCGACCAGCGTCAATCGGATGCACCGATTCCTCTACCGCAAGCGCATCGCCGATCTCGGTGCGCGGCGCGGCTCCTTCGTCATCTCGATGGTGATGTGGGACCTCCTCTACTACTGGAGCCATCGTTGGATGCACGAGGTACGGCTCTTTTGGGCCAACCACGTCACCCACCATTCCAGCGAGCGCTACAACCTCTCCACCGCCCTTCGCCAACCCTGGTCCGGGTACCTGTTGGCGTGGGTGTGGCTCCCGATGCCTGCTCTGGGTCTGAAACCCCAGCAGATCGCCCGCGCCGGCCAGCTCAACCTGCTGTACCAATACTGGATCCACACCGAGGCGATCGACCGCTTGTCGCCGGCGGCTGAGGCGGTGCTCAACACCCCGTCTCACCACCGGGTGCATCACGGCGCCAATCCCCAGTACCTCGACAAGAACTATGGGGGGATTCTGATCACCTGGGACAAGCTGTTCGGCACCTTCGAGCCGGAGGTTCGCAAGGTCAAGTACGGACTCACCAAGAACATCCACACCTACAACCCCCTTCGGATCGGATATCACGAGTTCGCCGACATCGCCCGCGACGTCCGATCGGCAGGCGGCCTCAAGGCCAAGCTGGGCCACGTGTTCCGCCGCCCGGGATGGAGCCCCACATGACCGACGCGGCGATCCTCGGGAAGGAGTCGATGGGTGATGGAGTCGTGTTGCTCACCCTCAATCGGCCCGAGCGCCGCAATGCCCTCAGCGCCCAGTTGAGAGGCGATCTGGCGGGCACGCTCGCTGAGCTTGCCGACGACAACTCTTGTCAGGTGGTGGTGCTCACCGGGGCAGGGGGAACGTTCTGCGCCGGATTCGACCTGAAGGAGCTGGAAGCGTCCGACGCCCCCGGTGAACTCTTCGCCGATGCCGATTCCTACCACCACGCGGTTCACACATTTCCCAAGCCGATCATCGCCGCCATCGCGGGGCCGGCTGTCGCCGGCGGCCTCGATCTGGCTGCCATGTGCGACATCCGCGTGGCCCAGACCGATGCCACGTTCGGTCAACCCCAGGTGCGTTTCGGCGTACCCGCCGCGTTCGAGCTGATGAGGTCCGTCCTGGCCGAGCCCGTCGCGCGGGAGCTGTGTCTCACCGGCCGGGTCGTCGATGCGGCGGAGGCCGAACGCATGGGCTTGGTCAACCGTGTGGTCGATCATGTGCTCGACCACGCACTTGCACTGGCCCTGATGATCGCCGCCTCACCTGCCGCAGCCGCGGTCAAGGCCCAGATCGTGCAGGCTCAGCCCAGCTTGTTCGCACCCGACGACGGCTCAGTCTCTCAATAGCTGATCGGTGATCTGGGTGGCGAGTCTGATCGGAGAGAGATCATCAGAGAGCTCGACACCGTCGATCGCTGCAGCGGCTTCTGCATGCAGGCGGGCTTCGACGCGGTTGGTGATCTCGTAACGCAGTCGATCCACCCGTCTCGTCGAGAGTTGGCCTGAAGCCGTGAGGTGCTCACGGTGCGCTTGTACCGAATCCCACACCGCGGCCACGCCTTTGCCCTTGGTTGCAGTGGTCATCAGGATCGGAGGCCGGTAGCCGGAGTCGTCCTCGAGGCCACTCACATGGCTCAGATCGAGCATGAGCTCCAGATCGCGGCGAGTGCCGGATGCACCGGGCCGGTCGGCCTTGTTGATCACGAAAATGTCGGCAACTTCCAGAAGGCCTGCCTTGTTGGCCTGCACCGCGTCTCCCCAGCCCGGGTTGACCACCACCACGGTGGTATCGGCCGCACCCACGACATCGACCTCCACCTGGCCGACCCCGACCGTTTCGATGATGACGGGATCGAAGCCGGCCGCGTCGAAGATGCGCACACAACCAGGCACGGAGAGGGCGAGTCCGCCGGCATGGCCCCGGGTGGCCACCGACCGGATGAAGGTGCCCTCGCCGGCGATGTCGTCCATGCGGATGCGGTCGCCCAGGATCGCTCCCCCCGTGAGCGGCGATGAGGGGTCGACGGCGAGAACGGCCGGGGCCAGACCCAGCTCGGGGAGGAGGCGGGTGAGTTGGCCGGTGAGGGTCGACTTCCCTGCTCCGGGAGCACCGGTGATACCGACGATGTGGGCGCCCCCGGTGCGGCGATGGGTGAGATCGGCTATTTCATCCGCGTCGGCACCCCCCCGCTCGATGAGGGTGAGCAGGCGGCCCACGGCGCGCCGGTTTCCCTCGAGCGCTCTGGCGACAAGCTTCTCGACCGGAAGGTTCCGGATGCTCACGATACGACCACGTCGCGGACCGCGGCAACCACTTCGGCGGCCGGAGCCCCGGGACCGAGTACCGCAGCGATGCCGGCCCCCATCAAGATGTCGACATCGGCGTCGGGCACGATTCCGCCGATGATCACCGGCACGTCGAGTTCGGCCTCGTCGAGGGCCGCGAGCATGGCGGGAGCCAGGGTGAGGTGGCCCGCGTTGTGCATCGACAAGCCGATCGCATCGGCATCCTCCTGCTCGGCGGCGGCCACGATCGATGCTGTGGTCTGGCGGAGGCCCAGATAGATCACCTCCATGCCCGCGTCGCGCAGGATTCGAGCCACCACCTTGATGCCGCGATCGTGGCCATCGAGGCCGAGCTTGGCGAGGACGATGCGGATCTTGTGACTTGGTGTCGAGGGCGCAGGCATCAGACGATCGCCTGTTCCACATAGGTGCCGAACACCTTCTCCATCGCCATCGCGACCTCCTCTTCGGTGGCATAGGCCCGCACCGCGTCGATGATCGACGGCATGAGGTTGACGGTGGGGTCCTGAGCATCGGCGGTGATCTGTTCGAGTGCGATGGCCACCGCTGACGAGTCGCGTTCGTGCTTCACCGTTTCGAGCCGCTTGCGCTGGTACTCCTCGGTCTCGGCATCGATGCGAAGCAGGTTGGGGTCGTCGTCTTCGGCGCCCTCGGCGAACGCATTGACGCCCACGATGATGCGCCGATCGGCATTGACCTCACGTTCGAACCGGTATGCCGAATCGGCGATCTCGCCGACAAAGTAGCCGTTCTCGATGCCGGCGTAGCAACCTTCGAGGATCGAGCCGTTGCCCAACTCCTCAAGGTGGGCGAAAATCGCTTCGGCCTGGCGTTCCATCTCGTCGGTCATCCACTCGACGTAGGGAGCTCCCCCCAGGGGGTCGGCCACGTTGGCGGCGCCGGTCTCGTGGGCCACGATCTGTTGGGTGCGCAAGGCAATGCGCGCGGCCTTCTCGCTGGGCAGCGCCAGCGCCTCGTCGTAGCTGTCGGTGTGGAGACTCTGGGTGCCGCCGAGCGCACCGGCGAGTGCCTGGAGGGCCACTCTGGCGATATTGATCTCGGGCTGTTGGGCGGTGAGGGAGACCCCGGCGGTCTGGGTGTGGAAGCGGCACATCATCGCCCTCTCGTCGGTGGCTCCGTAGCGCTCCTTCATCCAGCGGGCCCAGATGCGACGGGCGGCGCGAAACTTGCCGATCTCTTCGAAGAAGTCGATGTGGGAGTTGAAGAAGAAGCTGAGGCGGCGACCGAATTCGTCGATGTCCTGCCCTTCTGCGAGTGCCGCCTCCACATAGGCGAAGCCGTTGGCGAGGGTGAAGGCCAACTCCTGGGCGGCGGTGGAGCCGGCTTCGCGGATGTGGTAGCCGGAGATGGAGATGGGGTGCCACCTCGGCATCTCCGCGGTGGTGAATTTTACCATGTCGGTGACGATGCGCATCGAGGGTCGGGGAGGGTAGATGTACTCCTTTTGGGCCTGGTACTCCTTGAGGATGTCGTTCTGGATCGTGCCGGCAAGGTGACCCCGGGCTACACCGTTGCTCTCGCCGACCGCCACGTACATCGCCAGCATGGTGGCGGCGGGGCCATTGATCGTCATGGAGGTCGACACCCTGTCGAGTTCGATGTCGGCGAACAGATCCTCCATGTCGGAGAGGGTGTCGATGGCCACGCCGGCGCGCCCGACCTCGCCGAGCGACCAGGAACTGTCGGAGTCGCGGCCCATCAAGGTGGGCATGTCGAAGGCGGTGGAAAGCCCGGTGCCCCCGTGGCGCAGCAACTCCTTGAAACGGGCGTTGGTGTCTTCAGCGGTGCCGAACCCGGCGAACATGCGCATCGTCCAGAGGCGGGAGCGATAGCCGGCGGGGAACAAGCCGCGGGTGTACGGATACTGGCCTGGGTAGGGAGCGTCGCCGTAGACCGCGTCGACAAGAACACCCGACATCGTCTCGAATGGAACATCACGCACGGGGCTCGCATCGACGGCTGCCTGCCAGTCATCGTGGGGAGAGGTCATGGCTTGCTCCATCTCTGTCAGGATCGGGTGACAATCCGGAAATGCTTTGACGTCTAAGTATTTATTGTAGAGTAGTCGGGATGGGACTCGAATTCGACCCCATAGCTGAGGCGGCCATCAACTGGCGGGCCGAGAACTGGCCTGCGGTCGACGCCATGACCGCGGCCACGTCCATCACCCGGGCCCATCAGATCCTGGTGGGGCGCATCGACGCGGCCCTCGCTCCCCTGGGCCTCAACTTCAGCCGGTTCGAGGTTCTCGCCCTGCTCGAGTTCAGCCGAGAAGGCAGCCTCCCTCTGGGCAAGATCGGAGCGAGGCTCCAAGTGCATCCGGCCAGTGTCACCAACACCGTCGATCGCCTCGAGCGCGACAGGCTCGTTACCCGTACCCCTCACCCGACCGACGGGCGCACCACCCTTGCGTTGATCACCGGGGAAGGAAGGCAGAGGGCGGCTGCGGCCGCATCCGCGCTCGGTGAGATCGAGTTCGGTGTCGCAGGAATGGGTGCACGGGCGCGCCGCCGAGTCGACGATGCCATCCGGGAGTTGAGGATCGCGGCTGGTGACTTCGGATAAATGATCGTTACAGTCGGCCACCGGAGGTCGATCTGATGCTGGACTTCAAACTCTCCACCGAGCTCGAGGAGCTCCGCGAGCGGGCCAGAACCGTCGCCGCGGAAGGAGTGGCCGAATACGGCTCATACACCGATTCGTGGATCAACGGCTTCTCCAAGGAATTCTCCAAGGTGATGGCCCGCGAAGGCTGGATCGGGATGACCTGGCCCACCGAACACGGTGGAGGAGGGCGCCCCAGGATCGAACGCATAATCATGGGTGAGGAGATGATCTCGGTGGGAGCTCCCATCGCGTCGAGCTGGTTCGCCGACCGCCAGATGGGACCCTCGCTGATCCGCTTCGGCACCGCCGATCAGCAGGCCGAGTTTCTCCCTGGGATCCTGTCGGGCGACACCACCTGGTGCATAGGGATGAGCGAGCCCGATGCAGGTTCTGATCTTGCCGGTCTCAAGACGTCGGCAGTCCGTGACGGCAACGATTTCATCATCAACGGCCAAAAGATCTGGACCAGCTTCGCTTTGGTCGCCGACTACTGCTACGTGATCTGTCGCACCTCCACTGATGGGCCACCACATCGTGGCGTCAGCGAGGTGATCGTGGCGATGGACACCCCAGGTATCGAGGTGCGCCCCATCAAGGACATGACCACCAACCAGCACTTCTGCGAGGTCTTCTTCACCGATGCCAGAGTGCCGGTGGCAAACCTGGTCGGGGTCGAGGGCAATGCCTTCAAGCAGACGATGGCCCAACTCGAACACGAGCGGGGTGGGATCGACCGGCTCGTGTCCAACAAGACCCTCTACGACCGGGCGGTGGCCGCCGCCGACCGCGACGATCCCGTCGTCCGCCAGGAGATCGCATCGCTCGAGATCGGCTACCGGATCGGCCGGATCCTCGTCTACCGCGAAGCGCTCGGGCAGGCACCCGCAGGGTTCAGCGCCGCTACCAAGTGCTTCTGCACCGAACACGAACAGAAGGTGGCCGACTTCGCGGCACACATCCTCGGCCTCGAAGCGATCGCCGACCCCGAACTCACCAGCGCCATCGCCTACGCCCCCGGCTACACGATCATGGGTGGCACATCCGACATCATGCGCAACATCTTGGGCGAACGAGTGCTCGGTCTGCCCCGCGAGCCCCGGGCCTGAAAATTCTCGGTCAGTAGCTCCTAGGTAGGCCCAAGTGCTTGAAACTGGCTATTCCGTGTCTGGGAGACGGATCAAAGCGAACGAGCGCATATTGCCGGATGAGGGCGGGTTGCGCGGGTGGCGGCGGTCGCGATTATCGGGTGCCTGATACGCGGCGATCGGGGACGCTGCATCACTGCGATTGCGGCCTGGTCTTGGCCGGGCGGGCGATCTCTTTGGGGGACGGAGCCGTCAAACTGCCGGTGGGTGGTTTGTCCGGTGGAGGGGTACCCCTGCCCGGTGGTTCGTCGTCGTGTGAGAGCTCGTTGGGGCGCCTGC
>CAXMSE010000053.1:0-12036 GCA_964196195.1 uncultured Gammaproteobacteria bacterium | reverse complement strand
ACCAGGGTTTCGCCCGTCACGACGATGATGCCGCCGAGGATCGACCCGATGGGCATCATTCCCCAGCCGAAAAAGCGATAGACGCTGTTGACCCGGCCGAGGAGATGGTCGGGGATGATTGTCTGACGCAGGCTCACCGTGATGACGTTCCACAAGACCGCGACCATCGAGGAAATCGCGAACATCAGCCAGGCGAGCATCCACCAGTTGGTGAGCCCGATCACCGCGGTGGTGGCTGCTCCTCCGAGCAGGGTGAGCCACAGTGACGGGCCGGGACCGATCCGCCTGCTGATCTGTGATGCGGTCCAGCCGCCGATGATGCCGCCTATTGCGCCACCGGTGCCGAGCAGGGCGAACTCGGTGGTGCTGGTGTGGAGCACCTCCTGGGCGTAGAGCACCAGGATCGACATCGTGAGCATCCCCAGGCCGTTGAGGAGGCCGAGGATGATCGCAAGGGGTCGGAGGAGTTCGTGATTCCATAGCCAACGGAACCCCTCGGACAGCTCGGCCCGCCACGGCTTGCGATCTTCGGCGCCCTCTGGTTTCGGCCGAGAGGTCGAGGGTATGAGGGCAACAAGGACCGCCGAGACCCCGAAGGTGGCGGCGTCGACGAAGAAGGGCAGCGAAAACGCGACCACCAGCAACAAGGCGCCGAGGGGCGGGCCGGCGAAGGTGTTGGCCACCTGCTCCACGCTCCACAGTCGACCGTTCGCCTTCTCCAACTGGCTGCTGTGCACGATGGACGGCATGAAGGTCTGGGCCGCGTTGTCGTAGATGACCTCGGCGGTGCCGATCAGCAGGGTGGCCGCCAACACCAGGAGGTAGAGGCCGATGTTGGAGCTGATGATCGCATCCGGGTCTGCGACGACGTCGACATCGGGCAGAACATCGCCACGATTGAGCACCACGAGAGCCACGAACACCGTGAGGACGGTGCGCACCAGGTTGGCTCCCACCATGAGGCTGCGGCGATCGTAGCGGTCGGTGATGACCCCAGCTGGAAGGCTGAAGAGGAGCCACGGGAGCCGCTGCACCACCAGTACCAAAGCGATGAGGAGAGGGTTGCGGGTGAGGGCGCTGGCGAGCCAGGGGTAGGCGATCATGGCGATGCCATCGCCGAGGTTGGAGATTGTGCTGGCCGCGAAGAGCTTGAAGTAGTTGGCTCCGAGGCGATCAGTGGCCAACCTGCTGCGACCGCTGTTGGTGGTGGACGAGGGAGAGATCGGCTCGGTCATGACGCCCTGATTCGGGACCTTGGACTCTTTATGCTTACGTCGTAAGGGGCAAGGGTGTTCCAAGCGGTGCCTAGCAGGAGCTCAAAATGGCCGATTTCTTGTCCCAATACTCGATCCAGCGGTGGCTGGAGATGTGTCCCCAGGGCTATCTCGAAGACACCGTATACGGGCGAGGTGCCGACGAGAGCGAGGCGGAAGATCTGCTCGCGAACGAAACCATGCGCGATGCCGCGATCACCGCGACGGTGCAGCTCGTGGTTGGAGAGCGCTGCGCCCTTGCTGCATCCTCGGGCCTGGTAAATGCCGCACCCGACTATCCGAGCAAGCGTTTCCTGGCCACCCAGACGCTCGATGAGGCTCGCCATGTCGAGATCTTCACCCAACGGCTCCACGACCTGGGTGTCAAGAAGGACAAGCTCGAGGACGAGATCTCCGCCCGGGCCAACCCCCACCTGGTGAAGTTTGCCGAGGTGCTGTTGGAGAAGGTCGAGGCCAAAGATTTTATCGCTGGGGTCGTTGGCCAGAACATCGTGTTGGAAGGAATGGCGTTCAGCGTCTTCGAGATGATGGAGGCAGGCAACCGTCAACTCAACCCGAAGTTCGCCCACACCCTCCGAGGCACCATCGCCGACGAGCGCCGCCATGTCGGCTTCGGCGAGAACAGGATCGGTTCGCTGATCCAGGAACATCCCGAGAAGAAGCCCGAAATCGAACGCATGCAGGAGGAGATGACCTTCCACATGCTCGCCACCTTCGCCTCGGCCTTTTCCGAAACCCCCGATGATGTGGTGCAGAGCAACGGCGATACGTCTGAAGCCGAATGGCACGGAACCAACCTCACCACGGCCACGCCAGAACAGATGGAAGCGGTCCTGGCCGAGACCGTGCTCGGTGAGTTCAAGACCCGCCTCGGTCGGATCGGCCTGGAGTACCAGTCGCCCAAAACCCCCGTCTGATGGCGATAGCCGACGACGAGGATTTCGACCCGCACCTCCTCGACGAGGACGATTTCGTCGAGGAGGTGCAGTCGTTCGAGTTCTGGTTCGGCGCCGTGGAGGGATATCTGGCCGATCGGCCCTACGGCCGCAGTGCCGACACGCCCGACCTCGAGCTCGACGAGAGGCGCCGCGACCGCCTGATAACGACACTGTGCAACTACTGCGTAGGGGAGACAGCTGCTCTGGAGGGGGCATCGGGGCTGGTTCGGCTCGCACCCAACCAACACGCCAAGGTGTTCATGGCCACCCAAGTCGTCGACGAGGCGCGCCACCTCGAGGTGTTCCTGCGCCGGCTGACGGATCTCGGCGTGGTCGACACCGCCGCCGAGATACAAAAGCGAGCCAACCCTGCCCTGCTCGACTTCAAGACTTCCCTGCTGGACCTGGTCGACGCGGGCGAGTGGGATGCGGCCGTGTTCGCCCAGAACGTGATTCTGGAATCGATGGAGTTCACGGTGTTCAGGTCCCATGCCGAAAACGCCGATCCGGTCACTGCCGAGGTGCTGCAGGGTGTCATTTCCGACGAGCGGCGACATCTTGGCTTCGGTGAGAACGATCTGGGCCGGCGCATGGCCGCCGACCCGTCGCGTCGTTCGCGGCTGAAAGAGGTGAAGGCGCAACTCGACCGGATCGTCCTCAACGTCTTCGAAGGTGCACTCGACGACCTCGACGTACCGGTTACGGATCGTCCGCTTCTGGGCCAGGAGTACCTGGAGACCGTCGAGCGACTCGGGCTCACATGAGCGATGCCCGCGACGCGGCAGCGAAGAACCGTCACACCTATGAGCTCGAGGAGACGGGATTCAACGAGGTTCCCAAGAAGTGGCGCAAGTTCTACCGCTACTGGGGAGGCGTCGACGATGTTCTTGCTCCCAACGAGGTCGTGTGCCCCGTGTGCAAGGTGGTGATTCGGTCGAAGCGGGAGTTGAGGCCCGGCGACAAGGTCTACTGCATGCCGTGCATGTCGAGGATGGTGGTGGTGGAGACCGCCGATGGCCGCCTGGAAGCCGAAGTCATCTTCTAGAGTTCGGGCCGTTCACGCGCCAGACTGACGACATGGCTGAGATCTACGACGAGACCCATGAATTGTTCCGAGCGAGCTTCCGCTCCTTCGTCGCTGCGGAGATGGCTCCGCATCGAGAGGAATGGGAGAACGAAGGCATAACGGATCGGTCTGTCTATGCCGCAGCGGGGCGACACGGCTTCACAGGGATGGCGATCCCCGAGGAGTACGGCGGGGGAGGGGTGGACGACTTCCGGTTCAACGCGGTGATCAGCGAAGAGTTGGCGAGTGCCGGGCTGGGCGGCGCCGGTCTCGGGCTGGCGCTGCACAACGACATCACCACTCCCTACTTCCTCAAGTACGGCAACGAGGAACAGAGTGGTCGCTGGTTGCCGGGCATCGCATCCGGAGAGTTGATCACCGCGATTGCCATGACCGAGCCGGGTACGGGGTCAGACCTGGCCTCGATCGCCACCACGGCCGTGCGCGATGGCAGCGAGTATTTGGTGAACGGGGCCAAGACCTTCATCACCAACGGGATCAACTCCGATCTGGTGATCACGGTGTGTCGCACCGGCGAAGGCAGGGCGGGCTTGTCGCTGATTGTGTTGGAGCGCGGCATGGATGGATTCGAGCGGGGGCGCAACCTCGACAAGATCGGCCAGCACTCGGCCGACACCGCCGAACTGTTCTTCTCCGATGTCAGGGTGCCGGTGGAGAACCTGTTGGGCGAGGAGGGCAAGGGACTCGAGTATTTGGCCTTCAATCTCGCCCAGGAGAGGCTTTCTCTGGCGGTCTACGGGTTGGCCGCTTCGAGAGCGGCCCTTGACTGGACAGTGGACTACGTCAAGGAACGGTCTGCGTTCGGTCAAGCGGTCGCGTCCTTCCAAAACACAAAGTTTGTGCTGGCGGAGGTGGCCACCGAGGTGGAGGTCACCACCTCGTTCATCAACGACTGCCTTCGCGAGCACAACGAGGGAGGCCTGGGCGCTACCCAGGCAGCCATGGCCAAGCTCTGGGCCTCCGAACTCCAGGGACGAACGCTCGACCGGTGTCTCCAACTCTTCGGCGGCTACGGCTACATGAGCGAGTACCCGATCGGCCCGGCCTACGCAGATGCCCGCATCACCCGCATCTACGGAGGAACCTCGGAGATCATGAAGACGATCATCGCCAAGGAGATCCTCGGATGAGTGTCGGACCAGGCACTGTCGCTCTGGTCACCGGTGCATCAAGTGGCATTGGTGAGGCGACGGTCCGTGCTCTTCGTGCTCGGCAGGTGGAGGTACACGCGGTGGCACGGCGGGCCGATCGTCTGGCCCGATTGGTCGACGACACCGGCTGCACAGGTCATGTTGTCGACGTTCGCGATCGCGATGCCGTTGCTCGGCTCGGAGAGGAAGTGCCCGCCGACGTGCTCGTGAACAACGCGGGGCTTGGTCGAGCGATGGGCTCTCTGCTCGCCGCCGACCTCGACGACATCGAACGCACCGTCGACACCAATGTCACCGCGGTGATCCACATGATCAGGGTGGTTCTCCCGGGAATGATTGAGCGTGGTCGTGGGCACATCGTCAACATGAGCTCGGTGTCGGCTCTGTATCCGGTGTCGGCGTCTCTCTATGGAGCGACGAAGGGAGCAATCCACAAGCTCAGCCGAGATCTTCGCCAGGATCTGCAGGGAACGGGCGTGCGCGTCAGCGAGATCAACCCCGGGCGGGTCACAACCGAGTTCTACAATGTCGCGGTCGATGACGTAGAGCAGCGGGCCGCGGTCAGGGGAACGGAGATCGAGGAGCTCACGCCGGCCGACATCGCGGATGCCATCGTGTATGTGGTCGACGCTCCCTGGCGGGTAAATATCTCGATGCTGGAGATCGCTCCCACAGAGCAGAGCTACGGCGGCGTGCAGATGGTTCCGGTGGAGAGGCGTCAGCAGGACGACTGAACTGAGCGGGCGAAGGCGGCGATCTCGGAAGCGACCTCGTCGGCTCGCTCCCAGATCAGCATGTGTCCGGCCCCGCGATGATCGGCCCCTTGCGCGTTCGGGCTGAGCCGCACCACCGTCCCACTGTTGGACGCGGGCACCATGTGGTCGGCTCGGCCGGTGACCACCAATACCGGGAGATCGATTTGCTGCAGCTCGTCGGTTACGTCGTAATCAAGCAAGCCGAGGGTTGCCCCCTGCCGGGTGGCCTCCGAGCAGCGTCGGAACGAGGCCAGCGCTGAGTCGACCATGAAAAGGCTTGGATTCGGGCCGAATGCCACCAGCCCCGCGACCAATCTGAGCCGGTTGGGTCGATCGGTGAGCCATGCCGGTATCGGTACCACGGCTGTCTTGAGTATGGCTTGCTGCCAGCCGGCAGAGAGCGAGGTCGGCGCTGCCAGCGGCACCAGGCCACTGACCCGACCCATGGCGTCGTCAGGGTTGACGGCCGCGATGGTCAGCGCCGCCATGCCTCCCATGGAGTGCCCCACAAGCACGGCATCATCGATCTCGAGCTCAACCAGCACCGCGGCGAGATCTGCCGCGTGCCGTCGAGTGCCGAATCCTTCAGAGCCGACAGTGGAGCCGCCGTGGCCCCTCTGATCGACGCCCGTTACCGAGAACCCGTCGCCAACAAGTCGATCCGCTATCGGACCCAGATCCGCGATGCTCGAGGTGAGCCCGTGGATGAGCACCAGGCGTGGACCTGCGCCGGCGGTGACGGTGTGGATTCTTGCGCCGTCGTTGGTGGCCACCTCGATCACCTCGCCGGCGGGGAATCGCGGCGTCCTTCCCGCGAGTGGATCGGGGGCGGCTGCCCATCGAGCGATCGTGCGCCGCCTGGATACGCCGGCGACCACGGCAAACGCACCGACGGCAGCCGCGATGGTGAGACCCTTGCGCGTGGGGCCGGGGTGAAGGTGGAAGTCCATCAGTTGGCGCTCACCTCTTCATCGCCGGCTTGTTGTCACTGATCAGTTTGAGGAGGTCGTATTCGAGTTCGGGTACGCGGCGTCCGCTGGCTGCGTGCACGATCGAATCCGTTTCACCGATCGAGAAGGCAGCGGCCTGTTGGGCGAGCCCGATCGCCCACCACGCGGTGCGGGCGGTCATCCACCAATGAAAGGCATCGTCTCTCCAAAATCCACCGCGTGATTCGTAGGCTTCGCGAAGAGCGCGAAGTGATCCGAATCCACCGCAGTGCCTTGAGTCGTTGCCAAAGCGCCATGTGCGCATACAGAGGTAGGCGGGATCTTCCATGGGATCACCGACATGGGCCAGTTCCCAGTCGATCACGGCCGCGAGCCGGCCGTGCTCGACGATGATGTTGCCGGTACGAAAGTCGCCATGGACCAGAGTCTGTGCGGCGGCGGGTCGAGGCGGATTGCGCTGCAGCCAGTTGATACCGAGCCTTATGGCTGGGTGGGCGGTAGGGAGCTCGTCGAGGCTGAGGGTGAGTCGATCGCAGTAGTCGAGATAGGGGTCGCAGGCAGCGAGCCGGTCGAGATCAGGTGGGAGTGTTCCCGGGTCGATGCCGTGAAGTCGGCCGAGGGCCTCGCCACAAGCGGCCGCCAGTCGGTCGCCGGTGTTGTGATCGGTGTGAGACCGAAGGACCTGGCGCGGGATCGTGAGGCCATCGACATGTGTGGTCATCAGCGCTGGTCGGTCGATCCCGGGGAGAGCATCGGTCACGGCCAGGACATGGGGGACGGGAACGCCTGCTTCAGCGGCCAGACCCAGGAGAGAGGCTTGGTGCGACGCGGGCGCCGCCGGGATGATGTTGAGGCTGATCTGGGCGACCGCCCGAAGGGGCCCGGCCCTGTCGGCGACCTCGATGAACAAGGTGGTGCGCTGGGTGCCGACCGACGCGGTGCCCACAATCGTGACCTCGGCGGAGGCTCGACCAGAGCCCTCGAGTAAGGCTGTGAGGGCAGCTTCGTAGGCCCGTGGCGTAGTCACGAGGGTTCAGCGAGGTAGGACGGTCTGGAGATCGCGAGACGGCGCTCGACATCGGCCAGCAGCACCGGCAGCGCCCGCTCATCGAACGCGACTTCGGATTCGCGCAGGCGCTCGTCGAGAAGCGTGGCGAGGTCGGCTCGCCCACCCCTCAGGTCGAGAAGCGCCTCCATAGCGCCGCGGTCGCCGGCGGTGGGAGCCTGCTCGAACTCGCGGGCAAGGATCCGACACAGATTGGCCACCACTCGGGCCGCGTGACGAGCCGCCTCATCGGTCGAGGGCACCACCTCATCGGTAAGGGTGCGGGCCATGGCCTCCAGTAGGGCCGCCGGCCTGGGATCGTCGTGCACCGTACCTATTCTCCCTCGAACCGAGGAGTGCGCCGTTCCGCCATGGCCGCTGTGCCCTCGGTGAAATCGGCAGTGGCCCGTAGCCGGTGCTGCTCGGTGAGTTCGTGGGCGGTGGCCGCCTCCACGCGATCGGCGATGTCGCCCCGCAGCGTGCGACGAATCGACTGGATTGCGAGCGGCGCCGACAGGGCTATCTCCGCGGCGAGGTTGTGGGCCCGCTCACGAAGGTCGGTGAGGGGGGCGAGATGATCGGCCAGGCCCAGCGACACTGCCTCCTCACCCCTGACCCTGCGCCCGGTGAAGAGGAGTTCGGCTGCCGCCTGTTCGCCGACCAGCCGGGGAAGGGTGACACTCAAACCGAAACCCTGGTGGAATCCGAGGCGGGCGAAGTTGGCACTGAATCGGGCCTCGGGTGCGGCCACCCGAAAGTCGGCGCTGAGAGCGAGACCAAGGCCACCTCCGACCGCTGCGCCTTGGATCGCGGCCACCACCGGCGTTTCCGTACGAAACAAGCGCACGGCTGCTGCGTACAAATCTTCGGTGGTGAAGTCGCCCTCATCTGAACTGAAGTCGGCCCCGGCGCTGAAGTGCTTACCCTCCGAACACAGCACAGCAGCGCGACATGATGGATCGCGGTCGAGCAACTCGAGTGCATCGCCGAGCCCGGAGATCATGTCGAGCGAGAGGAAGTTGTTGGGTGGTCGGTGGATCTCGATCGTGGCGACGTGATCTTGCCCGGTCGTGACCGAGATCTGCCCTTGCGCTTTCATCGTCGGTCCTCGTTCTCCCATCAGGCTCCCGGTAGCGCGGCCTCCATTGCTGCCGCCCCGGCGAGTAGGGCGTCGGCCTGAGAGTCATCGAGCACCCCGAAAGCGGGCGCAACGAGTCGATTCGTCAACGCTTCGGCTTTCTCGAACGCCTTTCGATGCTCGTCGGTGATCACAGGGGCTTCAGGCCAGCCGAAGGTGGCCAGATCGTCGGGCCGTTTCATCGCGTGGGCCTCGAGGGGTGTGAGCCCCGACGCGAGCACCGCTACGAGGTGAGCGCCGCCCCTCAGCTCGCGTAGCGTGGCGGCCAGCAGCATCGCCTGTGCGGCGGCGTCGTCGGGGAGCGGTTCGGCTGAGTATCCCGCGTAGAGCGCGAAGGCGAAGGGGTCGGCTGCGTCATTGACTGCTCGCGCCGCGTCGTTGAAAGCGTCGAGCCCCTCGATTTCGGCGAAATATTTGCGCCCGAAGTTGCGACAGCAATCGAGGTATTCTCGGGCCGCGTCTCGGGGGGCCATCGTCTTACGGGCGCTGTTCCACATTTTCTCGATCAGGGGACCAGAAAAGTAGGCGAACGCGCTCTGGATCACGGGCGCTTCGGAGTCTCCGAGTACTCCGCCCCGGCCCAGCACGTAGAAGCGGAAACCATCGAGGCCCAACTCCTTGCCTCGAGCCAGGGTGTCGGGGTGAAAATAGAACCCTTGCCCCACTCTCATCAGGACGGGTCCGGCCTCCGCGGCGAGTTCTTCAGAATTCATGGAATCTCCTGATTTTCGGTGGTGAGCGTGGGTCAGCGACCCATTGTGTAGAACTCGTCGTTGGGGCGCATCGATGAGAGATTGGCGAGGCGGTTGGACATGGCGAAGAAGGCCGTGATTGCACCGATGTCCCAGATCTCGTCGTCGGAGAGTCCTCGGGAGCGAACCTCGTCGAGGTCGGCATCTGAGATCGACGCTGAGTCGTTGACCATCCGCAGCGCGAAGTCGACGATGGTGCGCTGGCGATCACTGAGATCCGCCTCCCAGGGATTGATCGCCACCTGGTCGGCGAGGAGGGGGTTCTTCGACCGGATGCGGAGGATCGCGCCGTGGGCCACCACGCAGTAGAGACAGTCGTTGACGGCGCTGGTGGCCACGACCACCAGTTCTCGTTCGGCCTTGGACAAGCCAATGTCTTTGTCCATAAGGGTGTCGTGGTAGGCCACGAACGCCCTGAACTCATCGGGTCGATGGGCAAGCGCGAGGAAGACGTTGGGGATGAACCCCGACCTCTCTTGCACTCCTTCGATCCGGTCTCGTATGTCGTCGGGAAGGTCGGCGAGTGCCGGCACCGGGAATCGGGAGATGGGGGTTTGGGTCATGGGCGGTCCTGTCTCATCCGATGATGGCATCGGCCACGGCACCGGCGCCGTGGTCGGAGGTGACGATCGTGTAGTGATTGGTGTCGTCGACGAGTTGGGCTCGGAGGTGGGTGAGTCGGCTGACAGAATCGGCCACGTACTGCTGGGTGTATAGGCCGGGAGATTCATCGAAGAGCCCGCGGGGTGCCCAGAGCATGACTGCTGGTGCGCTGGAGCGTTCTATTGCAGACGCCGACTCTGGGTCGACGATGACTGCGCCCCCATCGACGAGCACAGCCTCCTTGTCGACACTCGAGCGGATGTTCCCGTCGGGCGTAGTGACGGCGTCGTAGCGGACATATTCCTCGACCGCGGCGGTCCATTCATTGGGGGGCTGGAACGCGGGGTGGGCCCGGAAGAAGTCCAGGTAGGCATCCACGTCGGGCCACTGCTGGTCGAGGCGATCGAGGGCTGGGCCGATCACCGCCTGAACCATGGCTTCGACGTCGGCGTCAGGGGGAATTTCGCGGAGGAAGGGGAGACCGCCATCGACCATCACGAGCCGCTCGATTCGGTGAGGGTGCTTCTCCGCGGCTGCGGTGACGATGAAACCACCGAGGGAGTGACCAGCCAGTGCAGCGGTGGCGAGATCGAGGTGGTCGAGAACCGCGATCAGGTCGTCGCCATGAGCCTTGAGCCCGAACGGACCAGGAGTGTCGGCGCTGCCGGCCCGACCTCGATGATCGACGGCGACAAGGCTCACCTCGCCGTGGCTGTGCTCGGCGACGAGCTGTGCCACTCGGAGCCACGTTTGATGGTTGGCTGTGATCCCGTGGGACGCCACCACGATCCGGTCGCCCTCGCCCCAACGGCCCGCCGCGATGGACCCACCGTCGACCGGTATCCGGAGCGGCGTGTAGGAGACCTTCATGAGCCGAGCCTAAACACGGTGAGCGGCACGGCCCAAACTGCCCCAGCCGGAGTACACGGAGCGACTCGGAAGCTGATCAGCAGATTTGGCTGATCGCCTCGGCGAGCTGCTCGGGCTTGGCTGCCTTGAGGGCCTCCACCTGGGCGGTGGATCCATCGGCGAACACCACGTTGACTTTGCAGGTGAGCTTGCCCTTTTCGATGTCGATACCGGTGATCTGATCGTGGGGCCACTCGGCGCTGAGAGCTTTGGGGGGCACCTGACATGGCACCCGGTTCGAAGAGCAGCCATCTCTGATTGTTGAGGGCGAGCCTGGCGGTTGCGGCAGGACCTGAAGGAGTATGCGTCACGGAGCCATCAGGAGCCGAGGGGTGGAACCAAGGCCTCGATGAGGTGGGGTCCCGACTCACTGTGGCAGCGGTCGAGTTGGGCCGTGAGATCGTCGGCGGTCTCCACACGGACGGCTTCGACTCCCATGCCCGATGCCATCGACACGAAGTCGAGCGGCGGGCGTTTTAGATCGAACATGGCGCGAGCCGTGGATCCGCCGGCGCCGGCGCCCACGCGGTCGAGTTCCATGTCGAGCACCGCATAGCGGCCGTTGTTGGCGACCACCACCGTGATATCGAGGTTTTCGCGCGCCATGGTCCACAGGGACTGGATCGTGTACATGGCGGAGCCGTCGGCCTCGATCGATACCACCCTGCGATCGGGGCACGCCACAGCGGCGCCGATCGCGAGAGGGAGCCCGATCCCGATCGCTCCACCGGTGAGACACAACCAGTCGTGGCGAGGGCCTCCCGAAGTGGCAGCCGGTATGGAGATGCCGGAGGTGTTGGCTTCGTCGACCACGATCGCGTTGTCGGGGAGGGTTGCCGCGATGGCAGCGGCGAAGGAGTTGAGGTCGAGGGCTCCGCTCGGCCGCTCGGGCCGGGCGACAGGTTGGCTTTCAGTCGAGTCGTCGGCTCCGAGCGCGGAGGCGAGTGCCACGAGTGCGGCTTCGGGATGATGCGGGCCTCCGGCGAGAGTGAATACATCGCAGCCGTCGGGGGTGAGAACCGATGCCTTGTCCGGGTAGGCGAAAAACGAGACCGGCTCGACCGCGTCGACGAGGATCAGGTGGCGGGTTCCCTCGAATTGCATCTGGGCAAACTCGGCGAGATAGATGACGCGGCTGATGTTGGGGAGACCGCCGCCTCGTACCTGGCGGGCGGGGAAGGTTTCGCAGAGGAGGTTGGCTCCGGTGGCGCCGGCGATTCGTGCGGCGGCGAGGGTGCCATCGGCGGTGAGGGCACGCCCGCCGAGCAGGATCGTGCACTGCTCGCCTGATCGCAGAAGCTTGGCCACCGTGTGGATGTCGGCTTGGTCGACCGGTTGGGGCGGTGGAGGCGTCACAGCCGGAGCGGGACCATCGGGCGCGGGTAGCCAGCATGTGTCGGCGGGGAGCACCAGGGTGGCGACCTGGCCCGGAGG
>CAXMSE010000052.1:0-47177 GCA_964196195.1 uncultured Gammaproteobacteria bacterium | reverse complement strand
GCTCCATGATCAGTGTTGGCTGGGTCCTTCGACGACGATCTGCTCCAACAGTTCGGCGAGGTGTGTGGCATCACTCGCTTCGAGAGCGACATCACGCCGATCGGTGCCTCGATGTCTTCGCCGACGGCCCGGCCGAGACGGGTGGCGAGATGATCAGCATGCGGGAACGAAAGTGGAGCGCGGAGCGGGTAGCGGCTCGGCTCGAGGAACACGATCGCCGGGCCCCGCCGTTCGGCCAACACGACGAACCCACTCACATTTCTCCTATAGGAACCGCCTCGCGGGACCAGCTGGCCGCCCCTGAGCAGGATCTCGTCGATATCGGCGTGGCTGAGTTCGTCGGCGTCGGTAACCGCTATCGGGCTGCGATCAATACGCTCCGCCGCCAGCCGCATTGATGCGATGCGAGTGAATACGTGGAGTTCAGGGCGATACGGGTTGTCGGGGTCTGGCAACGCACGGCGCTGTTTCGACGCGAAACCGGCGACAGCAGAGTCACCGGGATCATCGTTGTCAGCCACATTGTGATCGTCGCCCATCGCCGTGACAGGCGTCGTCACTGAACCGTTCCGAAGGGGCCCGCGACTGGGCACAACTCACGATTCCGTGAGCACCAGTTCGGTCTGTACCTCGCCCTGCACGAACCGATATGACCCGGATCGGTTGTTGAAGGATCCGGCGACCCCTTCCCAGCGTCCGATCTCGTCGAAGCAGCCCCCGGCATCTAGCGAGATCGCCGATTCCGGGAAAAGCGTTGCCACCCCGCCGTCTGCGAAACGCACGGAGTAGCTCTGCTCACCGCTTGTTTCCGGGTAACTCACAAACATGGCCTGCGTTCGCCCGGAGTGAGCCTGATCGCAGGGCTGTTCGGTCTCGAGAAGGAGTTGGAACTCGACTCGCTCGTCCTTCACGAACGGCTCTATTACCGCGATATTGCCGTCGGCGTCCCGGAGAGTGAGCTCCTCTGCGGATACGCGCCAGGTATCGTCGCCAATATTGATGGCTTCGAAGGGCCAGTCGACCCTGGTCACGAGAACGGTCTCGGCATTTCGGTCGGCCGCGCATGACGCCAACAAGCCCGCGACGACCACGAGCGACGCGATCGACCTCATGGGCAGTCCTCGAGCTCTGCCAACCGTGGGTCGGCTGGAAGGTGTCCGTCCGGGTCCACTGTCTGCACGGTCGTGCAGGCGAGATCCAACCAATGCTGTTGATCAACCGACATCACAGCTGTGTGTGTGGCGCCCCCGATGACGAGCCGCCCTCCACCGTCGAAGCCGATCCAGCTTGGTAGCTCGGCGACCAGCGGGTCGAATGTGGGCCCCACCTGTTGGCCGGTGTCGATGTCCCACAGTGTGACCTCGCCGGACGCGTCGGACGTGGCGGCCAGGCCGCGGCTCTCATCGAACGCGACGGCAACCCCGCTTCGACCGAAGTCCAACGTGGTGACAAGAGGCTCGGGCGGGCCGAAGTCGATCATCTTCACGCCATCTGCCCCGACGGCCACGGCCACACGATCGTCGATGAAATGCCCCTGGTACCCGTGGCCTGCCGGCAAGAGCACTGCGGCGCCGAAATCGTCGAGTGAGTACCAGATCAGCTCACCTCCGCTCGTGGAGTAGATGAGATCTCGGCCCGGCCGGCTCACATCCATCCGGGCCAGCGTGCCCGAGCGGTTCGCCGAGAGCTCGATCTCGTCGAACGTGACACCTTCAGGGTCCATGAGGAATATTCGCGCGGCTTGGTCGTCCCAGAAGGCGATGGATCCTGTGGTGATCGCGACGGGGTTCCCTCCGACGCGGGCCCTCGCGATCGGAATACTCCTCACAAGCTCACCATCGGGGCGCCGCCAGTCGAGGCGATCACCGTAGATCACCACATAGTCGCCCGACTGTCCGTTGATGACGTCGAGCGCTCCCTCATCAAGATCGAGGGCCGTGAGCGTGGTGTCGCTCACGGAGACGATCGCGCCGTCGTCTACGGCTACCCACATCGCAGTGTCCGCCGGGGGCGCGGCGCCCGAGACCGCGTTGATCGTCGTCACGAGGCTGCCACCGGGTCCAGATGCCCAGCGCCACGTGTGGCCTTGAGAGTCGATCGTGACGACATCGCCGCTGGCGGCATCGAAGAACGACGCGAGTTTGCCCGACGCGTCAAACTCGACCGGGCCGACGAGGAGCGAACCGTCGAGTGCGCTCCACACGTTCGCTGACCCATCGAGGCCCGACGACACGACCAGTGAGTCATCGATGTCGAACTCGACCCAGGTGACTGCGCCGTCGTGGCGATCCAGCAGCGTCAGCGGGGCCCAAACGCCATCGGCCTCCCGCCAGAATTCGACCGCTCCATCCCGGCGACCGATCACGATCGCGTCGCCCCGGTGATTGAACGCCGATGTAGTCACGACCGCGGTATATCCCGGCAGGACATCGGTACGAAGCAGTTGCTCTGTCGAAGCGACGTCCCAGAGCGCCAGTGCGGTGTTGTCGGCGATGGCGATGAGTCGTGATCCGTCGCTGGTGAGCTCGAGGTCGCTGATCAAGCTTGCGTCGGTCTCGATCCGGGTTATGAGTGACCCCGTGCTCACGTCGACCACGTCGAGGTGTGCACGGGCCGCGCCGGTGCCCTCGCTGGCGTCGTACGCCAGAGCCAGTACCTGGGCATCGGACGACAGGACTGCCGAGTTCGGCTCGCCGCTGAGGGTCGGCGCCGGTCCGAGCGGTACCCCGTTGGCCAGATCGACGACCTCGTAGGAGTCGTCACGAACCGCGAGCACCCGCTCACCATCTCCGAGAACGAACTCGGGCCTGAATCCGGTGATCGCCCGACCGAGCTCCATCGTGGCGCCGTCGAGGATTCGAGGTCTGACGTCCTCGTCGGCCACGAGGATGGTCATGCCCGTGGAAGACGCCGGCGCGCTTCCGGTCATGGCGATGAAGTCGAGGTTCGACTGGGCGATCAATTCCGGCGCAGCGAGAAGTGACTCGAACAGCAGGCCGGTAATCTCGACTGTGGGGGTGCGAGCCTGGAGCGCGGCGGCGACGCGCAACCGATCGGACGGCGTGAACGATTCGTCGCCGGCTACCAGCGTGGCGAGCTGAATGGCCTCCGCCTGTTCGCGACGTCGGTCGGCGTCGCGGCTGCGGCCCACGGCCACAAAGCTGGCAACGCTCGCCGCGATCATCGCCACGACGCTGACGCCGGTGAGAATCCTCAGCCGCCGGTTGGCGCGTCGCCGGCGGAGGATCTCGGCCTGAGCCCGCTCGTCGCTCACCCGAAGAAACTCTTCCTCGCGCGCCGAGAGCACCGGCGAGGCTTCACTCCGCCAGGTGAGAGCCGACGACAGCTTGTTCCCCCGATAGAGATCGGCGTCGTCCCTGTCGGACTCGAGCCAGGCGCCAGCCGCTCGGGTCAGCCGTTGCTGGAGAACGATGTTGTCACGCTCCCCGTCGATCCAGTCGGTCAACCTGGGCCATGCCGTGATGAGGGCCTCGTGCGCGATCTCGATCCGGTCGGTCGACGCGGTCAGCAGCCGAGCCGCCACCAGGCGATCGATGAGATCGCCATCGAAATCCGTCCCGTCGAGCTCGTCGCGGGTAACGGTGCGTCGGGTGTGGTGAGTGCCGGATCCGGGCTCGACGAGCCGCCGAAACAGTCGCTCCAACTGACGCTGACCGTCGGTGTCGGTGCCCCCATAAAGCCGTTCCGCGGTGGCGGCGATGGCCCCTGCGATCGAGCCTGCCTCCCGGTAGCCGTCGAGGGTCAGCGTCGACCCGGCTCGCCGGCGCCACGTTTCGCTCAGGGCGTGCGACAAAAGAGGGAGTGCGCCCGGTCGATCGGCCACTTCATCGACCACGACATCGAGCAGTGCCGGCTCTATCTCCAGTCCTGCTCGTTGGGCCGGCCCCCGCACTGCTTCTCGCAAACCGATGCTCGACATGGCACCGATGATCACCTGGTGCTGTCCGAGAATCGGCACCAACGCCGGCAACGAAAGACAGTGCCCGTAGAAGTCCGCGCGCAACGAAAGCACCACGCGAGTTCGGCCAGATTCGGCCAGCTTCAGGACCTCATCCACGAACTCAGTGCGCCGATCCTCGTCGTCGGTGAGCGTGAACAGCTCTTCGAACTGGTCGACCACGATCAGGTCGACCGCCCGACCAGCTTCGTAGAGCGATCGCAACGGTTGTGGCCCGGGCGCTATAACCGCAACGCTGCGGATGCCAGGGACCTGCCCGCTCACGACACGATGGGCGAGACCGGCGCGCAGCACGGACGACTTCCCCACCCCCGAGGGGCCGACGACCACCCCAACCGATGCGCTCGTAGCGAGATTGACGAGTTCGTCGGTTGAATTTCGCCGGCCATAGAACACGTCTCCGTCAGCGATCTGGTAGCTGGCGAGGCCCTTGTAGGGGCAGACCCCCTCCGGGTCGGCTGTGTCGATCTCCTGACGGAGGATCTGCACCTCCAGGCGTTGGAGCTGAGGCGAAGGATCGACTCCGAGATGGTCCAACAGTGTGTTGCTCGCCCGTTGGTAGGCCTCGAGCGCATCCTGCTGGCGGCCGCTCGCGTAGTAGGCCGTTATGAGGCGAACCCAGTGGGGTTCGTGAGTGGGCTGATCGGCAACCGCTCGCTCGAGACGGAGGACCGCACTGGCCGGGTCGCCCCGGGCGACGTCGATCTCGACTCCCATGTCGTCGAGTTCGTCACCGAGACGCGCGAGGCGCTCTCGGTCGGCGACGAGGGTGTCGTACCCGGCGAGGTCGGCAAGCGGAGTACCCGTCCAGTCTTCACGGCACATCGAGATGAGGTCAGAGGCATGGTGGGGATCGCTCGACAGGAGCCGGTGTGCGGCCGCAATCCTGTCTTCGACGCGGAGGACATCGACGGTCTCTCGCGAAATGTCGAGCAGATAGCCGGGGCCACTAGAGCTCAGCGGCCCGTCATCGCCCCCTAGAGCGGCCCTCAGCTTCGCCACGTGGGCCTGAAGCGATCGACGAGCGGTCGGAGGCGGATCGTCGCCCCAGAGCGTGTCGATGAGGCTGTCGGTGGTAACGACCTCGCCGGCCCGTAGGGCAAGCCGAACGAGCACCATCCGGGGCTTCGGTCCCCCGAGGTCGAGAGCCGACCCGTCGGTGGCCATGACCCGAACCGGACCCAGCAAACGGACGTCGAGTGGCCGTCTCTCCTCGCTTGCCTCGCTGGAGTCGGTTGTGGTCATCGGTTCCGTCCGGTCACTTCGACACCATCGTCGCACGGATCCGGTTGTAGCCGCGTTGTAGCGAAGCAAAAGCCCAGGTCAGGGGATAGATCGTGGCACGGGTTGAGCGCTGTGAGAGGTCGTTATCACCCGAATGGGTCGCTAAGGCGCTCACTGAGGTGATCACCGGCCCTCGAAGCCCGTAGCGGAACGGATCCAGACGCCGCGTCCACAACGGCGGGACAACCGCCGGGGCGTCTCGTGGAGGTATGACCCGCTTCGCCCACATCACCGCTCTCCTGACGCTCACCTGCGCAGGAGTCCTCAGCCACTCGATTCCCGCCACCGATTCGACCGACATCGAAGCTACGGCCGCCACCATCACCTACCTGGACGGGCCCTCTCCAGCTGCGCAAGAGATCGTCGGCTGGGCCGCCGAGCGCTTTGTTGAGGCCGGCCTCCAGCTCCCCGATCTCGAGATCTCATTTCCTGCGACCTGCGGGGGCAAGGCCGGTCGCTACCTCGTGGGGCAAGACCAGGTCGAACTATGCCGACCGACCAAGACCCTGGTGCTGCACGAACTCGCTCACGCGTGGGACGACAACTCGACGGTCGATCGTCAAGCGTTCTTGGACCTCAGAGGCCTCGAGCAGTGGTACGAGCAGCCCGGTCGGGACTCAGACGAGTCGGGCGGCGAACAACTGGCCCTGGTCGTGGCATGGGGGCTCATGGATGTGGATATTACCGCCAGGAACTCCGAACGGGCCGGACAGCCCGTCGACGAGCAGCCGCGATATCTCCCCGGGTTGGACGACAGCACTCCTGAGATCCTCGACCGCCTCTTCGTGCAGCTCACGGGTTCAGCGCCCCTGAGTGCCCTGTGAAGACCGACGATCTCAACTCGACTGTGTCGCTCCGACTCGCCAGGTATCGGTGATACCGGCCCGGATGGCTGAGACCACGTCGGATGGCACGTCGCTCATGCCATGGGCTTCCGCGGCATGAGCTGCGGCCGCGGCCAGCACTTCGTCCTCGGTCGTTCCGGTAACCACGCCGTCGCATCCGTCGACGACCGTTGCGCACGCAAACTGCTTCATGATCTCTCCTCATGTTGTCGGAGGAGGACGCTCAGCTCGGTCGAGCCATGGCCGTCGCCTGCTCATCGGTGAGGTCCATGTCGTGCACGGACTTCGCATGCTGCTGGGCTTCGGTCACGACTTCGTCGATTCCTTCGCCTCGTAGCACTGTCCCGCATGGGCATTCGATGAGCTGACCGGACATCTGTGTCCCCCTGTGTGCGACGATACGACGACGTTATTGCACGAAGATTGGTGACTTCTTGTCGACATCTAAGCCGGTGAATGTGTTTCTCGCAGGTCGGTTGACAGTGGAGGGGCCCGATGGCTCGTTCGATGAAGCGGCGCTGCCAGGGAACCAGGCCCGCGTGGCGCTGGCGGCGCTTGTCCACGAAAGGCTCCCGCTCGATCGTGATCGCCTCGCCGACATCGTGTGGGGTGAGGATCTTCCCGATGGGTGGAGCGGCTCCCTCAGTGCGCTCATCAGCAAAACTCGCA
The DNA here is from genome assembly GCA_964196195.1 of uncultured Gammaproteobacteria bacterium. Classification (GTDB taxonomy): domain Bacteria; phylum Actinomycetota; class Acidimicrobiia; order Acidimicrobiales; family Aldehydirespiratoraceae; genus OFTM10. The sequence goes on along the minus strand of CAXMSE010000052.1, from coordinate 40,400 downwards.
GCCTCTTGGCTCGCTGCGGTCTTGACGCGAAGTCGATCCTTGTCTCTACGGCCGGCTCCTACGCGATGACTTTGCCGGCGGGGAGCTGGGTCGATCTGGAGGACGCGATTCGCCGCCTCGACCGCGCCGAGGGAGAGGTTCGCCATGGCAACATCGCGGGTGCCCTTCCGGAAGCCACGGTTGCATCGTCGATTCTGCGGCGGCCGTTTCTCCGGGGATCCGAAGGCGCGTGGATCGACGGGGTTCGACGCCGCCAGGACGCGGCCCTCTACCGCTGCTACGAGGTTCTGGCCGAGGGATGGAGCGATCAGGGCCACCATCGCCTCGCCATTGCGATTGCAGAACGGGCGATAGCCCTAGATCCGTTGCACGAGACGGGCTACCGCTTGCTGATAGAAGCCGAACTGGCCAGAGGCGACGCCATCGCCGCACTGCGAGCCTTCGAGCGGTGCGAGCAGATCGTGATGGCGGAGTTCGGCGCGTCGCCGTCGAAACGCACCATCGATGTCGTCGAGCGAGCCCGCCGGCCATGAAGCGGGCGAGGAGATGTTCCAGCGGTGCTTCGATTTCTAAGTGGCTCTGCCGGTCGACAGTTGACGCGCCGTAAGGCGTGCGTACAGGCCGCCCTCGCGCAAAAGCGCATGATGGTCGCCGACCTGCACCACCCGGCCCGCGTCCATGACGACAATCCTGTCGGCGTTGCGAACCGTGGACAGCCGGTGGGCGATGATGAGGGTGGTCCGCCCCCGCATCAACTCCTCGAGCGAGCGATGCACGGCCGCTTCGTTGAGAGCATCGAGATGAGAAGTCGCCTCGTCGAGCACCAGCACAGGCGCATCCTTCAAGAAGGCGCGGGCAATGGCCACCCGCTGACGCTGACCGCCCGACAGTCGTACCCCGCGCTCACCGACCCCGGTCTCCAGTCCATCGGGAATCCCGGCCACGAAGTCACTGAGCGACGCTCGATCGACAGCCTGGAGAAGTTCGTCCTCGGAAGCATCAGGCCGTGCCATCAACACGTTGTTACCCAAGGTGTCGTTGAATAGATAGGTCTCCTGGCTGACCATGGCGACGTGGGCCCTGAGGTCGACCAGGTCGAGCGCACGCAGGTCCTCGCCGAACAGGGTGACGCGACCCGACCCGGGATCCCAGAAACGCATGAGCAGATGAGCGGCTGTCGTCTTGCCCGCCCCAGAGGGCCCGACGATCGCCACCGTTGTTCCGGCGTGAGCATCGAAGCTCACCTCGCTCAGAACCTCACGGTCAGTGCCCGGGTAGGTGAACGAGACGTTGTCGAACCTGACCGCCGCGAGCCCGTCCAAGGTGTCGACGGGCACAGGGTGATCCGGCGAACGAACTGGCACCGGTTCGTCATGAACGTTGTGCAGCCGGCGAGTGGCACCGAGGGTGTCGGCGAGCTGGCGTCCCACATGGGCGATCTCCGACATCGGCAAGAAGCAGGCGAGCGCCAGGAGGGTGAGCAGAGGCAGCGTCGTGGCCGCAAGGTCGCCAGAAGACACCAGCCCAGCTCCGGTGAACACCACGGCCAGGCCGCCCAGGCCGGTCGCAACCTCCAACAGGGCGGTCTGTCGCGACAAGTCGCGATAGAAGGGCAGCCGGGTGTCGAGGTGGGTCCTCACCCTGCCGATGAAGGCGTCGGATCGCGAGCCGGACTGCTGGAACGCAAGCACCTCGGGAAGCCCCTGAAGGGTGTCCACCACATAGGCATTGAGGTCGCCGAGGGCTTCGCGATCTCTCGATCCGAGGGAGTCGAGACGCCCGCGCATCAGGACCGGACTTGCCGCCACGACGGCTAGGAACGGCGCGAGAGCCACCGCCATCGGCCACCCGACGAATCCGAGCACAATCAACACGGTGGTGGGCACCACCACCGCGACAAACGCCGGCGCCACGGTGTGGGCGAAGAAGTACTCGACCATCTCCACATCGTGGGTTGCCATAGCCACCAGATCACCCGTACGCCGACGCACCAGGTATGCAGGGGCCAGCGCGTCGAGCTTCTCGTACAGGGCGATCCGCATCTCGGCGAGCATGCGGAAGGCCATGTCGTGGGCGATCCACGACTCCATCCAGTGAAGGATCCCTGCCAGAGGTGCGATGATCGCGAGTGCCACGAGGAGACCGCCGAAGGATTCACCGCGCCTGACCGCAGCCACGACCAAGGCGCTCAGCACGCCGACGCCGATCAGAGCCGCCACCCGAGTGACCCCGAAGAAGAACGTCGCGAGCAGCTTGGCGCGCCACGGGCGCACCTCGGCAAACAGCGACCGGATCGCCCCCGCCCATCCCAGAGAACCCGCCTCCACGATCTCGGAGTCACCCACCCGACCATCACCGGACATCTCGTTGACCAGATCAGACTCGTCATCGGCATCCAGGTCGTCCAGGAATGAGTCGGGCACTTCCACCTCGTCGCGCGCCAACTGCTCGACCATCAGCTCGTGGTAGCGACCGCCCAACTCCAGCAGCGAATGGTGATCGCCGGTCTCGACTACTTCGCCGGCGTCGAGCACGAGTATCCGGTCGGCACCGATGACGCTCGACAGCCGATGAGCGAAGATCAGAGTGGTGCGGCCCACCATCAGGCGATCTAGTGCCTCTTGGATCACGGCCTCGTTCTCGGCGTCGACACTCGAGAGCGCCTCGTCGAGCACTAGCACCGGTGCGTTTCGTAGCAGGGCACGGGCGATGGCGATTCGCTGGCGCTGGCCGCCGGACAATCGGATACCGCGCTCTCCAATGACGGTGTCGTAGCCGTGGGGAAGATTCATCACGAACGCATGAGCGTTGGCATCCAACGCGGCCTGACGCACCGCGTCCAAGTCGGCCTCGGGCGCACCGAACCGGATGTTCTCGAGCACGGTGCCGTGAAAGAGAAACGTGTCCTGGGAGACCACTGCGATGGAGCCGTAGTGGTCGTCGGCAGAAAGGTCACGCACATCGTGGCCACCCAGGGTGATCCGCCCGGCGTCGGGGTCATGGAATCTCAAGAGCAGCTTCACCATCGTGCTTTTTCCTGCGCCGCTCGGGCCGACGACACCGACGCGCTCCCCGGGCGCAAGCTGCACGTCGAGACCGGCGAGGGTTGGTTTCGCCGCTCCTGGGTAGTGAAACACCACATCCTCGAAGCCCACGGTCGGCTCGAGCGGTCCAGTGAGACGCACGGGACTCACGGCCTGTTCGACGACAGGCTCGGCATCAAGAACCGCGAATATGCCCTGGGCTGCGGACTGCCCCATCATCCCGTTATGCAACAAGGCCCGGAGATCGCGTTGGGGGCGAAACACCTCGATGCCGGCCATCAAAATGATGAGCAGGATCTCGATCTCCATGTGGCCCGAGCGGACACGGTACGCGCCGAGGGCGAGCGCACCAGCGGCTCCCAGCGCAAGACCGGTATCGGTTATGCCCCTCGTGAATGAGTTGGTGGCCAACACCCACATCGTGCTCTTGAACACATCGTGGGCCCGCTCGGCCAATGTGTCTCTGCGGGCGTCGCTCTGACCGAAGGCTTTGAGCGTCCCGAGTCCCTGAAGTGAGTCGAGGAACTCAGCCGCGAAATTCGAGTAGGCCTTCTGGCGCCGCAGACTGTTCGCCACATCCCAACGATGAAAGGCGGCCGGAGCCACGAGGGTGACGAGAGCGAAAACGAGCAACACAGTCGCGACTGGCAGATCGAGCGGGGCGAGCAGGCCGAAGATCACAAACGGGGTGATTGCCGCCACAAAAAGCTGGGGCAGGTACTCGCCGAACCACACCTCCAACTGCTCCACACCCTCCACGAGTGAGACCAACACCTCGCCGGTGCGAGCATCGCCGAAGTGGGAGGGTCCGAGGCGCAGCACATGATCGTGCAGCTGGGTGCGCAGCGAGAGCTGCAACCGCGCCGCGGTCCGGTGAGCCAACATCTTTCGCCAATGCTCCAGAGCGCCGCGGGCAACCATGGCGACAGCCACCGCCAATGTCGGCAGCACCAGCTCGCTAACGGTCTCACCGCGAAAGACCTTGGCCAGCAACCATCCCAAGAGCCCCAGCCGGACGATCCCCATGACCGATGCGACAACCCCGATGGCCACCGCCTTGATCAGAGCAACCCGCTCACCGCTCGCCATGGCCCAGAGCCTCGTGTCGAAGAACAAGTGACGTTTACTCCCAGACCGCCACGGCCTGACGCCGGGGATGTGCCTCAAGGTTGATGCGGATCCGGGTCAGCGTACGCGAAGGCGTGCCGTTCAACCGCCGCCGTCGTTCCGCAACCTCGGTAGTCACATTGTTTCGCCGTTGGTCTCGCAACCACCTTCGGGATCCACGGGCACGCAGTGGCAATCCCAATCCCGCACCGGCGGCACCGCTTCCCAACAGCACGGCCGCGACAGAGTCTCCCGGCGCGACCGGTCCCGTATCGATCTCGAGCGTGTCGAACGTAACGGCGTGCGCCATGCTCCCCGCTTTGAACCAGACGATCCGATTGCCGGGATCGACCGCCGGCGCCGTCAGGTGCCGAAGGTTTCCTCGAGCTTGGTGACCTCGGCCGCCAGCATTGGCCCCAGTGCCCCCGCCAACGCATCGGGCTTTACGTCTGTGATCCAGTGGAACTTCGACTTGCCGTCACCGGCGTCGGACACTTGCATCGATGCCGAATGGGCTTGGATGCCGAACGGACTGGCTGTGATCGCGTAGGCCACGCGTTGATGATCGTCGTCGATGCTGATGATCGTCTCTGAGAGCTCGGCACCATCGGCCGTCGTGCAGCTTCGCTGGTCGCCATCGACGGAACTGGCGGCGATGAGATCCAAGAATCCCGAGATGCCACCTACGTCTTTGACCTTCGCCCAGAGCTCGTTTGGCGCTATCGCAAGTGTGGTCTCGAGATTGATGCTTGCCATTCTCTATCTCCTCTGATCGTTGTGCGGAAGCTGGTCGACAGGAGAAATCGTCGCGTCCTTGACCGGACTCCCTCAGCGCATCGATCTGGCAGCCGGCTCGGCGCAGCGCCTGCATGAGGAGACCCGTCAGGGTGTCGCGCAGCGGATGGATCGCCACCAGCCGCTCCAGTCCGGCGACCGAGGAAGCATGAAGTCCGGCTGGCTGTCCAGGCGGGTCTCCGGGCCCACCCTCAGCATGTACCCGGGCGCCTGGGTCGAAATAATGAGTTCGCCGGCGTCGCCCGGCGCCCGCCGCAACCGTGCGACGTAGGTGCGCACCGCTCGGCCCTGTGGATCCTTGACCTCGCCGGGCCAGAGAGCTTCGGAAATCGCGTCCGAAGAGACCACGGTGCCCACATTCACCGCAAACAGCGCCAGCAATCGCCGTAAGTGAGGGCCCAGAGCAACAGTTTCGCCGGAGAGCGAAACAGTCACCGCCTGAGGATGTGAATCGTCACTGCCATGCGCAACATTCGCGCAACAGCTGAAGTGGCCGGCCTGATTCGCGGGCCTGGGCTTGATGCGGGACATGTTCCCACTCACCCGAATCCTCATCAGCTTCATCCTCTCTATAGCTTCGCTCGCGATCGGCCCCGGACTGCAGACCACAGACTCAGCGGCACCCGATCTCACAGACCTGAACGTGGTCGTCCACGACAAGCTCTCTTCATGGCATCACATGGGGCGGAGACCTGGAACGACCACGATAAGCCCCACAACAGCCGCGGGACCGAGCTCGCCGCCAACACCTTGATGTACGCCCTTCACCCCGACGAGCCGACCAACGCCGATCAGATCTGCGGATTCGAGCGGATCACCAGCCACCCCACACCCTTCGGGCGCACCGACAGCTGTCCGGCAACGTGATCGCAAGCCAGTGTGACGCCCGCTGCGATCGACAATGCGTATCGACTTCTTGATTGCGCCGGAGGAGCCGGACATTCCCCCCGTTGCCCCGGGTTCAGTAGACATACCGGGCCATCTAAGCACTGGGCGAGTGCGTATGTCGTCGAACGGCAATCTGGGTTCCGGCGAAGCATTTCAAGAAGTCCCTCCAACTGAATGACCCTGATCAGCGGGTCGCTCGACGAAGCGAGCGCGAACGTCGCCAATGCGACGTGTTCGAGCGTGCTGCTGGCAGCGGACCTGCGATTGCACTACGGTCACGCCCGTCACCGCGGAGGGGCTTCGCGGGCGGTCAATTAGGGGGGACTGATGGCCACTGAGTCGTCCGGTCACGGCCAACGCAATCCGAGGATGTACGAGCTTTTCAAGGACTCGCCTAAAACCGGCGCAAGTCCGACGGTATGGGCATTCCCCCAGTTGATTGATCACCTCAAGGTGGCGGGGCAACCGGTGCAGGGCCCCTGGCCGCCGCATCAGGAGCTACGCCCCGAGCCAGATGCCGAGTCACTTCCGGTCGCGATCGCCGATCCGCAGTCACCGAACACCGAGCTCTAGAGCGCGCAAAGGACCTGCCAAACGCATGTACCCATCACGATTTCGCTACGAGGCGCCCGGGACTGTCGAGGAAGCCATCGAATTGCTTCGTGCGGGGCAGGGCGAAGCGAAGGTGCTGGCTGGTGGCCAGAGCCTGTTGCCGATGATGAAGCTCCGCTTCGCCTCGCCGGGAACCCTGATCGACATCAACAACATCGCAGGCCTCGCCTACCACCGAGCCGACCCCGATGGCACCTACCGCATCGGTGCGCTCTGCCGGCACGCACACCTCGAGAAGTCGACGGATCTGGCGGCAAAGCAACCCACGATCGCGGCGGCCGCTCCCTTGGTGGCCGACCCCGTCGTGCGCACCCGCGGCACCTTCGTCGGTTCCGTCTGCCACGCCGACCCTCAGGGCGATTGGGCCTCGGTGATGACCGCTCTCGACGGGTCCCTAGTGGCCCAAGGCCCCGGCGGGCGCCGATCGATCCCGGTCGCCGACTTCGTCAAGGGCCCGTTCCAGACCGTTCTTGACCCTGACGAGCTCGCGATCGAGGCAGTTGTTCCGGCACCCGTGGGTACGCGCGCCGGCGGCTACCTGAAGCTCGAGCGCCGCGTCGGTGACTTTGCCACGGCCGGGGTTGCAATATCGGTCGAGTTCTCCGGAAACTCGGTCGCTCGAGCTGGGATCGGCTTGACCGGTGTCGGCAGTTCGACCATCAACGCCTCTGACGCTGCCGCCGCGCTCGTGGGCGGACACCTGAGCCCTGAAGACATAGCGACAGCCGCTGAACTTGCTTCGGCGTCCGCTCAGCCGAGGTCCGATCACCGGGGAAGTGCGGCCTACAAGCGACACATCGTCGCGACGTTCGTGACCCGGATCCTCACGAGTCTCCAGCTCACCGAACAGGAGGTGGCATGACATGACGAGCCTGTTCGCGGAGGTGTCGCCGGGATCATCCAACGAGGTCCCCATACGTCGTATCACCATGCGGATCAACGGTGACGAGCGCACCGTCGACGTCGAGCCTCGATTGCTTCTCGCCCATCTGATCCGTCAAGGATTCAAGCTCACCGGTACCCACACGGGCTGTGACACCACCAATTGCGGGGCCTGCACCGTCTTGTTCGACGGCTTGCCGATCAAGAGTTGCACCATGCTGGCCGTGCAGACCGATGGCCACGAAGTGACCACGGTCGAGGGTCTCGGGACCGCCAGCGAACTGCATCCGATCCAGGAAGGTTTCAAGGACGAACACGGCCTGCAGTGCGGATTCTGCACTCCCGGAATGATGCTGAGCGCCAAGGCCCTGCTCGAGGAGAATCCCGACCCGACAGAGGACGAAGTGCGCTGGGCGCTATCCGGCAATCTGTGCCGCTGTACCGGATACCAGAACATCGTGAAGTCCGTGCTCTGGGCCGCGGCCAAGCTCCGCGCCCAGGAGCCGGCGAGTGAGGTCGAGTCGATCGAGGGTGAGGCGTCATGAGTGTCGACGAGATCAAAATCGGTGGTCTCGGCGCCAGCCGCCGCCGCGTGGAGGACAATCGGTTCATCCGCGGCGCGGGAAACTATGTCGACGACATCACGCTCCCCGGGATGCTGCACATGGAGATCGTGCGCAGCCCCCTCGCCCACGGTCGCATCAAGTCGATCGACGTAAGCGGTGCCTGGGCCATTCCCGGCGTCCGGCTGGTACTCACCGGTGAGATGATGGCCAGCCGCAACCTTGCGTGGATGCCGACGTTGTCCTACGACACCCAGGCAGTTCTCGCCACCGACAAGGTGCGATTCCAGGGCCAGGAAGTCGCTTGCGTGATTGCCGACGATCCTTACATCGCGAAGGACGGGTGCGAGGCGATCATCGTCGACTACGAACCCCTGCCGCCGATCGTCAACCCCGAGCAGGCGGTGGCGGAGGGTGCGCCCATCATTCGCGACGACAAGGTGAACCAGCTCGACAATGTCATATTCGACTGGGAGGTGGGCGACAAGGACGGCACCGACCGCGCCTTCGCCGACGCCGACCTGGTCTCGGAGATGGAACTCCACTACCCGAGGTCGCACCCGTCACCGATCGAGACCTGCGGTTCGATCGCCGACTTCGACCGGGCCACCTCGAAGCTGACCGTCTACATGACAACCCAGGCCCCGCACATCATTCGGGCTGCAGTCGCGCTCGTCGCGGAACTACCCGAACACATGATCCGGATCGTGTCACCTGATCTCGGCGGTGGGTTCGGCAACAAGGTTCCGGTCTACCCCGGCTACGTCGCGTCGATCCTGGCATCGATTCTTCTGGAACGTCCGGTGAAATGGATCGAGGATAAGACCGGCAATCTGATCTCCACCGGGTTCGGCCGAGACGTCTACCTACGGGGCCAGATGGCGCTGCGAAAGGACGGCAAGATCCTCGGCGTACGCATGCACACCGATTCCGATCATGGTGCCTTCTTCTCCGATGCCCAGCCCAGCAAGTTCAAGATCGGCCTGATGCACTCGGCGTTCGCCTGCTACGACATTCCGACAGCCCATCTCACCTCCCGCGGCTTCTACACCAACAAGGCACCCGGCGGCGTCGCCTATCGGTGTTCGTTCCGCGTCACCGAAGCCATGTTCTTCCAGGAACGGATGGTGCAGGGGGCCGCCGAGGATCTCGGCATGGACCAGGCCGAATTCCGTCGGGCCAACTTTGTCCGCGACGACGACTTCCCGCACCGGACCGCCTACGGGTTCCTCACCGACTCCGGCCAGTACGGCAAGTGTCTCGACATTGGCCTCGAGGCCATCGGATACGAGAAGTTCCTGAAAGAGAAGGAAGAGGCGAAGAAGAACGGCCGACTGCTCGGAATCGGTATCTCGACGATGACCGAACCGTTGGGCGCCGGCAACAGCCGCGAGTACGACATCCTCGGCATCAAGATGTTCGACTCGGCCGAATTGCGCGTCCACATGACCGGCAAGGCGATCTTGCGCACCGGGGCGAAGAGTCAGGGCCAGGGCCACGAGACGACGTGGGCGCAGATCGTCGCCCACGAATTGGGAATTCCGGCCGAAGACATTGTCGTCGAGGAAGGCGACACCGACACTGCACCCTTCGGCATGGGCACCTACGCGTCCCGTAGCACCCCGGTAGCCGGAGCGGCCGTCTCGATGGTGGCCCGCAAGATCCGCGCCAAGGCGAGGAAGATCGCCGCCCACCTCCTCGAGGTTTCCGAGGAAGACGTCGAATGGGAACTGGGCCGTTTCTACGTGCGCAGCTCGCCCGACGTCGGCGTCACGATCCAGGAGTGTGCCAACGCGGCCTACACCAACATGCCCGACGGGATGGAACCGGGTCTCGAGAACAACGCGTACTACGACCCGCCCAACCTGACCTGGCCCTTCGCGTGCTACATCACCACGGTCGAGATCGATCCGCTCACCGGCGTATGGGACGTTCTCAACGTGGTCGCGGTCGACGACTGCGGCGTGCGCATCAACCCGATGATCGTCGAGGGACAGATCATGGGCGGGCTCACCGAGGCGTATGCGATGGCGAGCATGCAATTCATCACGTTCGACAGCGAAGGCAATTGCGTCGGGTCGAACTACATGGATTACCTCCTCCCGACCGCATGGGAGACCCCCGGGTTCGAACTGCACGAGGTCGTGACCCCGTGCCCGCACCACCCGATCGGCGCCAAGGGCATCGGCGAGTGCGCGACTGTCGGCGGCCCCGCCGCGTTCGTCAATGCCGTGATGGACGCATTGAAGGGCACCGGCGTCCGCAACATCGACATGCCTCTGCTACCCGACAGGGTCTACGAGGCCTTGACCGAAGGCCACGACGTATCCGGCGCACCCCCGATCAGGACCGATCCGTGACCGACGAGTCGACCCTCGACGGGTGGGGTGTGCTCCAACACGCCACGGAATTGGCGCGCCGCGGTGAGGAGTTCGTGCTGGCCACCGTGGTCTGGCGAGAAGGACCGTCGTCGGGTCATCACGGCTCGCGTGCAATCGTCACCGCTGACGGTCGGGTCATTGGATGGATCGGCGGTGCGTGTGCCGAGCCGGTCCTCATCCGCGAAGCCCACAAGGCACTCGCCGAGGGCGAATCACGCCTCCTCGCCCTCGGAACGTCGGATCGGTTCGGCGACGTACCCCAGGGCATGACCGCGATCGCCATCTCCTGTCAAAGCGAGGGTGCATTGCAGATATTCATCGAACCGGTCATCCCCGCTCCGCATCTCGTAGTGGTCGGACGATCACCCATGGCACACACCCTCTGTCAACTCGCCAGCGATCTGGATTGGAACGCCGAGTTGATCGACGGCTCCGACTTCACCGCGGCCGCCGTCGGTCCACACTCAATCGTCGTCGTTGCCACCCAAGGCCATAGCGACGAGGGAGTTCTCGAGACGGCGCTCGGCGCAGCCCCTAAGTATCTCGGCGTCGTCGGCTCGGCTCGGCGAGGTGACGCACTACGCGGCTATCTCGGCGATCGCGGCTTCGCGCCGGAGGCGCTCGAATCGATACGAGTGCCCGTGGGGTTGGACCTCGGGCCTACGACGCACCGCGAGGTCTCCGTCGCGGTGCTCGCCGAACTGGTGGCTCTCCGGGCCGCGGGTGAGCTTCGCAGTGCACCCACAGCGGTCGCCGCGCCCGCCCTCGACGCGATCGATCCCATTTGTGGCATGACCGTGACTGCGGATGCTGTGAGCCACCCCCTCGTCGTGGGCGACGACACCCACTACTTCTGTTGTGTCGGATGCCGAGACCAGTTCGAACGACAGGCCGGATCACGCCTGGCAGGTGACGCGACATGATGATCAAGAACGAGTTCGAAGTCACCGAATCGCTCGAAACGGTGTGGGACTTCTTCGCCGACATTCCACAGGTCGCGGCCTGTCTGCCGGGAGCAGAACTCGATGACGAGGTCGGAGAGGACCGCTACGAGGGCACTGTCCTGATCAGCTTGGGCCCGGTCAAGCTCGAGTTCGACGGGACCGCGGAGATCCTCGAACGACGCGATGCCGACAAGACCATCGTTGTCGACGCCGCCGGCGCCGACAAGAAAGGCCGGGGGCAGGCGGCGCTGCAACTCAACGCCAGCCTCACCCCCACTCCTCAAGGCACGAAGGTCGACGTCGCCCTGGATCTGCAACTCTCGGGCGCCGCGGCCCAATACGGGCGCGGCATGATCGCCGACGTCACCTCGGTCCTACTCGACGACTTCGCCACCAACATGCAAAATCGCCTGGCGGCGATCGGACAGGGACTCGATCCCGACCAGGTGGCATCGGTCAAGCCGGCGAGCGGCTTCGTGATCGGGCTGAGGGCGCTCCGCATGGCGCTGGCGCGCGTCTTTCGCCGTTTCTTCCTTCCCTATCGACCCCCGACCAGCTGACTAGGAGGCTTACATGTGGACGCTTGGCAACGTGGTCCTTGTCGTGGTGGTGATTCCGGTGCTCATCGCGCTTCTCAATCGCGTTCTGGCTGCGCTGGAGAGAATTCGTGCCGCCGCCGACGACATTCTCGCCGGGGGTGTTGCGCTCATCGGTGAGGTCGACACCGCGCCGGAGCTTTTGGCCAAGACCGATCAGACCATCGCCGAGGTGGCCGACGGCGCCGTCAGGTATGCCGGCTCGGTCGGGAAACTGTTGGACTGAGGAGGAGGATTCTCGTGGAAACTGTTGCGTGGTTCACTGTGGTAATCGCAGGGCTGATCATCGCGGCCGCAGCGCTGGGCCTATTCCGGGTCATTCTGCATCTCGTTGCGGTCAAGCGCACCCTGCAGGACCTCCTCGCCGGGGTCGAGGTCGTCGCGGAGAAGACGAGCACCGTTCCGACGGTGTTGCCGTCGGTGAATGAGAGCCTGCGCCCGGTGCGCGAGTTCTGTGACACGGTCTGAACTGGGGGATGGGAAAATGACAGCACTGGTTCTCGGATCGACGGCCGGATGGACGATCGGCTGGTCGGTCGGTCTCGCGGTGGTCTTCGCGGTGGTCGCTCTCGTCGTGCCGATCCTCCGTTTGGCGGCCCGGATCGGGGCACAGGCAGCCGACATCAACGATTCTCTCTTGAGGTCGGTCGAGCACACCTCGGCACTTGGCCAACTCGAAGCCACGAGTGAAGCAGCCGAGGCCATCGTCGCGGGATTGGCCCGCGGCCGAAGCCGGCTGGGAGGCTGATCATGCATGTACTCGCGTTGACATCTACCCAGGAGAGCCTCTGGTGGGTAACCCTCGGCCTCGCGCTGATAGTGCTCCTCGCAGTCGCGGCGTTCCTGACCCTCCTCGTATCGCTGGTGAGCACCATCGAGAAACGTGTCGATCTCATCGGTGCGACACTCGATCAGGCAGAAGCGAACACCGCTGATACGGCCCTGATCGCAAAGACCGCCGACCGGGTGGATGCGGTGCTGGCCGAAGGTCTCGAGCACCACCTGTTCCTCGGCCGGGTCCTCGACAAGGTGCGATCATGACGCTTCTGGTTGTGGTGACCGTCGTGGCGATCGCTCTGCTCATCGCGGAGCTTGCCATCTACCTCTTCATTGTCGGGAGCCAACTCACCCGTGTCGCAACGAAGTTGGAAGGATGTGGTGAGGTCGTGTGGGACATCAAGCGCAACGCCGAGCCGATCGAGTCGGGCGTCGAGCGCATCAACGGCACCGGCCGGGTGATTGCCGGCGCCCTCCCACTGCTCTATGGAATGGCCGAAGGGATCGTGGCCGGCGCAAACTATGAGCCCGCCCCCGAATCCGAACCCGTCCCGGCAAGGCCAGCGATGAAACGAAGGCGGACCCGCTTGAACGAAGCCGTGGGCTACACGCCTGAAGGAATGTGAGCTCGCAAATGTCGACGTCCTCAACTCGCAACGCCAATTCGGCTGCATGGTTTGTCGTGGTCGTCGCCGGTCTGGTGGTGCTGGCCATCGTCTCGGGGTTGGAGTTGTTCTCGCGCCTCGATGCCGGCCAGCGAGTTCTCGACGGGGCTCGACCGGCGTTCACCGATGACCGGGTGGAAGGAAACAGGCCCGCGATCACGATGATCGGCAGCGTGACCGACACGCTCGATCCGATCGTCGACGCTGAAGGTGGCGCGGCCGGGGAGGTCGGTCCGCTGGTGGGATTGGTCGCCGGAGCGACGGGTCTCCCGGAGACAGACGTGCTCGCGGCGATCGAGGCGAATTTCCCTCACACTTACCATCTCCTCCTAACGCTTCCGCTCGATCAGGTGAGCGCGGAGATTCCTGAACTGTTGACCTTCGTGGCCGACAATTCTGAGCTCGCAGACGCCGGCGCAGTTCTCGCCGCCATCGCGGAGAACACTCCGAACCTGGCCCAGGCCGTCGTCAACCTCCTCGTCGTCACCGAGAATTGGCGCGACGTGGAGGGAACCGAGGGCGTCACCCGATTCGACGGGGTCACTGCGGTCGACTCCGTTCCCGAGATCAGAGACCTCTTCGCAGTAGACGTGGTCACCGCCGTCGACTCGGTCGCTTCGGACTTCCGGGACCTCGACGAACCGTGGCCGAAGGTCGGGTGGATTTCGACAATCCTCGCCATCATTGGGGTGGTCGTGGTGGTGTTCGGGCTCTTGATGATGGCGATCACGAGAACCAACGCATACAGCCAGAGCGTTCACACTCTCGGTTGGTCGGTCGTCACCCTGGTCGGTGTGCTCGTTGCCGGTGGCGTCCTGGCGCTCGGACTGTTCCCCCGACTCGACGACGGCCAGCAGGTGATCGACGACCTGCGTCCGGCATTCGTCGAAGAGCGAGTCGCTGGCATGGAGGTCGGGGTCGGGATCGTCGACAACATCGCCGACATGGCCGACCCGATCGCCGATGCACAGGGCGGCGCGGCGGGTGAGGTCGGTCCGCTGGTGGAGTTGGTTGCCGGAGCGACGGGTCTCCCGGAGGCAGACGTGCTCGCCGCGATCGAGGCGAATTTCCCTCACACCTACCATCTCCTTCTGGCCTTGCCGCTGGATCAGGTGAGCGCGGAGATTCCCGGTCTGCTGACGTTCGTGGCCGACAACTCCGACCTCGCCGATGCCGATGCGGTTCTTGGCGCCATCGCCGAGAACACTCCCCGCCTGGCCCAGGCCATCACCAACCTCATCGTCGTCACCGATGGCTTCCGTGCGATCCCGGGAACCGAAGATCTCACGAGATTCGACGGAACAGACGCACGGTCGATTCCGGAGATCCGCGACTACTTCGCTTTTGATGTCGTCCCCGCGGTGCGGGCAGTGGCCGACGACTACCGAACCCTCGACACGACAGCTCCGCCGGTCGATCTCTTCCCCCCCCTCCTACTGATCGTCGGAATCCTTGTGATTATCTATGGCGTAGCGATGCTCAATCTCGCCACCGCGACAGCCGCGAACTCGGCAGAACCCGTCGATCTGAGCGATCAGCGCGAACCGGTTGCCGCTGGGGGCACCTGATCCATTTGGGCCGGGGATCGACGCGGCACGCGACGCTCAGCTCTAGACCGAGGGGTCGCGGCCCGTTGTGAGCGGGGCGGTGGTCGATGCCCTGTAGGAGCCGATCCACTCCTCGTTCCAAGCGTGGTCGAACTGTTCAGGGTTACAACCCGGGCGGTACACCGCAATCAGTTCACGAGTGATCTGCTCTCGATGTGACCGCAGACCTCCGGGGACTTCATAGGTGCAGATGTGGACGTTCCATCGGTCGCCCGCTCGGCTCGTCCAACACCCTGCCTGGGCATGCTTGAAGGGGAACGCCTCGCTTGACAGGTCGTCGGAGTGATCGACGTAGATGACGGCGAACTCCTGCGACGTCGTCTCGGGGGCAGGTCGATACATGATGGCGTAGACCGCGGCAACAGCCGGCGGCGTCCATCCGGCCAGCAGCCGCGGGCCCTCGAAGGGATACCCGGCGAGCGATCCGAGCCGGATCATTCGCCCTCGTCGAACTCGTGCTCGAAGCCGATGACTTCGGCCCCAGCCAGGGGCCACGCCGGCAGGCCCGCCGCGCTCGCCGCATTCATGAATGCGGGGATCGCGAGGTTCACCGCATCGTCGTCGGATTCCGCCTCAACCACGATCTGAGCGCCGTAGGACATCGTGCCGATGCCCGATGCAATCCCCTCCATCGTCGCCACGGCATCGGCCAGGGCGACGATCTCCTTGAGCTCGAGGACACGGTCACCTTCGGCCTTGATCGAGACGCTCCACTTCATGATGTCTCCTACCTCCAGCCGGGAAGACTCTCGGCAAACTCTCCGAGACTGGCGAGATTGTGACCCGAGACGATCGAGTCGACGAAAGGCGCGGCAACCATCATGCCAAGGGTGGTGGGCTGGAAGTCGGGGTCATCACCCTTGTGAGGGTTCATCCACACGATGCGGTGACTCAGGCGCGCGAGCCGCTCCATGGCGCTCGCGAGGGCCGCCGGGTCGCCCCGGTCGAGCCCGTCGGAACAGATGACAACGAGAGATCCTCGGCTCATGCCCCGCCGGCCCCACCGGCGAATGAACTCGTCGAGACAGGCACCGATGCGGGTGCCACCGTCCCAATCGCTGACGCGGGCTGCTGCAAGCTCCATGGCATCGTCGGGCCGGCGTCGATCGAGTTCGGGTGTGATGCGGGTCAATCGGGTTCCGAAGCAGAAGACCTCGACACGCCCTGCAGCGTGCCTGGTCGAATAGGCGAACTGGAGCAGGTTGCGCGAGTACTCAGACATCGATCCCGATACATCCAAGATGAGCACCAGAGGCCGCGGTCGTAGCTTCCGGCTCGTTCGCAGCAGCGTGGGTGGCTCGTGCTGTGTCCGCATCATCTGACGGGCGATCCGACGCATGTCGGGTGTGCCCGTCGTCTTGCTCGGAGAGCGCCGCCGACTTCGCCGCCGAGGCGGGGTGAGGCGGACGCGTGAGATGATCCGGCGCAACGCTGCCAGTTCTTCGGGGGTGCATGACGAGAACGATTTATGGCGCCAAATCTCGGCGTCGGAGGCCATGAAACCCAAGGTGGTGTCGTTTTCGTCGTCGGCTTCGCCCGTGCGGGGCTCCGAGTCCGGTATGTCCAACACACCACGGATTCCGGCGGCAGGGGCAACCTGGTCCTCTGAATCGGGCTCGAGGTCTGGCTCGTCGAGGAAGAAGCGACGAAAAACGTGATCGAACACCGGGATCTGGTCGCGCCGGGTGACCATGGTGCTTCGTCCGCTCCAGTAGACGTCGCGCAGGTCCGAGGGGCTGAGTGTGGCGATCGCGGCGCAGAAGGTGAGGATGTCGCCGGATCCGACCGAGATTCCCTCGGCCCGCAACTCGTGGCCGAACTCGACGAACCGTTCAACGATGCCTGTGTCGTCAGACGTCGCCGACCAAGGCTGCGAGGTCATCGGAAACCTCCTCGAGATCGTCGCGGTCCTTGATCACAGACCCGAGGGTGTCGCGTGCGGTCTCGACATCGAGGTCGTTCGAACCGATAACCCCCAGGGCGGCCACCCAATCGAGCGTCTCCGCAACGCCCGGCGGCTTCGTGAGCTCCATGCCCCGCAGGCGATTGACAGCGACGACCACCTTGCGAGCCAACACCTCGGGTACCTGTGGCGAACGGAGCGCGATGATCGCCAGCTCCTGCTGGATGCTCGGGTAGCCGATCCAGTGGTAGAGGCAGCGACGCTTCAGCGCGTCGTGGAGCTCTCTCGTCCGGTTCGACGTGAGAATGACGAGTGGCCGCGACTCGGCCGACACCGTGCCGATCTCGGGGATGGTGATCTGGAAGTCCGACAACAGTTCGAGCAGGAACGCCTCGAACTCATCGTCGGCTCGGTCGATCTCGTCGATAAGCAGGACACACTTGTCACCGGCCCGGACCGCTTCGAGAAGGGGGCGTTCGAGCAGGAACTCCGAGCTGAACAATCGGTCGATGGCGTGCTCATCGCTTGCCTGTCGCTCCGACAGTGCCCGCGCGTGGAGCATCTGACGCGCGTAGTCCCACTCGTAGAGCGCCTGGTGGGTGTCGATGCCCTCGTAGCACTGGAGCCGGATGAGACGTCGATCGAAGATGGACGACATCACCTTCGCGAGTTCGGTCTTACCGACACCGACCTCCCCTTCGAGCAGGATCGGACGGCCGAGTTCCAAGGCGATGACCAAGGCGGTGGCCAACCCGCGGTCGGCCAGATAAGCGCCGTCCCGTAGCATGTCTGTGAGTTCGGCGACACTTTGCGTGTTGCGCCCGCCCTCGTCGTCCATCACCCTGCGGTCCTTTTGCGAAACTCAGTCGGTCGCAGCCTGGCCAAGCACCAGATCGCGGATGGATTCGGTGGATTGGCTGAGCTTGCCTTCACGCTCGAGCGTTTCGCGCCAGGCGCTCTTCAGGTCACCGCCCTCGCCGGCGATACCTTCGAAGCTGAAGGCGCGGGCATTGCGGCACACGCGGGTGGGGCTGCAGTCCTCGTCGAACGTGTCGTCGCCGGCCTGTTCCTCAGTCGCCCACATGTCGCGGGTTGGATCGTCTGGCTCTTCGAATCTGGCGGTCATTGGTTGCGGTCCCCTGTTGGCCTAGGCAAATGCATTCGTCCCCTTGAATCTACCGCCCCTGGTGGGGTCCGTCCCGTTCGTGAGCGGAGGCGTCGGCTGAGGAAGCTTGTGTGGCCACGATCTCCGCGGCAATCGCCAGCGCGATTTCCTGAGGCGTTTGCGCACCGATGTCGAGTCCTGCCGGCCCCCGCAGCCGGCTCAGGTCAGTCAGCCCTCGGTAGGCCAACCAGTCGGCTCGGGTCTCCTGGAGGCGACGCGGGCCGACGGCACCGATATAGCCCGCGTCGCCGGCTAGGGCATCTAGGAGTGCCCTACCGGTCAATTCGAGGTCGTGGCCCATGACCACGACACTGTCGATTGGAGCCAGGCCGGCGATGAGGCCCGAGGCCGCACCGGCGTCGCCCGTGATGGACGCCTGCCAACCCAGCATCGTGGAGATCTCTTGAAGGGAATCGGCGATCTCGCCTCGTCCGACTATGACGATCGTCGATCTCGGCCAGAGAACGGTGATCACCTCGTCTGGCGACACAACCGACGCACTGGATTCCTGCCCGAACAGTTGCCGGGGTCCGTCGCCCGCGTCTGCGATCGTCTCGGCGGTGTGGAGCGACCAACCAAGCACGGAGTCGCCATCGAGTTCGGTGACGAGACAGACCGGTTCGCGCGAGAGCAGCCAGCTCCACAGATCGTCGGGAAGAGCCGACGCGGGTACGAGCATGCAACCGATACCGGACCCCGGTCCGACACCGGAGACGGCGGCGTCGACGGGACCGATGTCGAATCGGACGAGTCGGCCATGATCTCCCTGATTTCCGGCCAACTCGATGAGTTGACTGTCGAGCGCGCCGTCCATCAACGATCCGAGGCGACCTCCTCCCGGTGTGATCGCGACTGCCTCGCTCGGATCGAATGCACCGCCGTCATGGCGATCGACGATCCATGCCACATCGACGCGCGTCCCCGCGCGGAGGCACGATGCAGCGCTCAGCGCAATTCCGAACATCGCAGGACTGTATCCGACCCCGGCGGGCCACCCGGAGCCAATGTCGAGGCCTCAGCTGCCTCGCTCAGGTTCGGCGGTCGGGAATCCGAACATCTCGCACACGGCGTCGTAGTCGTCCCAGGTGTCGATGTCGCGCGGGAGATCTTTGTCGACGGCGATTCGTGCGACGCGCGTAGTTGGTTCACGGTCGACGATCTTCCAGACCGCCTTGTCGCCGTGGAGTTGTCGGAGTTCGTCGAAGGCCGCTGCGCTGAAAACGAAGGGATGACCCAGCTCGCCGCGGTAGTCGGTGACCGCAGCCCAGGTGGGATTGCGGCGCCATGCCTCCAAGACATGGTCTATGACATCGGCGGTGACGCCCGGCATGTCGCCGAGAAGCATCACGATCGCATCGCACTCGGCAGCGGCATCTAGACCAGCCAACAGCGAGGAGGCGCATCCCGTGCCGTAAGCGTCGTTGCGCACGATTCGAGCGCGTTCGAGAGCGAGAGAGGCCTCGGCTTCCTGACTGCCACCCCCGAGCACGAGATAGACGCGTCCGAGTGATGCCGTCGCCTCGATGTCGTGCATGACGTGGGACAAGAGCGTCTCGCCCCCGAAGGCCAGGGTTTGTTTCGGCCGCCCCAGACGCCGCGACGAACCCGCGCCGAGCACCACGCCAACGAGATCGTTCATCCGATGAGTATAGGCGAGCCCCAACGTCTCATTCTTCGGGCGAGAACGAGACAAATCGGTCCTAATGTGAGCGCATGAGCTTGGAACCGGTTCCCGAGGATTGGACCACCGCCGTGGCGGTCGTGGCGCACCCCGACGACATGGAATACGGGGCCGCCGCGGCTGTGGCGCGATGGACACGACAAGGCAAGCACGTCGTCTACGTACTGGTGACCGATGGCGAGGCGGGGATCGCCACCATGGATCCAGCCGAGGTCGGGCCCCTACGGCGCGCCGAGCAGGTGGCAGCCTGCAACACCGTCGGTGTGGAGGTGGTCGAGTTTCTCGGTCTACCCGACGGGCTGGTGGTGGAGGGCCACGAGCTGAGGGCGGCGCTGTGTGAGCCGATCCGGCGTCATCGGCCCGATGTCGTTCTCTCGATCAACTTTCGCGACTCCTGGGGTGGGCCGAGCTGGAACCATGTCGATCACCGGGCAGTGGGCCGTGCCCTTCTCGATGCCGTGCGCGACGCCGCCAACCCATGGGCCTTCCCCGAGGAAGGAACCGCCTGGGATGGCGTCCGGTTCGTCGCCTTCTCCGGAAGCCCTCAGCCCACTCACGCAGTCGATGTCACCGACACTTTCGACGCTGGGGTCGAATCGCTCTCGTGTCACGAGGTCTACCTCACCAACCTCGGCGGTGATATGGCTTCGCCGTCTGAGTTTCTCCGCGGCCCCGCGGTTGGGGCCGGCGCAGCCTTCGGTGTTGATCTCGCAACCACGTTCGAGATCATCGGCTAGGTCGGCGTAGTCCCAATCTCGTGCCAGCGGCACCGGTTCCCACCAACAAGACCGCGAGGGCGTAGGCGAACAAGGTGCCGTCGGGCGGTGGTTCCGGTGACGGCAAACTCGGCGCCACCGCGAAGGTCGGAGGCGACACGCGCAGCGCGGCCCGCATGGAGGGGTGAATGCTGCAGAAGTAGCCATATGTCCCGGGCTGCTCCGGCGCGGCGAGCGCGACAGAGTCTCCCGGAGCGACCGGACCGGTATCGATCTCCAGCGTGTCGAACGTAACTGTGTGCGCCACGCTCCCCGCGTTTAACCAGACGATCTGATCGCCGGGATCGACCACCAGTTCGGTCGGGGAGAACGCGAAGTCCACAATCTCACCGTCGCCCGCCGTGCGAACGGTTGTCGTTGTCACCACAGCCGGAGCGATAGGGGGCGCGCGGTTATTGCTCGGATCGATTGGAGGGTCGGCAGTGCTCGCGGGCAGCGCCACGACCGTAACGGTGCCGCGCATCTCATCAGGGTGCAGCTCGCAGTAGAACTCGAACTCGCCCGGCGTCGTAAGGAACGTGCTGTCACTGCCCCCAGGGAAACGCCCTTTCTCAGCGCCAGGTTCGATCACCGGAATGTTGAATGAATCGTCTACGGCGCGAAGTGAGTGCGGAAGCCCACCCACGTTGCTCAAAATGAGTTCAGTGCCGACCGGAACCTCCAGCGTCGACGGATCGAACGAGCGTTCTGCCCCTCCACGATTCTCGTCGAGGGCTTGAACACGTACCGCCTGCGGTGCCTCCGGAGTGGCCTCCACCACAATGCGAGCGTTCATGGTGGCCGGATTGATGCGGCAGAACACCTCGTAGGTGCCTGGTACCTGCGGAGTAATCGAGGCCGACTCGCCGGGAAGAATCGGGTCGGTGTCGAAGAGCCCGCCGCGGTCGGTCACCGTGTGAGGGCGTCCGCCATTGTTCGTGTAGGTGATCGTGTCGCCACTTCGAACTGTCAGCTCGAGAGGCTGGATCGCGAAGTCGATGATCTCGCCGACCAACTCAGCGGGTCCTTCTGGTTCCTCGGCCTGATCAGACTCTTGGGCCGTCGCTGCGAACGCGGCCGGCAGCGAGGTGCCCGGCCATAATCCGACCGTGCCGATCAGGGCAATCAGAGCGAACGACAGCGCTGTTGACAGGCGCGTCATCACAGGGTCCTCGTGAATCGGACGACCGCACGGAGCTCTTCATCGGTGATCCGGTTTCCGAATGAAGGCATCCGGCCCCGCCCATCGCTCACCACGGTGACCTGGTCTTCAATGTCGGGGAACGCAGCAGCCGCCTGGCCAGCGGAGAGCTGTGGCCCAACGCCGCCGCCTCCGGTTGAACCGTGACAGCTGGAGCATCGGTCTGCGAAGATCGCCCCTGCATCAATCGGTGGGACGGTCTCCACGACCGCGACGGCGGTGCCTCCGTCCTCCGCGGTATCGATGGCTCCGGCCTCGTCGGTGTCGACCTGTTGTCCTGCTGGGCTTTCCGCGGGTGTGTCTGCCTTGGCCGAGGCGGGCGCCGAGAGCAGGGTGGGCTCGTTCGCGAACAAGAGCACACCGAACGCCGCAAACGCTACGACGGAGAACAGCTGGACAAGCTGGGCCAGGCGATGGATCACCATTGCAAACCCTGGGTGTCGAAGTACCAGAACGCACTCGTCAACCACACCGCTACGAGCGACGTGAAGACGAGCGCACCAACGATCGGCAGCGCGAGTGCGGGAAGCCCGTGCGAACGCACCACTATCACTTTTGTCGCAAAGGCGCCATAGAAGAGACAGCCGGCGATCGAGTGGACGTAGACGCGCGTGACGCCGAGATCAGCCGAGAATCCGATGGCCCAAAGACAGTGGTAGGCCACGGGAAGGGAGAGAACGAGCGCAACCGTTCCCGATATGCGGTGGGCATCGCCCAGCCACGACGGCGCCGTGAACCTGTCGACCTTGCCGTAGAGAACCAGCGCAGAACCCACCTGAAATACGACGCTGAGCACAGCACCGGTGGCCAGCCATGCCTTCATCGTGATCTGTTGCTCGAAGAACAGGGTCATGACGGTCTCGCCGGTCGGATCGTGGACCCGGCCGTACGCGCCCAAGCCAACGGCGAGACCCGCTCCGATCAACACCGCTGCACCGAGGGGCGCCCAGCTGTTCCAGCGCGGCGCGATCGCGGCGTGTGGCGCATTCGTCGTGGTCATTGCCCCCCCTGCGGGCGGACCGTATCAGAGTCGGAGGGGGCCGGTCGGATCAGTCGGCTGCGGTCGCGCCGCGTCGCTGAGCGCGTTGGGCTTCGGCATGCTCGGCTCGCTTCGCCCGCAGCCGGCCACCCCGGCAGTACTCCACGGGATCGAAGTCGTCGGGTTCGGGCGGGATCGACGAGGGGTCGACGAGCTGTGCACCGAGATACATCTCGACGATGAGTGGTCGGTCGAGGATGTCGCTCGCGCAGAAGACCCCACCGCTCATCGCGCCGGCGATGCCATGCCCGCCAACCGTGTTGGCACCGACAACCCACAAGCCGTCGATCTCGGTCCGGTAGGCGGGTCGATTGGGGCCGAGCTGGTCGGGTGAGTGCATGTAGCCGTAGCTGGTTCCCTCGCTCGAACGGGTGTAGCGCTCGTGGGAGAGCGGGGTGGCTGTCTCGACGTGCACGATGTGGTCTCGGAACGGGCCGAGCGCTTTCTCGGCCGCCACGATCAGGCGATCGGTGATGTCGTCCTTGCGTTCCCGGTAGGTGTCGTCTCGTCGGTACCGTCCGCCGTCGGCTGGGCCCGTCTCGACCCCCCAGAAGTCGTAGCCGCGGGGGGCGAGCGTCATGATCTGGAAGTTGGTGTGCCCGGGCGGGCAGAGCTCCTCGTTGTCGGGATCCTTGCGCGAGGCGAGGGCGATATAGGCGAATGGCACCTCCCCGGCCGGAAGGGCACCCTCGTCTAGTTCGGCGTAGAGCTCGTCGGTGCGGTAGTCGGGGAACACGAAGTAGTTCGTGTTGGGCCCGTCGAGTTCGATGTCGACAACGACGTACACGCACACCAGCCCGAGAGTCATGGTGGCGTCCTCAGCCCAGGCGAGGGTCGCCGGGTTGAGGTGCTCGCCCCCGACTAGGTCTCTCATCGTGCGGCGGTAGTCGGCGTTGGAGACGATAATCGGTGCGTTGACGCGTTCGCCATTCTCCAGCTGAACGCCCACGGCACAGCCGCCCTCGACCAGGATCCGGTCGACGGGGGAGATGGTGCGGACTTCGCCGCCGACCGCCTCGATCACCTCCATGAGGCGGGCAGGGATCATCTGACCTCCGCCTTCGGGATAGAAAGCGCCGCTCATGTAGTGGCCGATGATGCCGGCGTGCATGGCGGTTGCGGTCTGCTCGGGGGAACCGGCGTAGAGACCCGACCAATGGTCGAGAACGGCGCAGGCCTCCCGGGAGAGCTCGCACTCCGAGAACAGCTCGCTCAGCGGCCGCAGCGCCCACTGGTCGTAGGTTTCGCGTGCCTCGCCGGGAAACGCACGAGCTTCGGTGGCGACGGTCTGCAGGGTGGCGAGGGCCCGCTCGATACCGGCTCGATCGTTGGGGAACTGCTCGATCAGGCGATCCCGATATTCGTCCCAGCCCGCCGGTACCCGAAGGGTGAAGTCCGGGTACACCAGGGTGTCGAAGCCGTCGGCATCGAGGGGGCGGAACTCCATCCGGTCGCCCACTCCGAGTGCGTCGAAAATTGCGGTGAAGAGCCCGCCCGGTCCGCACTCGCCGATGTAGTGCACACCGACATCGAACTCGTACCAGTCGTCGCCGTGGTGACGGCGGAAGACCTGGGTGTTGCCGCCGGCGAGGTCGTGGGCCTCGAGCACGAGCACCCGCTTTCCGGCCGAGCCGAGGCAGGCGGCGGTGGTGAGTCCGCCGGGACCCGAGCCGACGACAATGGCGTCCCAGCTCTCGGTGGCGGTCGGTGTGGTGTTCACGGGAGGGCTCCTCAGAGAGGTGAGGTGGGGGCCGAGAAGGGATGGGCTCGAGGCCGAGTGCGTCGAAGGTCAAAGGTATCGACGAGTTCCCGTGGTCGTCCAAGCCGAGCGGTCGGGGCTAGCTGTCGTCGGGCCGCCGCGGTCGGGGAGCCTTCTTTGCCGCTCGTCTCTTGGTCGCTCGCTTCTTAACCGCCCTATTGGCCTTCTTCCGATCAGAGATCTCGGTGCGCTTCTTGACCTTCGCCCAAATAGCCAGAGCGATGAGAAGCGAAATGAGCCCGCCGCCGATCAGCAGGCCGCCAGAGCCTTCCTCGCCGTCGGTAGTTGTCGCGAGACCGGCTCCGGTACCGAGCTCTTCGTCGATGTCGGCCTCTGCGTCGTCGAACGCCGAATCGTCCTCGATCAGTGGTTCGCCCCTCGGAATGTCGTCGGGAATCGGAACGCCCAGCTCCAACAAGGTGGACGCGACGCGGGTGAGGAGCACAGAGTCGCGCGCCTCGAGGCGGTTGACACGGCCCGGGGTGAACAAGGCACGGGCGATGTGGCCCGCCAGCCCATAGACGAGCCGCCGATTCTGGGCCTGGGCGAAGCGCGACCTGTCGCCACCGGTGTACAGCAAGGTGCTGGTCTCGCCCGAAGCAGGAGATGCCGTGTCGGTTGTGCCCGCCGCCTCCATGAAAGCGAAGAGGGCCTCGCTGTCGATGGCGATGGCCACGATGTCGCCCGACCGGAAGTAGAAGGCGGGCATGTCGACCGGCGTGAAAGTCTGGGGCGGCTCGAATCGGTTGATGGGCGTACACAGTTCAACCCGTCGGTGAGAAACGCATCGGATCCTCATCGACGACGCGCCGACTAGCTTCGGTTCTTTCACCGGGGGCGAACAATGTACGTAGCGGTCACGGGAGCATCGGGATTCATAGGGTCACACGTCGTGGCCGCACTACGGCACAAGGGCCACAAGGTGCGATGCCTGGTGCGAAACGTCGCCAAGGCCGGCACCGCGCTGGAGATGCATGGACTCGGTGAAGACGACAGCATCGACATCGTCGAGGCCGATCTGAATGATGCCTCAGCGCTCAAGGCCGGGCTCGAAGGAGTGGACAGCGTCGTTCATGTCGCCGCGATCTTCAGCCTCAACCCCAACGACGCCAAGACGATGGCCGAGCTGAATCCGGGCTCCGTCGACACAATCATCTCTCTGGCCGGAGAGCTCGAGTTGGCCAAGGTCGTATATGTGTCGACCATGGGCGTCTACGTCCCCGCATCCGCAGATCACATCGACGCTGACACCCCCTTGTCCGCGGGACTTGGGCCCTACACCGAGAGCAAGATCGCCGCAGAGAAGGTGGCACGGGCCGCTGTCGCCGGCGGTGCGCCCGTGGTGAGCGTTTATCCCGGAGGGGTTCTCGGCCCGAACGACCCCAATCCCGAGCTGAGTGACTCACAGGGCGTTCTGCGCGACGCGCTGAAAGGAAAGATCCCCATCTCGCCCAAGGGCGCCAGCGTTCCCATCGTCGATGTGCGTGACGTGGCCATAGTTTGCGCCGGAGCAGTGGATGGGGGCTCACACTCGCGGTATCTGGTGCCCGGTGAGCCGATCGCCATGGCCGACCTCTGGACACACCTCGAAGAGATCACGGGGCGCAAGATCAAGCTGCGCGACGCTCCAAGCTTCGTGTTCGTGGCCTCCGGGAAGATGTTCGACGGGCTGGCCAGGCTCACCGGCAAGAAGCTGGCCGTCACCGACGAGTCGGTCAAGATGATGCTGGATGGTGCCGCCAACAATCACGTCACCTACGGGTGGGCCCCCGCCCAAGACGACTTCGGTGTGCCCTCCCACGGTTGGAAGGACACGGTTCGCGACACCATCACCTGGATGCACGCCACCGGGCACCTCACCGACAAGGACGTCGGGGGTATCGCCTGATCCGGGCCTCGGTCCTCAGGAGTCGGGCTCGGCGGCGAGGGATGCCGCGTCGCCGGGCACGTCTACCGCGTAGATGCTGAGGATATCGAGCGGCACGATCCGGGTGGCGAGTTCGTGGGTCGCCGCGAGCACGACGGGAGAGGCCGCACCATCTATGTGGGCCCGCAGCCAGTTGGCCGCCGTCACACACCAGCGGTCGCCGGGGTTGAGCCCTGCGAACCCCTGCTCGGGGTGCGGGGTGGCGAGGTCGTTACCGATGCCGGCCTGGTGATCGAGGAACTCGCGGCTGACCACGGCACAGATCGTGTGGCTTCCGACGTCGCCGGCATCGGTGTTGCAGCACCCGTCGCGAAACCAGCCCGTCACCGGATCGTTGCCGCACACCTCGAGCTGACCGCCCAACACGTTGAGCGCCTGTGAGTCGTTCATGCAGGAAAGTATGACCGGCAGCGCCCTGATCAGGCGACCCGACGTGCAACGGCACCCCACCACGGCCGGGCCTAGTCTGTCGTATGGGAAGATTTGTCGTGCCAATGGCCGTGCCGGCCCTGCTATTCATCGCCTGCGGAAGCGACGAGGAATGAGCGGGCTCGTTGCCACCGCATGGTTGGAGCAAAGGCTGGGCGACGACGACCTGACCATCATCGAAGTCTCCGCCGACCCCAGAGAAAGCGCGGCCTACTTCAGCGGGCACATCCCCGGCGCCCGATACGCCTATTGGAAAGACCTCTGCTGGCACGACACCGACCGTGACTTCCCGGCGCCCGACGTCATGGCAGAGCGACTCGGCCGACTCGGAGTCGACGATGACACCACCATCGTGGTGGTGGGCGACCCCGTGCAGTTCGGCGCGTATGCCTATTGGGTGTTGACCATGACCGGCTTCGCGGAGCGAACGGTCCTGCTCGATGGCGGCCGGCTGGCGTGGTCTGCCGAGCAGCGTCCGACTACCACCGAGATAATCACCCCTGAGCCGGCCACGGTCAGCCCCGGGGCTGTCGCGATCGCATCGCGAATCGGTCGAGATGCCGTACGCGCCGGGTTGGACGTGCCCGAGCGGGTCCTCGTCGACATGCGGTCACCGGAGGAGTACACCGGAGAACGAGTGGCGCCCGCGTTCATCGAATTCGACCACGGGGCCCACCGGTACGGCCGCATCCCCGGCGCCCGCCACCTCCACTACTCGAGGCTCCTGACCGACACCGGCACACTCAGACCCACGGCCGAACTCCGCTCCGAGTTCGAGAGCGAGGGAGTGACCCCCGACCGCGAAGTCGTCACCTACTGCCGCCTCAGCCACCGGGCATCGATGGGCTGGTTCGTGCTCACCGAGATGCTCGGATACCCCGACGTGAAGGTGTACGACGGCAGCTGGACCGAGTGGGGCAGCATCGTCGGTTTTCCGGTGGAGCGCTGAGCAGATCGCCGAGGGCTCAGATCCGCCCTGCACTCGCCGCAACGCTCCATCCCGAACAGACCCGGGTGACTGGTCTTCCATCCTGACCTAGGGTGCGACCAACAACGGACAGAGGAGGGGACCCATGTCTCTGCGAATCAACGATGTCGCGCCGGACTTCACCGCCGACACGACCCACGGCACGATCAGTTTCCACGACTGGATTGGAGACGGCTGGGCGCTGCTCTTCTCCCACCCCAAGGATTTCACCCCGGTGTGCACGACCGAACTCGGTGCCGTCGCCGCGCTGAAACCGGAGTTCGAGAGCCGCAACTGTCAGATCATCGGGATCAGCGTCGATGGCGTGAGCGATCACGAAGCGTGGTCCAAGGACATCGAGTCGTCACAGGGCCACGCGGTGACCTACCCCCTGATCGGCGACCCCAACCTCGAGGTCGTGAAGCTCTACGACATGTTGCCCGCCGATGCCGGGAACTCATCGGAGGGTCGAACAGCCGGTGATAATGCAACGGCAAGGTCGGTGTTCATCATCGGGCCCGACAAGAAAATCAAGGCCACTCTCACCTATCCGATGAGCACCGGTCGCAATTTCGCGGAAATCCTGCGACTGCTCGACTCGTGCCAGCTCACCGCCTACGAACAGGTCGCGACACCCGCCAACTGGCAACCAGGCGAAGACGTCATCATCGCCCCATCGGTATCTGACGCGGATGCCGCTGAGAAGTACCCCGATGGCTGGCAGACCCCCCTTCCGTACATTCGAGTAGTGCCACAGCCCACGTAGGAGTCATTCGAAAACCGCGCCGGCCTTCGAGCGCAGCAGCTCTCAGCCTGAGCGGCTCTGCGCGACAAGGCGGAATCGTCGAGTTCCTCACCATTGAACGACGAGCACTCAACTCCGGTCGATGCCGCGCCGATTGATCAGCGTCATCGATGATGCTGGGAGGCCCTCGTGGTCGCTGAGAACGTTCAGGAGCGAGTTCAGGTCGAAGAAAACTCGAACTGGCCGCGGGCAAGGATCGTCCAGTGGGTGGTGGCAGGCCTCATCATCGCCATCGCTGAGATCGTGTTCTTCGCGGGCTACGTAGGCGCCAGCTACCTCATCGACGCGGTAGCGGTCGCCGCCTTCTTTGCACTTCGCAAGGCCCGCGAACAGACCGGCTGAGCAGGTCGCGAGAGTAGGCCGGCATCAGTAGCCTGGTAGGCGTCCAGTGGAGGTGTGATGCTCGGTCGGATTCCGATCCACGATGTCCAGTCGCTCGACGACGTGATGGCCTTCGTTGAGTCGACCCACGACGAGAACGTGGTCATCTTCGATGTCGACAACACCCTCGCCCCGCAAGGCTGCGCGCTCGGGGACTTTGCCTTGCTGGTCGATGCCGCCATCGATCGTTGCGAGTGCTGCTCCACTGTCGGCCGGGTCATCGCGCTCACCAACGGACCACAGCGCGGGGTCGACCGAATGGTGAGCCGGGGCAACAAGCCGTGGACCACCAAGCGTCGGCTCGGCCTGCGGGGAAGCCGTCTACCGATAGTGGTGGTCGGCGACCAGGTGCTCACCGACGGCCTGCTGGCGTGGCGGCTGCGGGCCACCTTCCTGCATCTTGTGATCGATGATGAAGAAGAAGAGCGCCGCCAGGCCATCATGCGCCGCATCGGCAAGGTCATCATGCGCGCCCTGTTCCGCCCGGCCTAGTCGCCGAACTGCCCGTGTGAAAGTGGAGTAGCTTTTCGACGGGGGTGCCGTGCGACGGTTACTGGTTCTCGTGGTGGTAGCGGTGGCTGCCGCGGCATGCGGCGAGTCTGGCGACGACCCGGGCACTGGACAGCTGGCCGATGAGTCCGACGGTGGAGTAGGCGCGGAGATCGACGACCCTGGGCAGGGGTCGACCTCCGACACTGAGGAGGCTGACGGCACAGAGGTCGAAGAGGACGCGGCGACTGATGCCGAAGAGGTCGCGGCGACTGATGCCAATGGCAGCGCCGCGGAAGCCGAAGAGTATGCGGCTGCGATCGCCTCGGCAGTACTCAACGACGATGGTGGGCCCGATGCGAACGAGGCCGAGGCACGCTGTGTCGGCGACGCGGTCGTTGAGCAGATGGGCCTCGAGTGGGTCAAAGGACTCGGCGATCCTGTCGAGGCAGGCGCGGTTTTCGTCGACGGTAACCCCGAGGTCGAGACCGCCCGAGCGGGCGGGCTGGCCGAGGCCCTCGTCGTCTGTGTCCCTGCGATCTCGACGGTCGTCGCTACGTCGCTGTCAGACGCATCGGGCATCGAGTTGACCGATGCCGAGATCGACTGCATGGCGAAGGCGGCGCAGGGTGTCACGGTCACGATGCTGGCTGACGCCTTGGTCGATGAGTCGCCGTCACCGTTCGTCGTCGGTATTGGCGAGGCCGAGGACGTCGCCCGTAAATTCGTGGCCTGCACGCCGGCGGTCGCTGAGTTCTACCGCTCAGCGGTTCTTGAAGGGATCGACCTCGCTCAGGGCGAAGAAGCCGAGGTCGACGAGCCTTTCGTCGACTGCGTGCTGGCCATGGTCAACGACGAGCTCATGGTGCCCATCATCGCCACCACGATCTCCGGCTTGGGCGGGGTCGGCGGGCTGGTGGCGCTCATCCAATGGGTCGCCGTGGAATCTCAGACCTGTGCGGCCACCCGTGCGATCACTGCTCTCGACGAGGTCGCCGGGAGCTACATCCTCCAGGGCACCAACCCCGGTCGGCCCAACCTGGGGTACTCGGGCGAGGTCCAGCTTGTGCTCGCGGGCGACGGCACGCTCGACGTCACGTGGGTCATCGGCGACTCCGAGTTCACCGGCAGCGCCACGCTTCGCGAGGGTGCCCTCGATACCACCTTCTCCGCGCCGGTGCAGGGCACCGGTCTGTGGCGGCTCACCGAAGAGGGAACGCTCGTCGGGCGCTGGGGCGAGACTGGAAGTGACGAGACCGGCACAGAGGTCTGGGTTCCCACCTGACGGGCACCGGATCGGTGTTGGCGCCGCGGTCTGAGGCTTCGTGATAGCTGGCTTGGGGTCGCTGGAGGGTCCGCTAGATCGTGTGTAGTGCCTGATCCAGTGCGGCGGTGAGTTGCTTGGCGTGGTTGTCGTCGAACACCAACGGAGGGCGAATCTTCAACACGTTCGCGGCGGGCCCCGCAACCCCTACGAGCACCCCCAACTCCCGCATCCGATTCGCCACCGCAGCGGTCTCGCTCGTCGCCGGCTCAAGAGTTGAACGGTCTCGGACCAGTTCCACTCCGATGAAGAGACCGGCCCCGCGCACATCGCCGATCAGCGCGTGATGGTGTGCAAGCTCTTCGATCCGGTGTCGAAGTCGGCCCCCGACCTGGGCCGCGTTCTCCTGCAGCCCCTCTTGCTCCAACACGTCGAGCACCGCGAGCCCCGCGGCACACGCCACGGGGTTGCCGCCTGTGGTGCTGAAGAATTCGCTCTCGGCGGCCAACGACGCCGCGATGGCCGGTGTGGTCACCACCGCCGCCATCGAGAACCCGTTGCCGATGGGCTTTCCGAGAGTGACGATGTCTGGCACCACGCCATGAGCCGCGAAACCCCAGAAATGGTTGCCGGTGCGACCGAAACCCGACTGCACCTCATCGGCCACGCAAACCCCTCCCGCGGACCGAACTTTCTCGAACACTGCCGGCAGGTAGCCAGGGGGCGGAACCAGGATGCCGTTGCTGGCCAGGATCAGATCGAGATAGAACGCGGCGGGAGAAAGCCCTCGATCGTCCAGCGACGTGATCGCGTCGTCCACATACGCCGCGTAGCGTGCAGCGAAGAGGGAATCGTCTCTGCGGAACTCTCCCCGGTAGCCATCGGGCGCGGGCGCCGTTGCCACATGGTCGGCCAGAGGGCGCCCTTCGCCGTGTTCGGCGGGGGAGAGTTCGAAGATCGCGTCGGTGGTGCCGTGATATGCGTGCTCCATCACGATCGCGCCGGCCTGTCGGGTGTGCGCCTTGGCGAGGCGCCAGGCGAGGTCGTTGGCCTCGCTACCGGAGCAGACAAACATGCACACCGAGAGCTCAGCGGGCAGGGTGGCGGTGAGACGATCGGCGTAGTCGACCACAGGCTCGTACAAGTATCGAGTATTGGTGTTGAGGGTCGCCGCTTGTCGGGCGATGGCGCGAACCACGGTGGGGTGACAGTGTCCGACTTGGGGCACGTTGTTGTAGGCATCGAGATGAGAACGTCCATCCGCGTCGATGAGCCACACCGCCTCGCCCCGCACCAGGTGGAGAGGATCGTCGTAGGAGAGCTCCAAGCCCGGCGCCAGATGTCGGTGCCGCCGCTCCAGCAAAGCCTCCGTGCCGTTCTCGTCGCTCGTGATCCGAGCAACATCGGGCACGGCTATTGAAATGGGCATAGCACAGGCGCGGCGAATGCCGGCAGACATCGCCTCGCCTCCCCACTCCTGCATCTGGCCGAGCAACTCGGCCGTTCCTTCCACGCCCGACATGATGTACTCGGAGTTCTCGGGGTGGTCGCAGACCCGCCAGTTCGCGACTGCAACCGACATGGCGCATCGGGTTGCGGCGAGATCGAAAATCAGCCCTAGCTCATCGTCCTCCAGAGGCGTGATGGCGTGGTACCCCGCGGCGATCTCCGCCGCGACCGCGATCGGGTCGGGGTGAGCGACGATCAGCTCGGAGACCGGCACCGCGAGGTCACAGATCAGTGGCGCGTGAATGAGATCGCCGAAGTCGATGACTCCGGTCACCCTCCCTGCATCGACCAGGGTGTTCATCTCGCTCACGTCATTGTGGATGACCTGAGACCGCTGCTGGCTCAGCAGGGGCAGCACCTCTGCTTCGAAATGCCGGAGAACCCTCTCCACGAGGTTCCGGCGGCCGACATCTTCGATGTGGTGGGTTCGGGTGAGGAGCCCGGAGGCCTGGGTGAGGTCCCACAGCAACTCGTGGCGTGCAGCGGGATGAAAGAAACTTCGCAAGGCCCGAGCGAGTCGCGCGGCCACTGCCCCCACTTCTCGCATCAACACCGGGTGCACCGTGGCGTCCTCGAGAAGTTGGCCGGGAAGGTAGCTGAGCACTCGAGCGATGCTGCGCTGTCCGTCTGGCCCGTGGATCTCCGCGAAATTGGCGCCATCCGGTGTCGCCACCACGCGCGGAACTGCCAGACCCGGGTCGACCTCGGCGATATGCAACAGGGCCTGGGTCTGCATGTCCAACAACGCCGGGCTCTCGGCGGGGTTCGCAAACTTGAGGACCCACTCGCTTCCGTCGTCGCCGCTCAGCCGGAAGTTCTGGTCGCGTTCGCTGACCAGCAGCCGAGCGGACGCCTTCACGTCGAAGGCCTGCAGCGCGAACTCTTCAGCCTCCTGAATCGAGAACGCAGGGGCCCTGGCCTCCAGAACGCTCTCGGCATCGGGCGATGGTTCAGGGGTGGACGACATTTGCGGCTCGATCAACTGGCTCTAGGTCTATGGGATCCCTGTTCTAGCGGGTCGAGGACGATCCGTTTCCACCCCGGCCGGCCGGCCGTAGTCGGTTGGTCACCGAAAGTGGCCGCGGGCCTTGTCTTGGGCCTGACACCGGTGCCAAACTGGAGGTGTAGGGAGATTTCCGAAATCTCTCTCGGGAGGTGATGACGATGACTCGTTCACCGATCCGGCTCCGACACATCGGGGCGCTTGGCGTGACAGTTGCCGTGATGGCAATGACGGTGGGCGTCGCGGGTTCTGAGCCGCTCAAGGAACCCCACCAGGGAACCGTGGCCGATTGTGATGGCGCAGTGGAATGGCACTTCGTGCACAATCGGACCGATGCAGATCACGGCTTGATCACCGTGGGTACCCTGCAGGTCGCCAGCGGAGAGCCGTTCGAAGCCAGCGTCCTGCACTATTGGGTCGACACCGAGAGCAATGTGCTCCCCACCGATGTTGCCGACGACGTGACCGGCGGCGCGCTGGTGTTGAGCCACTACACATGCGTGACGTCGAGCACCACAACGACGACCGACCCGCCGACCACGAGCGTCGATCCCTCAACGACTGCAAGCACTACGACAACAAGCACTACGACAACAACAACCACGGAAGCGCCGGTCACGAGCACGACGTCGGCCGTAGTGACTGTGGTGCTGCCCGCGGTTGAGGTTGCGGCTGAAGCGGGTGCAGTCGATGCTCAGCCGACATTCACCGGCTGAGCCAACCGACACGTCGCACCCGAGCTGAAAGGAGTCGAGAATCGAACTCAGCGTGATCGTCGGCGTCGGGCGGCTTCGACGGCCACCGATTTCCGGGTCGATCTGAGCCGGCAGGTCACCCTCGCCGCCTGATGCCACCTGGCGAAATTGTTCCACGACTGGACTCGGCGGATCCTGAGACCCAGACTCTCTGTGAGCTGAACAGGTGGTGGTCCCATGTCGGATACTTCTCAGGGTGTCGGTTGGTGGATGGCTTCGGACGGGAAGTGGTATCCACCCGAATCGGCTTCTCAAGTGGCCCCCGCAATCCCGCCGCCACCGTGGGGAGTTCCCGCGCCCACCGTGCCGAGGTGCTCCAATGGGATCCGCTTCGGTGCCTACCTTCTCGAGATCGTGTTGGTCGTCGTCACCCTGTTCATCGGTTGGGTGATCTGGTCGCTGATCATCTGGGGGGAGGGCAAGACGCCGGCCAAGAAGGTCCTCGGCATGACCTGTGTGAAGCTCGAGACCGGCCGGCCTGCCACTTGGGGCACGATGGCGCTTCGCGAGATCGTCGGCAAGTGGGTCCTGTCCTCGATCACAGCGGGCCTCACCGGTGTCATCAGCGCGTTCATGATCCTGCTCGCGGGTGATCATCGGGGCATCTGGGACCATATGGCCGGCACGGTGGTGGTCAAGGACGAGGACTACCCGGCACTGCGCTGACCCCTGTGGCAAAGTCGTCGCCATGAGTGCTCTCGATCTGACCGGCCTGGACGAACTCGAACTGACCGTGGTGGTCGACAACGAGACCGACACCCTTTCGAGTATCGACGCTGGCGTCGATCAGATAGCCGAGATGGTTTCGCTGCTGGGGCGGCTTGAGCCCAGTCGACACCACGACGGTCACCCGTGCACATCGGTATTTGATCATCTGTGTGTCGCCTGCCACGGCCTGTCGGTATTGCTCACCGGTCGCCGTGGCGATGAGATCCGGACCGCCCTGTTCGATGTCGGGCCCTACGCCAACGTCTGGCTCGACAACGCAGAACGACTCGGGCTGGATCTGGCCTCGATCGAGGTGGTGTTCCTGTCGCACTGGCACGCCGACCACTCCGGAGGATTCCCGGCGGTGGTCGAGGCGGTAGCGAGCGCCCGCGCCGCAGCCGGTCTCCCAGCCCCGCTCGTCGACCTCCACCCCGATCGCCCCGACCAGCGAGGAATCCAGCTGCCGTCGGGCGCGTTTGCGCTCCTGCCGCCCGAACCAACCCATGCCGAGATCGAGGCTGCGGGCGGGGTGATCGAGTTGCACGACGAACCCCATGCGGTCGGTGGTCTGTTCATCGGAAGCGGCCTGATCGAAAGGGTCACTGCCTACGAAACGGGGCTCGTGGGCCACCACAGCTTCCACGGCGACGATTGCATCGCCGATCCCCTGATTCTCGACGAGCGGTTCGTGGCCGCCCACGTCCGGGGGCGGGGCGTATCGGTGCTGTCGGCGTGCTCGCACGCGGGCGTGGTGAACGCCTGTCTCGGCGCGATGAGGGTGTTCGGTGGCCTCCCGATCGATGTTGTGCTCGGCGGTTACCACCTGGCCGGTGCTGCCATGGAAACCCGAATAGACGACACCGTCCGGGATCTCGCCCAACTGATCCAGCCCCGCATTCTCGCGCCCGGCCATTGCACCGGCTGGCGCGCCAAGGCCGCCCTCGCGTCGGCGTTCGCCCCAGGCAGGTACGGCCCGAGTGTCGTCGGCACTCGATACCGGCTGACTGCAAAGTAACGAATGGCATCACCGACGCGCTGACGGAGCCATCGAAGTCTGACCAGCGAGGGGGTGCCAGAGGGTCGAGCGAGCGCACGCTCAAGACGAGTTTCGGTCCAGTTGTGAAGGTTGAGCAGCAGAAGAAGACGCGGACTCACAAGGAGGTGCCCGGGACGGTTCAGTCGTTCACCCAGTCGAGATCGCAGGATGTGTCGAGGGATGCCAGGGTCCCTGCCAAGTTCATCGAGGAACACAAACCCGGCCCTGCTGAGACCCGATCCCAATTCCTCGATACGCCTCGCGTCGCTATGCGATGCTGGCCCGTATGGACGACCGAATACGCGCCTACGACGAAACCCTGGACCTCGATGCGGTGGTTCGGATCTGGTTGGAGATCGGCTGGCTCGAGAGCGCCGAGAAGAAGCCTGCGCTGAGGACCCTGCTCGCCGCCGGCAACACCGAGGTGGGACTTCGCGACGACGAAGCCGAATGCATGGTGACCTGGTCGCCGGGATCGATTCGCTACCAGACGACCGATCTCCCCATGTGCGCCATCGCCGCGGTCACCACGAGCCATGTCGGACGCCGACAGGGATTCGCTTCGGAGATGACCACCCGAGCACTGGCCCAGGGCGCCGAGGCCGGATGCGCGGTGGCCATCCTCGGTATGTTCGACCAGGGCTTCTACGACAAGCTCGGTTTCGGCACCGCCGGCTACGACCATCGCCTGTCGTTCGACCCTGCCTCGCTGATGGTCGATCATGTACCCCACCGACCCCCGACCCGCATCGCCATGGACGATTGGGCCGACATGCACCACGCCCTCGCCAATCGGAAACTTTCGCACGGATCGGTGATCATCAACCCGCCGGAGTTCGTCGCAGCGGAGGTCCGATTCGGCGACAAGCCGTTCGCGCTCGGTTACCGCGACGACGACGGGGTACTCACCCACTTCATCTATGGCCAGATGAAGGGCGCGTACGGGCCCTGGCACATCCATGCAATCGCCTATCAGGACACCGATCAGCTCCTCGAACTTCTCAGGCTCTTGCGCGAGCTCAGCGACCAGTGCCGGTCGGTCAGGATCATGGAACCTCCCGATCTACAACTCCAAGCCTTGTTGAAGTATCCGATGAGGGAGAGCGACCGCTCCACTCGCTCCGATCACGAGTCGTTCAACCGCGCGATCGCGTGGTGGCAGCTACGAATGCTCGATGTCGAAACCTGTGTTGCGGCTCGGCACTGGGTGGGGGAGAGCGTGAAGTTCAATCTCGCGCTCACCGACCCGATCGAGGACCGTCTCGATGGGGCCTGGCAGGGGATTGGCGGCGATTACACGATCACGGTAGGCACCAACAGTTGCGCCACCCGAGGGCATACCGATGGCTTGCCGACGATGCGTACCGGAGTGGGCGCATTCACCCGCCTCTGGTTCGGGGTGAGGTCGCCGTCAGCGATCGCTGTTTCAGACGACGTCGACGCTCCCAGCGGGCTTCTGGCCTCGTTGGACGAGGCCCTACTTCTACCGATACCGGTACCGGGCTGGGCGTTCTGACCCCGCGCCAGACTCTGGTCGGCGACGTCGGCGCGACCCAAGGTTCGCCCGTTGCGGCGCGCATGCCCCTCGGTGAGGCACAATCGAAGATGTGGATGCCACGATTCTGATCGTCGAGGACGACCGATCGATCCGTGAGATTACCGAGCTGGGGCTCCGAGATGCCGGCTTCGAGGTGCGCACCGCCGCCGACGGCGACGAGGCCATCATCCGGTTTCACAACGAGCAGCCCGACCTCGTGGTGCTTGATGTCATGCTCCCCAAGCGAGACGGCCTGGAAGTGTGCCGAGCGATCCGGGCCGAGTCGTCGGTGCCTGTGGTGATGCTCACCGCACGAAGTGATGCGATCGACATCGTTGTCGGACTCGAATCGGGCGCCGACGACTATGTCACCAAGCCGTTCGAGATGCCGGTGCTGGTGGCTCGCATCCGTGCCGCCCTGCGCAGGGCTCAACACATCGATCCTGCTGAGACCCTTACCATCGGGTCGCTTCGCATTGATGTCCTCGGCCATCGGGTCACGATCAACGAAACCGAGATCGGCCTGACCCCCACCGAGTTTCGCCTGCTGGTCGAACTTGCGCGGCGTCCCGGACAGGTGTTCACCCGGGAAATTCTGCTCGAGCGGGTGTGGGGCTACTCCTACCTCGGCGATTCGCGGCTCGTCGACGTCGCGATCCAACGACTGAGAGCGAAGATTGTGCCCGAATCTGGATCACAAGAGCTGATCGAGACCGTCAGGGGCGTTGGGTATCGGGCGGTCCGCTGAGATGTTCGGGAGCTTCCGTGCCCGCCTGATCGCCACAGTCATCGCCCTCGTCGGACTGACAGCAGGGTTCGTCGCCGTCACGTCTTTCGTGCTCGTCCGCAACTCTCTTCGTGGCCAGCTCGTGGAAGAGGCTGTAGCGCGCGCCGAGTTCAACATCACGGTGCTGGCATCCACCGACCAGCTGGCGGCGGACGCGGGCCGTGATGAGTTCCAGGCCAGCGGGCTGGTGGATCGGTTCGTGTTACGAGGCACGGACGGTGTCTACGTCGAGTTCGCCAATGGTGAGTCCTTTGCCTCCTCCCTCGGCCTGTTGGCAGCCGACGATCTGCTCTCGCCGAAGATTCGCGGGATCGTCGAGCGAGCCGAATACGGATTCGAGTTCCTGACCGTGGAAGACACTCCGACACTGGCGGTAGGCGGCCGCCGACCGCCATCGGGCCCCGATTTCTACTTCTTTTACTCGGCGGAGGAAACCGACAGCGCTCTCTCTCAGCTGGGCCGGGTCCTCGCGGTGGCCGGGATCGGCATCCTCGCGTTCGCTGCACTCGGAGCGGGATTGATCGCTCGTCGTGTGCTGAGGCCGGTGGCAATCGCGGCTCGAGCAGCCGGGATCATGGCCCAAGGTGATCTCAGCGTTCGGCTCCCAGCCGAGACCGGCGACGAGCTCGGGAAGCTCGCGGTTGCGTTCAATCAGATGGCGGCCTCACTAGAAAGAGAGATCGGCGCCCTCTTGGAAGCGCAGGGCCGCGAGCGCCGCTTCGTCGCCGACGTTTCGCACGAGCTGCGCACCCCCATCACCGCGCTCGTCAACGAAGCGGCCCGGCTCGAACATCGCTTCCAGGAGCTACCGGACACCGATCGGCGAGTGGGGGAGATGCTCGTCACCGATGTGGGCCGGCTCCGGCACCTGGTGGAGGATCTCCTCGAGGTCTCACGCCTCGATGCAACGATGAGCGCCGCCGACCTCTCGGTGGTGGACCTGCCGCGGTTCCTCGAAGCGGTGATCGCCGATCGGCACCCGGCTGCTGACCTCACGATCTCGGACTCCATCGGGACGATCCACGCCGATCGTCGCTCCTTGGAACGCATCATCGGGAACCTGCTCGACAACGCCCGCAGCCACGCACCGGACTCGACGGTCACGATCACGGCCGACATTCGAGCCGGTGAACTCGAGATAGCGGTGACCGACAATGGCCCTGGGGTGGCCGAGGAGGATCTGCCTCATCTCTTCGACCGCTTCTACAAGGTCGACTCGTCGCGTCAAGGGGGCTCCGGGCTCGGCCTTGCTATTGCCCGTCAACACGCTCGTCACGTGGGTGGTGACTTGACCGTTCGCTCTGGTTCGGAGGTGGGACTCACTTTCGACCTGCGGATGCCGGTGACACAACCGTTACATCCCGGTGACCCTGCTGAGAATTCGGTTCCGCATCCTGAGGGTGAAGAGAAAAGCACCCCAAGGAGTACATCATGAAACGAATCATCATCATTCTCAGCCTCGTTGCACTAATGGCCGCCGCGTGTGGCACCAGCGACGTCGGCACGGCAGGGACGGTCAGTCTTCCGCCCGACGCCGACGCCGACGACACGACGACGCCGACCACCCAACCACCAGCCGACGACGACTCCGCTACGAGTGTCACCACGACCACGACGACAGCGCCTGACGACGAGCCGGACAATCCTGACGATCCGGCAGAGCCGGTGGAGCAGGCCTTCGTGAAGGTGTACTACGTGCACGACGGCCTCACCGCCCGCTACGTAATCCGAAGCGTCGACACACCGGGCGTTGCCAGCGGCGCCATCCAGGCCCTCATCGATGGGCCGAACGTCACCGAGCAGGGAGACAACCTGTTCTCGGCCATACCAGCCGACACCCTCCTTCTCAGCCTGACGATCGAGGATGGGTTGGCGACGATCGATCTCTCCCGCGAGTTCGAAGCCGGAGGGGGGACGTTCAGTGTCCTGAGCCGCCTGGCGCAGGTGGTCTACACCCTCACCGAGTTCGACACCGTGGACGACGTGCTGTTCCACCTCGATGGACAGCCCGTCGATGTGTTCTCCGGGGAGGGCGTGATTCTCGACGGCCCGGTAGACCGCGATGATTACGCCACCATCCTGCCCCTCGATCAGGATCCCGAAGCCGACTTGACCGACCCGTGGGGTCAGATCGAAATGCCCGATGTCAGCGACGCTGATGCGTCTGTGTTGTTTCAGGTCGACGTGGCTGAAGACGACTTCTTGAATGTCCGCCAAGACCCAACCGTCGAGGCTGCGATCGTGGGACGCCTGCTGCCCGGCGTGGTGGTGGAACGGACCGGAGAGCAAGCGATCGTTGGTTCGTCCCTGTGGGTTCGGATCGATACACCAGCCGGAGAGTTCTGGGTGAACAACCAGTACCTGGCGCCGGTTTCTTGAGGCGGGAATCGGGTGCCGGCGTTATCGTCGGCGCCCTTTTCGCGGGCGCGCTCGTTCTCG
>CAXMSE010000051.1:0-44570 GCA_964196195.1 uncultured Gammaproteobacteria bacterium | reverse complement strand
CGCACAATGTCAGCGCCGTCCGCGGGGTCTCGTCGGCGTCGCAACCCAAGGCGGTGCCTCATCGCGCGCAGGCAGGGCGGTCGAGGAGCCAGTCGGTGGCCTCCCGAGTCGGGTCACCGTCGACCAGCACGTCCGGCTCGATCGAAATGTCCTGTCCGTACGACACGCCGTTCCGGTCGGTGAAGACCGACATGGTCAGGATCAGCAACGCACCGTCGGACAGGACGAGTGGTTCGTTAGACGTGGTGAGACCGGCGGTCGGTTGGCCAAAGAATCGGGTGTCTGGCCGACCATGGAAGGCGGTCGCAGTCGCTTCGCCGGACGAGCCCGTCCGGGGGCCGACCAGCACTGCGATCGGCCCGTCGACGCTCACCGCGGCCGCGTAGGTGGTCATCGGCTCACCGTCCCAGTAGGCCGTCCCGTCCTCCAGTGTCCAATTCTCGATTGTCCCGTCGGGATAGACGAAGGATCCGACGTGCCCGGCACCAATCAGAGGTGCGAGGCCGCCAATCATCGGCCACATGTTGCCGCCGCTGTCAGTGCGCAGGTCGACGATCCAACCGCAGGTGGCGGACGTGGCGCCGGTGAGGTCCGACGCCAGTGCTGTTGCGTAGGCGTCGGCCTGGTCGCCAATGTCGCCGGAGTATCGGCCGATCGCGACGTAGCCGATGCGGTCGTCTCGCAGCTCGACAAGCGGCTCATCGAACGCCGCTGGCCCGGTTGCGAACGTGTCGGCCTGGGTGGGCGCGAGGAACACACTGTGGCCGTCGCGCAGAAGGTTCATGGCCGACCGGATCCCTGAATGCGTGTCGGCGGGGGTCTCGGCACCATCGGCGATCCGATACGCAAGTTCTTCGAGGGCCGCCCAATCGACCTCGTCTCGGTTGATCGACCACTGGCGCATTAGGTCGATCGCGTCGCGCAGGTACGCCTCGGCCTCGAAGGCCAGGACGGGCACAGCTCGCGACGTCGATGGCGGCGCGGTCGTCGGTGGGTTGGACGCAGGGATCGTCGACTCGGTCGTCGACATCGAGCTAGTCGACGCGGTAGAGGACGGCCCCGAGTCGCCGGTGCCCGACTCGGTGGCCGAGGAGCTGCACGCCGCGACCGCTACCGCCCACGCGACCGCGACACTCGTCGCGACCAGCGTGAACCTCATCCTTTCACCATAGGTCGACGGGCCGGGCTACTCCGAGCATCAGTCCGAGCGAGTGGGTCTCTCTCGCCTGCCTGATCGCGGACCCCAGCGAGGGCACATCTGATCGCTCGCGCCGAGCGTGCCCGCTCGATAACCACGCCGGTCTCGGCTCACCTACCCCCGAGGGCGATCGGTACGTCTGACAGCCTGCTGGTCGTCGGTCTCTAGGATCGAGGTGCCTGGTCTACGGCCCCGAATGCCGGCGGGTCAGCCCTGCAGGTGGGCAGGCACCACCACGCCCATCTCGGCGGCGAGAGGATTGGGCCCCGCACCGACCGGAGCGCCGATGGCATCGAGGCTGCGATTCATCATGGAGAAGTTGCCGGTTATCATCGCGATTCGGTCGGCTCCGTCGCGGCCGAGGGCTAGCTCGGCTCGAACCCGGGCATCGGGATATTCGTCGTAGTCGCGGAGCACGGTGGCGTCGACGAGAGCCCTGATCGCATCGCCGTTCGCCACGCCGCAGTTGCCCACTCCTTCGATGATCGTTCGGCAGTGGAGCTCGGCCCCTTTGATGCGCTTGATGCTCGCACGGAGCATCGATGTATGGCCGAGCATTCAATAGAAGCACTCGTTGAGCCAGCTGGTGCGGCCTGCGGCCAGCTCCATCTGGGTGCGGTGGATATTGTCGCGCTCGATGTCGAGATCGGACATCTCTTCGAGGCTGAGATAGAGCACACCGTGCACGTCGAACATGGCATCCACCTCGGGAGGCACGGCGCTCATGCATGCAGGGGCATTGGCGGGCCCCACGGTGGGAACCCAGCCCGTGGTGACTTTGGCATCAGCGGGCATGTTGCGAGTCGGTTCACCGGGCACGGGATCGGGGAGGGGACGTTCGTCGATGCCGAGTCCGAACGAGGCGACGTCGATCGCGGAGAGTCGGCTGACGATGCCGACCAGCTCCACGTAGGCGAAGCCGTCGAGGCCACCATCGGCCCAACGCTCGAGGTCGACGGCTCGGATCGTGGCTGCCTCGACCGCGACCCGTCGGGCCGCTTCGATTGTGGCCGCGGACAGGGAACCGGACGGGGCGGCGTTGCGAGTCGCACGACGGGCTTCATCGGCGATCGTTGTCCGCTGGACGCCGGTCCACCAGGTACCTGGGGCGGCGAGGCGGGCCCACTCGCGGTCGACGAGTTGGTCGAACTCGGTGAGTAGAGCGGTCATCATTGCTCCATCATGGCTGCTGGGGCGGGCCGGCTGCACCCGGTCGGTTGTGAGGGTTCAGTTCTGGATCCAGCGATCGGCCAACGACTTGGTGGCGGCCGCGAGAAGGTAGGTGTCGACACCGACCGCCACGAAACCGGCGCCGGCATCGAGGTAGCCCTGGATGAGTTCGTCGCCCTGGGCAAGAACGCCGGAGGCTTTTCCGGTGGCGTTGATCCGTTGGATCGCAGTGCCGACGATCTGGCGTACATCGGCGTGGCCGGCCTGGCCCAGATAGCCGAGAGCGGCCCCGAGATCGGAGGGCCCCACAAACAAGGCATCCACGCCATCGACAGCCGCGATCTCTTCGATGTTGTCGAGCCCTGCGGCCGACTCGATCTGCACCACCAGGCAAGCCTCCTCGTTGGCTTGGGCGAAGTAGTTATCGACACGACCCCAGCGGGCGGCCCGAGCGGCGGAAACCCCACGGATGCCGGCGGGCGGGTATCGAACGGCGGCTACCAGGTGCCGAGCCTGATCGGCTGTTTCCACCATCGGGACCACGATCGTTTGGGCGCCGATGTCCATGGCTTGCTTGATGAGCGCGGTGTCGCCTTGGCTGACCCGCACGATCACCGACGTGGGATACGCAGCGGTCGCTTGGAGTTGGGCGAGCACGGTGCGCAGATCGTTGGGGCCGTGCTCGACATCGACGGTGAGAAAGTCGAAGCCGGCGCTGGCCGCGATCTCGCTGGTGACGGGATCGGCGAGGCTGCACCAGATCCCGAACTGCGCCCCCGGATCGGCGAGTCGGCGCTTGAATCGGTTGAGCGGCATGTCCACTGGGTGTCCTCCGTGTGAAGAGTTATACGAACGGCAGCTCGAAGGAGCCGAGCGGGCCGTAGTCGGCGAAGAAGTGGTCGCCGGGTTCGACGGCCACGGGACGCGTGAACGATCCGGCGAGAATCGTGTGGCCCGCCTCGAGCACCATGTTGTGCTCCGCGTAGCGGCGAGCCAGCCAGACAATGCCGTTGGCCGGGTGACCGAGCACGCCGCCGGCGAGGCCGGTCTCCTCCACTACGCCGTTCTTCGTGAGCATCGCCCCGACCCAACGGAGGTCGACCTGGTGAGGGTCGATGCGAACACCACCGGTGATGATGCCGGCATCGGCTGCGTTGTCGGAGATGGTGTCTACGACGGTGCGGGTTCGGCCCGTCGCGGGGTCGGTGCGAAACGATCGCGCCGCGATCATCTCGATGGCGGGGATGACGTGATCGGTGGCGTCGAGGACATCGTCGATCGTGAGGTCGAGTCCGACGAGGTCGCGCCCGAGCACGAAGGCGAGCTCCACCTCGATCTTGAGATCAGGGAACTGAGCTGCAGCGATTTCGGTATCGGGCGCGAACACCATGTCGTCGGTGAGAAACCCAGAATCGGGTGTGGTGATGTTCATCGCCTGCTGCATGGCTCGCGACGTGAGGCCGATCTTGTGGCCAACGAGGTGCTGGCCCCGTACCAGCTTGAGCTCACGCCAAGCCGCCTGCACAGCGTAAGCATCGTCGATGGTCATGTCCGGATAGATCGATGTTGCCTGACGGATCTGGACAACGGATTGTTCGGCCTCGTCGAGTAGCTCGGCCTCGGCCCGCACCTCTTCGGGGGTGAGTGGCATGAATCAGACTGTGAGGAGAATCTTGCCAGTGGTGGCGCGGCTCTCGAGTGCCCGATGGGCCTCGCCCGCATCGGCCAGCGAGAAGGTGTGACCGACTCGCACCTCGAGAAGCCCGTTGCGGGCCCATCCGGTTATCTCGTTCCAGCGATCGTCGCGGGCCTCGGTGGTGGGTATGTAGTCGCCGAGTTTGGGCCGGGTGAGGAAGAGCGACTTAGGCATCAGGGTGAGTGGGGTGATGGCCGGCACTGGACCCGAGGCGTTGCCGAAGGTGGCCATGGTGCCTCTCGGCCG
The DNA here is from genome assembly GCA_964196195.1 of uncultured Gammaproteobacteria bacterium. Taxonomy (GTDB): domain Bacteria; phylum Actinomycetota; class Acidimicrobiia; order Acidimicrobiales; family Aldehydirespiratoraceae; genus OFTM10. The sequence goes on along the minus strand of CAXMSE010000051.1, from coordinate 40,260 downwards.
CAACAGTTCGAGTCCGGCGTCGAAGGTGGCCGCCCCGACGCCGTCGTACACGACATCGATCGCGTTCTTGCCGACCGCCTTCTCGACACCCTCGATCAGGTCGGTGGTGGAGTAGTTGATGACATGGTCGGCACCGGCCGACCGGGCGAGCTCGGCCTTTTCGTCGGTGCCGACGGTGGCCACGACCTCGGCTCCCCGAAGCTTGGCCATCTGCACCATCAGGCGCCCCGTCCCTCCTGCCGCGGCGTGGATGAGGCAACGGTCGCCCTCCCCGAGGGGGTAGGTGCTGGTGACCAGGTAGTGGGCGGTCATCCCCTGCAGGGGGGTTGCGGCCGCGTGGCTGAGGTCCATCTCGTCGGGTACGCGCATCGCGATCGAGGCCGGAACCGACAATCGAGTGGCATAGGAGCCGGGCGCGCCCACCCACGCGATTCTGTCGCCCACCGCGAGGTTGTCGACTCCGTCGCCGATCTCGGCGACGGTGCCGCTGCCCTCGCTACCGAGCCTGAATGGAAGGGGAAGTTTGTAGAGCCCGGAACGATGATAGGTGTCGATGAAGTTGACCCCCGCGGCGTGGACATCGACCACGACGTTCCCCGGGCTCGCCACAGGTTCGTCGACTTCGATCCACTCGAGAACGTCGTAGCTGCCCGGGTTGCGAACTTGAATTGCGTGCGTCATTGCGAGTGCTCCTGGGAATGGGTCGTATCGATGGAGGCCAGTTCCTCGAGAAGTTCGTGGAGTTGGCTGAGGCGAGTATCGCCGATGGCGGCCTCGATGTCGGCGTAAAGCGCCTCTGACAACGGTGCGACGCTGCGAACGAGGCGGTGGCCGTTGGTGGACAAGCTGATCGCGGCTCGCCGCTGATCGTGGGAGGCCGTTTGCCGCTCGATCAGTTTGCGTTGTTCGAGTTTGGCCAGGATCCGCGATAGCGACGGGCCGAGCAGGAAGGTGTGTTCGATCAGATCGCCCACCTCGAGAGGGTCGGTGGCATCGGCCAGAGCCCTCAATACCCGCCACTGCTGCTCGGTGAGGCCGTGCTCGCCGAGCAGGGGTCTGAAGCTCCGCATCGCTGCTTCTCGGGCGCGCATGAGTGCCATCGGGAGTGAGCGCGAGAAGGCCCGCATGCCGATATCGGATTGGATGGCCGTTTCGGCGCTCCCAGCCATGATCTAGACAGGCTCGGGCGGCGGAATCTTGCGGCCATCGGCGAACTCGTCGCGGATGGTGTTTCGCAGGGTTCCGATCTCGGGCACCGCCACCTCGACCACATCGCCTGGTTGGAGCCAGATCGGCGGGTCGAATCGGGCACCGGCACCGGTGGGCGTGCCGGTGAAGATCAGATCGCCGGGAGCGAGGTTGGTGAACGTGGACAGATAGTGGATCTGATACTCGATCGGGTATTTCATCGTGGCCGGCGTGTCGTCTTGTCGGAGTTCGCCGTTGACCCTGGTGGTGAGGTGCAGCTTCTCGAAGTCGCCTATCTCGCCGATGGGGACGAGCCAGGGACCGATCGCACCGGTGGACTCCCAGTTCTTCCCCTGGGTGACGTTGAACTTGGCGTGGCGCACCCAGTCTCGGATCGTGCCCTCGTTGCCGAGGGTGAGTCCCGCGATGTGATCGCGAGCCTTCTCGGTGGGGATGCGTCGCCCTGACTTGCCGATGTCCACCACGATCTCGCCCTCGTAGTCGAGTTGAGGAGATTCGGGCGGGCGGACAAGGTCGCGGTCGTGGCCCGTGAAGCCATCGGGCCAGCGGGGAAAGACGCTCGGGTAGGCGGCGTCGGACTTGTCGTCGTATTCGGCGGCGCGGCCTCCGTAGTTGACGCCGATGCAGAAGATCTTGCGGGGCCAGGGGAGCAAGCGCTCGAAGGTGATGTCGGACAAGTTGTGATCCGCAGGCGCGGTGCGGGTCAGAGCCAGGGCTTCATCCACTCGGCCGTTGACGATGATTTCGTGGAGGTCGGTGATGTCGGCCATCCGCTCCGGCAATGAGACGACGCCGGCGCCGTCGCTGGTGAGGGCACCGACCGAGTGGCTGCCTTTCACGGAGTAGCTCAGCAAGCGCATGTCGGTGGGATCTCCCTTTCCTCAAACTGTTTCACATGTTATACATCTACCCTAACACCCACCCTCGCCGGTGGGGAGAAACCAGCGACAGTCGGAGAATATCGGTGCCCCACATCATCATCGAGCACAGCGCCAACCTCGCCGAGGTCCACGACATCCAGTCGCTGGTTGATGCCGTCCACGCGGCTGCTCTCGATGATGGTCTTGCCGTGCTCGATGCACTGCGTACCCGCGCCGCTGAGCGCCCGCACTACCGAATCGCCGATGGCGACCCGACCCACGCCTTTGTGGCGATCACCGCCCGAATCGGCCCGGGCCGCACCGACGAGCAGATCCAGCGCTTCCTCAACCGACTCATCGATACCGTCGACGCCGAACTGGCTCCGCTCTCAGATCGGCACGCAATCGCCCTCAGTGCCGAGATCCAGTTCATCGACTCCGCTGTTCGGATCAACCGCAACTATGTCCGCAGTCGCCTCGAGCGAGGAGCTTCCTGATGGCCGGCCCCACCCACACCTACGAAGAGAACCAGGAGGCAGCCGCCCGACACCTGGCCCGGTTCGCAGCCGGCACCACTCCCCACATCATCGACGGAGAACAGGTCGCCAGTGTCAGTGGCGAGACATTCACCAACCAGTCGCCCGTCGACGGCAGCGACCTGGGTGAAATAGCGGCAGGCGACGCGGCTGATGTCGACGCGGCCGCGAAGGCGGCAGCTTCCGCCTTCGACGAATGGGCTGACACCTCGGGCACCGAACGCCGGCGCATCCTCAACAAGGTTGCCGATCTGATAGTCGACAACGCCCACAGGATCGCGGTGAGCGAGTGTGTCGACACCGGCCAGACCATGAGGTTCATGGGGGCAGCCGCCCTCCGTGGGGCCGACAACTTCCGCTTCTTCGCCGACCGGGCCCCGGCCGCGGCCGACGGACAGGCCCTGCCCAGCTCCGGCCACCTCAACTACACCTCGCGTCGTGCCATCGGCCCGGTCGGGGTGATCACGCCGTGGAACACGCCGTTCATGCTCTCCACTTGGAAGATCGCGCCAGCGCTCGCGGCGGGATGCACGGTGGTGCACAAGCCGGCTGAGTGGAGCCCGATCACTGCTCATCTGCTGTCGGAGATAGCGCTGGAGGCGGGCTTGCCGCCGGGCGTGCTCAACACGGTTCACGGTATGGGTGAGACGGCAGGTAAGTCACTCACCGAACACCCCGATATCAAGGCCATCGCGTTCGTCGGCGAATCGACCACCGGTTCGATGATCCAGGCTCAGGGCGCCCCGACCCTCAAGCGGGTTCACTTCGAGCTCGGGGGCAAGAACCCGGTGATCGTGTTCGACGATGCCGATATCGAAAGGGCCCTTGATGCCGTGATCTTCATGATCTACAGCCTCAACGGTGAGCGCTGCACCAGCTCGAGTCGGGTGCTCATCCAGGAATCGATCTACGACACTTTCGTAGAACGCCTCGCCGAGGACATGGCCACAATCCCGGTCGGGCACCCTCTCGACCCGGCCTCGGTGATCGGCCCCCTCGTTCATCCCCGACACTGCGAGAAGGTCGAGAGCTACAGGGCCATTGCCGAACAAGACGGTGCCACCGTGATCGACGGCACCGCTTGGGCCGATGCACCACCCGACGGTAACTTCGTCACCCCGATGCTGTTCGCCAACGCCCGCAACGACATGCGCATCGCTCAGGAGGAGATCTTTGGCCCCGCGCTCACCGCCATCCCCTTCGCCGATGAGGCCGATGCTCTCGCCATCGCCAACGACGTGGAGTACGGGCTGGCCGGTTATGTGTGGACCAACGACCTGACCCGCGCCCATCGCATGGCCGATCGCCTCGAGGTCGGAATGGTATGGGTCAACTCCCAGAACGTGAGGCACCTGCCCGCCCCGTTCGGTGGTACAAAGCGGAGCGGGATAGGCCGCGATGGTGGCGACTGGAGCTTCGACTTCTACATGGAGACCAAGAACGTCGCGATCGCCACTGGGCGACACCCCATCCCCAAGCTCGGCGGATGAGTTCGGGGTGACGGGGCTGTGACCTTCTGGCACCGAGCTCTGGTCACCGTTGCGGTGATCGGGCTTGTGGCCGTCGGCTGCACGACGCCGGTCGAGCCCGAGGCGGCTCCCGAACCAATCCCCACCACCACCGCCACACCCACGACCACCACGACTCTCCCGCCTCCCCCTGCGGTGAGGGTGGGGGCCGAAGTGTTGGCCGACTCCGGGTTCGCGGCCCTCGATGGAGCAAGGGTGGGACTCATCGCCAATCAGACCTCGCTGGTTCGAGGCGAGCATCTCATCGACGTACTGGACGAGGCCCCCAATGTGGAACTGGTCGCCGTGTTTGCTCCTGAGCACGGGGTTAGGGGCACTGCCGGCGCGGGAGCCCTGATCGACGACGAGGTCGACACCGCTACCGGCACACCCATATTCAGCCTCTACGGGGCGACTCGCAGCCCCACCCCCGAGATGCTCGACGGAATCGACGTCATTGTCTACGACCTCCAGGATGTGGGCGCCAGGTTCTACACGTTCATCTCCACGATGGGCCTTGCGATGCAGGCCGCAGCGCAGGCGGGTGTGCGCTTCATCGTGCTCGATCGACCCGACCCTTCCGGCGGCGTGGTGGTGGCGGGATATGTCCTCGAGCCCGAGAAGGTCTCGTTCATCGGCCAGTATCCGATTCCCGCCGCCTACGCGATGACCCCCGGGGAGCTTGCGTCGGCGATCGTGGGGGAGGGGTGGCTCGAGGGTGTGGGCGGGCTCGATCTCGATGTCGTGGAGATGGACGGCTGGCTTCGCGGCATGAGCTGGGACGACACCGGCCTGGAGTGGGTGCCGCCGAGTCCGGGGCTCCAGACGCCTACGTCGGCGGTCACCTACCTCGGCACGGTTCTGTTCGAGGCCACCTCGATCAGTTACGGCGGCGGCACCGAGGAAACCTTCGAGGTGATCGGCGCGCCCTGGGCCAACGAGATCACGATGGCGGGCCGGCTCAACGCCCACGGGTTGAGGGGGGTCCTCTTCGAGCCGGTCACCTTCACACCCGGCCCGCTGCCGGGGCGCACCAGCGAGCCGCGGCTCAATGGTGAGCTGATGGAGGGCGTGCGCATCCGGGTAACCGAGCCAGGCCTGTTCGAGCCGGTGTCGGTGGGTATCCACGTCCTCGAAGAGTTCCATCGGGCGGCGATCGAAAACGAGGTCGAGGATTACATCAATCGCCCCCAGGCGATGGGGCTCCTGGCGGGCACAGATCTCCTGGTGGAGGCACTCGAGGCCGGCACGTCGGCAGCGGAGATGGTGGCCGGCTGGTCCGATTCGCTCCGACTATTCAACGAGGTGAGGGCCGCTTACCTGATTTACTGATCTGCATGGCCGCCAACATCGTGCTCACCGGGTTCATGGGCACCGGCAAGTCCACCATCGCCCGCCTCCTTGCCGCCGAGCTCGACCGCGAGTTCATCGACACCGATGCCCTGATCGTGGCTCGTCACGGTGAAGTGGCCGACATCTTCCTCAAAAGAGGCGAGGGAGCCTTCCGAGATATCGAGCGGGAGTTGGCGGCCGAGCTGGCAGCCCGAGATGGGCTCATCGTGGCGAGCGGAGGAGGCATGCTGCTCGATCCGGCGGTGGCCGATGTAATTGCTGATGGTGCCCGGGTGTTCTGTCTCACCGCTGAGTCCGACACGATCCTGGCTCGCGTGATCGGCGACAAGTCGGGCACGGTGAGGCCCTTGCTTGCCGGGCCCGATCCGGCGGGCCGGGTCGTCGACCTGCTCGCCCAGCGGGCGATCCGGTACGGCTCGTTCGAACAGGTGCCCACCGACCACCGCACGCCAGCCGAGGTGGTGGCCGACATCATCGACCGACTCTCGGGTTCCGTCTCGGGTGGAACAGTAGGCTGACTCGTGGATCAAAATAGTGAAATCGCAGGGCACTACGGGAGGCCTGCTCTCCTGGATGCCATCGAGGCGGCAATCTCGCGGGCCGAGCCCGAAGTCGATTTCGCTACACCCGACGCGTTCGCCGGGTACGACGAGTTCCACCTCGGCGGCCGGCTTGCCACCGAGGCCCTGATCGACTCGCTCGGACTTGGCTCCGGCGCCACGGTTCTCGATGTCGGTTGCGGGGTCGGCGGCGCGGCCCGTGCGATTGCGCGCGCCGCCGGCTGTTCGGTTGTCGGCGTTGATCTCACTCCCGAGTTCGTGGAAATGGCACTCTGGCTCAGCGGTCGACTGGGGATGGCTGATCAGACCGATTTCCGGCTGGGAAGCGCTCTCGACCTTCCCTTCGAGGCCGACCGGTTCGACGCGGTGACAATGCTCCACGTGGGCATGAACATCGTCGACAAGCAGGGGTTGATGGTCGAACTGGCCCGGGTGCTTGCCCCCGGTGGCCGGCTCGGTATCTACGACGTCATGATCACCGGCGAGGGCGAATTGGACTATCCGTTGCCATGGTCGCAGACGGCGGAGACCAGCTTTGTCTCAACTCCCGACCACTATTGCGATGTACTCATCGACGCAGGCCTGTCGCTGATAGGCGTCGACGACAGGCGCCCACTGGTGCTCGAGGCGATTGCGGCCGCCACTGAGGTGCCCGTTCCACTCGATCTGGGACATCTCATGGGGGAGAACTGGCCCCTGATGCAGTCGAATATGATCCGCGCCTTTCGGTCCGGCATCGTCTCACCCGTTCAAATCGTGGCCGTGAAATAGCCTCGATCAGTATCGACAGGTGTTGCGGGTCTCGCCGATCTGATCGATCGAGCAGCTCACGACCGTGCCATCGGCCATCCACTCGGGTGGCTTGCGGGCCGCTCCGACCCCTCCCGGAGTACCCGTGGCGATGATGTCGCCCGGCTCGAGGGTGATGATGCGGCTCAGATCGGCCACGATGTCGACGGCGTTGAAGCAGAGTTCTGATGTGTTGGACGACTGCTTGACGACTCCATCGACCTCGGTGGTGATGGCAAGTCCCGAGCCATCACCGATTTCGTCGGTGCCGACCATGATGGGTCCCACTGGAGTTGTGCCCTCAAAGGTCTTGCCCGCGAGGAACTGGGTGGTGCGTCTCTGGTAGTCGCGTACCGAGACGTCGTTGAGCACGGTGAAACCGGCTATCGCAGCGAGCGCCTCTCCGGAGTTGGCGTGGCGGATCTCGGTGCCGATGACTATCGCCAGCTCCGCTTCCCAATCGATGTGGGTGGATAGGTCGGCCGGCGGAAGAGTGATGTCGTCGCGCGCTCCGATCAGAGCTCGGCGGTACTTGGCGAAGTAGCTGGGGGCGGTCGGTCGGTCGTGTCCCCTCTCCGCTATGTGATCCAGATAGTTGGCACCAACACAGACGATCTTGTCGGGGTGGGTCACAAGGGGGGCGTAGTCGGCATCACCCCCAGCAACGGTGGGCCCGTCGGCGTCGGCATTGATGCCGGTTCGCAGCACCTGCCCGACGTCGGCTGCATCGAGGAGAACGAGCGAGTCGCCTTCGACTCGTGCGGCGCGGGTGCCGTCTGCGGTGCGAATGGTGGTGAGTTTCATGAGGCTCGTTTGTATCAGGGATCGGGGTCAAAGGCGTCCAACCGGGTACCCAGCTCATCGATTTCGGCCGGGGTCAGGTTGGCGAAACTGAACCGCAGGAAGTGTTCGTCTTCGAGCGTGAAGGCTGTGCCGGGAATCACCAAGGTGTCGATCTCGATGACGAGTCGCCGCAACATGGTGGCCGTGTCGGTTCGGGCATCGGCGCGAACCCAGCCGAAGTAGGCGCCCGAGGTGACGAGCTCGAATCCTCCGGGTCGACGATGCATGACCGACTCGAAACGCTGCTGCAGGTCGGCGACGCGAGCTGACTGCTCGGCTCGCCAGTCGCCCGCGTGCATCAGGCCGGCGATACATGCCTCCTGGCCGATCCACGAAGCGCTTATGGCCACACAGTCGAGGATCTTGAGCGCCTCCACCTGCACCGCCGGCCCTGATACGACAGCACCGATCCGGTGACCCGGGATGGCGAGATCCTTCGAGAATGAGTGCAAGCTGATCACGGTGTCGTGCCACTCGGGGTCTGAGAAGAGCTCATGGGCCGGAGCGGTCGTGGGACGGAAGGTGCGGTAGGTCTCATCGATGATCAGGGCCACACCACGGCGTCGAGCGAGTTCGGCGAAGGCGGCGAGTCGGGAAGGGGGGATGGTGACCCCGGTGGGGTTGCCAGGGGAGACGAGCACGATCGCCCGGGTGGTGTGGTCGATGAGTTTGTCGGCGCGCCCGGGATCGGGCTGATGATCTTCCCCCGCCGGCAGGTGGCGCGCCTCTACCCCTTCGACCCGGAGCCACATGTCGTGGTTGAAGTAAAACGGCGACGCCAGTACGACCGAGTCGCCGGGGTCGGTGAGGGCACTCACCGTCACGCAGAAGGCCTGATTGCAGCCAGCGGTGATGAGGACCTCGTCGGCGCTGATCGGAGTCGAGTAGGCCTCGGTGAGATCAGCCGCGAAGGATTCGCGCAGTCGGGGCAGGCCGGGTTGGGGTGCGTAGCGTGAGGAGGTGGGTTCGTGGGCAGCCTGGGCGATACGGTCGGCAACCACTGGTGCCGGCGGATAGGCCGGCGCCGCCTGGGAAAGGTCGAGAAGCGGTTGGTCGTTCACCCGAAATTCGAGCAGAGCATGGGCTTCCCCGATCGGGGAGTGGACGAGGTTGCGGATTCGTGGCGAGAGTTCCATGGCTGGCCACGAGTGTGGCCCGATCCCGGAGTGTCTGCACCATGAGTCTCGTCGACCGCTATCTGGATCGCATCGAATTCGTCGACCCCATCGCCCACGACCTCCCCACCCTCACCGCCCTTCAGCAGGCTCATCTCACGACGGTGGCGTTCGAGAACCTCGATGTGTTCGCGCAGCGACCGGTGCGTACCGACACAGACTGGTCGGTACTGAAGATCGTCGATGAGCGCCGGGGAGGGTGGTGCTTCGAGAACAATGGCGCGTTCGGATGGCTGCTAGATCAGCTCGGATTCTCGGTGCTGCGGATCGGTGCTGCGGTGCTGCTCGATGGCCCCACCAAGATCATCGACCATGCCGCCCTCGAGGTGCAGCTCGAGCAGCCCTATCTGGTCGATGTGGGATTCGGCGACAGCTTCTCCACCCCCTTAGCGCTGAATCAGGCCGGCCCCCAGGAGGGGGGTACGGGCGTCTACGAGTTCATGCCGAGCCCACAGGGTGTCACCCTCGCCAAGCATGTCGACGGCCTGCCCGAGGCCTGCTATCGGTTCCGGCGGGTGGCCCACAAGATGAGCGATTTCGATGAGGTCTCGAATCGTCTCCAGGCCGATGAGAGCGCCCACTGGCGGCGCTTGCCGTTCGCTACTCGCCTGATCGACGGCGGGCCCGATCGTGTGACCCTGCTGGCCGACCGGCTCAAGCTGAGGCGAGGCGGTGAGATGGTGGAGACTCCCGTTGCTGGCGACCGCTGGGACGATGTGCTGTGGGAGTGGTTCGAGATGCGCAGGCCCGACGCTTAAGGGCCGACGAACTCCACCGACGCGCGAATCAGATCTCGCCAGCGATCCTCGTCGAACTCCTCGACGAGCACCCATTCCTTGAACACCTTGTCGGCGGGCGCGAACGACACCCCGTCTCCGGCATCGATCATGGCCGCGACGGTGTCGCGGGCCAGCTTCACCACCAACCCATGACCCCTGTGGTGGGGCATTCCCACGAACTCGCCTCTTGCTCGTACGCAGGGCCCGCCCATGATTGTGCCCTCGTCGATAATCCCCTCGGCCAACAAGGGGGCGACCGCATCCCAGAACTCTTCACTCATGGACTCACCGTAGGCGACCGTCGGAGGTCGGGGTCGACCGGTTCGAGGGAGCCGCCACGAGCCCACAACAGCAGGCCCGCTCCGATCACGCTGTAGATGAGTCCGCCCACAGCCATGGGCGTGACGGTGGTGTCGATCTGGCGGTCGATGGCCGCGGCCAGGATCGAACCGAAACCCAGTGTGGCAACGCCACGCACCGCAGCGGCGGTGCCCGCGATCCGCTCCATGGGGAGAAGGGCGAGGGAGATACAGGTGGTGGCGATGATCGTCGACAGGGTGCTCGTGACGGTGATGGCCGCGGCCCAAAACCAGAACGATGGGACACCGTCGGCCACGAGCGCGGCGAGGGTGAGCGCGGCGTAGGCGCCGACCAGGCCGAAGAACGAGGCCCGCGCCACAGCCGCGGCGCCGAATGACCGGATCAAGCGGCTGGCGAATGCCACGCCGGCACCATTGATCGCGGAAATGGCGCCGAAGATAACGGCGAACCAATCGCCCCGGCCGTAGATCTCGTCGATGATCGGCTGGCTGCTGCCGAGGAAGATGAAGAAGGCGGCAAAGCTGAACACCATTGCGGCGATATAGAACGCCGACGCCCGGTTGGTGACCACCACTCGCATGCCCGCCCAGATCGCCTGGGGTTTCACCGATCGGCGCCGATCGGCCGGAAGGGTCTCGCCGAACTGGAGCGCCCACCCGGTCATGATCACGGCGAGGACGAGAGCAGCGAGAAAGACGATCTGCCAGCCGCCCAGGGTGAGTAGCCCGTCACCGGCGAGCGGAGCCAGCGATGGTCCGATGAGGAATACAGCCATCACCACCGACAGCACGCGCGCCATCTGATCACCTGAGTAGAGGTCGCGTGCAATGGCGGCGGACAAGACATTGGGTCCTGCCGCACCGAAACCCCAAAGGAAGCGGAAGGCGAGCATCACCTCGAAGGTCGGCGCGAGGCTGCCGCCGGCTGCGCCGAGGCAGTAGAGGCCGATCCCCGACAACAGCAGCGGCCTACGCCCGAACCGATCCGAGAGGGGGCCATAGAAGAGCTGACCAGCGGCCATGCCAAAGAAGTAGAAGGTGACGATCAAGGAGATCTCACCCGAGCCCGCGGCGAGGTCGAACTCCTCTCGGATCTCGTCGAAGGCAGGCAGAGCCGCGTCGATTCCAAAGGCGAGCAGGATGCTCATGGACGCCAAGAACGCGATTACGCCTCGCTCATTCCGATCGCTCATCGAGGCGGAAGGGTCTTGCCCGGGTTGAACAAGCCATCGGGGTCGAGCGCGTCCTTGATGCGCCAGGCAAGTTCAATTTCGAGAGGATCCTTCTGATCGGCCATCTGATCGAGCAAGGATTGGCCGACGCCGTGCTCGGCGGTGAAGGTGCCTTCGAGCTCGAGGGTGAGCGCGTTGATCGCCGCCTCGAGCGCTGCTCGGTGGGCGGGCTCGAATCCGCCCATGGGTGGGAGGACGTGGAGATGGATGTTGCCATCGCCCACGTGGCCGAATGAGAACGGCAGCGCCGCTGGGGCCAGCTCGGCAGTGACCGACTCCACGCGTTCGATGAACTCCACCACGCGACCTACCGGCACCGCTGTGTCGTACTTGATGTAACCCTCGACCCAGTCCCACAGCTCCACGGGTCGAATCAGTTCCCGGATCTTCCAGAGGTTGTCCTCCTGATCGGGGGTAGCGGCCATTGCGGCATCGAGGATCAGATCGGCGCCGGCTGCTTCCTGCAGGAAATCGTTCATCGCGGTGAGACCGCTTCCCAACGGGGCCGAGATCCGGGCGAGGATGTACCACTTGGAGACGGTCTCCATAGGGCGCTGCAGATCGAACTTGTCGACCGCGGCGCCCAGGCCGACCTCGGGGATGAGCTCAAAGGCGACGACCATGCGCCCTCCATTGCGGGCCGTCTCGAGGAGGGGGAGGGCGGCGTCGAGGGCGGGGAGCGCGAGGATCGCCGTCTGGTGGTCGGCGATGGCGGGAACCATGCGTACGACCGCTCGGGTGATGATTCCGAGGGTGCCCTCCGCTCCGATGAAAAGTTGGCGGAGTTGGTAGCCCGAGGAGTCCTTGCGCAGGGCGCGCATGCCGTCCCAGATCCTGCCGTCGGCGAGCACCACTTCGAGTCCGAGTACCTGATCGCGCATCGGGCCGAAGTGCAGCACGTTCACGCCCCCGGCATTGGTGGAGATCGCTCCACCGATCGATGCACTCCCACGGGCGCCCCAGTCGGGCGCGAACATCGCGCCGGCGGCCTTGGCGGCTTCTTGGATCGACTCGATGGTTGCGCCGGCGTGCACGGTGATGGTGGAATCGGGTATGTCGACCGACTCGATCTGACGCATCCGACTGAGCGACACCAGTACCGACGCCTGCCGATCGACGGGTTGAGCGCCCCCGCTGAGGCCGGTATTGCCGCCCTGGGTGACGATCGGCAGATTCCTGCGTGCGCAAGCTCGCACAACTGAGGCGACCTCTTCGGTAGAGCCGGGCCGAACCGCGACGACGACCGGGCCGGTTACGACCCCGCGGGCGTCACGGCCGTATTCGGCGGCCTCGTGTCCGGTGAAGGTGTTGCTCGGCCCTACAACATCTTCGAGTTCGCTGACGAGGGCGGGGATGTCAGTCGCCATCTTGGAGTCGCATCGAGAGCTCGGCGAAGGTGCGATAACTGGTCGCAGCGTGGTTGACTCCGGCGTGTTTAGTGAGTTCGCGACCCGGTATGTGGCGCGGCGAGCGTACTGCCATCGCGTTCAGCGTTGGATCTGGCTGACATCGCGCACCGCACCTCGATCGGCCGATGTTGTCATCGCCGCATAGGCCTGAAGGGCGGCGGAAACTCTTCGCGGCCTGGTCTCCCGCGGCTGCCAAGCACCGGCTCCTGAGGTATCCATCGCCACCCGCCTGGCGGTGAGTTCGGATTCTGAGATCCGAAGATTGATGGTGCGAGAGGGGATGTCGATGTCGATGAGGTCGCCCTCCTCTATGAGGCCGATCGCACCCCCTTCAGCCGCCTCCGGCGAGGCGTGGCCGATGGAAAGCCCTGAAGTGCCACCGGAGAAGCGGCCATCGGTGAGCAGGGCACACTCCTTTCCGAGGCCACGGCTCTTGATGTAGCTGGTGGGGTAGAGCATCTCCTGCATACCGGGACCCCCCTTGGGGCCCTCGTAGCGCACGATCACCACGTCGCCGGCCGCGATATTGGATTCGTCGAGGATGGCATCGCAGGCGGCTTCCTGGCTCTCGAACACTCGGGCCGGGCCCGAGAACGTGAAAATGGATGGGTCGACGCCGGCCGTCTTCACGATGCAGCCGTTCTGGGCGACGTTGCCGTAGAGGACCGCGAGCCCTCCGTCGGCGAAATAGGGGCTGGTGGTGCTCCGAATGCAGCCCTTGGCGCGGTCGAGATCGAGGGTGTCCCAGCGGGTGCTCTGGCTGAACGCTACCTGGGTGGGTATACCGGCGGGGCCGGCGCGGAAAAACTCGACAACCTCGTCGGAGGGGTCGCGCATCACATCCCACTGGTCGAGTCCGGCGGCGAGGGTTTCGCTGTGGATGGTGGACACCGACGTGTCGAGTAGTCCGCCCCGGTCGAGTTCGCCGAGGATGGCGAAGATGCCGCCGGCTCGGTGTACATCCTCGACGTGGTACTCCGGGGTCGACGGTGCGACCTTGCAGATCGCGGGAGTGGCGCGGCTCAGGCGGTCGATGTCGGTCATTGTGAAGTCGACCTCGGCTTCTTGAGCCGCGGCGAGGATGTGGAGCACGGTGTTGGTGGAGCCACCCATCGCGATGTCGAGGGTCATCGCGTTTTCGAAAGCTGGCTTGGTGCAGATCGAGCGGGGCAGGACCGACTCATCGTCCTTTTCGTAGTAGCGCCGGGCGATGTCGACTATGCGACTCCCGGCTTCGAGGAAGAGGCGCTCGCGATCGGAGTGGGTGGCGACGACAGTGCCGTTGCCAGGCAGCGACAGGCCGAGCGCTTCGGTGAGGCAGTTCATCGAGTTGGCGGTGAACATGCCCGAACAAGATCCACAGGTAGGGCAGGCGGAGCGCTCGATGGTGAGCATGTCTTCGTCGCTCACCGACTTGTCGCCGGCCTTGATCATGGCGTCGATCAGGTCGAGCTTCACCTCGACTCCGGCGAGCCGGGTCTTGCCTGCTTCCATGGGTCCGCCGGTAACGAAGATGGTGGGGATGTTGAGGCGCAGGCTCGCCATCAGCATGCCAGGGGTGATTTTGTCGCAGTTGGAGATGCATACGAGCGCGTCGGCGCAGTGTGCGTTGACCATGTATTCGACGCTGTCGGCGATGAGTTCGCGCGAGGGAAGGCTGTAGAGCATTCCGTCGTGGCCCATCGCGATGCCGTCATCGACTGCGATTGTGTTGAACTCCTTGGCCACCCCGCCGGCCGCCTCCACCTCGCGGGCGACCAGCTGTCCGAGGTCTTTCAGGTGCACGTGGCCGGGCACGAATTGGGTGAATGAATTGGACACCGCGATGATGGGCTTGTCGAAGTCGTCTTCGCCCATGCCCGTGGCCCTCCACAGGGCGCGGGCGCCGGCCATATTGCGGCCGTGGGTGCTCGTTCGTGACCGATACTCAGGCATGAGGTCAGAGGTTAGCTGTTAAGCCATCCATCGCTCCCCGAACGGGTGCTCCGACCTCTGAACGCGATCGGTAGGCTCGGCTGATGCAGGCACCGTTTCGACTCCTGGCGGCCCTGCGGGGGAGCACAGAAGCGGGCTTGATGATGGCGATGGCGGTTGCCACGGCAACCTTCGTGGCGACGCCGCTGATCTTGGGCGGGGTAGCGGAGAGATTCGACGTGGGTATCGGCACTGCGGGCCTGTTCTCTGCGGCCCAATTGGGTGCGTTCGTGGTCGGTTCCTGGGTATCGGGGCGTTTCGTGGAGGCCTCACGGCGCCTGTTCGTCGTTTCGCTGCTCGTCTTGGCCACCGCCAACGCGGTGAGCGCGGTGGTGTCGATCTTCGTGCTCCTGGTGGCGACGCGCGCGGCGGCTGGCCTTGCCCTCGGAGTGCTGGCCTGGCTCGCCTACTCACAGGTGTTCGGCGACAGCGATCGCACTGGCGACATCGCGGTGATCGGTCCCCTTACCGCGGTGTTCATGGCACCGCTGTTCGGCGTGATCCTTACCAACGGCGATGATCGCGCCGTCTTCGCCTTGCTGGCGGTGGTTGCGCTCGTTCCCTTGGCGAAGCTGCCGAACTTCGTGGTCGGCGAGGCGGTGGAGACCGATCGCAGCAAGCCCGTCCCCCAGGCGCTGGCGCTGGTAGCGGCCCTTGGTGTGGTCACCCTCGGTGGTTCGGCGGTCTTCGTTTTCGCGGGGGCGATCGCCGCCGACCAATATGGCATGGCTCCTTTCGTGATCTCTCTGGCGTTTTCGGCCAATGCGGTAGCGAGCATTCCTTCAGCTCGGTGGCGAGGTAGGCGCCCCCTGGCCGGTGCCTGGCTCTTGATCCCGGCTGTGTGCGCCGGCCTCCTCGGGTTCTTCGATCAGGCTCCGCTCTTCTGGGCGATCCTGGTGGCGTGGGGGTTCTGCTTCTGGATGGCGGTTCCCGGGATTTACACCCTGCTCAGCCAGCGCTCGCGTCATCCCGCCGAACGCGCCGGTGATGCCCAGGCATCGATGGCCGCGGGTCGGGCTCTGGGTCCCCTGATGGGCGGCTTTCTTGTGAGCTCGGATAGCTATGAGATGCTCGGACTGGTGGGCGGCGCGGCGATAGCCGGCGCCGTCGTGGTGATCGTGAGTGTGGAGCTGATGGGCACACGCGAGACTGTCTCGGTCGAGTGATGCGGTCGGTGGGGTAACGTCGCGCCATGGCGGGCTCCGCTTCCAACGACAACGCCGTGGTCTTCGAGTTGGGAGGCCACGAGGTGAGAGTCACCAGCCCCGGCAAGATCTTCTTTCCGAAGAGGGGCGAGACCAAGCTCGATCTCGTGAACTATTACCTGTCGATGGAGGAGCCCTTCATGAGGGCGGTGGGCGGCCGACCTCTGCTCCTGGAGCGTTATCCCGACGGAGCGCGGGGCAAGTCGTTCTTTCAGAAGCGCGTGCCCAAGGGCGCCCCGGACTGGTTGCGCACCATTGTGGTGAGTACGCCCAATGGCACCACCTCCAACGCTCTCGTGGCCCACGACATGGCCCACATTGTTTGGGCGGTCAACATGGGTTGTCTGGGATTTCATGTCTGGCCCAACCGGGCGATCGATCCGAGCCATGCCGACGAACTCCGTATCGATCTCGACCCCCAGCCCGGCACCAGCTTCGATGATGTCCGGGCGGCCGCCGGTGAGGTGAGGGCGGTTCTCGACGAGCTTGGGATTCTGTCGTTCGTCAAGACCTCGGGTAGCAAGGGCATCCACATCTATGTCCGCCTGCTGCCGCGATGGAGCGCCGTGGAAGTGCGCTATGCCGCGGTCGCTCTTGCTCGCGAGATGCAGAGGCGACGCCCCGATCTTCTCACCAGCGAGTGGTGGAAGGAGGACCGGGGGGAGCGGGTGTTCGTCGACTTCAATCAGAACGCGCCTCACAAGACGGTATTCGGTGCGTGGTCGGTGAGGCCCCGTGTGGGCGCACAGGTATCGACGCCGATCACATGGGACGAGCTTCTGTCGGTGGCTCCCGACGAGCTCACGATCGCCACCGTGCCGAGCAGGGTGGCGGCTGAGGGCGACCCGTGGGCCACGATCGACGAGGAGCTTCAGTCACTCGAGCCGCTGCTCGAATGGCACGAACGCGACTGGGCGAGCGGGCTGATGGACGCGCCGTGGCCGCCCGTCTATCCGAAGATGCCCAACGAACCGCCACGGGTGAGCCCGAGCCGCGCCAAGAAGCAGTCGCCCTGATCGTTTCGGCCCGAAAGGTTGATGCTCAGGATTTGTCGGCGGCGAGGATGGCGGCGCCGAGCGCCCCGGCTTCGTCGCCGAGTTCGGCCATCACGACCTCGACGCGGGGGCGATGATTCGAGCCGAGGAGGAGTTCATTGAGCCAGCGTTCGACACCGGCCCGAAGTGGTTCACCCACCTCGGCAAGCCCTCCACCGATCACGATTCGAGACGGATCGAAGATGATGACCAGGTTCGCCACGCCGCGGGCGACCTCACGGCAAAACTCGTCGAGGATGGTGGCGGCCTGGGTGTCGCCGGCGCGGCACGCATCGACGACATGGAAACCAACGATGGCCGGCGCGGAGCCTGCGAGTTGAGCGCCTCGGTCGAACCGGCCGTCGGCTGCCGCCTCTCGACCCAGCCGGCCGAGGGCGCTCCCTGAGGCGAAGTATTCCCAGGGGCCCTGTTGGCCCGTGATGTGGGCGGGTCCGTGGGCATCGACAACCATGTGTCCCGCTTCTCCGGCAAACCC
Source organism: uncultured Gammaproteobacteria bacterium (assembly GCA_964196195.1). GTDB lineage: Bacteria > Actinomycetota > Acidimicrobiia > Acidimicrobiales > Aldehydirespiratoraceae > OFTM10. The sequence goes on along the minus strand of CAXMSE010000051.1, from coordinate 22,978 downwards.
GTTGGCTCCTTGGAGGAGTGCGCCACCGCAGACGAATCCGGTGCCGATGCCGGTGCCGAGTGCTACGAAGATGAAGTCTTCGGAGGAGCGGCCTGCTCCGAGTCGGGCTTCGGCCCATGTGCCCGCGGTGGCATCGTTCATGACCACGACGGGGAGCCCGAGAGCCTTTTGTAATTCGGTGCCGAGCGGATACTCGACGAGGTCGGGCAAGTTCGGCGAATAGTGGACGACGCCGGACCGGTGAGCGAGACCGGCGACGCCAAGGCCGACCGCATCGATGGTCACCCCGTTTCGCACCTCGAGGCAACCGATCATGGTGGTGAGCCGCTCAAGGAGTACGGGACCGGTTCCGGCACTCGATTCGCGCTCGCGATCAAGGACCTCAAACGAGTCCGGTTTCACGAGAAGGGCGCGTGCGTTGGTGCCGCCGACGTCGAATCCCACGATCATGGCGCCCCAGGTTAGGTCGACAACCCGAAAACCCGTGAATCGTCAGAAGCAACGGCCGTTGGCGACGGGTCGACCGTCGACGCGGTCGAGGGTGGCGGCAATCTCCTCGGATCGCAGCACGAAGCCGATTCCGTCTCGCTCCCGCGATGTGGCGTACACGATTCCCGCGACCTCACCGTCGGAGGTGAAGACGGGTCCTCCCGAGTTGCCCTTCACGATCTCGGCCTCGATCTCGAATGCGAGTCGCTCAGCCAGGTCCTCCACGTAGATGTCCTCGATGGTCACACGGAGCAGACGGGTGACCACTACTTCGGTGGTATCGAAGCCGTGGTCGGGGTGCCAGGTGCCGAGCAATCCCGAGTCGCCATCGCTGACCGAACCTAGTGACGCGTGGGGGGTCGAGGTTGAGATCTTCAGTATTGCCACATCCTGGAGGGGGTTGAAACCGACCACCTCGGCAGGGTGTTCGAGTCCCGAATGGTCGACCACCACCACAGCGCTGGCACCGGCGATGGTGTGGGCCGATGTGGCGATCAGGCCGGGAGCCACCGCGACGCCGGTGCCGAAGTCGGCGACGAGGCTGCACCCCGAAGCCAGTACGCCGACGGTAGCGGTTGTGGGTGGGCGCGGGTCGGGTGAGCTACTGCAGGCGGCGGCGGCGAGGCTGAGTGGGGCGATCCAAAGAGCGGCGCGAAGGGTGAGCCTCACACTGCGAGCATGCCCCCGCCGGTGGCGGCACTCGCAACCGCAGCGTCACAGAGCTGCTGGATCCTCCGACCGTCGCTGAAATCGGGTGTACACGGGGTGTGGGAGCGGACCGCACCGATGAAATCACCGATCATCGCTCCTTCGCCCCGGAACACGTCTCGGTAGGTGTCGTGAACAGACTCTCGCCGTGCGGCACCCCAGATGTGGTCTGGAATCGCCAACGGAAGGGCCGGGCCGCGCTCACCGGCTTTCAATCCCCGCACCTCTTGGGTCTGGTCCCAGTCGCAGCTCGCGTAGATCGTGCCATCCGAGCCATGGGCATCGAGGTGGTGGGTCTGGTCGAGGGGTGTGCCCTCCCAGCAAACAGCACTCACCTGCAGGGTGGCATATGCGCCGGAGGTGAAACGCGCGGTGATCACCGCTGAGTCCTCGCCGCGCTCGTAGGGCCGACCGTCGGGCCGCTCGGCCCGGTCGATGAACCGGCTCGATGTAGCTCCCACCGCTTCGATCTCGCCGAGGAACCAGCGGGCCAGGTAGAGCCAGTGCGAGCCGAGGTCGCCGATCACTCCCGAACCGGCTTCGGATTTGTCGAACCTCCAGACGTATTCGCCGTCACGTGCGAATCCGGTGAAGTAGCGCATGCCGAGATGGCGGGGTTGGCCGAGGTAGCCGTCGTCGATCAACTGCTTCACCCAGCGGTTCACCGGCATGTATCGATAGGTGAACGGCACGAGGGTGATCGCGTCGTGGAGGCGGGCCGCCTCGGTCATTTCGGCCGCTTCGGCGCTGGTCAGGCCGAGCGGCTTCTCGCAGAGGACATCGAGGCCTCGTTCGAGGGCGGCCATGCTGAGATGATGATGACTGTCGTTGGTGGATGCGATGATCACCGCGTCGATCGGCTGATCCAGTAGCGCGCCGGTGTCGGTGTAGGCCTGGGGTATCTCCCAGCGATCAGCGAAGGCCTGGGTGCGGCCCTTGTCGCGCCCGGCCACACCCACGATGTCGACATCGTCGAGTTGTCGTAGGGCGGGCAGATACATGGCATCGCTCCACCAGGAGGTTCCGATAACGCCTACGCGAACTGTCATGAGCTGATGTCACGTCCGATCTGCACGCCACCCTCCACCTCGTCGATTAGCTGGGGGTAGGGATAGTCGAGTGCCATCAACTGGCGCAGGACCGGGCTTGCCCGCTCGACCACCGCAGCGTCGACGCTGCGTCTCAGGTCTTCGAGCGGGGCGACGAACTTCGGCAGATACTCGATGAGGATCCCCGTGCGGTCGTGGTGGCTCACGTTGGGCATCGCACAGTGCCAGCACATGCCATTGAAGATCACACAATCGCCGGGCTCGCCGATGGTACGGATCGCCTCACGATGGAACCGTTCACGATCGGATTCGTGGGGGTAGACGAGCTTGTGTTGGCTGCGGGGAAGGAATGCCGTCGCCCCCGAGTCGACCGTGAACGGGTCGAGAAAAACGGTGGCCTGGGTGTTGAGCGGGAAGCTGGAGTTGATGTTGGTGGGAAACTCGTGACGCTTGTACATGTCCCAGTACGGGTAGTCGACGTGGGGTTCTTGGCCGGGTCCACCGGGAAGCAGCCGGTTGGCGGCAACCGAGCCCATGATGAATGCGGAGCCGAGGAATTCGCCCACAATCCGGATCACCGCTTCGTGCTGCACCATTCGCTCGAACACCTCCCCCTTGTTGAGCAGGTTCCACACTCTTCGCTGGAGGTGCAGCTCGTCGGCGCTGGCTCCCTGGAAATGGGTCTCTTTCGCGCTCTCGGCAGAGGAGTAGGCCATGACGAGCTCTCGGGCCAGGGAGATCTCCTCGCGGGGAAAGGCCTGGCGAATGACGATGGCTCCGGTGCCGGTGAGCAACTCGGCGATGAGATCGGGCAGTTGGCTGTCGAGATTGTCGACGTCCACTTCCAGAAGGGTGCGCGTCATCGGGGCTGCTTTCGTAGCGGACCGGACGTGGTTCGGGCCATGAGTTGGGGAGCGATTACTTCGCGGCGACACTTGGTTCGCCTGCCGTCGATGCGCTCGAGAAGGGATTCCATGGCCAACCTTCCCATCTCGATGCGGGGCTGATGCACCGTCGACAGCGACAACTGAGGCATGGCTGCGAGGGCGGTGTTGTCGTAGCCGACGAGGGAGATGTCTTCGGGGACGTGAAGGCCTGCCTCTTCGAGGGTGTCGAGTGCTCCTGCCGCCATCAGATCGTTGGCAGCGAATATTGCCGTCGGGATGCATGGTCGGCCGAGAATGGTGGCGGCGGCGGTGGCGCCACTCGATTCGGTGAAGTCACCACGGACCACGTCGATCTCTGAGTCGAGGCCATGGTGTCTCATGGCCGCTTCGTAGCCGGCCCGTCGGGCGCCGGCGCCGGCGCCGGTCCCTCCATCGAAGTGGGTGATGCGACTGTGCCCCAACCCCACCAGGTGGTCGACGACGAGGCGGGTACCGACTGCCTCGTCGTTGTTGACGGAGTCGACCTGGGTCGATCTGATCGATCGACCGACGATCACCACGGGTGTGTTCTCAGCCGCCTGCACTATCTCCTTCGATTCGAGCTGCGGTCCGGCGAGAATGAGTCCGTCGACGCGGTATTCGAGGATGCTCTCGACGGCGCGTCGCTCCGATGCCGGGCTGTGCCAACCGGGTGCGATAAGGACGCGATATCCGTTCGCCGTGGCTAGTGGTTCCATGCCATCGAGAACTTCCACGTGGTAGGCGTTGTGCATGTCGTTGATCAGCACTCCGATGGTGAACGTTCGCCGGCTGGCCAGATTGCGGGCGAGGACGTTGGGGCGGTAGCCGAGCTGGTCGGCCGCGGCAAGCACCGCAACACGTCGTGCCTCGCTCACATTGGGGGCGTTGCGCATGACGAGAGACACGAGCGAGCGGGACACCCCGGCCTCCGCAGCCACATCGTCCATTGTCGGCTGCCTCACCATTGACCCCCACCCGGTGCGTTCGCCGGTTGACAAGCGATGGCGGGGAGTATAGGAATTAGAGCGCTCCAAGTCCAGTCGTGAATTGGAGCGCTCCAATTGCTTCATGACTGATAAATGGGGGGATGTGGTTCGTGAACCTGCTCGAACGCCTTGGTGGCGCGCCGATCAGTTGGGGAGTGTGTGAGGTTCCCGGGTGGGGCCTCGAACTTTCCCGCGAACGTGTCCTGTCGGAGATGAGCGAGGTAGGTCTCGGAGCCACCGAGTTGGGCTCGGATGGATATCTCCCCACCGATCCGGGTGAGCTCAGAGATCTCTTGGCCACATTCGATCTCCAGCTTGTCGGCGGCTTTGTTCCCCTAGTTCTCCACGACCCCTCCAAGTCCGACGCAACCATCGCGGCGGCTCGACGGGCCGCGTCGCTTCTCGGCGGCGCCGGCGCGACCGAGTTCATCACCGCGATGGTTGCGTCGTTCGACTGGAATCCCCGGTTCGAACTCGACGATTCGGGCTGGGCTCACACCATCGAGATGCTCACAGTGCTCGAAGAGGTTGTGGGCGAGTACGGCATGGCCCAAGCCATACACCCCCATCTCGGCACCATGATCGAGCGGCCCGAAGACGTCAAGCGGGTGCTTGATGGCTCCGACGTGGGTTGGTGCTTCGACACGGGTCACCTGCTCATCGGGGGTTACGACCCAATGGAGTTCATCGCCGATGCCGGCGACCGCATCCGTCACGTCCACCTCAAGGATGCTGTGCTCGAGCTCGCGCGGCCGGTGTTCGCCGGCCAACAGACGATCATGCAGGGCGTCCAAAACGGAATGTTCTGTCCCATGGGTCGAGGCGACGTGCCGATCGGAGAGATCGTCATGTCGCTAGAACGTTCGGGATACGACCGCTGGTATATTCTCGAACAAGACACAGCCCTGACCGCGGGCGAACCGCCCGAAGGACAGGGCCCAAAACTCGATGTTCAAATGAGCATTGATTACCTCCGCGGCGTCGACGCCGTGCTTGCCTCCTGCCTGGAGACATCATGAGCACGTGTCGTGCCGCGGTTCCGAAACAAACCCTTAGGAGGGGGCTATGACAAAGCGATTCAGGTGGCTGGCAATATTGCTTACCATCGTGATGTTTGCCGCAGCATGTGGCGACGACGATAGTGACAGCAGCGCTGGCGATGATGCTGGCGATGATGCTGGCGATGATGCCGGCGACGACGGTGACGAAGCTGTCGACCAGACCCAGGGTGGAGATCTCACCTTCTACATGATCACGCATTCCGACGACGGTCCGTTCTGGTCCGTGCTGAAGCGTGGCGCTGAAGCGGCCGCGGACGCCGTTGGCGTCGAACTCGTGTGGCAGGGCTCCAACAACGATCCCGGCGTACAGGCCTCCGACATCGAGGCTGCAATCGCGGCCGGCGCCGACGGCATCGCCGCTTCGCTGCCGAGCCCCGATCAGCTCATTCCGGTGCTTCAGGAAGCAGTTGATGCTGGCATCCCCGTCTACACCCTCAACTCGGGTGTGAACGATTACCAGACCATCGGTGCCACCACCCACGTCGGTCAGACCGAGATCATCGCTGGTAACGGCGCCGGGCTCCGGTTCAACGACCTCGGTGCAACCCACGTGCTCTGTGGTATCCAGGAACAGGACAACGTTGCGCTCGCCGAGCGTTGTGAAGGTCTCGAGATGACCTTCGACGGTGACGTCACCTCCTCGTTCATGGACCTCGACGCCGACCAGACCGCCCAGGAGGCAGCCATCAACGCCGCCATGCAGGCCGACGACTCGATCGACGGCTTCCTTGGTGTTGGTCCGGTCATCGCCATGTCCGGCCTCCGTGCCGCCCAGGCTCTGGGTCGCGACATGCACGTCGGCGGCTTCGACATTACGCCGGAGATCATCGACGCCATCGAGGCGGGCGATGTGGCATTCACCGTGGACCAGCAGCAGTACCTGCAGGGCTACATTCCTGTCATCCTGATGTTCCTCGAGAACACGAACTCCAACACCCTCGGTGGTGGTCTCCCGATCCTCACCGGTCCGGGCTTCGTGACTCCAGACAACGCAGGCGCAGTGAAGGCGCTGGTTGCAGCGGGCACCCGCTGATCCAGCAAGGAAGTTGACCCTTGCCGGGGCGCACCTTGAAGTGCGCCCCGGCTCGGTGTCAGAATTTGGTTGATTCGCCTCTCTTCGGGAAGGGTTGGCGTAGAGGGCGCTAATTCGGTGCCCGCGAAACAGGGGGAGAAGGAATGAGCGACACACCTGTCGCAGCAGCGCCGGTCGACGTCGATGACGAGCGACTGGCCTACCGAGGCGTGTTTCAACGCCTTCTTGTACGGCCTGAGATCGGTGCCATCATCGGCGCCGCCGCTATCTGGGCATTCTTTTGGGCAGTGGCCACCGAGTTCGGCAAGGCGGGTGGGATCCTTCCGGTTCTTGCCGTTGCGTCCACCCTCGGCATCATGGCGGTCGCCGTATCGTTGCTGATGATCGGCGGCGAGTTCGATCTGTCCTCGGGCGCTGCCACAGGCACGCTCGGCATCGTCACCATCTTGTTGGTCAAGGATGTCGGCGAGTTGGGCGGTGCCGGATTGAGCCTGTTCATCGCCATCCCACTCTCGCTCGTCGTTGCTCTCGGGCTCGGTTGGTTCAACGGAACGATGGTGGAGCGAACGGGCCTCCCGAGCTTCATCGTCACTCTGGCCACCTTCTTCATACTCCGAGGCTTCAAGCTCGGCTTCTCAAAACTGATCATCGACAACATCACGGTGGGCAGGATCGATGAGGGGCATGGCTACGACTTCTTTGTGAAGATCTTCGGTAGCACCTGGGTGCGCAACGACCACCAGTTCGAAGCGCGTGATGCCGTCTATACGATCGGCATTCTGGGTGGCATCGCCGTCCTCGTGGTAGCTGTCTGTGAGCTCAACTACCTTCGTAAAGAACGCTTCAACCGCGCCGGCCTGGGAATCTTCTTGGCTGGCCTGGCCGGCATTGTCGCCGGCATTGCTGTGCTGCATTCCACCGATGGCACAGGCGCCAACGCGGCCGCTGGTGTGATCATGGCGGCGAGCGGAATCGTGGCCTTTATAGGCCTTGCCTCCTGGCGCTACGCGCCGCAGGCCTTGGAAGCGTTTTCGCTGCCGAGCGGCGTGCCCGTGAAGGTCGCCGGCGGCGTGGGGTTGGTCGGAGCAGGACTGTTGTCCGCTTGGCAACTCGATGTCGATTCGCAGGAGTCGGTGCTCGACCTCGTGTCTGGCTTCCGCTGGCCGCTAGTCGTCGTCGGCGGTGCTTTCGCCGGGTTCGTCGCCGTCGCGCGCGGCGTGGCGAAAATCTCCGGACCCGACACCGCTGAGAATGCCCACGGCCTGTTCCGCGTGGTCACCATCTCGATAGCGAGCGCATTTTCCATCTATGCGTTCATGTTCATGACGACCGAGCAGGGCCTTCGGGCCATCCTGTTCGGCCTTTTGATCCTCGCAGGGTTCGTGGTGCTGGGCCTCGCCTCTACCGGTGCGGGCCGAACATCGAGCACGGCGAAGTCGATCGTCCAGATGGTGATAGCGGTGTCGCTAGTAGCGCTCGCCTTCTTCATTCGTGGCCAATCAGGCACGCCGAAATTCCGCTCTGAAGTATTCACCATCGTGTTGGCACTGGCGATCCTGATGGTCGGTTGGGCGCTCACGAGTGCACGCTTCCGTACCCGCAGCGATATCGATGGCGATGCCGACAAGCTCGGCTCTCGGCTGGCAATCGGGGGACTGGTAGCAGTCTTCGTCGGCCTCGCCATCAAGCTGCTGTTCACCACCGACGCGGAGATCGCGGCGGGAATCCCGCGTGCTCAGCTCCGGGTGGAGTTCCTTTGGTTTGTGGGCGTGACCGCGCTGGCCACCTTCGTGCTGGGGCGCACCAAGTTCGGCAGCTGGATATTCGCCGTCGGCGGCAACAAGGACGCGGCCCGCCAGATCGGCGTGCCGGCTGCTCGAACGAAGACCCAGCTCTTCATGATCGTGTCGGTGGCGGCGTGGTTGGTCGGCCTGCTCCTGGCCTTCCGCCTCAACACCCTCCAGTCCGGCACCGGCAACGGCTTGGAGTTCGAGTACATCATCGCTGCGGTGGTGGGCGGCACCTTCCTCACCGGTGGCTACGGGTCGGCGTTCGGCGCCTCGATCGGCGCGGTCATCATGGCGATGTCGAAGCAGGGGATTCCTGCTTCCCGCTGGAACAGCGACTGGCGGTTCGCATTCCTTGGTGCGATCCTCCTCGCGGCGGTGATCGCGAACAACTTCATCCGAACGAAAGCGGAGGCGTCCCGATGAGCTCACTTATCGAACTCGACAACATCGGCAAGTTCTACGGCAACATCATCGCCCTACAGGGGGTCACCACCGAGGTGCATGCCGGTGAGGTCACCTGTGTGTTGGGCGACAATGGTGCCGGGAAGTCGACCTTCATCAAGATCCTCGCAGGTGTGCACCAGCACGACGAAGGGGAAATGAAACTCGACGGTGAGTCTGTGAAGTTCAACTCGCCTCGCGAGGCGCTCGATCGGGGCGTGGCGGCGGTATATCAGGACCTCGCAATGGTGCCCCTCATGTCGGTTTGGCGAAACTTTTTCCTCGGGGCCGAACCCACCAAGGGCACGTGGCCCCTGCGCTGGGTCGACAAAGCCAAGGCAAAGAGCGTGGCCAAGGCCGAGCTGGCCCAGATGGGTATCGACATTCGCGACACCGAGCAACCGGTTGGCACCCTTTCGGGTGGTGAGCGCCAGTCGGTGGCCATTGCCCGCGCCGTGCACTTCGGGGCCAAGGTGCTCATCCTCGATGAACCGACCTCGGCGCTCGGCGTCAAGCAGAGTGGTGTGGTGTTGAAGTACACCCTCGCGGCCCGCGATCGTGGTCTCGGTGTGATCTTCATCACTCACAACCCGCATCACGCCTATCCGGTAGGCGACCGCTTCATGATCCTCAATCGAGGCAAGTCGATGGGCAACTTCGCCAAGGCCGACCTTCCGCGTGACGAACTCGTACGGATGATGGCGGGCGGCGCCGAACTCGACCAGCTCACCCACGAACTGGAGTCCACTGCCGAAGGCACCGACAGATGACCTGGCGGTCTCCACCTCCACTACCCACTGATTGAGCGAATATGGCTTCGCTCGATTTCCTCTCCATCGGACGGGTGAGCGTCGACCTCTACGCCGAGCAAGCCGGCGTATCCATGAGCGAGGTCACCACGTTTCGAAAGTCGATCGGGGGCACCGCCACGAACGTGGCGGTCGCCACCGCGCGCCTCGGGCATCGAGCAGCTGTCGCCACCAGCGTCGGCGACGACCAGTTCGGTCGCTACGTGGCCGATGCACTCGAGCGCACCTTCGGCGTTGATCCGCGGTTCGTTGCGGTCCATCCCGTGCTGAAGACGCCGTTGGCTTTCGCCGAGCTCGACCCCCCTGAGGATCCCACCATCTTTTTCTACCGGGAGCCAGCCGCCCCCGACATGGAGATCGAGTCCACAGCCGAACTCGAGGCCGCGGTTGACGATGCCGCCGTTTTCTGGGTGCCTGCGAGTCGTTTCGCCTTCGACAAGAGCCGCGAAACCGTCACCTCGCTGCTCCAGCGTCGTGGTCGTCGGCCCCACACCGTGCTCGACCTCGACTGGCGGGAAATGTTCTGGCCCTCCGAAGCGGCGGCGCACGAGGCGATCTCGCCGATGCTCGACCACGTCACCATCGCGATTGGCAACCGCAAGGAGTGCGAGGTAGCGGTGGGTACCTCCGACCCGGACGAAGCCGCCGATCGGATGCTCGAGCGAGGCCTCGACGCGGCGATCGTCAAGCTGGGCGGCGACGGGGTGATGGTGGCCACTGCCTCCGGCCTTCGCGAGCGGCTCGCTCCATACCCAGTCGATGTGGTGTGTGGCCTCGGTGCGGGCGACGCGTTCGGTGGAGCTTTCTGCCATGGGCTCATCGAGGGCTGGGACCTGCCCCGCGCGGTGCGCTACGGCAACGCGGCGGGGGCGATAGTCGCCGGCCGAATGATGTGCGCCGACGACATGCCCACAGTTGATGAGGTCGAATCATTCCTCGAGGAGCGTGGTGCAGAGTGACCGATCTTCATTTCCCCAACGGGACCCTCGCCACCGACGGTGATCCTGTTCACCTCACCGCCGATCGAGCGGGATGGAACTACACCGGACTGAGGGTGCTGGCTCTGGAGTCGGCTGTCGAGCGCACGATCGACACCGGCGAGAACGAGATGATCGTGTTGCCCCTGAGCACCATCGATGTATCGGTGACTGTTGTCGATGAGAAGTTTCACCTCGACGGTCGGCAGTCGGTGTTCGCCCGGGTGACCGACTTCCTCTACATCGGACGAGACTCCTCGTTCTCGATCTCGTCGCCTGGTGGGGGAGAGGTGGCTCTTGCCATGTCGCGATGTAGCGAGCATCTCCCAGCGAAGTACGGACCTGCAGATGGCGCCGCGGTCGAGGTGAGGGGGGCCGGCCCGGCCACCCGACAAGTCACCAATTTCGCCAGTCCCGACACGTGGGGGCACGCCGACAAGATCATGTGTGTCGAACTGCTCACCCCCGATGGCAACTGGTCGTCCTACCCGCCCCACAAGCACGACGACTCACCCGAGTGCGAGGTCAACAACGAGGAGATCTACTACTTCCGGATCGGCCGCGCAGGCACCACCAATTACACCACCGAGGGGTTCGGAATGCACCGCACCTACACCGGTGATGGGGTGATCGACGTCAACGTGGCGGTAGGCGACGGCGATGTGTTCCTCGTGCCCCGCGGGTATCACGGCCCGTGCATCGCGGCGCCCGGCTACACGATGTATTACCTCAACGTGCTGGCCGGCCCGGGCGGTGAGCGATCGATGGCCTTCTGCGACGACCCTGCCCACCACTGGGTGCGCGACGAATGGGAGGGCATGCCCGCCGACCCACGTTGCCCGATGGCAACCGCCGACGGAGTGGTCCGTGGCTGAGCGGATTTTCATCGACCGACCCCTTCCTCCCGGATTCGACTATCTGTTCGGTGAGGGATGGCAGGTGTGCGGACCCGATCCCGTCGAACTGGCCACCTGCCGAGCAGCGATCGCCGGAGCGGCTTCCTGGCCTCCAGAGCGAATTGCGGCGGGAAAGATGCTCGAAGTGATCTCCAGGAGCGGCATCGGCTACGACAGCGTCGATCTGGCCGCCGCAACCGCGAGGGGAGTGGTTGTTTGCAACACTCCCGACGCCCCGTCGATCTCCACTGCAGAACACGCGATGAGCCTCTTGATGGCCGCCTCCAAGTTCACCGCCAACAACGCAGCCCGACTCCGTCAAGGCCGCGCCGATTACTTCGCCGCCAACGAGGGAATCGAACTATCAGCCGCCACGATCGGCATCGTCGGCCACGGCCGGATCGGAACTCGGGTGGCACGAGCCGCGGCTGCGCTCGATATGGAGGTGATCGTCTGCGATCCCTATGTGGATGTGGTCGACCACGAGCAGGTGTCGTTCACGGAGTTACTGGAGCGGAGCCGGATCATCAGCCTTCATTGCCCTCTCACCGACGAAACGCGAAGGATGGTCGATTCTGGAGCCTTCGCGGCGATGAACGACGGTGTCGTGCTTGTCAACACTTCTCGCGGAGCAGTGGTGGACACCCTTGCTCTGGTCGATGCCCTCGACTCCGGCAAGGTCTACGCAGCCGGACTCGACGTGACCGACCCTGAACCGCTCGACCCAGACCACACCCTGTTACATCGAGACAATGTGGTGGTCACCCCCCATATCGCGTCGGCTACCGACAAGGGCCGAAAGCGCATGTACCGGGGGGCCATCGAAAACGCCCGCCAAGTCCTGGCCGGCGAACGCCCTATTGATGTCGTTAACCCTGAGGTATACGAACAGTGACGACCCGCAAGAAGATCGGTATCGGCGTGATCGGCTTCGGCTGGATGGGCCAGGCCCACACGCGCTCCTACCTCCGAATCCCCACCCTCTTCCCCGAACGGACCTACGACCCCGAACTGGTGATGATCAGCGACAATGTCGAGGCTCGGGTGGACGAAGCCGTGGATTCTTTCGGGTTCGCCCACGGAACCGTCGACTGGAACGATGTGATCGCCAACGACGACGTCGACGTTGTCTGCATCTGTGCTCCCAACATGTTCCACGAGCCCTTGGCAGTAGCGGCGGCGGAGGCAGGCAAGCATGTATTTTGTGAGAAACCGGTGGGGGGCACGCCGGCCCAGACCGTGCGGATAGAGGCGGCAGCCAGGGCCGCAGGTGTGGTGACCGGTGTCGGCTACAACTATCGCTGGGCCCCACTCGTGCAGTACGCCAGGAACCTCATCGAGGCGGGCGAACTCGGTGAGATCACCAATTATCGGGGCCGGTTCTTCTCCATGTATGGAGCCGATCCGATGGGGCTGTTGTCCTGGCGTTTCATGCACGATGAGGCCGGCTATGGCGTGTCCACCGACATCCTCAGCCACTCGATCGATCTCGCTCACATGCTCGTCGGACCAATAGCGAAGGTGGTGGGTACCGGTCATACGTTCATCCCTGAACGGCCGCTACCGAAGGCGGGAGGCACCCACTACGACCGAGGTGCTCCCGACGACCCCACCGGCACAGTCGAGAACGAAGACTACTTCGGCGCCATGGTGGTCTTCGAGGGTGGAGCGCGGGGGGTGTTCGAGGCGTCGCGATCGATAATCGGCCCCGAGAGTCAGAACGCTTTCGAGGTGTACGGCACGAAGGGCTCCTTGAAGTGGAACCTGGAGACGATGAACGAGCTGGAGCTATTCCTCACCAAGGACCAGGCCCGTGGATACACCACGGTCTACGCGGGCGACCGCTACCCATACCACGGCAATTTTGTGCCGGGCGACGCCAATGCGATCGGCTATGAGGACATGAAGGTGATCGAGGATTACGAGTTCCTGTCGTCGGTCGCGGCGGGCCGCCAGCATCAGCCTGGTTTCGCCGAGGCCATCGACTACGTCAGCGTGCAGGACGCCCTCCTGCGTTCATGGGAGAGCGAGAAGTGGGAGACGGTCGAACGTCTCGCGCCTCGCTGAGATCCGGAGGTTCGAGATGGAAACGATCCGACTCACCACCGCACAGGCGATCGTCAGATACCTGATCGCTCAGCGAACGGTTGTCGATGGGAAGCCGGCGCCTCTCTTCCCCGGCGTCTATGCCATCTTCGGGCATGGCAACGTGACCTGCCTCGGCCACGCGCTCGAGGAGGCGAAGGACAAGCTGCCAACGTGGCGGGGCCAGAACGAACAAGGCATGGCGCTGGCGGCCACCGCCTACGCGAAGGCCATGCGGAGACGCCAGATAATGGTGGCTACGTCGTCGGTCGGACCGGGCGCCACCAACATGATCACCGCGGCCGGTGTGGCCCACTCCAATCGCATCCCTCTGCTCCTGATCTCCGGCGATACCTTCGCCAGCCGGATCCCCGACCCGGTCCTCCAGCAGGTTGAGCATTTCGGCGAGCCGTCCACCACGGTGAACGATGCGTTCAGGGCGGTGAGTCGTTACTGGGATCGGATCATGAAGCCCGAGCAGCTCGTGAGCTCTCTGCCTCACGCGGTTCAGACCATGCTCGATCCCGCCACGTGTGGTCCGGCGTTCCTCGGGTTGCCGCAGGACGTGCAGGCCGAGGCATACGAATTCCCGGTGCGCTTCTTCGATGAGACTGTCCACGAGATCGCTCGCCCTCGCGCCGACCGAACCCAGCTGGCGTCGGCCGCCGACGTGATCGCCGCTGCCCGCAAACCTCTGATCATCTGTGGTGGAGGCGTTCACTACTCGTTCGCCGAACTAGAGCTCCAGGCTTTTGCCGAGACCCACAACGTGCCGGTGGTGGAGACGGTTGCGGGCAAGGCGTCACTCCTTGCAGCACATCCGCTCAACGCTGGCCCGATCGGGGTCACGGGCTGTACCTCCGCCAACGCGTTGGCTGCGGAAGCCGATGTGGTGCTCGCCGTCGGCACCCGCCTCGAGGACTTCACCACCGGATCGTGGACGATCTTTCGCAACGACTCGGTTCGGATCGTCGGCATCAATGTCGCCCGCTTCGATGCGACCAAGCACCAGGCACTCGCGGTGGTGGGCGACGCCAGGGAGACCCTGGCCGAGCTCACCTCGGCGCTGGGTGACTACCGGGCGAGCGACGACTGGTCCGACACCGCGGCGGCGGAGACCTCCCAATACCACGCGTATATCGACAAGATCGCCGCGCCAGACAGTGGCGAGACCGGCGATTTGCCAACCTACGCCCAAGTTGTCGGCGCCATCGATCGAGTAGCCGGCCCCGACGATTTTGCCCTGGCCGCGGCCGGTGGCTTCCCGGGCGAAGTGAACAACGGCTGGCGAGCCAAGGCCCGCAACTCGTTCGACTGCGAATACGGCTTCTCGTGCATGGGCTACGAGATCTCCGGGGGATGGGGTGCTGCGATGGCTCTGCCCGACAAGGACGTCACCGTCTTTGTGGGTGATGGCTCCTACATGATGCTCAACAGCGATCTATACAGCTCGGTGCTGTCGGGCCACAAGATGATCGTGATCGTGTGCGACAACGGCGGCTACGCGGTGATCAACCGTCTCCAGGTGAATCAGGGGGGCGCGCCGTTCAACAACCTTCTCGCCGACTCGAAGATCGTCGAGGAGGTGAGGGTGGACTTCGCGGCCCACGCTCGGGCCGTGGGGTGTGAGGCCGAAACGGTCTCCACCATCGAGGAACTCGACCTCGCCTACCAGCGCGCCAAGGCCTCAGACCGAACCTATGTGATCGCGCTGCAGACCCACCAGAACTCCTGGACAGAGGGAGGAGCCTGGTGGGAGGTCGGCGTTCCCGAGGTTTCGAATCGTCAGACGGTGCTCGATGCGCGTTCTGAGCTCGACAAGGGCAAGGCCGAGCAGAGGGTGGGATGGTGAGCGAACCGCAGGACTTCGCGGGCCGGGTGGCACTGATCGCCGGCGGTACTCAGGGCCTGGGCTATGCCGTGGCCGACCTGCTGAGGCAGCGGGGCGCACACGGGCTCGTGCTCGTCGGGCGCAACGTGGCGAAGGGCGAAGCCGCCGCGGCATCACTCACCGACACCACATGTCGCGCCGTCTTCGTATCGGCTGATCTCTACACAGCGTCCGGCTGCGAAGCTGCGGTGGCGGCCGTGGATGCCGAGTTCGGTACCTGTCATAGCCTGGTCAACTGCGCAGCGAAGACCGACCGCGCCTCGGTCTGGACCGCAACCGCTGAGGACTGGGACGACACCCTCGCGCTCAACACCAGGGCACCTGCGCTTCTAGCCCAGGGCGTGGCCCGGATCATGGTGCGTGAAGGGGTCGACGGCTCGATCGTCTTCATCGGCTCGGTCGCTGCCCACGGCGGCACCGAGACGCTCTTGCCCTATGCCGTGTCGAAGATGGCGCTCGTGGCAATGGCACGCAACCTTGCCTACTCGTTGATGCGTCATCGCATCCGGGTCAATGTCCTCAACCCGGGGTGGATGGACACGCCGACCGAGGATCTCGTCCAGCGCAAGTGGGAAGGCGCCACCGACGGCTGGCTCGAGCGGGCCGAGGCCGAGCAGCCCTGGGGCAAGCTCATAAAGCCGGCAGAGATCGCCCGCACGATCGTGCACCTCGCCACGCCCGAGAGCGGCATGCTCACCGGCCAGAACATCGACTGGGATCAGACCATCATCGGTGTCGGTCCCGGGGCGCGCCCCGGCCCCGAACTGGGCATGCCGCCCGACCACCTCCAGCCATGACTTCGTTGCGTGTCGGCGTGATCGGTGTGGGTGGTATGGGCGCGTGCCATGCCCGCAATATCGCCGGTCTGACGGGTGCTGAACTCGTGTGGGTTGCAGACCCGGCCGAGGACCCGGGGTCGGCGCTTGCTGCCGAGCTCGGCACCCGGTGGGTGGCCGACGGGTGTGATGTGCTCGATGACGCTGACGCGTTGGTTATCGCCTGCCCCGACCGGTTCCACGCTCAGTTCGCCATGGCTGCGATCGAACGCGAGCTGCCGACGCTCTGCGAGAAGCCACTCACCGTTGAGCTGTCGGACGCATGGGCCATCGTCGAAGCCGAGGCTGCACTCGGACGCCGCTTGATCCAGCTCGGGTTCATGCGCGTGTACGACGAGCGCCATGTCCAGGTGGCCGAAGCCCTGGCCACGCTGGGCGAGGTCAATCACGTCCGGGCGGTCCACCGAAACACCAACTCGACTGCCCGACCCGTGGCGCAGCTGCTCGTCGAGTCGATCGTTCACGACATTCACTCCGTGCGCTGGCTGTCCGGTTCTGAGATCACCGAAGTGCACACTTCCGCGGTCATGCGCGCACGCGGTCCGCGAGTGGTTGTGCTCACCTGCCGCCTGGCGAATGGGGGTGTCGCCACCATCGAGTTCGACGACACGGCCACCGGCTACGAGGTGTCTGTGGAGGTGTCGGCCGAGCGCGGCAATGTGGTGGCGGCGGATCCGCTGCGCGCCTCTGTACGGGCGAACGGCGTGGTCGCGGCGGAGATCGGTGACGATTGGTTCACGCCCTTCCTCGAGACGTACCGCGTGGAGATGCGCGACTGGCTCGACTCGATCGCAAGTGGCGTGGCCAGGGGTCCTTCGGTGTGGGACGGCTACGCCGCTCAGGCTGTAGTGGAGGCCGCCGCCGTCTCTGATCGCAGCGGGCGCCCCGCGGTGGTAACCCTCGGCGACATGCCCGCCCTCTATCAAGGAGTCCCGTCATGACCGTTCGCATCGTGGTGCTCGGCACCGGCCGCATCGGCAGCATGCACGCGGAGTATCTGGCTCAGCGCGTGCCGGGCGCGGAGGTCGCGGGGGTCTTCGACGTCACCGACAGCGCCGCCGCACTCGGCGCCGAGCTTGGCTGTCCGGTGGCCGGCAGCCTCGAGGACGCCCTCGCTCTGGATGCCGACGCGGTGGCCATCTGCACCTCCACTGACACCCATGTCGATGTGATGGTGGCCGCAGCGGAGGCGGGCCGGGCGATCTTCTGCGAGAAGCCGGTGTCGCTCGATCTGGTCGAGGTCGATCGAGGGTTGGCCGCGGTAGCGGCCGCTGATGTCGCGTTGCAGATCGGCTTCAACCGTCGCTTCGATCCGAGCCACAAGGCGGTGGCCGATGCGGTTGCACACGGCGCGATCGGCGATGTTCACATCTGCAATATCACGAGCCGTGATCCGGCGCCGCCTCCGATCGAGTACATCAAGGTGTCGGGCGGAATTTTCTGCGACATGACGATCCACGACTTCGACATGGCCCGCTACGTCACCGGCAGTGAGGTCGAGACCGTCTACGCCGCCGGAGGGGTGAGGGTCGACCCCGCCATCGGTGAAGCTGGCGACATCGACACTGCGGTGGTGGTTCTCACCCACGAGAGCGGTGCCATCACCACCATCGACAACAGCCGTAAGGCCGTCTACGGCTACGACCAGCGGGTGGAAGCCTTCGGCTCGGCCGGCATGGCCAACTCCGATAACTTCCACGATTTCAACGCCCGGATCGCTACTGATCAGGGATTCCGCCAGCCGCCGCTACAGCACTTCTTCCTCGAGCGCTACACCACCAGCTATCTGGATCAGTGGGCGGCGTTCATCGACGCGGTGGAGACGGGCGCCACCCCGCGGGTGAGCGGAGCCGATGGACGCGCCCCCCTGGTGATCGGCTTGGCGGCGTGGAAGAGCTTCCATGAAGGCCGTCCGGTGCGCTGTGAGGAGATCGGGTGAAGGCGCTTGTCACCGGCGGCACCGGGTTTGTGGGGTCGAACATCGTAAAGGTCTTCGCCGATGCCCACGGGGCCTCGGTCGTCGTTCCCACCAACTCGTTCGTGCCCGTCGACGCTCACTACGAGCACGCACCGCTCGATCTCACCGACGCCGCGGCCGTGCTGTCGTTTGTTGGAGACCATGAACCATCGGTGATTGTCCACTCCGCGATCCTCAACGACTTCGCCCTGATTTCGCGCGATCGTCGGGCCGGATGGACTAACTACGTGGAAGCCACCCGCAACGTGGTGACCGCGGCGAACGTGGTGGGTGCCAAGGTGATCCTGGTCTCGACGGACTGGGTTTTTGACGGAACCCAGATCGGCGCGGATGAGTCGACGCCGCCAAACCCGATCAACATCTACGGCGTTATGAAGATGGCCAGCGAGCTTGTGGTAACCGAAGCGGCCACCAATGGTGCCGTCGCCCGCATTGCGGGAGTGAACGGCGTGCACTGGGCCCGGCACCAGACGCCACGGAGCCAGGACCCGGGGTTCGGATACTTCGCAAGTTGGATAGTGGACGCACTGCGCGCCGGCGAGCCTTTTCGGGTCTGGGAAGCCGGCGACATCAACATGATCGCAACCACCAGCCTCGCCTCGGAGAGCGCGGAGATGATGTGGCGGATCGCCGACCGCGACCTCACCGGCATCTTCCACTGTGTAGGGGGCCAATCGGTGACGCGCCGAGAGCTGGCGCTACAGACTTGCGCCACCTTCGAACTCGACTCATCCCTCCTCGAGTTTGGGCCTCCCGACACCGATGTCATGCCCGGCGCCCGAATCCCCTACAACACCACGCTCTCGGCCTCGACCACTTCCACCGCACTCGACTACGAGCTGGCGTCTCTCGAAGAACAGCTCGACAAGCTCCGTCTCCAAGATGAAGAAGGTGTCCTCGCATGAACGCCCATCTCCTGCGCCCCGACCAGAACAGCCCCGTCCGCTACCAGGTGACTCCCGAGTCGGCCGGGTGGACCTATCTCAGCTTCTCCTTGGTCGACCTCGCCCCCGGAGGGCGCCACGATTCGCTCCTCGTCGACCAGGAGACCGCCGTGGTCCCCTTGCGCGGCAGTGCCACGGTGAGGGTCGGCGACATCGAGGAGACGATCTCGCGCTCAGACGTGTTCGAAGAGATGCCTCGCGTCGCGTACGCGCCGCCGGGGGCACCCATCGAGATCACCGCGGCGGCCGATGAGCGATTCGAGTTCGCCATCGGATCGGCACCGGCTGAGGGCCTTTTCCCGGCTCGGATCTTCGAGCCGGCGGAGATGAAGAGCGAGGTCCGGGGTGGGGGAGCAGCGCGGCGCCAGGTGAACCACGTGCTGGCGCCCCCGCTCGATGCGGAGCGCCTCATTCTCTACGAGGTCTACGTGCCGCGGGGGTCGTGGTCGGGTTGGCCGCCGCACTGCCACGATGGCTTCGATGGCTCGCCCTATCTCGAGGAGACCTACTACTTCCGGCTCGATCCGGCCGACGGTTTCGCCATGCATCGCAACTGGCGAGTCGACGAGGATTTCGACGAGGTGCTCACTGCCGGTGACGGCGACTGTGCGTTGGTGACGAAGGGCTATCACTCCACAGCGTCGGCGCCGGGAAGTCACATGTTTTTCCTCAACTATCTCGCAGGCGAGCTGGTGGACGGGGAGCGGGTCACCCCGCCCTGTTTCCACCAGGCCTACACCTGGATCGAGGACGACTGGGATGCCTTCGGGTGGGACCTACCGCGGGTGCGGCCGTGAGTTTTTCGGCGCTCACCAACAGCCAGGGCAGGTTCGGTGTGTTCGCGATCGATCATCGTGACTCACTGAGGGCATTCCTGTCTCCTGACGCTCCGGATTCGATATCCGCGGAGGAGATCACGGCATTGAAGATCCAGATGGTGCGAGCCATCGCCCCCGAAGCAACGGGTGTCATGCTCGAGCCCGAATACTCGATCCCTCAAGTGATCGATGCCGGGGCGATGCCTGCCGGAGTCGGGTTCGTTGCTGCCTTGGAGGCCCAGGGCTATCTCGGTGATCCCGAGTACGGGCCTACCACCCTCCTCGATGGCTGGTCGGTGGAGCAGGCGGCCGCGAGCGGCGCCAGCTGCGCCAAGCTTCTCCTGCCCTACCGGCCTGACCGGCCTCTCGCCGAGGCCCAAGAGGCAGTCGGCCGCGAAGTGGTGGCAGAGTGCCGGCGAGTCGGGATCCCAGTGGTGCTCGAACCGCTGTTCTACGGGCTGGAGGATCCGGCTGAACGGCCGGCCACGGTCTTCACGACCGCGGCCCGGTTCGCGGCCTTGAACCCCGACCTGCTGAAGTTGCCCTTCCCGATCGACCCAGACCACGACCCCGACCAGGATCACTGGTTCGCTGCCTGTCGCACGATCAGCGAGATTTGTCACATGCCATGGGTGCTCCTTTCGGGTGGTTGCTCCTTCGACACCTATGTCGACCAGCTGGAAACTGCGATGGCCGCGGGCTCGTCTGGCTACATGGTTGGCCGGGCCCTGTGGGGGGAAGCGGCGCGGGCGAGCGCCGGTGAACGTGGCGCCTTGCTCGACGACCAGGTGCGTCCACGAATGCGGCGACTTCGCGCCATCATCGACGACTCGGGAGGTTCGTGATGGCAGAGCCAATTCGCAACTACTCGCTGACCGGCCCTGAGGCCAACCGTTCGATCGAACGCGGCCTCGCCGATGCAGAGTGGTACCAGACGCCCCTCGATTCGAGCACCAAGGCGCGACTCCACACACGGACCAACGGTCGCGCCGCTGTCGACGCGGTGTTGTGGGTGGGATTGCTGATCGGCACCGCCGGTCTGGCGTGGTCGCTTCGAGATTCGTGGTGGGCCATTCCCGCCTTCGCTCTCTACGGCTTGCTCTACGGGGGATCGGCCGACGCGCGATGGCACGAATACGGGCACTCCACTGCATTTCGTTCGGAGTGGCCCAACCAGCTTCTCTACTATCCGGCCTGTTTCATGTTGATGCGCGAGCCCACTGTGTGGCGCTGGTCGCACGTGAGGCACCACAGCGACACGATCGTGGTGGGCCGCGACCCCGAGATCGTCTTCCCTCGACCATTTGCGATCGGCACCTGGATCGGCAACCTGCTGGGCCTCTTCGCGGTGCCGCCGATGGTGAGCCGGATCGTTCGCCACGCCCGCGGCACATTGGATGCCGATGTCGCGTCCTACGTGCCCGCCGACCTGCACCGAAGGGTGATGATCGAGGCCCGGGCGTTCCTGGCGATCCTCACTGCGGTGGTGGTCTGGTGTGTGCTGGCCACTTCGATCCTGCCCCTGCTCTTCATCGGGCTGCCTACGTTCTACGGCTTCTGGTTGGTGCTTTTCTTTGGCACCACCCAGCACGCCGGATTGAAAGAGGACGTACTCGACCACCGGCTCAACAGTCGCACGGTCTACATGAACCCGATCTTCCGGTTCTTGTACCTCAACATGAACTACCACATCGAGCACCACATGTATCCCACGGTGCCCTACCGCAACCTTCCCGCCCTTCACGCCGAGATACGTGAGGACCTTCCCGAACCGAACCCTTCGACGGTTGCCGCCTACCGCGACATCTTTCGTGCGGCCAAGGCACAACAGCTCGATCCTGGGTTCGAGCTCGATCGAGGCGTGCCCGAGGCAACAGGACGCGATGAGAGCTCAGATAGTGCCCCAGGTGTGCCGGCGGCCGACGCCGAGGCGACGGTCGGAGCGGACGGATGGGTCACGGTCTGCCCGGCAGCCGAAATTGGTCCTGGTGAGGTCCGGCGCCTCGACACGGCCGGCGCGACCTACGCGATCTGTCGCACCCTCGACGGGTCGCTCCACGCGGTCGACGGCATATGTACCCACAGCCGCGTCGCCCATCTCGCTGATGGGGCGGTGGTCGGAGATGAGATCGAATGCCCGAAGCACAATGGACGATTTGCGCTCTCTTCGGGTGAGCCCACCCGCGCGCCGGTCAGCGAAGCGGTGACGGTGTATAGGACCATGGAGGAGTCGGGCGAGGTGCGGGTTCAAATCCCCAACCCGAACTCGCAAGGAGATCGAGCAGGCCTATGAACACCACCCGACCAACAGTCGCCGACCTCCAGTCCTGGAAGGGAAAGCGCCAGCTCACCGATGTCTACGTCGACTCCGTCGAGGAGGCGGCCGCAGCCGAGCAGGCGGGCATCGACATCATCACGGTGCAGGACTCCCTGATGGGCCCCGAGTTCCGCGAGGCAGCCCCCACAGCATTCATGGTGGTTGGAATCGAGTACGGCATCAGCGCGGTGACCACCGACGACTACCTTCGTGCGGGGTTCGACGCACTGAATGCGGGAGGTGATGCCGTCTGGAGTGCGGCGAGTCTCGACACCATCAGCCGAATGCGCGACGAGGGCATACCCGTGGTCGGCCATGTGGGGCTCATCCCGGCCCGGCGAACGTGGACGGGTGGGTTCAAGGCTGTGGGGAAGACAGCCGCCAGCGCGATTGATGTGTGGGAGGCCGCCAAGGCGCTCGAAGAGGCAGGTGCGTTCGCCGCGGAGATCGAGGTCGTGCCCGCCGCGGTGGCCACTGAGATCAGCCGGCGAACGTCGCTGGTCATGATCTCGATGGGTTCAGGAGCCGGCTGCGACGCCCAATACCTCTTCTCGACTGATGTTCTCGGCGCCAACACCGGCCACGTGCCCCGTCATGCCAAGCAGTACGCCGACCTCGCGTCCGAGATGGCTCGTGTTCAGCAAATCCGCGTAGACGCGTTCTCCGCCTATGTGGCCGACGTGGAGGCGGGCGGATTCCCCGACACCTCACGGCTTGTTCCGATCGACGACGACGAGTTGGGCGCGTTCATCTCGAAGCTCGGCTGAAGACCGGGGGTCGCTTCAAGAAGAGGGAATCTTTTCTATGAACGTTTGGAAGGATTCGTTTGAATCGGAGAACTCCGACACGACCCTGACCGTCTCGTTGGTTCCCCTCAACACGGCAAGGGGATTCTGCTGGTCGCCGACATAGCCGAGTGCGAACGCCCCTTGCTGGTAGCCCATCATCTTCAGGAGGTCGTC
>CAXMSE010000050.1:0-23297 GCA_964196195.1 uncultured Gammaproteobacteria bacterium | reverse complement strand
GTGGGCGGAGGTGCTGCCGTGGTCGTGGGCGGAGGTGCTGCTGTGGTCGTGGTTGTTGGCGCTGCCGTGGTTGTGGTCGTTGGCGGGGCAGCGGTGCTGGTGGTCGGAGGAATCGTTGTGGTGGTGGGGGGCGGCGTGGTGCTGGTGGTGGGCTGACTGGATGAACCGTCGCAGGCCCGACCCACGGGCCGGTAGCGGGCGGTGACCGTGTAGATCTCGGTGGTCGCCGTATCATTAAAAAACCGCGTGCGCTCGGTGTTCACCCGCGTGCAGCTCGCACCTTCTCTCCCCTCGCTCTGGTCTGTTTGCTCGCCGATCGCCCACTGGGTCGAGAAGAGCCGAACCGTGATGGAGCTGGCTGTCGTGGTGGGCCATAGCAGCACGCTGTAGGGGGTGTTGTTGACGATCTCCAGGTTGGGGAGGGGAAACGACACGGTTGCCTCGCGGCCGTACGGGTAGCGGCTGATATATATCGAGTGGCTCTGATACTGACCGAAGTCGAGCCCCGCGAAGAAAGCCGCATTGAAAAGGGTGGTGGCGTACTGGCTGATCCCCCCACCCACCGACGACTGAAACACACCGTTCGCGATCATGCCCGCGGGCACGAAACCGTTCTCTCGGGTACGCCGGCCGACGAACTCGTTGACCGAGAACATGGTGTCGGGATCGATGACCACGCCACGGGTGAGCTCGGCGATGCGGGCGATGTTGACAACCCGGCTCTGACCGGGCTGGAAGTTGGTGGTGAACTCGCCGATCAGCTCGTTGATACCGAGGGTCTCAGCCCACGCCACCCCGCGTTCGGCCGCATCTCCGGTAGGCAGGAGATCAACCGAGCGCTCGTCGGCCGCGAGCGCGGTCATGAGACGACTGACGGTGTCGTCGGCACAGCAAGCGATGCCTATCGGCCCGACAATGCGGACCGCGCCGTTGTCGCCGACCACGAAGGAGGCTTCCTCCCCGGCGAACTCGAAGCCCCACTCTCGTTCTTCCAGCGAGCGCTGAACGAGATCGGGGTCCAGTTCTACCGTGGGGTCCTCCCGAGTGCCGCCGAAGACGAGCCAGCTCTGGATTGTGGCAGCCGACAGATAGTTGATGCGGGCCGAACCCAGCAGTGCCACCCGCAGGCCGTGGTCGGTGAGTTCTGTGGCCCGGGCGATGACATCATCGGCACCGACGTCGACATCGCTCCGACCAGCGATCGGAACCGTGATGGGGGCGACAGAGTCGCCGACCTCCCGGGCCGCAGTGAGCACCAGGGTCTCGAGCTGTGCCACGTCTACCGTCGGTACCTCGACCAGATCCACCTCGACGAACGCTCCATCGACGAGCTCGATGTCGGGTCGGCCGAAATCGAGTGGGAACACAGCGTCTGATCCGGTGCCGAAGTTGGAGGCGAGAATGTCGCTGTCGATGGTGTAGATGACACCCACCTGGCGGTCGCGAAACAGCGAGCCGACCCATCGGAAGGGTTGACCGATCGCCGAACCACGATCTTCTGCCTCTTCGACCGCCGCCTCGGTGTCGACCATCACCCCGAGTTCGGCAGCGGTGAGTTGGATCGACGTATCGGCCCAGGTGAGCTCGATCACTCGGTCGGTAAGGCCTGCCTGTTCGAGCTCCTTGACCGCGTCGTCGTGGGCGAGATCACCGATGTCGATCCCCGCAACGGAGACGCGTCGGGGTACGTCATTGCCCAACAGTTGATCGTCGATCCACCATCCCGCCACGAAAACGACGACAACCGCGGCCACCAGCGCGAGCGTCGTCCGCATGGCGGCCGAGGCTACTGGCGCCAGGGGCTAGAAAAGCTTCAGGTTGGGAGACTCGATGCCGCGAAGCTCGTCGTAGTCGACTTCGACCCAGCCGATGTCGCGATCGGCGGCGAGAACCTTGGCCTGGGGCTTGATCTCCTGGGCGACGAACAGCCCTCGGACAGGTCGGAGCATGGGGTCGCGGTTGAGGAATTCGAGATAGCGGGTGAGCTGCTCTACGCCGTCGATTTCGCCTCGGCGCTTGATCTCCACTGCCACCGCGACGCCGTCGGCATCTCGACACATCAGATCCACCGGCCCGATGTCGGTGGGATACTCGCGCCGGACCAACCTCAGCCCACCTGCTATGGCGGTGGGGTCGTCGGCGAGCAGCTTCTGGATGTGGGCTTCGACACCGTCCTTCTGGAGGCCTGGATCGGTGCCCATCTCGTGGGCGGTGTCGGAGATGATGTCGTCGAAGGTGATGGTCAGCACCTCTCCCTTGGGGCTGGTGACCGTCCAGATCCCCGCCTCGGGGTCCTCCTTGAGCCGGTTGGGGGCGTTCATCCAGTTGAGCGGCTTGTAGGCGCCACCGTCGGCATGAACAGCGACACAACCGTCGGCTTTCACCATCACCAGCCTGACCGCCGCGGGGAGGTGAGCCTGGAGCCGACCGTCGTAGTCGACAGTGCAGCGGGCGACGACGAGGCGCATCGAGCGACCCTAGGCGCGCGTCCGCAGGCGCCGGCGGATTGTCTCGCGGCGCTGCTGGAGTTCGCGGTAGGTCATGGTTTCGACGGTTCCTTCCACGCCGAAAGCAGCGCGCATGCCATCGGCGTCGAAATCGTAAGCGGAGGGATCCATACCCACTTCGTTCGCCAGCTTCACACCATGGGTGGTGGCGAAATAGGTGGCGACATGGGTGATCTCGGCGAACAGGTCGAGGTCGGGAGCGAGCCGGGCGATGGCACCGTCGAGGAACACCATGTTCTTGACAAACAGCATCAGCTCCTTGGGCATCCGGGCGCCGTAGCCGAGCAGGGCCTTCACTACTCGCTGGAGCTCGCCGACGAGTTCGTCGGCGTTCATGCTGGTTGGATCAACCACCTCGTCGAGCAGGCCGAGGTCGCGGGCCACCGCCTCGAGGTCGGTGTCGTCGGGGAGAGCGCCGAGGTCGCGTAGCGCGGCGAGTTGGCCGAGAGGATCGTGCATGGTGCCCGAGATCATGAGCCTCACGAAGGCGAGGCGGCGCTTCTCGGTCATGCGGCCGGTGATCCCGAAATCGAGCAGTGCGGTGCGGCCATCAGGCCTCACGTAGATGTTGCCGCCGTGGAGGTCACCATGGAAGACCCCGTGGATGAGTGCCCCTTCCATGAATCCGATCATCCCGGCCCTCACCACGGCGTGGGTGTCGACGCCGTGGCTGTCGTAGCTGTCGACGTCGTCGAAACGGAATCCGTCGAGTCGCTCCATCACCAGCACGCGCCGGGTCACGAGTTCGGGGTGGGGTCGGGGCACGACGAACTGGCGTTGATCGAGGTCGGCGAACACTCGGGCGACATCGAGCATGTTGGCCGCCTCGATCCTGAAGTCGAGTTCCTCACTGATTGTGTGCGCGAACACTTCCACCAGCGCCGGAGGGTTGGCCAGAGCGGCGACCGGGATTCGACCCACCAGCATCGGGGCGAGCCACGCCATCACCTTCAGATCGTCGTGGACCACCTGGTCGACCGATGGTCGCTGCACCTTCACCACCACGTCGGTGCCGTCGGCCAGGGTGGCCGCGTGGACCTGGGCGATCGAAGCTGCCGCGATTGGTTCGCGGTCGAAGCTCGTGAAGACCTCTTCCAGAGGCGCACCCAGTTCCCATTCCACGACGGAACGGACCGACGCGAAGTTCTCAGCCGGTACCTGATCGCGGCACTTGATGAACTCCGCCACCAATTCGGGCGGGAAGATGCCTTCTCCGCTGGAGATGATCTGGCCGAGCTTGATGTAGGTGGGCCCGAGGGCCTCCGCAGCCAGGCGCATGCGCCTGGACAGATCGGCTATCGACTCTCGGCCGCCGCGGCGGCGCCCGGTGAGGCCCCACCTGATGACAGCCATGCCCAGGTGGCGCAGCACGGTGAGCGAGCGGTGTCCGGGAGGGCGGCGTGATGGGGTTATCAGGGCTGGCAGCCGACGTCGGGTGGCGGTGCGCAGGGCGTCGACATCGTCCAGCCATCGAAGGGGACGATCGTTGATCTGCCAGGGAGCCTCGTCGGTGAACGCGCCGAGGTGGAGGTCGGTGGGGGTGTGAGACACGCGGCGATTCTCGCTCAGCCTCTGAACGACGCCAACGCGTCGAGAACGATGCCGGCCAACTCGGGACGGCACACCACCAGATCCGGCAGGTAGACGTCGTGCTGGTTGTAGAGCAATTCAGAACCATCGAGGCGGCTCGTGTGGCAGCCGGCTGCGGCCGCGACCGCCACCGGGGCACAAGAGTCCCATTCGTACTGGCCCCCGCTGTGGACATAGATCTCGCAGTCGCCGCGAACGACAGCCATCGTCTTGGCTCCGGCCGAGCCCATCTCGACCAGGTCGGCCCCGATCGTTTCGGCGACGTGGGTGGCTGCGGCCGGAGGTCGGCTGCGCGAGACGATCATGCGGGGCGGAGATGTCGGCTCGGTGCTGAGCACCGGCACATCGGCGGTGGACAACACCATCCCGAGGGCCGGCAGGGCGACAGCGCCGGCTATCGGGCGATTGTCGGCCACCAGAGCCACATGCACGGCCCAGTCGGATCGAGGAACCTCGGAGAACTCGCGGGTGCCGTCGAGGGGGTCGACGATCCAGGTGCGTTCGGCGGAGAGCCGGGCGAAGTCGTCCTTACCTTCCTCGCTGAGGATGGCGTCGTCGGGACGCGCCGACCGGAGTTCGGCCATGAGGAACTCGTGGGCCTGACGGTCGCCCTCAGCCTTCAGTACCGCTGGTGGCGCGGCATCGGAGTGGAGCTTGGCCCGGAGCTCAAGGAGAAGCTGTCCGGCCCTTTCGGCCAGTTCGGCCGAGAGTCGGTGGTCGTCGAGGGTGCCATTCATCGTCGCGTACGGTAGCGCCGACGGCAACGGACTCGGTAGCTATATGTACGGGGACCGAGCATGCCCGGCGACAATGTCCTGTTCACCGTCTTCGCATTGTGCGGGACCGATGGGCACACCGAGAACATCAGGGATGATTTCGCCATGCTGAGGAGACTCTCGATCGCGACCGGCCCGCCGAGTTGTCAGCGAAGGTTGGGGTAGGCCCGTTCTTCGGCTTCGCCGAAGGGCTGACCGGCCTCTTCGTAGCACGGCGCGTGGAAGTGCTCGACATGGTCCCAGCTGCCATCGATGTACACGTTGCAGATCACCTGCATATGGCGCTCGCGGGCCTTGAACTTCACTCGCTCGTCGCAGAGGATGCAGTCGGTCATCGACCCCGCCTCGATCAGTCGAGCGGCCGCCCTGCTCTTCCACTTGGTCTTGGTTGCAGCTTTCGCCATACGAACCCATCGGCGCGCTTAGCCACGTCGTGAGGATTCTGGTCGGCAGCGCGTTCAGGAACGACTGACCGGCTTGTACTTGAGGCGATGCGGGCGCATCGCGTCGACACCGTGCTCGCGCTTGCGATAGTCGGCGTAATCGGTGAAGTTGCCTTCGAACCAGCGCACCTGGGAATCGCCTTCGAACGCGAGCATGTGGGTGGCGACGCGATCGAGGAACCAGCGGTCGTGGCTCACGATCACCGCGCACCCGGCGTAGGCCTCCAGAGCATCTTCAAGAGCACGCAGGGTGTCGATGTCGAGGTCGTTGGTGGGCTCGTCGAGCAGGAGTACGTTGGCCCCTTCCTTCAGCACCTTGGCCAGGTGCACCCGGTTGCGCTCTCCGCCCGACAGGATCCCCACCTTCTTCTGCTGGTCGGATCCGCGGAAGTTGAACGAAGCCACGTAGGCGCGACCGTGGACCTCGCGGCCGCCGATGTCGAGATTGTCGACTCCGCCGGTGATCTCCTCGTAGACCGTCTTGTCGGGGTCGAGGGTGCGGTCCTGATCGACGTAACCGAGTTGAACCGTGGAGCCGACGCTCATCGAGCCGCTGTCGGGGTTGTCGTCGGCTTCGGTGCGGCCTTCAGCGGCAGCGATGATCATCTTGAAGAGGGTGGACTTGCCCGCTCCGTTGGCACCGATCACACCGACGATTCCCGCCGGTGGCAATGAGAACGAGAGCTCGTCGATCAGCAGCTTGTCGCCGAAGCCTTTGGACACATCGCTGGCTTCGATCACCAGATCACCGAGTCGGGACTTGACAGGGATCGAGATCTCGAGGCCGGCGCTGCGACCGTCGGCGGCCTTTTGCTCCTCGAGGAGCTTGTCGTAGGCCGCCAGGCGGGCCTTGCCTTTTGCCTGGCGGGCTTTCGGGGCCATGCGAACCCACTCGAGCTCCCGCTTGAGGGTGCGGCTGCGCTTGTCGTCGTCCTTCTGCTCTTGGGCGTAGCGGGTCTCCTTCTGCTCGAGGAAGCCCGAGTAGTTGCCTTCGAAGGGCATTCCCTTGCCCCGATCGAGTTCGAGGATCCAGCCCGCGACATTGTCGAGGAAGTAGCGATCATGGGTGATGGCGACGACGGTGCCTGCGTAGTCCTGCAGGGTGCGTTCGAGCCAGGCCACCGATTCGGCGTCGAGATGGTTGGTGGGCTCGTCGAGCAGGAGCAGGTCGGGTTTCGAAAGGAGCAGTCGGGCCAGAGCAACGCGGCGTCGCTCGCCTCCTGAAAGGTTGTCGACGGCCAGGTCGCCGGCCGGTGTGCGGAGGGCATCCATGGCGATCTCGACATTGCGTTGGAGATCCCACGCCCCCATGGCCTCGATCTTCGATTCGATGTCGGCCTGGCGGGCTCCGAGCTTTTCGTAGTCGGCGTCGGGGTCGGACCAGCCGGCCATCACCTGGTCGTATTCGGCCAGTAGTGCAGCTGCGGCGCCGGCGCCGTCCATGACATTGGCGAGCACATCCTTGGCGGGGTCCAGGTGAGGCTCCTGTTCGAGCATCCCGACGGTGAATCCGTCGGTGAGTCGCGCCTCGCCCGAAAAGCCGTCGTCGATGCCGGCCATGATCTTCAAGAGGGTGGACTTGCCGGCGCCGTTGGGGCCGAGCACTCCGATCTTGGCGCCAGGATAGAACGCGAGGGTGATGTTCTTCAGGACGTCGCGATCGGGCGGTACGAACCGACCGACCTTGTGCATGGTGAAGATGAACTGGGCAGCCATAGGCGCTGCAATGTATCGCCGCGACGGTGCCCGCGATTCTCAGCGGCGCTTTCTGCCGGCGTTCCTCGCAGACTTTTTGCCAGTGGCGTTCTTGGCGCTGGCCTTCTTCGCCGGCCTTGTCTCGGCAACCTTTTTCGCTGGTGCCTCGTTCGCGCCGGTCTTCCTCGCGCCAGTCTTCTTTGTGGCTTTCTTGGCTGGAGCCTTCTTTGCGACCTTCTTTGTAGTTTTCTTGGCTGGAGTTTTCTTGGCTGGAGCCTTCTTGGCGGTGGCCCTCTTGGACGATTTCTTGGCGGGAGCTCTCCTCGCCGCCTTCTTCGTCGCCGCGGCGCGTTGCTCCGGTGGATCGGCCGGGACGGCGCCGTCGAACGGAAGAAGGCCGATGTCGATTCCTCGTCGTGCGCTGTCGAACCTGTGCACGACGAACGATCCGGACTCGCCGATGGCCACCACGTCGCGGGCCCGCCGTGGTGGTGGGTCGCTCAGGAGTCTGAGAGGCAGATAGACCTCGACTCCGCCGCTGTCGGCATAGGCACCGTGAGACGAGAAGCGCTCGACCGTGGCCGTTATCGAACTCCCCTCGGGGTGGGCCCGCCGGAAGGCCTGCCACTTCCGATCGGCGTTGGCGCCGGGTGTGGTGGGCGACGCCGACTTGCGCGTCGATTTCCTGGTCGAAGCCGTCTTGGCTGGTGGGCTCTTGGCTGGTGCGCTCTTGGCTGGCGCGCTCTTGGCTGGTGCCTTCTTGGCCGGAGCCCTCTTGGCTGGTGCCTTGTCTGCTTTCGGCTTGCCCGGTGGTGCCTTTTTCGTTGCTGCCTTCTTGGCTGCGACCTTCGGAGTTGTGCTGGATGCCTTGGTGGCGCGGCGGCTCACGGGTCCGCGGACCGGCACACGAGGCACGTAGATCCAACCCACCGCAGGGACGGGCTTGCCGCCGATGAGGCGCCCCTCATCGAAGAGCCAAGAGTAAGTGCCGTGGAACTCCTGGAACGAGTCGTTGGACAACACCACTGCATTCGCCCGGTGCGCTACCTGGAGGATGAAGGTGTCGCCGCGCCCGACCACTCCGGCGGGAGGGGTGATGATTTTGCCCGAGTCGATCTCGGTGCGCGCGCGTGCTCGTTCCGCCTGGCTGACCCGGTGCTCGAAAGAGGCGTCGACGATGACGGTGACGTGAGCAAAGTCGTATTCGTCACGAAACGCGGCGAGGGCCTCTTCCAGTTGGGCAAGGCTCGGCTCGTTGCGACCCTCGGTGGCGATATTGGAGCCGTCGACTACGGCGTGACCAGAAGACATGTAGGCCAGTCAATCATGTTGTCTAGGCTGCCTCGGTGATTCGAGCCGTGCTCTTCGACTTCGGCGGGGTGATTCTCACTAGCCCCTTCGAGGCTTTCAACCGGTATGAGACCGAGGTGGGGCTCCCCCTCGACACCATTCGTGGCATCAATTCCACCAACCCTCACTCGAATGCCTGGGCTCGCTTCGAGCGTGGCGAGCTGGCTCCGGAAGACTTCGTGGGCGAGTTCGAACGGGAGGCGGCTGAACTCGGATTCGATGTCGACGCCAACCGCGTGCTGGCGGGGCTGAGGGGAACCATCCGGCCCCGAATGGCGGAGGCGCTGCGGCGGTGTTCGCTACGGCTGAAGACCGCGATGCTCACCAACAACTTCAGCCCCCCCGGGGACGAGACGGGCACCGAGGCCATGACCGACGCGGACGGACCGGATCTCCTGCAGCTGCATTCCTTGTTCGATGAGATCATCGAGTCGAGCGTGGTGGGCGTTCGAAAGCCTGAATCCCGATTCTACGAGATCGCCTGCGAGCGCCTGGGCGTGGCGCCCGGTGAGTGTGTCTTTCTCGACGATCTGGGGGTCAACCTGAAACCGGCGCGGGCCATGGGAATGACCACGATCAAGGTTGTCGATCCGGACCACGCACTCGCAGAACTCGAGCAGGTCGTCGGCTTCTCACTCAGTGACTGAAAAGGGGGCACTGGCGGTCTAGCTGAGTGCCTTCTCGAGGAGCAGAGCGACTTCTTGCGCGTGTACCTTCGCGCTACCGCCGGCTGGTGAGCCAGACTCGTGGCGGCTCACCCGACGAATCTGGTGGGTGGTCTCGTGAGCTTCATAGAGGCGACCCTTGACGGAATTCCACGGACCCATGTTTTCTGGCTCCTCCTGGACCCAGCAGATCTCCAAGGCGTTCGGATACTTCGCCAGCTCGGCATCCACGGCCGCGAAAGGCCATGGATAGAGCTGCTCGACTCGAGCCACCGCCACCGGCGCGTTGCGCTTATCTCGTTCGGCCATGAGGTCGAACGCCACCTTGCCGCTGCAAAAGATCACCCTCGTCACCGAATCGGCCTCCGGCGGGTTGCGATCGGGAAGCACCTCTTCGAACGTGCCCGAGAGGAGGTCGTCGACGTTGGATCGTGACCACCTCGCCCGCAGCCCCGACTTGGGGGTGAACACCACGAGTGGGCTGGGCGGAGTCCGGAAGCTCTGGCGCCGCAGGAGATGGAAGAACTGGGCCGCGGTGGTGGCGTTGCAGACCTGGATGTTGTCTTCTGCCGCGAGCACGAGGAAGCGCTCTATACGAGCCGAGGAGTGCTCCGGGCCCTGGCCTTCATATCCGTGGGGCAGGAGCATCACCAGGCCACAGTCCTGCTTCCACTTGTCCTTGGCGGCCACGATGAACTGGTCGATGATTATCTGGGCACCATTGGCGAAGTCGCCGAACTGGGCCTCCCACATCACCAGCGCCTTGGGATTCACGATCGAGTAGCCGTACTCGAAACCGAGGACGGCGTATTCCGACAACAGGGAGTCGTAGATCCACAGATTGGTGTCGGAGTCGGGAAGGGTGGCCAGGGGCACGTGCTCAGCCGCTGTGTCGAAGTCGACGAGGGTGGAGTGGCGATGGCTGAACGTGCCCCGGCGAGAATCCTGGCCCGAGATGCGGATCGATGTGCCTTCCAGAAGCAGGGAGCCCAGAGCCATCGCCTCACCGAGGGCCCAGTCGATCTCACCTCCAGCGAACAGCTTGTCGCGGGTGGTGAACTGCTGGGCGAGCTTGGGGTGCATCGTGAACCCAGCCGGGGTCGAAGAGAGAGCGCCGTAGATTCGTCGAACGGTGGCCTCGTCGATGGAGGTCCGCATATGGGGGAGTACACCGACAGGTTCGGCCTGGAGCTTGGCGCGGGCCTCGGGGTCGGTCTCGACACCGCGGGTCTCGTCGAGGGCAACTTGGAGATGGGACCGGAAGTCGGTGAGCGCGTCCTCTTCCTCCTCCGGAGTGAAGTCGCCGCGTTTGACCAGCGATGTTGTGTACTGGGCTCGCACCGATGGGCGGGCATCGATCCGGCGATACATCTCGGGAAGGGTGTAGCTCGGATCGTCGCCCTCGTTGTGGCCATGGCGTCGGTAGCAGAGCATGTCGATGACGACGTCTTTGTTGAACTTCTGGCGGTAGTCGAAGGCGACCCGGGCAACGCGAACGCAAGCTTCAGGATCATCGCCGTTGACATGGAAGATGGGGGCCTGGATCATCTTGGCCACATCGGTGGAGTACTCCGACGAGCGCGACGACTCCGGAGTGGTGGTGAAGCCGAGCTGGTTGTTGATGATGACGTGGACCGTGCCGCCGACGCGGTAGCCGCTGATCTGGGAGAGGTTGAGGGTCTCGGCCACCACGCCCTGGCCTGCGAAAGCGGCGTCGCCGTGGATGAGCAGGGGCAGCACCGGGTAGGCGCCGTAGCCCTCGTCGGGCTCGATGCCGTCCATCCGCGCTCTGGTCATGCCGAGCACGACCGGATTGACCGCTTCGAGATGGGAGGGGTTGGCGGCGAGTTCGACGGGTAGTTCGTTACCGCTACGGCTGACGAACACCCCGCTCTGGCCGAGGTGGTACTTCACATCGCCGGAGCCCTGGGTCATCTCTTCGATGCCCGCTCCTTCGAACTCGGTGAAGAGTTGGCCGTAGGTCTTGCCGATGATGTTGACCAATACGTTGAGACGACCGCGATGGGCCATGCCGACGACGGCTTCGGCGAGGCCGGCATCGGCCGCCGCGCCGAGGACCGCGTCGAGTAGGGGAATGGTGGACTCCGCGCCTTCGATCCCGAACCGCTTCTGCCCTACGTACTTGGTGCCGAGAAAGGTCTCAAGCGCCTCCGCAGCGTTGAGCCGGGCGAGGATGTGGCGTTGCTCCTCGCGGGCGATCGAGCGGTCGGCTCCTTCGAGCTGTTCCTGCATCCAGCGCTTCTCCACCGGGTCCTGGATGTGCATGTACTCGATGCCGATGGTGCGGCAGTAGGTGTCGCGGAGCACTCCGAGGAGATCGCCCAGCGCCATCTTGGCGCGACCTCCCACCTGGGCGTAGATCCCGGTCTGGCTGCCGGTGAGGAACTCTCGGTCGAGGTCCCAGATGGTGAGCCCATAGGTTGCGGGGTCTAGCTCCGCGTGCATCTTGGGCTCCTTGACCTGGAGTGGGTCGAGGTCGGCGATCAGATGGCCGCGCACACGATGCATGTTGATGAGCTGGTTGACCTTCGCCTGCTTTTCCAGCAGGCCTGATTCCCGGTCGACGGGGTTGATGTCGCGGCGCCACTTCACCGCCTCGTAGGGCACTGCCATGGCTCGGAACAGATCGGCGTAGAAGTCGTCTTCGCCGAGGAGTAGCTCATGGATCTTCTTCAGGAACATGCCGGACTCGGCCCCCTGGATGATCCTGTGGTCGTAGGTGGACGTGATCGTGATCACCTTGGAGACACCGAGCTCGGCGAGCTTCGCGGGGTCCGCGGCCTGGTACTCCGCGGGGAACGCGATCGAGCCGACGCCGACGATCAGGCCCTGGCCAGACATCAGTCGGGGCACCGATTGCAGGGTACCGATGGTGCCCGGGTTGGTGAGACTGACCGTGGTTCCCGAGAAGTCGTCGGGACTCAACTGGTTGTTGCGAACCTTGGAGATCAGGTGCTCGTAGCGATCGACGAACTCCCGGAAGTCGAGCGTGTCGGCCTCCTTGATGCAGGGCACCATCAGGGTGCGGCTGCCGTCGGACTTCTGCAGGTCGACCGCGATCCCCAGGCCGATGTGCTGGTTGCGCACGAGCCGCGGCTTGCCGTCGGCGTCGGCCACATAGGTGTTGTTCATCGCTGGCATCGTGTTGGCGATGGCCCTTACGACGGCGTAGCCGATGATGTGGGTGAACGACACCCTGCCGCTGAGCTTGCGGCCGAGGTAGCCGTTGATGATCTTCCGGTTGACCTCGAGGAGCTTGGCCGGAACCTGTCGGAAGCTCGTGGCGGTGGGGACTTCGAGGCTTGCCTCCATGTTGGCGACGATGCGGGCGCTGGCTCCGCGGATCGCCTCGCCCGGTGGCTCGGCGTCGCCCGGTGCCTCAGTGACAGGTGCAGTGGTTGGTGTTGGGGCAGGGGGTGGGGGCGCCGGCGTTGGTTCGGGCGGAGCGGGGACGCTCGTTGATGGAGGGGCGACCTCGATGGAGATTGCCTCGATCGGGGGAGGTGGCGATGGCGCGGCCGCCGGTTCGGCGTCCTCGAACGTGGCCCGCCACGTGGGGTCGACCGATGTCGGGTCGTCCTCCCACCGTTCACGCATCTCATCGACCAGCCAGGCGTTGGGCCCGAGGTCAGAGGAATCTGTGGACGTCATGGCCCCACAGCATACGCACACGGGTTGTATCGTCCGGCGGGTGAGAATCGCTACGTGGAACGTCAACTCCCTCAAGGCCCGACTCGGACGCGTTGAGCGATGGCTCCAGAGGTTCGAACCGGAGGTCCTGTGCCTGCAGGAGACGAAGATGGCCGACGAAGCCTTTCCGGCGATGGCCTTCGAGGCTCTCGGATATGAATCTCTCCACCACGGCGAGGGGCGCTGGAACGGCGTCGCCATCTTGAGTCGGGTCGGGCTCGATGATCCGATAGGAGGATTTGGTGATGGTGAGGATCCCGATGTGGATGCCCGCATCGCCTGGGCCACCTGCGATGGGGTGAGGATTGCGACCTGTTACGTGCCCAACGGCCGTTCCCTCGACGATGACCACTACCAATACAAGTTGGGCTGGCTCGACCGCCTCGCCGCCGACCTCGATGGCCAGTGCAAGCCCACCGACGACGTGGTGGTGTGTGGCGACTTCAACATCGCGCCCGACGATCGCGACGTCTGGAGCACCGCTAAACTTGAGGGCCAGACCCACGTCAGCGCGCCTGAACGCGAGCGGCTGGCGACCCTCGAGGCCTGGGGCCTCGTCGATGTGTTCCGCGAGCACCATGAAGACGCCGGGCTCTATTCCTGGTGGGACTACCGAGGCGGCGCCTTCCACAAGAGGCAGGGGATGCGGATCGATCTGCTGATGACTTCCCGATCGATCGCCGATGCGACGGATTTGGTGGTGGTCGATCGGAACGAGCGCAAGGGGCCGAAAGACGACCCGCCGAGCGATCACGCACCGGTCCTGATCGAGCTGGGTCGTTGACACAATGCTGACCCCGCTGGACGAACACCAACTCCTTGTCTTCTGGACC
Source organism: uncultured Gammaproteobacteria bacterium (assembly GCA_964196195.1). Lineage (GTDB taxonomy): Bacteria > Actinomycetota > Acidimicrobiia > Acidimicrobiales > Aldehydirespiratoraceae > OFTM10. Next base: position 9,727 of record CAXMSE010000050.1, on the reverse strand, counting down.
CAGCTGCTCGTGCTCGTCTTGATGGCGCGTGGGTGCGGCTCGCTCGTGCGCCGCGTCAATCTGCCGTCGGTGATCGGCCAGCTCGCGGCCGGGGTGATCCTCGGTCCGTCGCTCTTCGGTCGAGTGTGGCCGGACGGATTTCACTGGTTCCTGCCCGACGACGAGATGTCGTCTGCTGCCCTCCTCGCCGTCAGCTGGCTCGGGGTGGCGCTGCTGCTGGTCACGGCCGGGTTCGAGACCGATCTTGGGCTGATCCGTCGGCTCGGCCGAGCTGCGGCTCTGGTCACCGGTTTCAGCCTGGTGGTTCCCCTGATCGGTGGACTCATCGTGGGGTTTGCCCTGCCGGACTCCTTCCTCGGCCCCGGAGCCGACCGCACGGTCTTTGCCCTTTTCGTCGCGGCGGCTCTGTCCGTCTCGGCTCTTGCCGTGATCGCGAAGATTCTTTCCGAGCTGGGGCTCATGCGCCGCGATTTCGGCCAGATCACCGTCGCGGCCGGCATGGCCAACGATGTTGTCGGCTGGGTGATGTTGGCTGTGTTCACCGGCTTCGCCGTCTCCGGCGAAGTCTCGGTCGGAAATGTCGCGGAGACGGTGATCGGTCTCGCTGTGTTCCTGGCTGTGGCCATGACCCTTGGTCAGCGGCTCGTGGATCGTGCACTGAGATGGGTGAGGCGCGACGGCCCCAACCTCAGCGGGGCCATGACCATCGCGATCTTCACGATGCTCGTCTTCGGTGTGGCCACCCAGACACTCGGGATCGAGGCGGTGCTCGGCGCTTTCGTTGCCGGTGTCGTTCTTCACCGGTCGCGTTTCCAGCAACAGGAGGTGCTCCATCACATCGAGTCCCTCACCGGCGCCTTTCTCGCCCCGATCTTCTTTGCCACCGCCGGGCTGAGGGTCGACCTCGGCTTGCTCGCCGACAGCGAAGCCCTCGCTTGGGCCACAGTGGTGGTGTTGGTGGCCATCGTCGCCAAGTTCGCCGGGGCGTTCCTCGGGGCTCGTCTCGCCGGCCAGTCCTCTCGGGCCGCGGCGGCACTGGGTGCCGGGCTCAATGCCCGTGGCGCCCTCGAGATCGTCATCGCATCGGTGGGCCTGTCACTCGAGGTATTCACCGAGACGGCCTACACCGTCATCATCATCGTGCCCCTCCTCACGTCGGTCTTCGCGGCGGTCAGCCTGCGGATCGTCGTTCGTGACTGGCGCGGCTCGCCCGACGAGCAGGAACGACTCGAACGCGAGGAGGTGCTGAGCCGCAACCTGGTGGTGAAGTCCGCTCGGATCCTCTTGCCGTCGAAGGGCGAGCCCGCTTCGATCGCGGCGGCCCAGATCGTCCAGTTCGCGTGGCCCAAGGAGGCGCCGGCCACCATTGTGTCGGTGGCCGATGGAGATTATTGGCCCGACGTCACGGTGCTGCGCAATGTGCTCGACGAACGCGATGTCGACCACACCCGGGTCCGAGGCGACGATGTCGCCGGCCAGATCGTCAATGAGTCGCGGCTCGGCTATGGAGTGATCGTGGTTGGGGTGGCCGCCCGCCATGAGGGGGTGCTGTATTCGCCGATGGTCGACGAGCTACTGCTCACCACCTCGATTCCGGTGGTGATCGTGCGTCGGGCCCGTGGCCTGGATCGGCCACTACCGGCAGCTTTCAGCCGGGCGATCGTGCCCGTCACCGGCACCTCATCGGCCCTGTCGGCTCAAGAGGTCGCCTTCGCCATATCGGCCCAGCTCGGCACTGAGATCGTGCTCACCCATGTGGTGGATCGAGCCGCTACCCCGCTGACGCGTATTCGCCCTAGGCGCCGACAGGTGATCTCCCCGGTGCACTCGGCCGCCGAGCAGATGATGGAGCGAGCGGTCAGCCGCGCCGATGGTGCCGGTATCTCCGTGCGGCCCCTGATGATCGATGGCACATCCGCGGGCGACGTCCTGGTGGACTCGGCGGAGAGAGAATCGGCCGACCTCGTGGTGCTCGGCGCCCAGCTCCGCAACGTCGACGGTCGACCGTTCATCGGCCACACGGTGGAGACGGTCCTCGATCGATCCGACGCGACAGTGGTCGTGGTGGCCCAGCCCCGGAGAGTTGTTTCAAGCGGCGGCGACTGAGTCCTACTCGTCGAGGCAGGTGATCTCGAGGAGTAGGAGTCCGAAGCGACGGGCCTTGCTCGGCCCGACTCCCGAGATCGCTTCGAGCGCCTCGATCGTGCAGGGTCGCTCGGTGGCGAGGGCATCGATGGTGTCGTCGTTCAGCACGGCGCTGGGAGCCACTAGTGCGGTCAAGGCGGCGTGCTCGCGCCAGCGCTCGAGGGCATCCTTCACGGCGAGGCGCTGTTGAGCATCGACGGCGGTGAGATCGATGTCGGGTCGAGTTGCTATTCGCGATCGCAAATTGGCGATCGATGGCCGCTCGTCGGGCAGGGGAGGCGGTTCGCCGATGAAAGCGTCGATCCATGGTGACGGGGCTCGCTCGACCAGTCGGTCACCCACCATCCTCGTGCGGCACCACGCCACATGTAGTTCGCGTTCGGCTCGGGTTGTGGCCACATAGAGCAGGCGCCGTTCCTCGGCGTAGGCCGCGGCATTGCGGGCGAACGCGATGGGCACGAGCCCGTCCTCCAGCCCCACGAGGTGCACGATCTGCCACTCGAGGCCCTTGGACCCGTGGAAGGTGGTGAGTTCCACGCCGTCGGCCACATGACCGACCCTGTCGTCGGCGCGAAGCGATGCAAGGAAGTCGCCGACCGAGGCGCCGGCTTCGAGCACGAGGTGGTCATCGGCGAGGCTGAAGAAGGCCTCGACCATGGCCGCCCGCTCGAGAGTGAGCCCCGATCGGTCGGCGCTGCGTGAGTCGGTGAGCGCGATCGACAGGGCATGACGGTCGTCCCAGTCGTCGAGCAGGTCGATGATCTCGGGCCGGCGAAGGATCGCTCCCTCACCGCGGGAGCGGGTGGGGATGCCAGCATTCTCCAGGGCGGCCCGGATGGTGGGAAGTTGAGCGTTGGTACGCGCCAGCACCACCTGGTGCCGCCATGGCGCCCCGGGCCGATGACGACCCCGGACGGCTCGGGCGACAGCCACGGCCTCCTCGTCGGCCTCCAGTATCCGTACCGTGGGCTCATCACCGGAGGGTCGGATCGAGGGCTGGGGCGGCTCATCGAGCAGGCGGCCCGCGGCAGCAAGGATCTCCGGGCTCGATCGGAAGTTCGTGCGCAGGTTGAGAACAGCCACACCGGGCAGATGCTGGTCGATCTCGCGGAGAAGCTCGGGTTCGGCGCCGTTCCAGCCATAGATCGCCTGGGCTGGGTCGCCCACCACGAGCAGGCTCGACTCCGGACCCAACCAGGACTGCAGCAAGGCGAACTGGAGGGGGTTGACGTCCTGGAATTCATCGACGAGCAGGTGGCGGTGCCGCCACCGCTGTGCGGCTGCGAACGACTCGTTGTCGCTCATCGTGAAGTGACACAGAGCCAGCAGGTCGTCGAAGTCGATGAGGCGGCGCTTGCGCTTGGCCGCGTCGTAAGCGGCGTAGATCTCCGCGGTGAAGCCCGCGTTGCGGGGTGGGCGACGACGCTGCGCCGCGGCAGCATCGGCGTATGCCTCGGGAGTGATCAGTCGAGCGCGCGCCCATCCGATCTCGGCGTCGAGGTCGGCGATGGTGGCGCGCTCGACCTTGGGGTTTGCTTTGGCGAGGAACGCCATCCTCCGCTCGAGTATCTCCGGTGGCTTGCGGCCCTTGTCGTCCCAGTAGCGGCGAAGGATGGCCAGCGCTACCGAATGGAACGTGCCTGCCCCTACGTCGTCGCGTAGCCCCAGGGCGCGAGTTCGTCTCCGCAGTTCGGCTGCGGCCCGGCGGGTGAACGTGACGGCGAGAACCCGTCGAGGGTCCATGGCGCCGGTGGCGGACTGCCAGGCGATACGACGGGTGAGCACACGGGTCTTGCCGGAGCCGGCCCCGGCGAGGACGCACAGTGGTGAAGCACTGGTGGTGACCGCGTCTCTCTGCTCGTTGGTGAGGCCGGCGAGAAGCACGTCGGCGTCGTCGATACGGGCGGTCACGTCGGTGACACTACCCACTCACTCGCTAGGGTCCCGGCGGTGGAACCGGTTGATCGTCATCGTTTCGAGAAGCTGGTGGCTGATGCCCTAGATGCCCTGCCTCCCGAGCTCGGGCACCTCATGGAAAATGTGGCCGTGGTGGTGGAGGACCGCCACCGCTCAGAGGATCTCCTCGGTCTCTACGAGGGCGTTCCGCTCACCGAACGAGAGGACTACGGCGGCCTGGTGATGCCCGATGTGATCACCCTCTACCGCCGACCCCTCTGTGAGCTTGCCCACGACCTCGAAGAATTGGTGGAGGAGATAGCGGTCACCGTCGTTCACGAGGTGGCCCATCATTTCGGGATAGGCGACGATCGCCTTCACGCGTGGGGATGGGGTTGACGGTCGCGAACTAGTGTCGGGACATGACCTTCCCGCGCCATCTGCTCACCGACGACGAGGATCTCGTGCTGGATCTTCGGCCTCACTGGTGGTTTCTCGCTCCGGCTGGGTCCCTGCTCGCGTTGGCGGTGCTGTTCGGAGTCGCGGCCCTGGTGCAGTCCTGGTGGCGGCCGGTGGAGTTGGTGATCGGGATACTTGTGCTCGCGGCTCTCGCCCGGTTCGGTCTGGTCTACGTGCGTTGGACCACCACCAACTTCGTGGTCACCAACGAGAGGCTCATCTCGCGCCGCGGGGTGGCGGCCAAGACCGGTATCGAGATCCCGCTCGATCGCATCAACACGGTCTTCTTCAACCAGAGTCTCTTCGAGCGACTGATCGGAGCCGGCGACCTCGGAATCGAGTCGGCGGGTGAGGGTGGGCGCCAGACCTTCTCCGATATCCGCCGACCAAACATCGTGCAGAACGAGATCTATCGACAGGTCGAGGGTCTGGAGAATCGTCGCCTGCAGCGGCTGGGTCAGGCCGCGGTGGGGAATCGTGTGGACTCGATCCCCGAGCAGATCGAGAAGCTTGATCAGCTGAGACGACAGGGTGTGTTGAGCGACGCCGAGTTCGAAGCGAAGAAGCGCGAACTACTCGACCGGATGTGAGGGACCAGACACGATGACGAGAATTTCTTGGTTCGACAGTGCCACCAGGGTCGACGACGCCGTAGCCAACGCGGATCGGGCCCGAGCCGGTGGGCTCCACCGGTACTGGGTGTCGCAAGTCCGGAACGCCGATCCGATGGTGGTGCTCGGAGTAGTGGGTCGCGAGGTCGCCGACATCGGGCTCGGCACTTCGGTGGTGGCGATGCAGACCACGTTCGCCCAGAACCTCGCGGCTCAGGCTCGCACCATCAACCAGATAAGTGGCGGGCGGTTCACCCTCGGCCTCGGCACCAGTCACGAACCCGTGATCACCGGGCGTTTCGGCATGGCCTGGCGTAAACCCTACTCCCACCTCGTCGAGTATCTGGATGCCCTGTTGCCGCTGCTGGCCGAACAGAAGGTGTCGACGAGCGGTGAATTCGTCACCCACCACACCGATATCAATGTGCCCGGACCCGCCCCCGAAGTGATGCTCGCAGCACTTGGTCCGAGGATGTTGAAGCTCGCGGCCGAGCGCACCGCGGGCACGATCACATGGATGACCGGACCCACCACGATCGCCGAGTACGTGAGGCCCACTATCGGCCCTCGGCCTGAGGTAGTTGCTGCTGTGCCGGTGTGGATCACCGACGACATTGAAAGAGCACGCGAGCGGTCCAATACCGAACTCGCCATCTACGGCCAGCTTCCCTCCTATCGGGCGATGCTCGATCGCGAGGGGATGGAGACGGTCGCCGACATGGTGCTGATCGGTGACCCCGACACGGTTCGCATCGGCCTCGATCGCTATCGCGATGCGGGCGCTTCGGAAATTGTGCTCAACGTTCTCGGATCCGGCGAGAGTGTCGAGGAGGCTTGGAAGCTCGCTGAATCACTCGGGGGCGAGATCTGATGGCCTCCAATCCGCAGCCTCTCGGCGGCAACGAGATGCCCCGATTCGGCGGCATCACCACCTTCATGCGACTGCCCAACCGCAGCGAGCCGGCCGACCTCGACGTGGGCGTGTTCGGTGTGCCCTTCGATCTCGGAACGTCCAACCGGCCCGGTGCCCGGTTCGGGCCGCGTGGCATCCGCGAGGAATCGGTGATGATCCGGCCCTACAACATGGCCACCCGTGCCGCGCCCTTCGACAGCTTGCGAATAGACGACCTCGGCGATGTGGCCACCAATGCTTTCGACAAGCTCGATTCCGTGGTTCGAATCGAGGCCTATGTCGACGGCTTGCTCTCCCACGATCTCGCCACGGTCGCCATGGGGGGTGATCACACGATCGTTCTGCCGATCCTGCGCGCCATGGCGAAGGTCCACGGGCCTGTGGGCGTGGTTCATGTCGACGCGCACACCGACGTCAACGACCATATGTTCGGAGAGAAGATCGCCCACGGCACGCCCTTTCGCCGGGCGGTGGAGGAGGGACTGCTCGACTGCGATCGGGTGGTGCAGATCGGAGTGCGGGGCACGGGCTACGCAGCCGACGACTTCGAGTGGTCACGGCAGCAGGGTTTTCGGGTGGTCCAGATCGAGGAGTGCTGGCACAGATCGCTGGTTCCCCTGATGGAGGAGGTTCGCGAGAAGGTGGGCGGCGGTCCCGTGTACCTCAGCTTCGACATCGACGGCCTCGATCCGGCCTTCGCGCCCGGCACCGGCACCCTGGAATCGGGTGGTCTCACCACGCCCCAGGCCGTCGAGATAATCCGTGGCTGCCAGGGCCTCGACCTGGTGGGTTGTGATCTGGTGGAGGTGGCACCCATCTACGACGTTTCGGGCATGACCTCGCGACTTGCGGCCGATCTCATCTTCGAGATGTTGTGTGTGCTGCCGGGGGTTCAGTCCCGGTCCTGAGTGTTGGCGCGTTCTGGGTTGGAGGTCCAAACTCTCGTCATGACGATCCCTGCTCTCATCCACCCCTTCAGCGCACCGTCGAAGGATGGCGGCGCCTATCTCAATATCGTCTCCGGCGACGGTGCGATCGTCACCGACGCTGATGGGAACGAGTACATCGATGGGATGTCATCGCTGTGGTACGCCAATCTCGGCTACGGCAACCAGGAGGTAGTCGATGCCATCGCCGCGCAGCTGAAGAAGATCCACGCCTACCACGTGTTCGATCCGTTCACCAACGATCCCGCGGAGGAGGTGGCAGAACGCATTGCGGGGCTAGCGCCGATCGACGATGGTCGGGTGTTCCTCGGCCAGTCGGGTTCTGAGGCGGTCGACACCGCTCTCAAGATCGCTCGCGCGGCCCAGATCAGGGCGGGCCACCCCGAGAAGCAGCTGATTATCTCCCGCACCGCCGGCTACCACGGAACCAACTACGGGGGAACGTCGGCCCAGGGAATCCAGCCCAACCGGGAGGGGTTCGGCGATCTCCTCAGCCACCACATCGTCGTGCCCAACGACGACATCGAGCACATGGCCAAGGTCTTCGCCGAGCGGGGCAACGAGGTGGCAGCCGTGCTCACCGAACCGCTCCAGGGCGCCGGGGGTGTCATACCGCCACCCGAGGGCTACCTCCAAGCCGTACGGCGCATGTGCGACGAGCACGGTGCCTACTTCATCTCCGACGAGGTGATCTGTGGCTATGGCCGACTCGGGGAGTGGTTCGGGGCCGACTACTACGGCGTTCGTCCCGACATGATCACCTTCGCCAAAGCCGTCACCTCGGGTTACATGCCGCTCAGTGGTGTGATCGTCAGTTCGAAGGTTCGCGAGCCCCTCGAGGCCGACAGTGAGTGGATCCTGCGTACCGGCTACACCTACTCAGGCCACAACGCAGCCTGCGCGGCGGGGTTGGCGTGTATCAACATCACCGAGCGCGACGGCCTGCTCGGGCGAGCCACAGAACTTGGCGCTCGCCTCCGGTCCGGCCTGCAGTCTCTGGTGGATGACGGCCTCTACGCCGGTCTCCGCGGTGAAGGGTTCGTGTATGCCCTCGTAACGAGGGAAGACCAGACTCCCGCCGACGTGCGCAACGCGGCCCTCGGCGAGGGAGTGATCGTGCGGCCACTGGCCGATTCGCTGGCATTCTGTCCGCCTCTGGTGTGTACCGATGCCCAGATCGACAAGCTGGTCGACGCGCTGGCCGCGGTCGCTTGACCGCTCGGGGCGGCAGGTTTCCGGGTGCTTGTTCGACAATCGGCCCGCGACCACGGCAATCTCGGTCGGGTAGGACTGATAGGCATGCTGCCTGCAAGACGGTCGATGACCTTCCGATGGAGCTGTCTCCGGCCAGTCCGGGCTCCCAGTGTCACGACGATTTCGAGGCCTTGCTGGTTGTCTCGGGTGAGGCCGCGGCGCTGGTCGCCGAATAGAGTGGTGTTGCAATCGAAAACCGGGGAGCTCGGGCAGCCGGGCTGAGAGGTCGACCAACGCGTCGGCGACCCGCCTGAACCTGATCTGGGTAATGCCAGCGGAGGAAGCCATGCAAACGCTCACCCGATTCCTCGGAGTCTTGGCCGCGTGTGCTGTTCTGAGCGCATCGTGCGGCAGCGACGACTCAGAAGGTGCATCCGGTGGCGATGACATCGCCGGCACGACGATCACGGTGGTCACCCACGACAGCTTTGCCATATCCGATGACGCTCTCGCGGCGTTCACCGCCGAGACCGGGGTGGCGGTGGACCTGTTGTCGTCGGGCGATGTCGGCCAGATGGTGAGTGAAGCCATCCTCACCGCCGGGAATCCGTTGGCTGACGTGATGTTCGGCATCGACAACACATTCCTGCAACGCGGCCTCGACGCGGACCTGTTCGAACCCTATGAATCGGTCCACCTCGACGACGTGATCGAAGGCCTCGCTCTCGACCCCGACCACAGGGTGACCCCGATCGACTTCGGTGATGTCTGCGTCAACTACTGGATCGATGCCCTTCCCGCGCCCGTCCCCACCACACTCGAGGATCTCACCGCTCCCGAGTACGCAGGGCAGCTGGTGGTGGAGAGCCCGGAGACCTCCTCGCCCGGTCTTGCCTTCCTGCTGGCCACCATCGCCGGTACCGACGACTGGGAGCAGTACTGGGCCGAGCTCACCGCCAACGGTGTCAGCGTCACCGCTGGTTGGGAGGACGCCTACTACGGAGAATTTGTCGCGGGGGGCGGCGATCGATCCCTGGTTGTCTCCTACGCGTCGAGTCCGCCCGCAGAAGTGATATTCGCCGACCCGCCCGTCGACACACCGCCGACGGGTGTCCTCCTCGACTCCTGCTTTCGCCAGATCGAATTCGCCGGTGTACTCGCGGGCACCGACCACCCCGGCGCGGCCGGTGCATTCATCGACTTCATGCTCACCCCGACCTTCCAAAACGAGGTGCCTTTGAGCATGTTCGTGTTTCCCGCCATCGAATCGGCCGTGCTGCCACCGGAGTTCACCGACCACGCAAGGCTCGCCGATCACCCCCACCTGCTCGACCCGGCTGAGATCGAGGCCAATCGGGACGCGTGGGTCGATCGCTGGGTCGAGATCGTCCTCGGCTGATGCGCCGTCCGACGAGCACCCTCGCCGCCGGCGCGGTGGTACTCGTCCCCGCCACGTTCATCGCGGTCTTCTTCGTCTTCCCGGTTGCCTCGATCCTTCTGCGGGGCTTCGGCGACGATGGCCTCAGTTCACTGGTCGACCTGGCGACCTCGCCCCGCCAACG
>CAXMSE010000049.1:0-92167 GCA_964196195.1 uncultured Gammaproteobacteria bacterium | reverse complement strand
CCGGTTCGAGCCGCACGGTTTCTGCCGGCACGAAGGCTCGTGCGACCCAATCGGGCGCACGGCGGGGCTCGTCGCCATCGGAGGGAGCCACTTCCGCAGAGTCGCCGTCGCCTTCACTGGGGGGATGAACCCCATCGCCGCCGTCGCCCTCGTCCCCGATCCACCAGAATGCGCCGCCAACGAGGTTGTCTTCGTCGGGTGTCCCGTCCCAGACAACCGCCATCACGCGATAGTCGGTGAGCTCCGGCACTCCAGCCCCATACTCATGACCGACAGAGATCATCCCCGTCGTCTGAAGTCGCTCCCTGAGTGCTTCGGCCCCAACGAGACAGGAGTCCCCGGGCGCGGTTCCCACCACAGCCAAACCCTGGTCCCCAATCCAATCCTGGGGCCCGCTACCAGGATCGCTCGGATCGAAAACCCTTGGTGAGAGCAGGACCGTCGTGACCGATGTGTCTTGGGGTCCTTCGACTCGAACGTCGACGGCGATGATGCCTCTGTCATCGCGGCGATCCGCGACTGAGTAAGTGTTCCCATCTCGAACCAGGACACCGTTCGAGGTGACCTCGCCCCCATACATCGCCCGCTCGAACAGGTTCGGCACACCCCGCTCGAAGAGGCTCGGCTCGAACTCGTCGGGCGCAGTGTCCGGTGCCGTTCGGTCAGCTTCCGCGAAGAAACAGTCGATGAACTCTGATCGAGACGTCTGGGCCTTGATGTCGTCGTGAACTTCACTCCAAAGAGCCTCGGCATCAACAGGCTCGGCAAATGGTCCATCTCGCACAGCGATATAGGTGATGGCCAGGCCTTCATCCCTCCCGCCCAGGACCGGGGGATCCTCCCAGAACAGCAGAACGCTGAACATAAAGATCCCCGTAACCAGGGCCACCAAGCCGCCCCAGATCGCTACGGAAGCCCCCACCCGCCAGGCAACCGACTTCGGACGTTCCTGGGGTCGTGTGCGTGACCGATGGCTCGTGTACAGAGCAACCGCCATCACCGCAACGAACGCGAGGGGAGTTGCAAAGAAGACAACAAGGGGCATCTGATTAAGTATCCCGCCAGTCACGGTGAATCCCTGTGATGTGCCTTGCTCCGCCCTCGCGGCAGAACATGTCGTGCCTGCGCGGTCCCGCCCCGGCTGGCGTGTGGGGATCCGATCATTTTCCACTCCCGGTCTTGTCGATGGGTTTGGCCGACCGCATCCAAGAGATCCGTTCCCGATCTCTCACGGATCGTGTCCGGTGCGGCCATGACACCATCGTGAGCGGCGCGGCGGTGTAGATGCATCGGGACAATCCCCCATCCTCGCTTGGGGAGCTCACCAGTTACGGGCGGAAACGATGCCGGAGAGATGCGAGACTCGGGTCCGTGACTGAGAGCAAGCTGAAGCTGCCGTTCGAGACGCGTGGGCGTGCGGGCAGCGTCAGCGTCTCGATCAGGCCCAACGGTCATCCCGGCGCAGTGGGTTGCCCACCCTGGGCGCAAGGTTTTCCGGTGTGCGAAGCGAGAATCGACTTCGCTGCGAGCGGATACGCGGCACTTCTTGGATGGGTTCAGCTCGTCAGAATGCGATCACCGCATCTCACCCCAAACGACCAGTGGGTTACAGACCCCTTGGAGGTCTACGAACACCTGAACACGCCGTTCGGATTCTACGGGGTCGCCCCGACACTCTTCGACGCTCCCTCCCGCAGCGATCGCACCAAGTACCTTGACTGGCACGCCGAGAGCTACCTGTGTTTTGCCCCAACGTCACCAATGGCGCGAGAGGCGGTACCGGTCGTGGCGTTCTCGTGGGGGTTCTTGCTCGACCAGGGCCAAATCGCGTTGCGGAGCCCAGAATTGCTACCTCTGTCGGCGTGGAGCCAGCACCTCGAGCTTCTTGAAGACAGCTACCCGGGGTGGGCCTTCCAGACCGCAGCTGCGCCCTAGTTTCCTGCGGTCTCAGATGTGCCAGTCGCCAGGCACGCGACGGTCTTCAGGAGCGGCGCCGATAGGCGGTGGCAGCGTCGGGTGGCATGGCGGCCAACTGTTCTTCACGGATGCGCTCGCGCTCGACGCGGCGGGGATGGTTGACTCCCTCGCCGATCACGGCCTCGCCCTTGTCGCACACGATATAGCGGCTCAGTCTCTGTGCGTGGGGCGACAGCGTCGACCACGTGTCGTGGGACATCGACTTGCCGAGTGCTTCACTGCGGAACCACGGGGCCATGTACTCGACGTTCGGCATCGCCCGGATGTCTCGTGACAGGTTCGGTGTGCCCGCGTGCCAGCAGCGCGCGTCGCGGATGATTGCCGAACCTGCCGGGAGCGGACAGACGGTGCTCAGCCGCATCCATTCGGGCTCCTCCGCCAATGCCGGGATCGGCGCCCGGGATCGATGGGTCCCGGGAAGGACGCGGATTGGCCCGTTGACCGGTGTGAGGTCCACCAGGGGGAAATTGATGTGCACCACCGGAGTCGGGAGGTCGCGCATCGTGAGGCCACCCTGAGGGTCGTGGAGCTCGGTCCACACGTTGTCGGAGTGCAGCCCCTGGTACTCGATGGCCCCCGGGAGGGCGAGCTCGCCGCCCGCGCCATAAACGATGTACTCGGGACCGCCGAAGATCGATGACAGGATCGGCGTCGTGGTCGGCAGGTCGATCAGCTGCGACCATTCCGGGCGATGAAACATGTGTCGGGACACAGAGGTGCCACCAAAGGAATAACGATGGGGAAGACCGCCCGCACCGCCGCCGATAGAGCCGTCGGGGTCGGCCTCCAAGAGGGTGGTAGTGACCTCGTCCACGCCGCGGCGAAGTCGTTCGAGCTGCCCGGGGTCGAGGGCGTCTGCTACGGCGACGAACCCATCTCGATGGAAGATTGTCGTCGCCCGCTCGACATCACCGGCATCGACGATCTCCAAGCCGGAGATGCCGTTGCGATCCCGCAGCCGATCCCGTAGCGCGATCACGTTGGGGTCGTCGTAGGAGCGGGTCCAGCCAGCACAACGGGGATCGCCAGCTACCAGGTTGCGGTGCTCGGGGGTCGTCTCGATGTCGATCTCGCCGACGGGCGACGCCAGCCCAAGTGGGTTGTCGTTGGACTCAGGGAACTCATCTCGCGCTCGATTGTGGAATCCGTTCGGCGGCACCGCCTCGTGCCACCCGACTGACATTGCTCGCACTGATGCGCTCCATCTCGATGTACGAAGTAGTGAGCATCGTGGCCCGACTCCTCGGAAAAGCATCTTGTCATAGCCGAGCACCAGCCAGCACCTTGCAGGACCAACGACTCCGGGACAGGGGTTCACTCGTGGGCGAGATGGTCACCGCCGGGGGAATCGTGGCACTCGGCGTAATGCTGTACACCGTGGTGTTCGCTGCCGGACTGGGGCTGATGGCTGCTCCGCTTGCATTGGTCTGCCAGGTGCTGGTGGTGTTCGGAGTGGACGTGCCGCTGATTTTGTTCCTCCCGAACCTGCCCTTCGAGTTGGGTGCCGGCCTGTGATTGGCGCTCGGTGGCCGTTCGCGAGGTTGAGCACGTTTCCTCGCTCAGCCGCAGTGCGTACGAGATCGGCACTTGCGACTCAGCGGTACCAGCAGAGCTGCTCGCTGGTCGCCAAGAGAACTCCTGATCTGCTCCAGATGCGTGCGTGTTGCCCCGAAGTGGAGCTGGCCCCCCGGCTGCCGGTTGCTTCGCTGAGGACGTAGTCGTCGCCGACCCCTTCGAGCTCTTCGTCGGTGGCGTGGAAGTAGACCGTCATGCACAACGTCGCCGAGGGTCGCGGATCCTCGCTCCAGAAGAAGGGCCTCGGTTCGAATTGGTCGGCGAGGAAGGCCAACTGGAGGTGATCGACGCGGCGGCCGGTCATCTCGCGGACCCACGCCGTCGATCTCGTGTCGACGTGGTGGCGCGGAGGGTGTCCCGTGATCGGTCGCACCATCGCCCGCCCACCCTCGGGGCCCGGAGGATGGAACTCTTCGAGCGACTCAGGGTCGGGAGCATCTGGCATCGAGGGCTGAGTGTGCCCATCGGTGGCGCGGCGACTGCTGAGCACCACGGTGGCAACCGCGAGTGTCCGGTTGTCCTCGGCGGCTGACAACTCCGTCAGATAATGCTCGACCGAGCGGCTGCCGCCCACCCGCCTGGTATGGAGATGGACATCGTTTCCGGACTCGACCCGGTCGACGAAGTTGATCGTAATGGCCGACGGTCGTGCCCCGTTGTCGGCGCTCTTGAGCGTGGCCCCCAGCGCGACAGCTGTGGTCCACCCGCCGAACATTGCGTTCAGCGACTCGTATCGCGGGTCCGCGAAGGCTGTGCAGCAGCCATCACCATCACGGAGGGTCAGTGCTTCTTCGAGGTCTGACATCGCCGGACCATACACAATCCTGCTCCCCAGCGAACTCGGTGGATCAGCCACACGCGACGGGCCCGGCGGACAATCCGAGTTCGTGTCGTTGTTCGGCTGTGAGGGTTGTGCCTGCCAGGTCACAAGCGCGTTGGATCCAGTTTTCGGGGCTGGTGTCGATGATCTGCCAGGTGGTGGGTTGGTCGGGCGTCGCACGTTGATGGATCGCGACTCGCTGCGCGGCCTGCTCGACCGCCGAAGATGTTCGTGGTGCCCGGTCTTCCGGGACGACGCGAGCAGGGCCGGCATCACCATCGATGACGGCTAGGGGCTGGTCGTGTCCGACCCACCACAAGGTGACGGTGCCGTTCCAGTCGACCGTGATAGCGATCGTCCCTTCATCGTTGAGCGTAATCGGTTGGGCGATTCCCTCAGGATCGAGGGATCCGAATCGGCTCTTGGTCGCTCCCGTAGTCGGATCGATCACGTGCAAATCGCCATTGCTGGTGACGCCAACTGCGGTTCGCCCATCACCGCTGATGGCGAGTCGCTGAAACGCACGGCCTGCGAAGGGATGATCCGGTATCGGTTCGAGCGTCGACGCGTTCCAGACCATGGTGGCACCGTGATCGTCGGCCGGGTATGCAATCACGATGTCGTTCAGAGGGTTATCGATCCACGCCCATCTCTCACCGGAGTCGAGGACGGCTACATCGTCGCCACCGTCGGCGATCAACAGATCGAAATGTCGGGTGGTTGAGTAGTAGTCGGCGCTTCCCGTGAGCGCGAAGAGGGTGCCATCGACGATCACAGACCTCGACGCATAGACGGGCTCGGAACTCAACCCCGAGGCTGCGGGCCGCGAGGTCACGATTCGTGAGGCGAACGCGGTTGTGTTCCCGCTGTTGACCCAGATCGCTACCGTTCCGTCGTCGTTGAAATGCACGACGTCGTGCGCGAGATCTGCCGCAAACAGGGTCTGAGCAACCTCACCGGCGGACAGCCTCCACTCTTCATTCGCTCCCTGATTCTCGGCGGGACCGTAGCTCGATCGCCGTGAGGCAAGAAGGTGATCAGGATCCATCGGGTCGAACGTGACGAGGTCGAACGCTCCCTCCGCCGTCCCCACATCGAGTCCGGCGACCCCTCCCACCGCCGCCAACAGCGAACGCAGTGTGTTGGGACCCGGGGCGGCCCTGTACAGCTCAGCGGCGACAAGTTCCGGAGGTAACGATTCGGCCAGAATGAGTGCCTCACGGCGGGCATCGTCATCCAGTTCGTCCCCGCCGAAGCTCGGAGAGGACCTCTCCGTCGCCGGGTCGGACTGTTTCGCCGAAGGCTCTTCGCCGCCGAACAGCCAATTCATCAGGAACGCCACCGCCACCACAAAACCAAAAGAGGCCAGGACGGTAGCCGCACGATGGCCGCCAACAAGATCCCGACCGGGCAGTTCCGGATCGCCGGCACCTTCGTGCATCACCTCGATCTCAGGAAGCTGTTGTCTTCTGGATGGAGTCATGAAAGCACCGAACCTGGCCGTCCATGATCGACGCTAGGTGAAGGCAGCACTCAAAGCCGCCGCGCCACCCCACGGGTCGTTGATGTGACAGTACGGCGCGGTGCCTGTCGCTGCTGCACTAGCTTCGCACTGCCGAGCCAAAGGAAAGATTCAATGGGAATAGACACCGAACCAGTGGGGAGCGTTCCCCGCTCTCCCCAACTACAAACTGCGATGGCAGCCCACGCCGACGGCTCCCTCTCCGCCGCGGCACTGGATGAACTCTTCGACGAAGCCGTAGCCGACACCGTCGCCCGATTCGAAGCGACCGGGTCACCGGTTGTCTCCGACGGCGAACAGACGAAGTCGAGCTTCGCCACGTACCCCCTGGACGGCATGATGAGCCTCTCGTCAGAAGGCGTGGTGATCCCCTTCGACGACGGCCACTCCAGACAGTTGCCCACCATCACCGATGGGCCGTTTCGCTATCAGAACAATGCGGGCAGCTATGTGGAGCGCACCCGCAAGTTCACCCAGCGCCCGATCAAGCAGGCAGTGATCTCGGCATCGGCGATGAGTCTGCTCTATCCCGAGGCAGGTATCGACGGCTACTCCCAGGAGCAGTTTCGGATTGATCTGATCGATCAGGCCGCTCACGACATCAGAAGCTGTCTCGCGGCCGGCGCCGACAGCGTCCAGGTCGACTTCACCGAGGCTCGTTTGGCGCTGAAGTTGGATCCGTCGGGTGCTCTCCTCCAGCAGTTCATCGACCTCAACAACGAGGTCTTCGGGCGGTTCTCGGCAGATGAACTCCAGCGCATCGGAGTCCACACCTGCCCCGGTGGAGACCATGACTCTGCCCACAGCCTCGACATCGACTACGCCGGACTCATCCCCCAACTGCTGACCCTCGATGCAGGACGCTTCTTCATGCAGATGGCCAGCGAGACGAATCCTGAGGCATCACTGAGGCTGATCGGCGAGCGCCTTCGGCCCCATCAAACAGTATTTGTAGGCGTGATCGACGTTTGCGATGAACAGGTCGAGTCGGTCGAGACCGTGCGCGATCGTGTCCTGGCTGCTGCGGAGCACATTCCTATCGCTCAGCTCGGAACTACCGATGACTGCGGCTATTCGCCGTTCAGCGACGACGTGGCCACGAGCCGTGACACCGCGTTCGCAAAGATATCGGCCCGCGTCGAAGGGACCCAGATGGCAGCCGACCAGCTGGGCGTCTAGAGGATTGGATCCTCTACCCCACCGGGCACCGATTGTGATGTGCGACTCGGCTGTCGGGTGGCCCGCTCGGAGTTGACGCGCTGCGCGCCCCGCCGGAGTTGACAGCGGTTCTGCATGGCCTAGTTTTCGCACATACCCCCAACCCCCTGCAGAAGGAAACCATCATGAAGCGACGCTTGTTGCTGATCCTGTCGATCCTGCTCGCCTTCACCCTTGTCGCTGCTGCCTGCGGCGACGACGACGGTGATGCGGGCAGCGGTGACGACGCCACCGGAGGCGACGATGGTGGCAGCGACTCCGACGTCATAGCCGCGTTCGTTTACATCGGCGAACCCGGCGATGCCGGCTGGACCTGGTCCCACGATCAGGGCCGTCAGGTCGCCGAGGCAGCCACCGGCGCCACCACTCTCACCATCGAGAACATCGACGAAGGAAGCCCTGAGTTCGATCAAGCCGTTCGCGACTTCATCGCCGACGGTGCTGATGTTATCTTCGCCACGTCCTTTGGCTACATGGACGCAATGGAATCGCTGGCCGAGGAATTCCCCGACGTCGCCTTCGAGCACGCCACCGGCTTCAAGTCCAACGACACCAACTTCGGCAACTACTTCGGGCGCATCTACCAGGCCCGCTATCTCACCGGTCTCGCGGCCGGCGAAGCGAGTGCCTCCGGAGACGTCGGGTATGTAGCTGCCTTCCCCATCCCCGAAGTGATCCGCGGAATCAACGCCTTCACGCTCGGCGTTCGCGCCGTCAACCCCGATGCGACGGTCACGGTCAACTGGACGTCCACCTGGTTCGATCCCGCGGTCGAAGGCGACGCAGCCAGCGCCTTGCTCGAAGGCGGAGCCGACGTGATCGCGATGCACCAGGACTCCACCGCGGCAGGTGAGGCCGCGGAGGCGGCCGGAGCTCGTTGGGTGTCGTACAACTCCGACATGAGCGCATTCGCGGAGGATGCCTATCTCACTTCGGCAGTCTGGGACTGGGGCCCGTACTACACAGCGGTCATCGAAGATGTGGCTGCTGGGAACTACAGCGGTGGCGCTTCGTGGGACGGCATCGAGACCGGGCTGGTCGGTCTCGGCAGCATTGCCGATGATGTGTCCGACGACATCAAGGCCCAGATCGACGATCTCAGCAGCCAGATGGCTGACGGGAGCTGGGATCCCTTCACGGGTCCGATCAACGACCAGGACGGCAACGAGGTGATTGCTGATGGCGTGGTGCCCGCCGACGGCGACCTTCTCGGCATGAGCTACTTCGTCGAAGGCGTCATCGGTTCGGCCGAAGGGTGAGCCAACCCGCCGTCGAACTCGACGGCATTTGGAAACGCTTTCCCGGCGTGATCGCGAATGCCGGGGCGAACCTCACGGTTCTCCCCGGCACCGTTCACGCGGTATTGGGCGAGAATGGCGCCGGCAAGACAACTCTCATGAACTGTCTCGCCGGGGTTTATCTTCCCGACGAAGGCACCGTGCGTATCGCCGGTGAAGAAATGCGGTTCTCGTCTCCGGCCGATGCTCTTGCCGCCGGCATCGGCATGGTGCATCAGGAGTTTCGTCTGGTGCCTACTTTCACGGTGGCCGAGAACGTGGTTCTCGGTTCGGCGCCGGCGGTGATCGACCAGGACGCAATCAACCGCGACGTCGCTGAGCTCGCCGAACGTTTCGGCTTCGAGGCCGACCCCAAACGGCCGGTGTGGCAACTCAGCATGGGTGAGCGCCAGCGGGTCGAGATCCTCAAGGCCCTCTGGCGTGACGCTCGCGTGCTCATCCTCGATGAACCCACTGCGGTACTCACCCCCCAGGAGGCCGTGGAACTCGGCGCCGTACTCCGACAGATGGTCGCCGAGGGACGGTCGGTTATCTTCATCAGCCACAAGCTCGATGAGGTCACGTCGTTCTGCGATGAAGGAACGGTGCTGAGGGGCGGGGCAACCGTGGCCGCCTCGATCAATATCGCGGATGCCGATGCGGCCCAATTGGCCGAGCTGATGGTGGGGTCCTCGTCTACCCCCGAGGTATCACCTCGTGCCGGCACTCCTGGCGACGCGATCCTCGAGGTCGATGGCCTGACGGTGATGGACTCGCGGGGTCTCACCGCGGTCGACGATCTGTCGCTCACTGTTCACGCCGGAGAGATCGTGGGGGTCGCAGGAGTTGCCGGCAACGGCCAACGAGCCCTCACCGATGCGATCGCGGGGCTCGACACGGCCACCGCGGGCACGATCAAGATCGAGAGCACCGACGTTACCAACGCGTCCACCCGTCGACGGGTCGATGCCGGCCTCGCCTACATCCCCGAAGATCGGCTCGGGGTGGGACTCGCACCGAAGCTGCCGATAACCCACAACGCTGTCATCCGTAGCTATCGAACGATGCGCCAAGGCCCCTTTCTCGCGTGGGAAAGGGCCCGCGCCTTCTGCACCGACCTCATCGACACTTTTTCGGTCAAGGTGGGCCGACTTGACGACCCCATGGCCTCCTTGTCCGGCGGCAACCTCCAGCGTCTGTTGCTCGGTCGCGAACTGAGCGGGGAGCCCCACATAGTGGTTGCCGCCCAACCCACACGCGGCCTCGACGTGGCCGGTGTGGCTGCCATCCAGAACCTTCTCCTTGATCAGCGCGACAGCGGCACCGGCATCCTGATGATCTCTGAGGATCTCGACGAACTCCTCGCGCTCGCGGATCGAATCCTGGTGATGTCGGAGGGCCGCATTGTGGGTGAGTTCGATCCGAGGGCAACCAGCCGAGCCGAGATCGGCGAAGCAATGATGGGAGCCTCATGAGGCGCCTTGTGCTCCAACGCCGCGAAACTCCCACTCGCGGGGGCCAGCCCGCCGCCTTCTTCATAGGCCTCCTCTTTGCTCTCCTCATAGGCGCGATCCTGCTCACCATCGCCGGCGACCCCGTCCTCGATACCTACTCGAGAATGTGGGACCGAAGCCTCGGGTCGAGCGAGTCGATCGCAACCACTCTCAATCGGGCGGTGCCGCTGGCGCTTGCCGGGCTGGCGGTGAGCATCGCAGCCACGATGGGCCTGTGGAACATCGGAGCCGAGGGCCAAATCCTGTTCGGTGCCACCGCCGCGACGCTTGTGGGGCGCATCGGTGCCGACTGGCCGGGTCCCGTTCTCATTGTCGCGATGCTGCTCGGTGCGGCCATCGGTGGGGCCTTGTGGTCGCTCGGACCGGGTCTCGCACGCGCCGAGATCGGCGTGAGCGAGATCATCACCACCCTCATGCTCAACGAGGTTGCGCTGAGGCTCATTCGTTATCTTCAGAACGGCGCATGGAAGGACCCCGAGGGCTTCGGCTTCCCCCAGATCGAGGCCCGGCCCGATCAGGCTGAACTGGGCCAAATATGGGAGCGCGCTCATCTCGGTGTGATCATCGCCATCGTCGTGATCCTCGCGTTCGCGTGGTTCCTGAATCGCAGCGTCTGGGGTTACGAGCTGAAGATCGCTGGATCATCGCCGAATACCGCCACCTACGCCGGCATCTCGATGCGCCGCAAGATCCTCGGCGTGATGTTGCTCTCGGGGGCGGTCGCCGGATTCGCCGGTGGCATCGAACTCACCGGTACGGCTGCCCGCCTCAACGAGAACATCTCCAATGGCTACGGCTTCGCCGGCATTATCGTCGCTGCGCTCGCACTCATGCGGCCGAGCGGGGTTGCCCTCGTGGCGGTTGCTTTCGGAGCTGTCCAGGTCGGTGGCTTGAGCATCCAGTCCCTGGGGGTGTCCTCGGCGGTCGCCACGATCCTCCAGGCGCTGATCCTGTTTGGTGCAATCGGTGCGTCGGTGCTCTCCAGCTACCGAATACGGCTGGTCGATCGGAAGGTGGCCGCGTGATTCTCGCCGAGATATCCATATCCGAGGCCGCAGTGATCGGCCTGGTCGTGGCCACGATCAAGTTCGCCACCCTGCTCTACTTGGCGGCTCTCGGCGAAACCATCGCCGAGCGTGCCGGTGTCCTCAACCTGGGTGTCGAAGGCATGATGGCTATGGGCGCGGTGGCCGGCTATATCGGCGGCGTGGCCAGCGGCTCGCCCTGGGTTGGGCTCCTCGTCGGCGCCCTCGCGGGTGCCGCGATCTCCATGGTGCACGCCATCGCCGCGGTGGGCCTCGGTGCCGACCAGGTGGTGAGCGGGCTCGCTCTCACCCTTCTCGGGCTCGGCCTCGCCGATTTCATCGGCGACAGCTACACCGACGATCCCCGCCGTGCCCTGTTCACCGAGGTCGACATACCGGTGCTCAGCGACATCAAGTGGCTGGGCGACACCATCTTCAGCACCTCTCCCGTCACCTATCTGGCCATCGCCATAGGCGTGGTCACCTGGTTTGTTTTCAGCCGTACCAGCCTCGGTCTCGGGCTTCGCGCGGTCGGCGAGAGCGCTTCCACCGCCGATGCTGCCGGCCACAGCGTCACCGCGATGAGGATGGGGGCGGTGATGGTGGGTGGTGCGCTGGCCGGCATGTCAGGTGCCTATCTATCGACCTTTGTGGTGGGGGCCTGGAGCGTCGGGGTCACGGCCGGACGGGGCTGGATTGCTGTGGCTCTGGTGATATTCGGTGCGTGGCGGCCTGGTCGAGTGGCGATCGGGGCCCTGCTGTTCGGCTTTACCCTGGCGCTCCAGCTCCGGCTTCAGCCTTTCGGCATCGAGTTCTCACCGATTCTGGTGTCGATGCTCCCTTACCTGCTCACAGTCGGGGTGCTCATCGTGATCTCCTACCGGGCGCGAAATCAGCCACCGCCGGCACCGGCCGGGCTCGGTATTGCCTACCGGCGAGAGGAACGCTGAGCAGTATCGGTAATCGGGCCGCCTACGGTGTGTCCGTGCACATCGAGCAAGCCACCCTCATCGTGGAGGACTACGACGAAGCAATCCGCTTCTTCGTTTATGTGCTGGGGTTCGACCTCGTCGAGGATTCGCCGTCGACCACCAATGACGGCCGGCCGAAGCGCTGGGTGGTGGTGCGACCCCCGGGCGCCCAGACCGGTCTGCTGCTCGCACGGGCGGACGGGGACCCGCAAGCCGAGGCGATCGGAACGCAATACGCCGGTCGGGTGGGGCTCTTCCTCCGCGTCGACGACTTCGAGGTGATGTGGCGGCGTATGGTCGACCACGGGGTTGAGTTCGTGACTGCTCCTCGTGACGAGCCGTACGGTCGATTCGCCGTCTTCCTCGATGTGGCAGGAAACAGGTGGGACCTGCTCGGCCCGCCACCCAGTGGGCATTGAGAACCGAAAGACTGTATCGATGTCGGCTCCCGAAGGATTCACCTGGTCACGAAGGAAGAACGGTGATGTCGTGATCACGCATCACGGTCGCGTTGCAGGGACACTTCGGGGACAACGCGCCGAACGGTTCACGGACGACGTCGGCGAGGGTTCAGAACAAGAGCTGATGGCCCGTCTCACTGGCGACTACAAGCGCGGCAACGAGCGCCAGAGTCGTAGCCATCCACGCAACCAAGCTTGACAGATCGGCAAATCAGGCCTCGCCGGTGCGCACGAAGCCCGATTCGTACGCGGCGATCACGGCTTGGGTCCGGCCCGGTACCCCCAGCTTCATGAGTACCGATCCGACGTGGCTTTTTGCTGTCTCGTGTCCCACGAACAGCTCATCGGCGATGTCACGGTTCGACTTTCCGCGGGCGATCAAGCGCAGCACCTCACGTTCCCTGTCAGTGAGCAGCTCGAGGTTGACGCGAAGCTGGTCGGCTCGCTCACCCGCCGCTGCATATTCCGCGACGAGGCGCCGCATCACCGGAGGGAAGAGGAGCGACTCGCCAGACGCCACAACGCGTACCGCTTCGATCAGATCTTCGGGCTAGGCCCGCTTGAGCAGGAAGCCGCTCGCTCCTGTCCTCAGTGCCTCGAAGACGTACTCATCGAGCTCGAAGGTAGTGAGCACGAGCACTCTCGGTGCGGTGGCACCTCGGGAGACGATCCGCTCCGTCGCGGCCAACCCGTCGAGGTGGGGCATGCGTATGTCCATGATGATCACGTCGGGTCGGAGCTCCGAGGCGAGCGCGATGGCATCATGTCCGTCGGCTGCCTCCCCGATGACTTCGAGATCGGGTTCGCTGTTGAGGACGGCCTTCAGCCCAGCGCGCACCATCGCGTCGTCATCAGCGAGCAAGAGCTTGAGGGTCATCGGTCCAGTGGGAATCGTACCCAGACGCGGTAGCCGCCTTCGACACGCGGGCCCACCTCGGTGGCGGCGCCGAACACCGCTGCTCGCTCCCGGATTCCGACCAGCCCCTGCCCCGAGCGCCCGGTCATGACTGGCACCGTGATCGGTCCATCGTCGGTGACCTCAATGACCAGGGCATCGGGCTGATACTCGACGCAGACCGTGGCTGGTGCGCCAGCGGCATGCTTGAGGACGTTGGTCAACGACTCCTGCACGATCCGATACGCCGAGTTGCCGAGCCCCTGCGGTAACGGCCGGCGCTCGCCCTCCACCCTCAGGGTGGCGACGAGTCCGGCATCGCCCACCTCACGTACGAGGTCGGGTAGACGGCTCAGCCCCGAAGCGGGCGCAGCCCCGCCGCCCTCATCCTCTCTGAGCAGGCCCAGAACATGATCGAGTTCCGCGAGCGCTCTGCGCCCGCTCTCCTCGATTGTTTTGAGCGAAGACCTCGCGAATCCGGGGTCGGTGTCGAACACCTTGCGGCCGGCCCCCGCCTGCACGGTCATCAGGGTCACCGTGTGTCCGACCGCGTCGTGGAGCTCATGAGCCAGCTTGGTGCGTTCCTCCAGCACCGTCGTGCGGGCCTGGAGTACTAGTTCGCGGTCTCGCACCGATGGACCGAGCAGGGCGGCGCCCGCGACAGCGTGGAACCACGCAAGTCCCCGCACCAGGTGGGGTTGGACCGCCATGAGGAGTATCCCCACGGGAAGGGCGAGCCGCTCGTCGACGCCGTCGAACCACTCCTCCCCATCGAAGGCCCTGCTCCAGTCGGCGAAATCGAGGCCTAAGACAGCCCCCCCACCGAATCCGATGAGTGCCCCGCTCGTCGCCAGAGACGAGACCAGCACGACGAAGACGAAGACCCCTGCCGGGAATCGGATAACCAGCCAGAGCAGCGTCCGCCACGTCACCGTGTCGGTGAGCAGCTGCTTTGTTCGTTGCCACAAAGAGCCCTCACCACGGATCGACGTGAGGGGCTCGTCGATCTCGATGTCGAGCAGTCGATGATGGAGGAACCGTTCGAACCCACCCAGCGCCCGCCAGGCCAGCAGCATCCCGAGCAGGATCGGCACACCGACCCACACCACCGCGAGACCCACTCCGACGGAGATGCCGGTTACCAGGAAAACGAAGTAGGCCAACCCGAGAGGGAAGGCCAAGGCCAAATATGCGAGCTGGGCGTATGTGCGAGCTGATCCCCATGGAGCGAAGAAGGCTCTCATCGGATGTTCTTCAGCTCGGCGCGCACGTGCGTACCGTACTGTTCCTTCGTCGAGCGTCGAAGACATGACCTGCCATCCCAGCGGTGCCCCAACTCCTCGACGCACGTCAACAGGCGGGCCGCGACTCCACTGAGAAGTGCCAAGGTCAGTACGACGGTGGCGAGGAGGACGGGGGTGGAGACCAACAGGCTGAAGATCTGGGGATCAGGCGTTTCCATGCCTTCATTGTCTGTGGTTGGGCCGGGCAGGTCATCACTACCCCGGGGGATCTCTCCTCCCCCGTATGGGGGATTTGGAGACTTCCCTCGGGTTTGCGAGGCGTACGAATCCTGTTGGCGAGCGGATTTCGTGTCGCGGCCGCGGGTGGTCTGGCGGCCGGGGCCTTCTTCGGAGCAGTTGCGGTCTTGGCCCAGATCTCCTGCCATCCGGTCGAGCTAGGCACCTGATCCTGAGCTACGAGCTCGGGATAAGCAGGTCGGCGACGAGGTCGACGACTCGCTGGCTGTCGACGGATGTGCAGACGTTGACACTCGGCCGGCCTCGCCAAGCTGGTGGGGTGCTCTCGTCGGTGTTGCCGATGTTGGGCCAGGTCTTTCCTCGACTGAAGCTCTCGGTTTCAACGCGGATTGGCCATGCCTCTGTGGCGAAGGCCGCGGGGTCGAGCAGGTAGGCGATCGTGGTCGGGTCGTGGACGAAGATTCCGTCGATGCCCATCCTTGTTTCGAAGAAGTCCTGGTAGAGCGGAAGAGCATCGGCGAGCAGTCTCGACGCCGGATTGTCGGCTTCGGTGATCCGCCTGATCGCAGAGCCGCTGAGATTGATCTTGTGGGTGACGTCGAGCCCGACCATGGTGACGGCCCAGTCGGCGCCGAGTACGAGGTCGGCGGCCTCGGGATCATTGTTGATGTTGGCTTCGGCGACCGGTGTGGCATTCCCGGGGACGAGGGCGTTGCCGCCCATGATGACGATCTCGTCCACCAATGCCGGCAGTTCGGGGTGCTGTCGAAGTGCTTGAGCAAGGTTGGTGAGCGGCCCGAGCGCGAGAAGGGTTATCTCACCGGGTTGTTCCGCGACCTTGGCAAAGAGAAAGTCGGAGGCGGACTGTGTGGTCGGCGCGATGGTTGGTGCGGTTAGCGGAGCATCGCCAAGGCCGTTGTGGCCGTGGACTTGGGGCACTGGGCCGATGTACTCCGATGCGATCGGCTTGGACGCTCCGCGCGCGACAGGTATGTCGCTTCGACCCGCGACCTCGAGCAGAATGAGCGCGTTGGTGGTGGTGACGTCGGTCGAAGCGTTGCCGAACACGGTGGTGAGGCCGATCACATCGAGCAGGGACGTCTCCAAGGCCATCAGGATCGCGATGGCATCGTCGACTCCAGGGTCGGTATCGATGATGAGTTTGCGGGTCATGCGTCCACCTTCCCACTCCGTGCACTCCGTCCACGACAATTCATCTAGCCCCGCGGAATGGCTGCGGTGTCCGTAGTGTTGGATGCTTCATGCGTAGTGCACTCAACACCCTTCACACCGATCTCGTCCGCAAGAGTTTCCGCGCCCTCAACCAGCTCACGGTGCCTGCGGTCAGGGCCGGTCTCGGAACCCCTCTGCCAATCGGCTTCGGTCTGGTCGTGCTCGAGACCACGGGCCGGACGTCGGGCCAACCCCGCCAGGTGCCACTCGTAGCGACTCGATTCGGGCGTCACATCAAGGTCAGCACCGTACGTGACAAGTCGCAGTGGATGAAGAACCTCGAGGCCCAACCCGGCGCATCGGTATGGGTCGGCGGCCGCAAGCGCACCGTGACCTCCACCGTCGAAACCGGCGCGCTGAACGTCGCAAACCTGGTCTTGAGCTAGTCGTCGTCGGTCCGTCACCTCGCCCTAATCAGGAGGTGCTGGTGACACGGCATGACATATGCCTCGACCGATGGCACTGGTCTGCTCAGCGAGCTAGTCCCAGTTCCTGGATCTGCTCGGTGAAGTACTTCCGGTCGGCGCTGCTGTCGGCCAACTCGGCTGCGCGTGAGTAGGCATCGGTCGCCTCGGCGATTCTCCCGAGACTTCTAAGGGTTGCGGCCCGGGCCGCGTGCAGGGAGGAGTATCCATCGAGTTCGATTGCGATGAGGTCGAGTTCTTCCAACGCTGCCGCGGGGCCATCGGTCTCCGAGACGGCGATCGCCCGGTTGAGGGCCACCACGGGCGTGGGCAGGACGGAAATTAGATGGTCGTAGAGGGCGACGATCTGGGGCCAGTCGGTCGCCTCGAATGTCTCGGCGCTGCAGTGCACGGCCTGGATCGCCGCTTGGAGTTGGAGCGGGCCAGGCCGGCCCCGACGAACGCACTCCCGGACGAGGGAATGTCCTTCGCTGATCAGGTCGCGGTCCCACCTCGACCGGTTCTGGTCGCGCAGCAGGACGAGCGCCCCGTCGACGTTGCGGGCGTGAACTCTGGACTCGTTCAGCAGCATGAGCGCCAGGAGTCCGGCCGCCTCGGGTTCGTCGGGCACCAAGATCACCAGGGCGCGCCCCAGGCGAACGGCTTCTCTCCGCAACATCGCCCGCTCCGTGAGCTCGCCGGTACCGGCGTTGTAGATCAGGTAGACCACCGAGAGGACGGGCTTCAATCGCTGTGCAAGATCGGACTGGGCGGGCACTCGATAGGGGATCTTGGCCGCCTTGATCTTGTATTTCGCCCGGCCCAGCCGCCTCGCCATCGGAGGCTCGGTCACCAGGAATCCACGAGCGATCTCCTCGGTGGTCAGACCCCCGAGCAGTCGCAGGGTCAGGGCTACCTGGTGCTCGATGCGCAGCGCAGGGTGACAGCACGTGAAGATGAGCCGAAGCCGATCGTCGGGCACTGGTTCTTCCTCCTGTAGCGCTTCGCCGAACGGATCGGGCCCCCCATCCGAGGCATCGCCCGCCTCGCTCTCCAACTCGCGGCCCCGTGTCGTACGGCGATGTTGATCGATGGCACGGTTTCGCGCGGTCGTGACGATCCAACCCGCGGGGTTCGGCGGGATGCCATCGCGCCCCCATCGCTCGGCGGCCACGACGAACGCGTGCTGGACTGCGTCTTCCGCGAGCGTGATGTCGCCGAAGACGCGGACCAGAGTCGCCACGGCCTGGCCGTAGACGTCACGAAACACAGCCTCGATGCGACGGATGGTTTCGACCGGGCCGGGATCCACGCGGGCCGCTTTGCCGGCCACTGTCGTCAGGCGTCGGGCATCTGATCGGCGACCCGTCCCGTGGCCGCGAACGGCTGTACCTCAATGGGACGATTCACACACGCAGATACCTTCCCCGCCCACCCAAGAGCGGCATCGAGATCGTCGGCGTTGATGATGTAGAACCCGGCGATGTGCTCCTTGGCTTCGACGAATGGGCCGTCGGTCATGATCGCCTCGGCATCTTCTTGCTTCACGACGGTTGCCGCGTCGGGCCCGTGAAGGTGGCCGCCGAAAACGAATGTCCCGGTGGCATCCATTTCGGCTTCGAGGGCGATGATCCCCTGCATCATCTGCTGCATGTCGTCGGGCGACGGCATCTCAGGGGCGTCTTCGCTCTCGACGGAATATGTCGACAACAGGTACTGGCTCATGAGTGTCCCGTGCTCAGATTTCGAAACCGATGGCGGCGAACGGCGTGCCCGACGACATCTGAGGTGGACCTGCCATCACTGGTCCGATGCTCTCCATCGCTGCCTTCATCGCATCGGTCTGGCCGTGGTTCTGCAGCGCCTCCTGATCGGTCATCAGCCCGAAGAATGAGAACTCGTTGCCCTCGCCGCGGTGATAGGAGTAGATCTCGACGCCGGGCTCCTGACGAGCTGCTTCGACCATCGCTCTCATCGCCGCCTCCATCTCCTCGTCCTTGCCGTCTTGGCACGTCATCGTGCCCATCATCGAAACCTTCGACATCGTGTTACCTCTTTCGTGACCGACGCTGCTCGCGCCCCAGCACCGTGCTGATACATCCCCTACGAACGAGTCTCGCCGAAAAGGACACCTCGCCTCAAAAGATGTCACTCTCAGGGCTGGAAGTCGATGGTCTCGTCGGCAATTAGAGTCCGGGCGACGAGTACGCGAGCGGGGGAAACATGCCAGGAGATGAGAACACTGCGGGGTCCGGTGGTGAATTTCCGTCGGAGGACGATCTCCATGTCGACATCACCCTGCCCGACGGCTCGAAGTTGGCGGAGACCCACGGTGGTGAGGGCGCCCCTGTCAAGAGTCATCTGGAGGGCCGCGACCCCAGCTCGTCGCACTCTTCGGACTCCGATGATGCCGACCGCGGCAAAAGTGTCGAGCCTCCTAGACGCTCTGAGGGACACGGGTTTCTCGCTGGGAACAGCAGGAGAGAACGAGAAGAGGAAGGCGAAACCGAGGTACTCGACAGCATTCAGTCAGACCTGTCCAAGAATCCCGCCAAGGTTCCTATTGCGTTTGCCGGAGCCACGGTCCTCGCCATCGGGCTGATATTCGGTGTGTCCAACTGGGATCGTGGTGATGACGGGAAGGTCGCTACCGACGTCAGCAGGCCAGTCACAGACGAAGTAGGTGCTGAGGACGCCGATCCCACATCAGGCGTCGACAACAAGGCGGAGGGCGGCCTGTCAGAAGTCGAGCCGGCTGGACCGGCGGAATCTCTGGCCCCCGCTGTGGCTGACTGGTCTACTGCAGATGCCACCGACGACTGGGAGATGTGGTTCGACTTCGACCGGATCATCAGTGACCGAACCGCCGACGGCTTCAATGCGGGTGAAGCGAAGGCCGCGGTTGACCTGACGTCGTTCGCCGCATCGAGCTCGGATGGCAACACTGTGCTGACGCTGGGCTTCGGGGGCGACGCCCAAGCGGTGCAGGCTTTCGCCCGGGGTTCCGTTAATGGCTGGATCGTCATCAGGCTGTCTGATGGAACCCGTTTGGAGGTGACCTACGATGACGATGGATCCTTCAAGGTCATTTCACCACCACCCGGAGTGAGTGTCACTGGAGAATGGCTTTCCCCCGACACGCTGCGCTTGACACTGTCCGGCGTGGAGGTGGATGTCGGATCGACGATGGAGACGGCGGTCGTTTTGGAAATCTTCGATGGCGCGGAAATCGATACGGTCACCCTCGAGACCGCGGGCTGATGGGCGTCGCTCACGTCCCCACGGGGACGTCGCTGCGCTAGATTCATCCCATGGGATGGGCACAGTTGAGTCATCTCGAGGTTGTGGTCGACGACCTCGGTCCGATGGAGCGCTTCTATACCGGCCTGCTCGGCTTCGAGGTGACGGATCGATCGGCGAAGAGGGGCGATGGCGAGATGGTGTTCCTGAGCCAGGACCCCGAGGAGCACCATCAGGTGGTGCTGCGACAGGCAGAGCGGGAACCCTCATCCGACGCCCTGCTCGACCACATCGCGTTCCGGATCGCTTCGCTGGCTGATCTGCGCGTTTTCCACGAGGAGGCGATGGAGGCCGGCGTCGACAACATCGAAACCGTCAGCCACGGGTCCACGTGGTCGGTCTACGTTTGCGATCCCGAGGCCAACCGGGTCGAGTTCTTCGTCGATACGCCGTGGCCCGTCGCCCAGCCGTGTCGTTTCGGGATCGACCTCTCACTGTCCGATGCAGAGCTCGTCGACTCCACCGAAGTACACCTCCAGGAGCTCGGACTCCTAACCAATTGAGGTCCACCGACTGATGTCTCGCAATAGTGCAATAGCCCGGGTCGAACGGCATTTCGACAGTGATGGGTTCTTCGAGGCGCTCTCGCGGCGGGTCGCTATTCCCACCGAGAGTCAGGACCCGCAGCGCCGACCAGACCTGCTCCGCTACCTCGAAGACGAGATGACCCCGACATTCGAGAAGCTGGGCTTCTCATGTCGGGTGTTCGACAATCCGCTCGGCGAAGCCGAACCGCCGTTCCTCGTGGCCCACCGTCACGAGGGCGACGACCTCCTCACGGTGTTCGGGTACGGGCACGGCGATGTGGTACGAGGCTACGACGATCAGTGGGACGATGGCCTGTCACCGTGGCGCCTCGAAAAGGTCGGCGAGCGTTGGTACGGGCGAGGAACCGCCGACAACAAGGGCCAGCACTCCGTCAATCTGGCCGCTATCGAAGCCGTCATCGGCGAGCGAGGTCGTCTTGGTTACAACATGATCTTCGTGGTCGAGACCGGCGAGGAGACGGGCTCGCCGGGTCTGCGCGAGTTCTGTGTGGCCAACCGGGACCTGTTGAGAGCCGACGTGCTCCTTGCGTCGGATGGGCCGCGACTCTCACCGGATCGCCCCACGGTATTCATGGGCACCAGAGGCGCCCTCAACTTCGACCTCAGCCTTGATCTACGCGCCGGAGGTCATCATTCAGGCAATTGGGGCGGTCTTCTCGCCAATCCCGGAATCATCCTCGCTCACGCCATCGCCACCATCACCACCGCCACCGGTGAGATCCTCGTGCCCGAGTTGAGGCCCCCACCCATCCCATCCTCGATCAGCGACGCCATCCGAGACCTCGAGATCGGAGCTGGTGCCGATGCACCTGAGATCGATACGACCTGGGGCGAACCCGGGCTCAACGCCCCCGAACAGGTATACGGCTGGAACAGCTTCGAGGTTCTCGCTTTCACCACCGGCAATCCGGACAAACCAGCCAACGCGGTGCCACCCAACGCCCGCGCCCACTGTCAGATGCGTTTCGTGGTGCCGTGTGATCCCGACGAAATGCTGGCTGGTCTCCGCCGACATCTCGACGACGCCGGATTCTCTCGGATCGAGATCACGAGACCTCACGAACCGATGATGGCCACCAGACTCGACCCCCAGCATCCGTGGGCGCGTTGGGCAGCCGCGTCGATCGCCGAGACGTGTGGCCGTCCCCCGGCAGTGCTTCCCAATCTCGGTGGTTCGCTTCCCAACGATGTGTTCGCCGACCTGCTCGGACTCCCCACTCTCTGGGTTCCCCACTCTTACGGTGGGTGCTCCCAGCACGCTCCGAACGAGCACATCCTCGACTGGATCACACGAGATGCGTTGCGGATCATGGCCGGCCTGTTCTGGGACCTGGGAGAGCCGGACGCGCCTCGCTGACCCATGTCGCTTCTGTTGGTCAGCCGAATGCCGAGGGCACCCGTTGGCTGCGATAGACGATCCAGCCGGGTCCACCGTTCACCTCGAAGCTGAATACGACATCACCTCCCGATGTCGGTGACGGATCCACCTCCACGATCTGGGCCGACAGCCGGCCATCAGACGTCCCGTTGATTCCACCGTTGGTGATGAGGATGTTGCCGTTCTCGAGTCGGTCGGCATCTCCGACGAACCCAGCGAAGAGCAGCTCGCCGCTGCGGTTGCTGCGGTACTCCCATCGTTGGTCGATCGATCGGGCGTCGACATCGATGTCGTAGATGACCGCCCTGCTGTACAGAGGCGCATCCGGTGTACCTCGGCCGTCGCGGTTGTTGCCATTGTCGTAGACGAGCAAGGAACCGTCGGGTTGGATCTCGGGCGCATGCTGGTGGAGATGCCAGTCGCCACTCGTCAATGCGAGGTCGCCTAGTGGACCGCTGTGCCAGAGAAGGTCGCCTGCCACCCCGTTCGCGTCATCCTTCCAGCGCAGGGCGATGATGGAGTCGAGGTGACGGATCGAGACCAGAAGCGCGTTGCTTGTCTCGTCTACCTCGATGGCGTTGGCGTGGGTCCAGTCGCGTGCCTCGTCGTCGACCCCTCGATAGAGCCAGTTCGGAAAGACGAAATCGAAAGGCAGCCCGCAAAGGTTGAAGGCGGCAGGGTTGGCTCTCGGATCGAAGTAGTCGAAGAGGTTGAATTCGGAGAGGACCTCGCCTGATTCGGGATCGAAGACGGTGGCGATATCGCCGATCAGATGGTAGCTGCCGTCGAAGGTGGACGGGTCTTCCCCACATTGAGGTTCCGAGAACCCGTCGAGCACCCTGAGTTCGGTCGTGAGGGTGGCGTGGGTGCCGTCGGGCAGAACGGCCTGTTCATGATGCATGGAATCGATATCCACCATGATCGGTGAATCACCCACGACCTGTCGGCCGTGAGCATCGAGGGCGAAGCGGCCCGTGATGATCGAACCGGCCCATTCATCGAGCACATTGCCTTCCAGATCGATGCGACGCGCTGCGGTGTCGTTGAACTCGAAGAGGATCGACCCATCCGCGAGCATGCGGGTGTCGCCGATCGGGTGGGCCTCCTGGTGGTACCAGACGATTTTGCCTTCTTCGTCGACGATGAAGATCCAGCCGGCCGGCGGTGGCAGGCCTTCCTCGTCTCCGTCGCTGGCCCCGAAATCCTCACGGAGATCGATGAGGTTGAACAGGGTGAAGCCCGGCGCCATGCGTTCCGGGTCGCTTGCAATCAAAGACATCTCGGGCAGATCGGTTGGGAGTGGGCCGGTTCTGAGGACCAGATCATCGAGCCGCTCGACGGTTTCACAATCCGAACCGAGAATCCTGATTTCGACGGT
Source organism: uncultured Gammaproteobacteria bacterium (assembly GCA_964196195.1). Taxonomy (GTDB): domain Bacteria; phylum Actinomycetota; class Acidimicrobiia; order Acidimicrobiales; family Aldehydirespiratoraceae; genus OFTM10. The sequence goes on along the minus strand of CAXMSE010000049.1, from coordinate 69,190 downwards.
GTATGAGCTGTCGGCACGCATTCCGGCCAGGAGGAGAGAGATCTCTGCGCCGGCAGAGTCAGGAACCGCGATGGTGCGGGTGTCGGAGGGGCCGACGAGGGTAACGAGGGGGTATGAGCCGTCGCCGAGTTCGATGTCGACCCTCGCCAGCAGGGGATGGTCGAGGGGTCGCAGCGTTGCCGTGGCAGTTCCACCCTCGGTGGGCTGCACTCCCCGCTCAGAGTCGGGTGATGGGCAATCGGACGACTGGCCGGGTAGAGGACTCGACGCCTCCACGGTGGTCGACGTTGACCGATTCTCTGGAGCCGACGAGGTCGTCGAATCTCCGCCGGTGCCCGAAGGAGCGGCGGGTGAATTGCCGCTGCAACTCATCGCCAGGCATGAAACCAGGAGTACAAGGCTGAGATGGCGCATGTGCCGATACCTAATCACACCACACGTAGGCAGATCGGTTGATGCCAGCGGCCGCAGACATTCAGGGGGACGGCGCCTAGCCTCAACTCCCGTGAGAGCCACATTCACCGAGACCGCTCATGATGGTGCCGCCCGCACCGGCCTAGTCGCCACTGCCCGGGGCGAGTTCACCACACCGAGGTTCATGCCGGTCGGAACCAGGGGAGCCGTTCGCCACCTGTCTTCACTGGACCTCGAGGCACTCGGGGCCCAGGTGATTCTCGCCAACACCTATCACCTGATGCTGCGCCCCGGAGCGGAGGTGGTGGCCCAACTCGGTGGCATCCACGGGTTCGCAGACTGGAGCGGCCATGTCCTCACCGACAGCGGGGGCTACCAGATCTTTTCCCTGGAACCCGACATCACCGACGAGGGGGCGACGTTCAAGTCCACCTACGACGGATCGACCCACCTCCTCACGCCTGAGCGAGCCGTAGATGTTCAAGCCCTGATCGGCGCCGACATCCAGATGGTGCTCGATGTGTGTCCTTCCTCTGTGGCCGATCCCCTCGTATTGAGAGAGGCGGTCGATCGCACGGCGCTGTGGGCCGGGAGGGGTCGCCGACACTTCCTCGACCATCAGGATGCGGCCATGCGCCAATGCCAGTTCGGGATCGTGCAGGGCGGCACCGACGAGTCGCTTCGTGTCGAGTCGGCCGAACGCACCGTCGAGGTCGGTTTCGACGGCTACGCGGTGGGCGGCTTGTCCGTGGGAGAAGACCGAGAGGCGATGCTCGAAGGTCTCGACGCATGCATGGGCCTTCTACCATCCGATCAGCCCCGCTACTTCATGGGGCTCGGAGACCCTCTCGGCATTGTCGAGTCGGTGGCCCGCGGGGTCGACATGTTCGACTGTGTGCTGCCGACGAGGCTCGCTCGCCACGGCACGATCCTCACCGATCAGGGTCGCTACAACCTGACCCGATCGGAGTTCGCCACCAGCGATGAGCCGCTCGACCCGAGTTGGCCTCAGAGCCCGGCGGCGCGATGGTCGAAGGGCTACCTTCGCCACCTCCTGCTCACCAAGGAGCCCACTGCACCGCGGATAATCACCCTCCACAATGTCGCCTGGCTGCTCCGCTTCATGGACCGCATCACGAGGTCGATCGTCGACGGGAAATTCAACAGCTTCCGAGCTGAGGTTCAAGAGGTCTGGCCAGCCCGATAACCTGCTTGTTCGGCCCGTCCCCTGTCGCGAAACCAGACCGCAATGGCACAGTTGATCATCCTCGTCGTCATGGTCGGAGCGCTCTACGCGTTCATGATCGTCCCCCAGCAACGCCGTATGAAAGAGCATCAGCGGCTCCTTCGTTCGCTCGAAGAAGGCGACGTTGTGGTCACGAGCTCCGGTATCTACGGCGCGGTCGCTGAGGTCGAGGACGATGTCGTGTGGCTGGAGGTGGCGCCCGAGATCGAACTGAAGGTCGCCAAGACCGCCATCACCGAAAAGGTCGTCGACCAGGATGAAGAAGAAGAGGACGAAGACGAAGTCGAAGTCGATGATGAAGACGTCGACCATGACTCGATGGCCGACGCCGACGACGAGTCCTGACCATGGGTCGCCAAGTCGGCTATGTGGTCGGGATAACCGTCATCGCCATCGCCGGGATCATCTACACCCTTGCGGTGGGCAACGAGCCCCTTCTCGGGCTCGACCTACAGGGTGGAGCCTCGGTGGTGCTCGAACCCAAGAATGTCGACGGCTCCGAGGTCACCGACGAAACCCTCGACCAGGCGGTTGAGATCATCCGCAACCGAGTCGACGGTCTCGGTGTTCGTGAACCTGAGATCACCCGTCAGGGCGACACCATCCTCGTCCAGATCCCGGGCGTAGAAGACCAGGCCCGAGCGATCGATCTGGTGGGGCAGACCGCGGAATTGAGATTCAGGCCCGTGCTGTCCGACGGCGTGGCCGGTGCCCCGTTCGATGCAGGTGTTGTCGCGGGCTGCGCCAACGCCGACCTTCTCACCAGCGGCGACCCGACCCCCGACTCTGTGGCGGGCGAGTGCATGATCGGGGTCGACAAACAAACACCCACCCGCACGATGCTTCTCGGCCCCGCGCCGGCACTCATCGATGAAGGCGCCACCGCAGGCGGACGTCTCAACGGTGAAGCGCTCGAGTCGGCCAGTGCCCGGTTCCAGCTAACCGAATGGACGGTCAACATCTCGTTCCGTTCCGGATCGCCCGGCATCGACGACTTCAACTCGCTGGCCGCCTCCTGCGCGGGGGCCACGCCCGCCTGTCCCGCCACCGGAGTCGACCCGAACACCGGCCGCGCTGTTGGGCGTATCGCCATCGAGATCGACGGCGTGATCGAGAGTTCGCCCACGGTCGGGACCGCCAACTTCGATCGCGACGCAATAGTCATCTCCGGCGGAGCGATGGGGGAGCAGGAAGCCAAGGACCTCGCCCTCGTGCTCCGCTTCGGCGCACTCCCGGTGGAGCTTGAGCCCCAGGAGAGCCGCATCGTGTCCTCCACCCTCGGTGAGGATGCTCTCGACGCCGGCATCGTCGCCGGCATAATCGGGCTCGCCCTCGTATCGGTCTACCTGGTCGCCTATTACCGACTTCTAGGCCTCGTCGCCATCTCGAGCCTTGCCATCTCCGGCGCCCTGCTGTGGACCATGATCGCCTGGCTCGGGGAGTCGCAGGGTCTTGCCCTGACCCTCGCAGGGGTCACCGGGTTGATCGTGTCGGTCGGTGTGTCCGTCGACTCCAACGTGGTCTACTTCGAGCACCTCAAAGAGGATGTCAAGGGCGGCCGCACGGTTCGTTCGGCGGTGGAGCGAGCCTTCCCCATCGCCTACTCCACGATCGTCAAGGCCGACGTGGCCAGCCTGATCGCCGCGGTGGTGCTGTACTTCCTCACGGTCGGCCAGGTGAAGGGGTTCGCCCTCTTCCTCGGCCTCGCCACCGTGCTCGATCTCGTCGCCACCTACTTCTTCATGGGGCCCGTGGTCCGCCTGATGGCCAGCCGATCGGGGCTCTACGACAAGCCGTCGAGATTCGGGATCCCGACTGGGGAGACCGCGTCATGAACATGTTGCGCAAGCTCTACCGGGGAGAGCACTCCTTCGACTTCCCGGCGATGTGGCGCAAGGCGCTCACCGTGTCGGCCGCACTCGTACTCATCAGTCTGGGTGCCCTGCTCGTGAGAGGCCTCAACCTCGGAATCGAATTCGAGGGCGGTACGTCCTGGGAGGTGTCGGCGCCGGGCGCGTCGGTCGCCGATGCCCGTGATGCCCTGTCGGGCACAGACGCCGAAGCGGGCAAGATCCAGACCGTCGGTTCAGACTCGATTCGGGTCCGTGCCGATATCGAGGATCTGGACAAGGTTGCAGAGATCTCGGCGACTCTGGCCGAGTTCGCCGGTGTCGAGGGCACTGATGTGAGCGTCACTACGGTGGGTCCCTCGTGGGGCGACCAGATCACCAGCAAGGCCCGAAATGCCCTGATCTGGTTCTTCATCATCGTCGCGGCCTACATAGCGATCCGACTTGAGTGGAAGATGGCGGTCGGCGCACTCGTAGCCGTCGCCCACGACATCCTCGTGTCGGTGGGGGTGTACGCGGTCTTCCAGTTCGAAGTCACACCGGCTACCGTCATCGCCTTCCTCACCATCATGGGCTACTCGCTCTACGACACGATCGTGGTTTACGACAAGGTTCGCGAGGTTGGCAGTCGGCTCACCGGCACGGGTCGCTACACCTACACCGAGATGATGAACCTGTCGCTCAACCAGGTGCTGATGCGCTCGATCAACACATCGATCACGTCGGTACTGCCGGTGTTGTCGATGCTGGTGATCGGCTCGTTCTTCCTCGGAGCGCTCACCCTGCAGGAGTTCGCCATTGCCTTGTTGATCGGCATCATCGTGGGCACCTACTCGTCGATCTTCGTGGCGTCCTCGCTGGTGGCCTACATGAAGGAACGAGAAGCAGAGCACGTTGCGGTGGCACGGAAGGTGGCCTCCAGGTCCGACGGTGATGTCTCCACCCGCAAGGTGAGCGAGGAAGACGTGGCCCTCGGTGGGATCCCCACTCGGCCAACCCGTCCCACGAGAGACGGCGGGGACCGACCCGCCGGGCAACCGCCCCGACCCAGGAAGAAAAAGAAGAAGCGGTGAGCCGGGTACGGTGGACCGTATGGTCGACGTGAGTGCCGACGCCCTACGAAATCTGATCCGCGACGTCCCCGACTTTCCCGAGCCGGGGGTCTTGTTCAAGGACATCATGCCCCTGCTCGCCGACCCGGCAGGGTTGGAGATGGCCGTCGAAGCCCTGGCCGCGCCGTGGCGCGACAAGGGGGTTCAGGCCGTGGCCGGGATCGAGGCTCGCGGTTTCATCCTCGCCGCTCCGGTTGCCCTGGCGCTGGGTGCCGGCTTCACGGCTGTCCGCAAGGCGGGCAAGCTTCCCGGCAGGATTCTCTCCGAGACCTACAGCCTCGAGTATGGCACCGACACCGTGGAGATCCATCGCGATGCCCTCGAGCCGGGCCAGCGCACCCTCGTGATCGACGATGTATTGGCAACCGGTGGCACCGCCGCTGCAACGGCGCGGCTGATCCGCTCCACCGGGGCCGAGCTGGTGGGTTTCGGCTTCCTGCTCGAGTTGGGTTTCCTCGGTGGCCGCGCCCTTCTACAGGATCCGATCCACGTCGCGATACCGGTCGACGAGATGCCGACCAGCGAAACCGACGGCTGCTGAATGGCAACCGTCACCCGAGTGCTTCCTTGGCGTCGTGCGGCCAATCGTCCCGCTTCGGCCGAGATCGCCGAGTTGCTGGCGGCATATCACGCCCTGCATCCGAAGGCCGACACCGAGCTGATCGAGGCAGCGTTCGACCTGGCTGCGAGTGCCCATGGCGGCCAGAATCGCAAGTCGGGCGAGCCCTACATCCGCCATCCAGTTGCGGTGGCCACGATCGTGGCCCGTCAGGGACTCGACGAGATCGCCATCGCGGGTGCCCTGCTCCACGACGCGGTGGAAGATACCGGCATCACCCTGGAGCAGCTCGAACAGACCTTCGGCGCTGAGCTCGCTCGAATCGTCGACGGCGTCACCAAGCTCGAACGGGTCCACTACGACTCCAAGGAGCAGCAGCAAGCCGCCACGATGCGCAAGATGATCGTCGCCATTGCCCAGGACCTCCGGGTCCTCATCATCAAGTTGGCCGATCGACTCCACAACCTGCGCACGATCGCAGCCCTGCCCCAGTTCAAGCAGGAACGCACGGCACGCGAGACCCTCGACGTCTACGCCCCACTCGCTCACCGGCTGGGGATGCAGGATCTCAAGCAACAGCTGGAAGATCTCTCCTTCGCCGCCCTCCATTGTCGTCGTTATGCCGAGATCGATCAGATGGTGCATCAGCGTGCACCCGAGCGAGACCTCTATCTCGCCCAGGTCGTCACCGACGTGCAGGCCCGACTGGCCGAGCTCGGAATCGTCGCGGAGGTCGACGGAAGGCCGAAACACCTCTGGTCGATCTACGAGAAGATGGTGGTGAAGGGTCGCCCGTTCGACGAGATCTTCGACCTGGTGGCAATCCGGGTGATCGTCCATTCGGTCCGTGATTGTTACGCGGCCCTGGGCTCCATCCATGCCACGTGGCGTCCGGTGCAGGGCCGGTTCAAGGACTACATAGCGATGCCCAAGTTCAACCTCTACCAGTCTTTGCACACGACTGTCGTCGGGCCTCAGGGCAAGTCTCTCGAGGTGCAGTTACGGACGCGGGAGATGCATCGACGCGCCGAATATGGAGTCGCCGCCCACTGGGACTACAAGGAGCAGTCGCCCGAAGGTGAACTGGCGTGGCTGAGTCGGATCGTCGAGTGGCAGCAGGAGACCTCGGATCCGTCGGAGTTCATGTCGAACCTCAAGTTCGATCTCGACCAGGACGAGGTGTTCGTCTTCACCCCCAAGGGCAAGGTGATCGAGCTGCCGGTTGGTGCCACGGCAGTTGATTTCGCCTACACGATTCACACCGACGTCGGTCATGCATGTATCGGCGCCAAGATCAACGGCCGACTCGTGCCCCTTCACTCGCGGCTCGAGTCCGGCGACTCCGTTGAAGTGTTCACCTCCAAGGTTGAGGGAGCCGGCCCGAGTCGCGACTGGTTGAAGTTCGTGGCTAGTCGCCGGGCTTCCAACAAGATCAAGCAGTGGTACACCCGAGAACGTCGTGAAGACGCGATCGAGCAAGGTCGTGACGATCTCATCCAGGCTCTGCGGCGAGAGGGTCTGCCGGCGCGTCGCATCCTCAAGGAGCCCCTGCTCGCGGAGGTCGAATCCCAGCTCAACTACATCGACGACGATGCCCTCTTCGCCGCGGTCGGTGAAGGCCACGTAGCTGCCTCGTCAGTGGCCGAACGAATTGCTCGGGAACTGAGAGGCGAAGAGGAGCCCAAGCCCGAGCAGGATCGGCTGCCCACTACCGTCTCGAGGCGAAGTGGCGCTCGTCGTAGCCCAACCCAGTCCGCCGGTGTACACGTCGAGGGTCTCGACGACATCATGATCCGCCTGTCGCGATGTTGTTCACCGGTGCCTCCCGACGAGATCATCGGCTTCGTAACCCGGGGTCGAGGGGTATCGGTTCATCGAGACGATTGCCTCAATGCCACCGAACTCTCCGCGGGCCAACCAGACCGTCTCATCGACGTGGAGTGGGATGCCGAGCACAACGGCCGCTTCCCCACGACCGTCGAGGTCCGGGCGCTCGATCGTGCCGCCCTGTTGGTCGACGTCGCCAAGGTGCTCAGCGATCATGGTCTCAACGTGGTCTCGGTCACCACCGAAACCGGCAATGATGCGGTGGCGAAGATGCAGTTCGAGTTCGAACTCGCCGATGTCAGCCAGCTCGACTCCGTCCTGTCGACACTCCTCAACGTCGAGGCGGTCTACGACGCCTACCGGGTGTTGCCCGGCGCCGGGTCGGGCGCCTGACAAAGAGCACGTTCGGAACCTGCACGCGGCGGTAGCCTGAACCGCTGTGGCTGAACCCGGCTTTCGTGCTCCCAAGGGCACTCGCGACATCCTTCCCCCCGAGTCGGGCCGTCGACGCGCCCTCGTCGAGGTCTTCGCCCGCCAGGCCGAGCTGGCTGGGTTCGGCGAGGTCGTATCGCCGATTTTCGAAGATCTGGGTGTATTCAAGCGCTTGGGTGAGGCCACCGACGTGGTCACCAAGGAGATGTTCGACTTCTTCGACAAGGGCGACCCTCCCCAACATCTCGCGTTGAGGCCCGAACTCACGGCCAGCATCTGCCGGGCCTACGCCGAACACCGACCGGTGCCGCCGTGGAAGATCTGGTACGAAGGTCCCCAGTTCCGTTACGAACAACCCCAGGCCGGCCGTTTCCGCCAGTTCACCCAGGTCGGGGTCGAGATACTCGGTGCCGACGATCCCCAGGCCGATATCGATGTTCTCGCTCTCGGCTGGCGCTTCTACGAATCGCTGGGACTCGACCGGGTACGGCTCCTCCTCAACAGTCTGGGCGATCCCAGTAGTCGCCCTGCCTACATGGATGCACTGGGTACATACCTCGAGGCCCGATCCGCTGATCTCACCGACCAGAGCAGGGTCACGCTCGAACGCAATCCTCTTCGAGTCCTCGATTCCAAACGAGAGGGCGATCAAGATGTGATCGCAGATGCTCCTCTGATGATCGACTTCTTGTCCGGCGATGCCGCCGAACACTTCCGGGTCGTGTGTTCCGGCCTCGAGGTGCTGGGCATCCCCTACGAGATGTCACCCCGGCTAGTGCGGGGGCTCGACTACTACACCCGCACGACTTTCGAGTTTGTCGCCGACGCGCTCGCTGGTGCCCAGAATGCCGTCGGTGGCGGTGGCCGCTACGACGGCCTCGTGGAGGATCTCGGTGGGCCTCCCACTCCCGGCCTGGGATTCGCCCTTGGCGTCGACCGCATCCTCTTGGCCTGCGACGCCGAAGATGTGTTTCCTGCGCCTTCCCCCTCTGTGGTCGTGTTCGTAGTTGATGTCACCGGTGGCGGAAGCGCCCTTTCGGTGTGCCAGGAGCTACGCGACGCCGGGATAGGCGCCGACCGCAGCTACGGCGGCCGCTCGATGAAGGCCCAGATGAAGGTCGCCGATCGCTCGGGTGCACTCCTCGCTGCGATAATCGGCGAAGACGAGATAGCCGCCGGCGAGGTCACCCTCCGCGACATGAGGGGCGATGCCGGCCAGCGGCGGGTTCCCCTCGACCTGCTCGTACAAGAAGTCTCCGGGTTCGTGCCCGGCGCGAACTGATTCCTCCAACCCTCCAGGATCACCGATGAACGCTCTTTCCACTTCTATGCGTACTGACATGTGCGGCCAGCTCACCGCCGCCGATGCCGGGCGCACGGTCACGATCTGTGGCTGGGTCGACCGGCGCCGCGAGCACGGTGAGCATCTGGCGTTCATCGACCTGCGCGACCACACCGGCGTCGTGCAATGTGTGGTCAATCGCTCTCACGACCTGCGAAGTGAGTATGTGGCTCGTATGACCGGCGAGGTTCGACGCCGACCCGACGACACGGCCAACCGCGATCTCGCCACCGGGGAGATCGAGATCGAGATCACCGAGATCGAGATCCTTTCCGAGTCCGAGCCGCCACCGTTCCCCCTCGACGAACGAACTGAGGTCGACGAGACCCTCCGACTCCGGCACCGCTATGTCGATCTTCGCAAGGAGCGCCTCCAGCGCAACCTGCGGACGCGGGCGAAGGTCAACAGCGCGATCCGTCGCGGCATGGAAGAGAAGGGGTTTGTCGAGATCGAGACTCCGATGCTGGTGGCGTCCACCCCCGAGGGTGCCCGCGACTTCGTCGTACCCTCCCGCAACCAGCCGGGCTCGTTCTATGCGCTCCCCCAGAGCCCCCAGTTGTTCAAGCAGCTCTGCATGGTGGGCGGAATCGATCGCTACTACCAGATCGCGCGCTGCCTACGCGACGAGGATCTGCGCGCCGATCGCCAGTTCGAATTCATGCAGCTCGACGCCGAGGCGAGTTTCGTCGACCAGGACGACGTGTTCGACTTCATCTCCCACGCCGTGGCCGAAGCCACTGAAGCCGTCACCGGTGAGCGTCCCGCCGAGTTTCCCCACATCACCTGGCTCGATGCCATGGAACGCTTTGGTTCCGACAAGCCCGACGCTCGATTCGGGATGGAGCTGGTGGAGCTCACCCCACTCTTCGAACACACCGAAGCTCGCGTCTTCCAGGCACCGTGCGTGAAGGGAATCCGGATGGAGGCCGGGATCGAGGCCCTGAGCCGAAATCAGATCGACGCACTGGTCGACACCTGTAAGCAGTGGGGGGCCAAGGGTCTGGCCTGGATGAAGGTTGTCGAGGGCGAAAGCGGCCCTGCCCTCGATGCCGGCGTCGCAAAGTTCCTCTCGGCCGACGAATCGACCCAGGTGATCGCGGCACTCGAAGCGGAGCCCGGCGACATGGTGTTCCTCGTGGCCGACGAGCGGCGCGTGGTGCGTCACGTTCTCGGCCTGCTCCGTCTCGAACTCGGGCGCCCGCCGGTGAACGAGGGCGGACTCAACTTCATGTGGGTTGTCGACTTCCCCCTCTTCGAGGCGATCAACCAGGACGGCAAGCCGATTCCGGCTCACCATCCTTTCACCATGACTCACCCCGACGACATCGATGGCCTCGATGCCGAAGGCGAGGCCCTCTTGGATGTTCGATCCCAGTCCTACGACCTCGTTCTCAACGGGTGGGAGCTCGGCTCGGGCTCGGTGCGGATCCATCGGCCCGAAGTTCAGTCGCGGATCTTTGAGCTGTTGGGGATTGGAGCAGAGGAGGCTCATGCCAAGTTCGGGTTCCTTCTCGATGCCTTCCGATTCGGCGCACCGCCTCACGCCGGGTTCGCTTTCGGGATCGATCGACTCACTGCCTTGCTGGTCGGTGAGACCAACATTCGTGAGGTCATCGCCTTCCCGAAGACCCAATCGGGTGCCGACCCTCTCACCAGCGCGCCGTCACCGCTCGACGCCGCCCACCTCGAAGAACTCGGTATCCGGGTGCTCCCACCCTCTACCTGAGTCGGTATCAGCGGAGCTGAAACTCCACGAGCACGGCGTCGTCGGGTGCCCCTGATGCCCTCCCGGCGAGTGCCGCAGCCGCGGTGGCCTTGTCCGGATGCACCGTGATCTCCACGACAGTTCCGCCGCGGCGCGCCTGGATGGTGTGGCGGCTCAGGGTGGCGAAGGTGTAGTTGAGTCGTTCGAGTTCATCGGCCACCGAGGTGCCGACGGACTCGGCGGAGTGCCCGGTGGTCGCGAAAAGCATGTTGCGGGAATCAATGTGTTCGGTGGTCACCAGCGGAGCGAGTTCGCACGGCATCATGATGCCGGCCAGTGCCTCGGCGAGTGACCGGGCGAGCGGCGCGTCGTCGGTGCGAGTGGTCACGCCGGCTTCGTGAGACTGGCTTCCGGAAGGGGGCTGGATTGGTGCACGATGCTCGCTCCCGGGCGCCGTGGTCGAAGGGGGAGGAGCCATTGCCGCCAGCTCTTCATCGATGGTGGGTCGGGTCGGTCGCTCGGCGCGCGAGCGGCGAGTCGACGACTTGGATTCGCCCTCTTTTTGATTGGCGCGCATCGAGCCGGTTGTGATCACGCGGCGGGCGTAGATCAACACGGACAGGCCGAGCCACATCCAAAACAGCAGCATGAAGAGAGTTTCCACAGGGTCTTCATCGGCATTTCTTCGCCCGTCCTGAGTAACCTCCCGCCGTGGCAGAGGATCTTTTCGCGGCAGCCGCCGAAGAGCGGCTATCCAGCCGATCGCCGTTGGCGGCCCGATTGAGGCCCCGAGTCCTCGATGATGTTGTCGGCCAGAGTCACCTCTTGGCGCCAGGAAGGCCACTGAGAACCCTCATCGAGACCGACCGCCTGTCATCGGTGATCTTCTGGGGGCCACCAGGAACCGGAAAGACCAGCCTCGCGCGCCTCGTTGCCACCACCACCGACAAGACCTTCGAAGAACTCTCAGCGGTTACCGCGTCGGTAAAAGACGTGCGAGAGATCATCGCTATGGCCCGCCAGCGGCTCGGCGAGCGAGGGGCGGGCACGATCTTGTTCCTCGATGAGGTCCACCGCTTCAACAAGGCCCAGCAGGACACCCTCCTTCCGGCGGTGGAGGAAGGCTTGATCGTGTTGATCGGAGCCACCACCGAAAACCCCCATTTCGAGGTGAACCCGCCCCTGATGTCGCGCTCGACTCTGTTTCGCCTCAACGCACTCGATGAGGTCGACGTGGCTGAACTCGTGCGTCGAGGGCTCGAGATCGAAGGCGCCTCGGCCGGTGATGATGCCATCGCTCACATCGCCGCGAGGGCCGGCGGTGACGGGCGTCATGCCCTCACCAGCACGGAAGTCGCGGTGGCACTTGCGGCCGGTCGTGGTCGCCCCATCGAGGTGACCCTCGCCGATGCAGAGGCTGCGGTCGATGCCAAGGCGGTGCGCTATGGGCGCGACGGCCACTTCGACGTGATCAGTGCATTCATCAAGAGCATTCGAGGGTCTGATCCAGATGCTGGCCTCTACTGGCTGGCCCGGATGCTGGAGGCTGGAGAGGATGCGCGGTTCATCGCGCGGCGGCTTGTCATCTTGGCGTCAGAAGATATCGGGATGGCCGATCCCCAGTCCCTGCTCATCGCCGATGCCGCGGCACGGGCACTGGAGTTCGTGGGTCTCCCGGAGGCCCAGCTCAATCTCGCTCACGCGGTGGTCCACCTCTCCACCGCTCCCAAATCGAATCGCATCACCACGGCGATCTTCGCCGCCCGCGACGATGCGCGCACCGCGGGCAAAGGAGAGGTGCCTCCCCATCTTCGCGACGCGCACTACAAGGGGGCTGCGAGCCTCGGCCACGGCGATGGCTACCTCTATCCTCACGATGCCCCGGAGGGCTGGGTAAACCAGCAGTACCGACCCGACGAGGTTGCCGGGCACACCTACTACGAGCCATCCGACCACGGCTTCGAGGGCCGACTCCGCCAGCGTTGGCCCAGGCCCACGCAGTCCCCACCATCACCATGACAGGCACCCACTTCGGCTTGACTTGACCCATGTCTGCCGTCGACCTCGCCGCGATCGTCGTAACCGTCGTGTGTCTGGCGGTCGTGGTGGTGCTGGTGCTGGCGGTCCAGGCCCTGGTGCGCACCCTTCGCGAGTTGCGCGGCACCGTCGACGATCTGCGTTCGAGCACCCTGCCGATGGTTGATGATCTGCATCTCACCGTCACCCGCGCCGGTGAGGAACTCGAGCGGGTCGATGGTGTGATCGGTCGGGCCGAGCGGATTTCAGCCACTGTCGACGTGGCATCCCGGCTCACCTACAAGGCCATGGCCCCGCCCCTGATCAAGGCCCTGTCTCTCGTCGCGGGAGCGGGCCGGGCCACTCGCCGGATGAGAACGCCGCGGCGCCATCGCTCCATCGAGGTTCGGGGAAGATCGCGATGAAACGGACATTCTGGGCCGGAGTCGGCTACACGCTCGGTCTCGGCAGCTCGCTCTACGTACAGAAGCGTGTGCGTCGAACCGTGGAGCGTTACACCCCCGAACAAGTCCGCGCCGATGCGATGACGAAGGGCCGCGAGGTGACATCTCGAGCCAAAGAGGCCGTGATCGACCTACGCGAGGCAGCCCACGAGGGAGTCGAGGCGATGAGGCGGGAAAAGGCCGACCTGCTGGCGGAGTTCGCGGCCGACGAACTCCATGCCGGTCCTGCCCGCGGCATCGATCCTTCCGAACGGGCCAGCGGCGAATTCCGCCCTCGCCGCTGATCTCGTCGGCTCGAATCCCACCCTGGGTCGCGGGGCGCGCCGGTAGGCTCTATCCCTCATGAAGGCCAACGAAGTCCGCAAGGCGTTCACCGATTTTTTCATCGAGCGCGACCACAGTCATCTACCCTCCGCGAGCCTGATTCCGCACGACCCCACGCTCCTTTTCACCGTCGCGGGCATGGTACCGCTGAAGAACTACTTCACCGGCGAGGAGCAGGCGCCCAGTCCGCGGGCGGTCACCGTCCAGAAGTGTGTGCGGGCGGGGGGAAAGCACAACGACCTCGATGAGATCGGCCGTACTTCACGCCACCTCACCTTCTTCGAGATGATGGGCAATTTCAGCTTCGGCGACTATTTCAAGTCCGATGCCATCGCCTGGGCGTGGGAGTTTGTCACCGACGTGCTCGGCCTCGACCCAGACCGCCTATGGGTCACGGTTCATCTCAGCGACGACGAGGCCGCCGCCATCTGGCACGACGAGGTGGGCGTGTCGGCCGAACGCATCCAGCGTCTCGACGAAGACAACTACTGGAAGATGGGCGACGTAGGCCCGTGCGGGCCCTGCTCGGAGATCTTCTGGGACAAGGGCCCCGAATACGGCGCCGACGGTGGGCCCGAGCACGGCGGCGAGGAACGGTTCATCGAGATCTGGAACCTCGTCTTCATGCAGTTCGATCAGCTCGACGATGGCTCGAAGACACCCCTGCCCAAACCTTCGATCGACACCGGCATGGGGCTCGAACGTACGGTGTCGGTGCTTCAGGGCGTCGATTCGGTCTGGGAAACCGACGAACTGAACGCCCTCCTTCGCACCGCTGGCCAACTCACCGGGGTCGATGCCGATTCCGCACCCGAGGAACAACTCGTCTCCTTGCGCATCCTCGCCGACCACGCGCGGTCCACGTCGATGCTGGTGAGCGACGGTGTGTTCCCGTCCAACGAGGCGCGGGGCTATGTGCTGAGGCGGATTCTCCGCAGGGCCGTGCGCCACGCCTACATACTCGGTGTCGAGGATCCCGTGATGGGGGCCATGGTCGACCGCTTCGTCGAGCTGATGGGGGTCGACTACCCCGATCTGGTGAAAAACCACGACTTCGTCAGGGATGTGATCCACCGCGAAGAGGTGGGGTTCCGAGAGACCCTTCGCAAGGGCCAAGCCATTCTCGACGAACAGCTCGAAGCTCTGGGCCCAGGCGAGCCGCTGTCGGGTGACACCGCCTTCCTGCTCCACGACACCTACGGATTCCCGCTCGAAGTCACCCAGGAGATCACCGGTGAGAGGGGAGTGGAGGTCGACGTCGAACGATTCGGGGTGGCGATGGCCGAGCAGCAGCGCCAAGCCAAAGAGGCTCGCAAAGTGGCTGCGGCCGGAGACACCGGTGCCCTCATCGAAATAATGGAACAATTCGGCGAAACCGAGTTCACCGGGCGCGCCGACGAGGAGTCGGCTGGGAAGGTCCTCTACATCGACGATCTGATCATCGTGGTCGACCGCACACCCTTCTACGCCGAGAGCGGCGGCCAGGTCGGCGACACCGGCACGATCAGCACCGATTCCGGCGAAGCCCGGATCAGCGACACGCGATACGGCGTCCCCGGCATACACATCCACGAGATCGACGCCATCAAAGGTGAGATCACGGTGGGGCAACAAGCCATCGCCACGATCGATGCCGATCGTCGGGCCGCTATCCGTCGCAATCACACCGCCACCCACATCCTGCATTGGGCGCTGCGCCGCGTGCTCGGTGATCACGTGAAGCAGCAGGGCTCCTATGTGGGCCCCGACCGCCTGCGTTTCGACTTCAGCCACTACGAAGCGTTGAGCGTCGCACAAGCGGCCGAAGTCGAAGATCTGGTCAATCGGGAGGTGCTGGCCAACGGGCCCTGTCGCCACTTCGAAACCACGATGGATCATGCCGAACACCTGGGAGCCATAGCCTTTTTCGGCGACAAGTACGGCGATGTGGTGCGAGTGCTGGAGGCGGGCTCGAACTCCGTGGAGCTCTGCGGCGGCACCCACGTCAAGGCGTTGGGCGACATCGGCCAGTTGAGGATCGTGTCGGAAGGCTCGATCGGGTCCAACATCCGCCGCGTCGAGGCGGTCACCGGGTTCGCCACCGTCGAACTCCTGCGTGAGGCTGTCGCTCTCAGCGCGGCTGTGGCCGAGGAGCTCAACGTGCCTCCCGATGAGCTACTGGCCGGCATCCACCGTCTCCAGGCCGAGCACAAAGCGCTCCGAGGGGAATATGCCCACCTCAAGCAGCAGCTCGCGGTGGGCCAAGCGCCGGCGCTGGCCGGACAGGCCATCGACGGTGTCGTGGTGGCCCGAGTCGACGGAGTCGACCGCGACGGACTTCGCGATCTCGCCGTGTCGGTTCGCGACCAGGCCGGTGTTCACGCTGTTGTGCTCGGTGCCGCCCTCGATGGCAGCGGCGTCGCCTTGGCTGCGGCGGTCACGCCGGAGAGCCCCCACAATGCCGGTGTCCTGATCGATGATGCCAAGAAAACCATCGGAGGCGGCGGTCGTCGCGGTGATGATCTTGCGGTGGCCGGCGGCAAAGAAGTGGAGATGCTCGACGAGGCTCTCGACCAGGCCCGGGCTGCGGCCGGGCTCGACTGAGATGCGGGCCCTCGGGCTCGATCTCGGCACCAAGCGTGTCGGGGTCGCGGTGAGCAACAGTGGCGGCACCCTCGCCACGCCGATCGAGGTTGTCGCCCGACTCGGCGACCGGCCCCGCGAGCATCGAATCATCGCAGAATTGGTGGAGGAGTGGGAGGCCGAAATCGTTGTCGTGGGATTGCCCTACAGCCTCGACGGGAGCGTCGGACCCATGGCCCAGAAGTGCCTGGCCGAAATCAAGGTGCTGGGTGACACCCTCGACGTGGCTGTCGTTCCCTACGATGAACGGCTGACGACGGTTACCGCGGAGCGAAGTCTGATGGAGCAGAATATGAACGCCCAGGAGCGCCGCAAGGTGGTTGACAAGGTTGCCGCCGCCGTCATGCTCCAGGCCTGGCTCGATGCGGGGATGCCCTGTGGCTGACGCCCCGCGTAAGCGCCGCAACCTTGCTGCCTTTCTTACCGGCACCGCCGAAGAGGAAATACCTCCCGAGCCCCGCCCGCCATCGAGTGCGTCCGAGGCACCCCTCTACCCGCCTGCCCAGAGCAGGCGCCCCGCCACCCGGGTGGCCAGGCCGGTCAGCGCCGCCCCGCTAGCTGCCACCACCACCCCTGTGATCGTCGATCCCGACTTCGGTGATGCCGTTCCGATTGCCTTGCCCGACCATCTCGCCCCTCCGGGCGCGGTGATCGTGGCCGGCGTCGATGCCGCCGGGATCGAATATGTCCTCGAAGACGACCCCGAGGCCGAGCCTCTCGTCGACCCCCGCTACGACATCGCAGACCGCAACTGGGTTCGCTACCGCACGAGCTGGGGAGGCTTCCTGCGTCTGGTGGCGTTCATCATCTTTGTGATCTGGCTCATCACTACGGTGAGGGGCCGCATCTACGGATGGGTCGACGACCAGATCGATCCCGGCGGCCAGCAAGGCGCCAGTGTCGAGTTCACGATCCCCGATGGCGCGTCCACCAACAATGTCGCCACCGAGCTCGTCAACTCCGGCATCGTCAACAACGCGACGGTCTTTCGCTACTGGCTCCGTTGCGACGGGGAGCTGAGTATCACGGGCTTCTTGAGCTGCGACGGAGAGAAATTATTCCAGGCCGGCGACTACGAACTCTTCGAGAACATGGCCTATGAGGATGCGGTCGAGATACTCGACGAGGGCCCGATCCCGCTCATCTACGAGTCGTTTACCATCCCCGAGGGCCTGCGCCTTCCCGAGATCGTCGACCGTTTGGTGGCGATCAACGACCGGTTCGAGCGGGCCCAGCTGCTGGAAGCGATGCAAAATCCGAGCCTGGTTTCGCAGTACCTCGATCCCGATGCTCCCGACCTGCTGCGGCTCGAAGGAACCCTTTTCCCCGCCACCTACGACATCCCCGAAGCCGATCTCGCCGACGAAGCCCGGTTCCTGCGTCGCATGGCCGACACCTTCGATGAGCGGTTCGGTGGACTGCTCGATGAGATCGGCCGCGATCCGGCCGTCATCGAACTCGGACTCACCGACTACCAGATCATCATTGTCGCGTCCCTCATCGAAGAGGAGGCGAGGGTCGATGTCGACCGTCCGCTCATGGCTCGGGCGATCTACAACCGCCTGCTCAGCGATACCAGGCTCCAGATCGATGCGTCCGTGTACTACTCGGTCAACAAGTCGTTCACCGAGATCCTGTTCCAGTCCGATCTCGACAACGAGTCCCCCTGGAACACCTATTTCGCGATTGGCCTACCGCCAACGCCCATCGCGGCCCCGGGCGAAGCGGCTCTTCGCGCCGCACTCGCTCCGGCCGATGGCGACTACATCTTCTGGGCTCGCACCGATGCCAACGGTGTCGTTGGGGCCCACACGTTCTCCACCACCAATGAGGAACACAACGCGGCGGTGGACATCTGCCGAGAACTCGGCTATTGCGGATGACCTCGCGGCCGGCGCCCACCGGCGCCACTGCCATTGTCGGTGTGATCGGCGATCCCGTCGACCATTCCCTCTCGCCGGCGCTCCACAACGCCGCCTTCGCGGCCTGCGACCTCGACTGGCACTTTGTGGCGTTTCCGGTGTCGGCAGGGGAGGGGGCCGCGGCCGTGGACGCGATGCGCACCCTCGGCATTCGTGGCCTCTCGGTCACGATGCCTCACAAGCACGATGTGGTCACCTCAGCCGATCGATGTTCGCCTGAGGTCGAGGTGCTCGGCGCGGCGAATTGTCTCGTTCTCGACCACGACGGCCTGGTCACCGCCCACAACACCGATGGAATCGGTTTCATCAAGGGGCTGGCCACCAAGGCAGACCAGGCCGTAGCCGGCCGATCGGTGCTGGTGTTCGGCGCGGGTGGGGCGGCCCGAGCTGTGATTGATGCCTGCGCCCGGTCTGGCGCCTCCGAAATCATCGTGGTGAACCGAAACGTCGACAGGGCGCGGTCCGCAGCCGCACTGGCCGGGGCAGCAGGTCGCGTTGGCGATCGCTCCGACGCCGTGGATGCGGAGATCGTCGTGAACGCCACGCCGTTGGGGATGGGGGCCGACTCCTCGATGCCGTGCGATCCATCCACCTTCGACAGCTCCCAGCTCGTGATCGAACTGATCTACGAGCCCTGGGACACGGCATGGCTTGCCGGCGCGCGAAGACAGGGTGCCAGCGTAATGAACGGGTTCCCGATGCTCCTGCATCAGGCAGCAAGTCAGTTTTTGCTCTGGACAGGGGTCGAGGCGCCCATCGATGCAATGGCGGCTGTAGCCCAGGGACAGATCCGTAGCGCGTAGTCCTTATTTCCCGCGGTATTGATGCCGATGGTCAGTTGTTCTACTACTACGGAGGCCACCGTGGCGCTTTCGGGCACCCTCGACACCTTTGCCCTACCGGACGTTCTTCGTCTGCTCGGGTCGACTCAGAAATCAGGACGCCTTCGCGTCACCGGCGATCGCGGCTCAGGCAGTGTCTGGGTCGACGACGGTGAGGTCGTCGCCACCGAGCTGTCCTCTCTCAATTCGTTGGAACCCACCGACATAGAGGTCGTGTTCGGGCTCTTGCGGTTCGACGCCGGTTCGTTCACGTTCGAGACCGATGCCGCCTCTCCCAATGCGGGCGAGTCGATGGCGATGGATCCGATCCTCAGGGCTTCGGAGAACATGCTCACGGAGTGGCGTTCGATCGAAGAGGTTGTTCCATCGCTCGCGGTGTGGGTTGGCCTCGCTCCCGAACTCGACGGTCCCGACGTGATGATCGACGCCATCCGCTGGCGGTGCATCGCCGCGATCGGTGACGGCTCCCAGGTTGGAGCGGTGGCCGAGGCGTTGCACCTCAACGAGATCGAATCGTGCCGGATCGTGAAAGAGCTGATCGAGCTTGGTCTCGTCGAGATCACCGAGGAGCCCCTCCAGCTTGCTATGCCTCGACCCGCTGAGTTCGTGGTTGAGCCTGTGGCCGACAACGACTACGACGATCACCTGGCCCAAGACGATGAGGCCTCGTTCGACGAGCGCCGGGTTGATGGGGGCGATGTTGACGAAGAAGCCGGTGGCGACGACAACGTCGCCGACGGTGGCGAAGTCGATCCCCACACGGTTCCGTCGTTCATCGATGAGTCGCTGGCCAATGACACCTTCGGGGATGCATTTGCCGGGGCGGACGATTCCGACGCCGGTCACGACAATCCGAGCACGGTGCCGAGTCTTGCCTCTCTAGCTTCTTTCGACGAACCGTCGATCGATCCCCTCCTTTCGAGCGGTGATCCGCTCGAAGCCATGGCCGAGGTGACTGCGCCCGGGGGCGGCCTGTTCAGTGTTTCCGATGGAAGTTCGGACGACGGCGATCTCAATCCCGCCGAGATGGCGCGGCAGCTGGCCAACCTGAGCCCGAAGGCTGCCAAGGCGGTGGCTGCGGCCGCGAAGGCATCCACCGATGCCGAGCGCGACGCTGCGCTGGCTGCGGTGGAAGCCGAGGACGACTCGGTCAACCGGGGTCTCCTCCTGAAGTTCCTCGGCTCGGTAGAGTCCTGACCAACCGACGGATCGGCGGAACCCTGCCGTGGACACCCTGATCGTGATCCTGGCGATCCCGCTCGGCCTCGTGGTCGGCGGGCTCGTCACCATGCTGGTCGATCGGGTACCCGACAAGACGCCCCTGTCGTGGGGCTCTCGTTGCCCACAATGTGAGCACGCATTGTCGTTCGGCGACAGCCTGCCGGTGGTTTCTTGGTTGGTGCGTCGGGGACGATGCCGCCATTGCGGTGATCCGATAACACCCGCCTACCCGGTGGTGGAGCTGGTCACCGCAGGGTTGTTCGTGGCGGTCGCGGCGCGCTTCGGTGCCGAATGGGTGGTGCTGCCCCCTCTGATCCTCGTCACCTCGCTCATGGCGTTGTCGATGATCGATCTCTACGTGTATCGCCTACCCGACCGGATTGTCTTTCCGGCGTTGGGGGTGTCGGGCACCACGATGGTGGTGGTCGCCTTCGCGATCGATCGTCCGGGTGCTCTCGGCCGGGCCGCGCTCGGTGCAGGCGGATTTTTCCTCCTGTTGTTCGTGGCCCACCTCATCTCACCGCGCGGGATGGGCTTTGGCGATGTCAAGCTCGCACTCCTGCTCGGCCTCCATCTCGGCTGGATCGCGGGGTCGAACTATGTGGGTTGGTCGGCGGTTGTTCGTCTCGTCTTCTACGCCCTCCTCATGAGCTCGCTTCTCGGTGTGGTGGTGGGACTTCTGCTCGCGGTGCTGCGTCGAAGCACCGGGCGCGACCTCATCGCCGATCCCGAGGCAGATGCCGAGGCCGCCGGGAGTCAACCTCAGCGACTCCTGGGAAACAGCTTCCCCTTCGGGCCGGCTCTCGCTGCGGGCACGATGATCGCGGTGTTGTTCTCCGATGCAGTGCTCGGCGTCTGAGCAGAGGTCCCGGGTTCCAGCCCTCGTCCGGGCGCCGGTAGCCTGCAGAAGTGTCCGAACTGATCGATGTGGATCTCGGTGATCGCAGTTACCCCGTGCTCGTGGGGCACGGAGTGCGGTCCGAACTCGCCACGGTGCTGCCCGAGGGCGTGCGTCGCCTGGCGGTGATAACCCAGGCCCAGATCCCGTGGACAGTCGAGCCGGGAGTCGATCATGAGGTGATAACGATCCCCGACGGTGAGGCGGCGAAGTCGCTCGTTGTCGTGGAAGACGTGTGTCGACAAATGGCGAAGAGCGGTATCACCCGTGCTGATGCGGTGCTTGCCGTCGGGGGCGGTGTCGTCACCGACGTGGCCGGATTCGTTGCCGCGGTCTACCACCGAGGGATTCGGTTCGTGTCGGTGGCCACAACCTTGCTCGCCCAGGTGGATGCCGCTATTGGGGGCAAGACCGGGGTCAACCTTCCTGAGGGCAAGAACCTCGTCGGCGCTTTCTGGCAGCCTTCGGCGGTCTTGTGCGACACCGAGACCCTGTCCACCCTGCCCCCGGCGGAGTTCCGAAGCGGGATCGGGGAGGTGGCCAAATACCACTTCCTCGGTGGCGGAGCCCTCGATGCTCTAGAGCTCCCCGCCCGGGTAGCGGCTTGTGTGCGGATCAAGGCCGAAGTTGTCGCGGCCGATGAGCGGGAGGGCGGACGGCGGGCGATTCTCAACTACGGCCACACGCTGGCTCATGCGATCGAGACCGCCGGCGGCTACGACCTTCGCCACGGTGAAGCGGTGGCGATCGGCATCGTCTACGCCGCCGAGGTGGCCCGGCGACTCGGACGTATCGACGACGAGAGGGTGGCCGAGCACCGTCGCGTGCTCGCCGCGTACGATCTCCCGATGATCATCCCCGCGGGCCTCGGTGATGATGAGCTGGTGGCGCTCTTCGCCCACGACAAGAAGTCGATCGATGGGGTCACCCTCGTGCTCGATGGTCCCGACGGGGTTCAACCGGTTACTGGAATCGATCCTTCGGTGCTCGCCGAATCTCTCGCCGCGGTGCGCTGAGCCGTGCTCGACGACTTCCCCCCGATCGATGTGGGCGGTCGCCTCGCACGCGTCCGCGACGAGTTCGCGGCGAAAGGCTGCGATGCGATGGTGGTGAGTTCGCGGTCGAACGTCCGCTGGTGTACCGGATTCGCGGGCTCGTCCGGTCAGCTCGTGCTCACACCGGACACCGCGATCCTGCTCACCGACAGCCGCTACCGGGAGAGGGCCATCAATGAGCTTCAGGATGTGAGGAGCGACGCGGACGTGGTGCTCACCACCGACATGGTCGTCGACGCAAGCTCCCTGCTGAGTCCTTACGAGTCGGTTGGCTTTGAGGCCGACCACATCACATGGGCCGAATCCCAGGACTGGACAGCAGCGCTCGATGGCGCTCCCATCGCCACCAAGCTCATCGTGGCCCAGCTCCGCAGCGTGAAAGACGAGGCTGAGCTGGCGCGGATGCGGGCTGCGGCTGCGGTGGTCGACGAGGTCCTCGCCGATGTGTTGGGCCTGCTGCGGGTGGGGACCACCGAGGCTCAACTCGCCCTCGCTCTCGACGATGGCATCCGTGCCCGCGGTGCTGATGGCCCTGCCTACGAGACGATCGTCGCAGCCGGACCCAACTCGGCGCTTCCACATGCATCGCCATCCCGGCGAGTGTTCGAGGAGGGGGATCTGGTGGTGGTCGACGTCGGGGCCGAAGTCGAGGGCTATCGCAGCGACATGACCCGCACCTTCGCCATCGGCGAGTGCCCACCGAAGGCACGAGAGATCGTCGCCGTAGTCGCCGAGGCGCAGGCCGCCGGTGTCGCGGCGGTAAAGGCTGGGATCGAGGCCAGTGCCATCGACGAAGTGTGTCGTTCGATCATCACCGATGCTGGATTCGGTGAGGCTTTCTCCCACGGAACCGGCCACGGCGTCGGTCTCGACATTCACGAGCTCCCGGCCGTCCGGAGGGCCAACACCGCTATCCTCCTGCCGGGTCAGGTAATAACCGTCGAGCCGGGCATCTACCTCCCGGGGTTCGGCGGAGTCCGGATCGAAGACTCGGTCGTCGTGACCGAATCCGGGTGTCACCCCCTCACACATTCACCAAAGATCGCGCTCTGAGCGGAGTCTCCGATGCCCACCATCACCACCAACGACATCAAGAACGGGATGACCCTCAATCTCGACGACGGCCTGTTCCAGATTGTCGACTTCCAGCACGTCAAGCCCGGCAAGGGGCCCGCGTTCGTGCGGACTTCGCTGCGCAACGTGCGCGCCGGTGGCACCGTGGAGCGCACTTTCCGATCCGGTGAGAAGGTGGAACGGGCCACCATCGACAAGCGGGAGATGCAGTTTCTCTACCGCGATGGCGACGACTATGTGTTCATGGATTCGGAGACCTACGACCAGATCACGGTTACCCCGGTCACGCTCGGCGACGCCGGCAACTACATCGTCGACGGTTCATCTGTCGTACTCGAGATGTACGGCTCCGAGATCGTCGGCACCGACCTTCCCGCCGCGGTGGAGCTCGATATTTCGGAAACCGAACCCGGCCTGCAGGGCGACCGGTCCTCGGGTGGCACCAAGCCCGCCACCCTCGAGACAGGCCTCATCATCCAGGTGCCCTTGTTCATCGGCCCCGGCGAACGGGTGAAGATCGACACCCGTTCAGGGTCTTACCTGAGCCGCGCGTGACTGCTGAAATCCCCGGGTTCGGGGGAAGGCGTGAAGCCCGCGAGGAAGCCTTGGCCGTCCTGTACGAGGTCGAGCTCACCGCGGAGACTGTCCTCGATGCTCTTGGGGCACGCGACGTTGGGCCCGCGGCCTACGCGATCGAGCTGGCGGAGGGCGTCGACGACGAGGTCGACGATCTCGACGCGATCATCGGGCGCCACCTGACGGGTTGGCGCATCGAACGCATGGCCCTCATCGACAAGGTGTTGGCCCGGATCGCCACCTTCGAGCTGCTCCGGTGCGAAGACGTCCCCACCGGCGTTGTGTTGAGCGAGGCGGTCGAGTTGGCCACCCAGTACTCCGGTGAACAGTCCCCCCGCTTCCTCAATGGTGTGCTGCGAAGCGTGGCCAACGAGCTCCGCCCCTCGAAGTGAGCCCTGGCCGGCTCCAACTGACACTCCCCATCATCGAGCTCGACGCGATTCGTCTGCGACCATGGCGTGTCGCCGACGCGCCCGCGCTGGTGAACGCCTGGTCTGATCCAACGATCACCGCCGACGCCACGCCTCCACCCGACCGGTCGCTGCTCGGTGCCGAACGGTGGATCGAAGGAACTGTGGAGCGTTGTCTCGGGGGGTTGGCGGTGGATCTCGTCGTCGCCGACGCTGACGACGACCGGGTCCTCGGGGAGGTAGGGCTTTCGTCCATCGATCCGCGGCGTGGAGCCTGTCTGGTGGGCTGGTGGACGGCGGCAGGGGATCGAGGTCGGGGGGTCGCCACCGCAGCGGTTTCGGGCTTCACCGACTGGGCTCTGAGCGATGCCGGCCTCGAGGTGGTGGTGGCCGAGATCGGTGCTGCCAACGAGGCTTCGTGGCGAGTTGCCGAGCGGTGCGGGTTTGAAGTTCTGCGGGCCCCGAACGGCGAGCAGGCTGGCGTTATGGCCCGTCGCAAAAAAAACCAGGGCTAGCGCGCGCCGCGCGGGCCGCGCGACTGGTACGTTCGAACTCGACCGTGAAATGAGTCCCGTGAGGCCCATACGGACGAAAGAAGGACAAAGTGGCAGAGCGAGAACGTCGCCTGACTGCAGCGCCATCCGGCGGTGTGTTCCAGGCCCGCACGCGGGTGATGTCGGTCGACGACATCGACCGGGCAGTCCTACGAATGGCCCATGAGATCCTCGAACGAAACCAGGGCTCGGCCGATGTGGTGATTATCGGCATGCAGACCGGTGGGGTTCATCTGGCCAACCGTCTCGCAGCCGCGATCGGTGAGATCGAGGGCTCCGACATTCCGGTGGGCACTCTCGATGCGACGATGCACCGCGACGATTTCGCCATTCGCCCGGTGATGCCGGAGGCCGCCACCGACATACGTGTCGATCCCACCGATCGAGTCATCGTGCTGGTTGATGACGTGCTCTACACGGGGCGCACCGTGCGAGCGGCACTCGACGCGATCCACAGTTACGGCCGACCCCGGTCCATCCAGCTAGCGGTCATGGTCGATCGAGGTCATCGCGAGCTGCCCATCCGCCCCGACTTCGTCGGCAAAAACCTGCCCACCCGCCGCGACGAGATGGTGGATGTCAACACAGAGGGCGTCGATCTCGGGGAGATCTCATGAGCCGTGCCCACCGCCACCTGCTGTCGATGGCCGACCTCGACCGAGCCGACATCGAGCAGCTCCTCAGTCTCACCGAGTCGTTTGCGGAGGTGGGGGAGCGGCCGATCCCGAAGGTTCCTGCCCTGCGGGGAAAGACCATCGCCTGGCTCTTCTACGAAGACTCCACCCGCACCCGCCTGTCCTTCGAGACCGCCGCCAAACGGCTCTCGGCCGACACCATGAACTTCAGCGTCAGCTCCTCGGCGGTCAACAAGGGCGAATCGTTGCGCGACACGGTGGAGACGATCGCGGCGATGGGCATCGACGGCATCGTCGTGCGCCACCGGGCTGCCGGTACTCCCCACCGGATCACCGACTGGGTGGATGCATCGGTGATCAACGCCGGCGACGGCTGGCATCAGCACCCCACCCAGTGCCTGCTCGACCTCTACACCGCGCGCCAGCACCTGGGCGATCTCGAGGGGAAACACATTGCCATCGTGGGCGACGTCAAGCATTCCCGGGTGGCCCGCTCGAATGCCCTCGGTTTCGCAGAGATGGGAGCGAAAGTCACCCTCGTGGGTCCGCGCACGCTCATGCCCCCGAGCCTCGTCGGCTGGCCGGTGGAGGTCACCCACGACCTCGATGAAGTGATCGACGACCTCGACATCTGCTACCTGCTGCGGATGCAGCTCGAACGCCAAAAGGATGCGGTGGTGCCCACCATGCGCGAATTCCACACCGAATACGGGCTCGACGTGGCTCGTGCCGATCGGCTCGGCGACGATGCCCTGATCATGCACCCGGGGCCGATGAACCGAGGCGTCGAGATCGCGGGCTCGGTGGCCGATCGCCCCAATGCCGTGGTCACCCAACAGGTCACAAACGGGGTGGCGGTTCGGATGGCCGTGCTGTTCTTACTACTCGGCTCGGGTCTGGATGTGGTCGACGACCAGAGGGCAGCGGCATGAGTTCCAACACCCTGGCCATCAGAGGCGGCACGGTCGTCGACGCGACGGGCACGCGACGAGCCGACGTGATCGTGGGCGACGACGGTCGAATCCTGGCGGTCGAGCCGGGGCTCGATGGCGACCGATCGATCGACGCGACCGGGTGCATCGTGGCGCCGGGATTCGTCGACCTCCACACCCACCTGCGCCAGCCCGGTCATGAAGAGGCCGAAACGATCGAGACCGCGGCGCGGGGTGCGGCGCTTGGAGGCTTCACCGCCGTCGTGGCCATGCCCAACACCACCCCCACGATGGACTCCGCTGCGGTCGTGCGCGAAGTGCAGGAGCTGGCGGTGGGCGTGGCATGTGAGGTGTTTCCCTCCGCAGCCATCTCCATCGACAGGCGCGGCGAGGCTCTCGCCCCCATGGCGGAGCTCGCTCGTCTCGGTGTTCGGATCTTCACCGACGATGGAAGCGGTGTTCAGAACGAGCGCCTGATGCGCACCGCACTCGATTACGCAGGGAGCCTCTCGCACCTGAGCAACGGCCAGCCCCTCGTGCTCGCCCAACACTGCGAAGTCGACTCCCTGGCCAAGGGGGGAGTGATGCACGAGGGCGAGTGGTCGAGCCTGCTGGGGATGCCCGGCCAACCCGCCGAAGCCGAGGAGCTGATGGTGATGCGCGACATCGCTCTCACCCGACTCACCGGCACCCGCGTCCACTTCCAACACCTGTCGACGGCCGGATCGGTGGCGATGGTGCGCGCGGCCAAGCAAGCGGGACTAGCGGTCAGTGCCGAAGCAACACCCCACCACTTCACACTCGACCACAGCTCCTGTGCGAGCTTCGACTCCGCGTTCAGAGTGCATCCCCCATTGAGGACGGTCGAAGATGTGGCCGCGGTGAAGGCAGGTCTGGCCGACGGCACGATCGACGCCATCGCCACCGACCATGCCCCCCACACCTCCCAGGACAAGGACCGCCCGTTCGGTGAGGCCCCTCCGGGCATGCTGGGGCTCGAAACCGCTTTTGCCCTTGCCAATTCCGAGCTCGATCTTCCGATCGAGCAGGTGATTGGGCTCCTTTCGTGGCGGCCTTCGGCCATTGCCGGCATTCACGGGCGCCACGGAGGTCCCATCGTGGAAGGCGCCCCGGCCAACCTCACCGTCGTCGATCCCGAAGCAGGATGGTCGGTATCGGGCGCGGCCATGGCGAGTCGCAGTAACAACACGCCCTTCGAGGGTCGCAAGTTACGGGGTCGGGTGAGGCACACGATCCTCAACGGTGAGCCAGTGGTGATCGACAACCTGGCGGTGCGGTGAGCGAGATTCGCGAGTATCAGCTCGTTCTGGCCGATGGCGAGGTGTTCGAAGGCGAAGGTATCGGGGCCGACACCATCGATGGCGTGGCGTCGGGTGAGGTGGTGTTCAACACGGTGCTCACCGGCTACCAGGAGGTGCTCACCGACCCGTCCTATGCCGGCCAGATCATCACCTTCACATATCCCCACATCGGCAACTACGGCGTCACCGCCGCCGACGATGAGTCGGCCCGGCCCTTCTGCCGTGGGGTGGTCGTACGCGAGCTGGCCCGTCGTCACAGCAACTGGCGTAGCGAGGGCGACCTCGACACCTTCCTGCGTCGCCACGGTGTGGCCGGAATTGCCGGCATCGACACCCGTCGTCTCACCCGCCACATTCGCGACGCGGGCTCGATGGCCGGAGCGTTCGGCTCCGCTGATACGGCGGCTTTGAAGGCCAGGGCCGACGGCGAAGCCGGCACCGCCGGCGGTGGCCTCGTCGACCTCGTCAGCACCAAAGAGAGCTATGTGGTCGGCGAGGGCCCGCGAGACGTGGTCGCCTACGACCTTGGGGTGAAATCCACCATGCTGCGGCACTTGGGCGAACTGGCCACCGTCACGGTGGTGCCGGCCGACACCAGTGCCGCCGATGTCCTCGCCCTGAGCCCAGATGGGGTGTTGCTGTCCAACGGACCCGGCGATCCCGAAGAGGCGGGTTCGATAGTCACGGAATTGCCGACCCTTCTCGGTCGCGTACCGATCTTCGGTATCTGCCTCGGTCATCAGGTGCTGTCGTTGGCGCTCGGCGGTCGCACCTTCAAGATGAAGTTCGGCCACCACGGTGGCAACGTGCCTGTGCAGGACACCCGAACCGGCAGGGTGGAGATAACGAGCCAAAACCACAACTTCGCGGTGGAGGCCGGTTCGGTTCCCAACGTCACCGAAACCCATATCTGCCTCAACGATGGTGCGCTCGAAGGGCTGGTGGCCAACGACGTTCCGGCCTTCAGCGTGCAGTACCACCCCGAGGCGGGACCCGGCCCCCACGACAGCCGCTACCTCTTCGACCAGTTCGCGGAATTGATGGACGCTCATGCCCAAGCGCACTGACATCCAGTCGATCCTGATCATCGGCTCCGGCCCGATCGTGATCGGCCAGGCTTGTGAGTTCGACTACTCGGGCACCCAGGCCTGTCGCGTCTTACGCGAGGAGGGGTATCGGGTGATCTTGGCCAACTCCAATCCGGCCACGATCATGACCGACCCGGATTTCGCCGATGCCACCTATATCGAACCCCTCGACGTGAGGGTGCTCGAGAAGATCATCGAGAGGGAACGGCCCGATGTCGTCTTACCCACTCTCGGGGGTCAGACCGGGCTCAATCTCGCGATGGAACTCGTCGAGCACGGAATTCTCGACCGGTTCGATGTGGAGCTGATCGGCGCCGATGCAGAGGCGATCGCCACCGCCGAGGACCGTGAGCGGTTCAAGATCGCGATGACCGAGATCGGGCTCGAGGTCGCCCGGTCGGGGGTTGCCCACGACATCGAGGAATCGCGACGGGTCGTGGAGGAGGTGGGCCTGCCGGTGATAATCCGACCGGCCTACATTCTCGGCGGCCGAGGCACCGCCATCACCTCCACCCTCGAAGAGTTCGAGCGGGCAGCGACCCATGGGCTCGAGTGCAGCCCGATCTCGGAAATCCTCATCGAGGAGTCGATTGCCGGCTGGAAGGAATTCGAGCTGGAGGTCATGCGCGACAAGGCCGACAACTGTGTGATCATCTGCTCGATCGAGAATTTCGATCCGATGGGAGTGCACACCGGCGACTCCATCACCGTCGCTCCCGCCCAGACTCTCTCCGACGTCGAGTACCAGCAGATGCGCGACGCTTCGTTCGCGTGTATCCGCCGCGTTGGCGTGGAAACGGGAGGGTCCAACGTTCAGTGGGCGGTTCACCCCGACAATGGACGCCAGGTCATCATCGAGATGAACCCACGCGTGTCGCGCTCGTCGGCTCTGGCTTCCAAGGCCACCGGATTTCCGATAGCGAAGATCGCGGCGAAGCTCGCGGTGGGCTACACCCTCGATGAGATTCCCAACGACATCACCGAAAAGACACCGGCGTCGTTCGAACCATCGATCGACTATGTGGTCACCAAGGTGCCGAGATGGGCGTTCGAAAAGTTCCCGGGCACCAGTGGTGTGCTCGGCACTTCGATGCAGTCTGTGGGTGAGGTCATGGCGATCGGCCGTACCTTCCCCGAGTCGCTCCAGAAGGCCCTCCGCTCGTTGGAGCAGGGACGCTACGGGCTCAACTGCGATCCGGGTGAGGCGTTGTTCGACGGCACGGAGTCCGACCATCTCCTCGAACTCGCCGCCACGGCAACTCCTGATCGGCCCTTCCAACTTGAGGTCCTATTGCGCCGCGGCGTTTCGATCGAGGTGATTTTCGAGGCCACCGGGGTGGATCCGTGGTTCCTCGACCAGATGCTCATCATCACCGAGGAACGCAGCCATCTGGCCACCCGCTCGTTCGATTCGATGTCGCGCCGTGAGTGGCGACGGGCGAAGCAGATCGGATTCTCCGACGCCCAACTCGGCTATCTCTGGGGCCACTCCGAGCGAGCGGTACGCGATGCCCGCACTGCGGCAGGTGTGCGCACCACCTTCAAGACCGTCGACACCTGCGCGGCGGAGTTCGAGGCTGCGACGCCGTACCACTACTCGACCTACGAGGACACCGACGAGGTTCAGCCTGGTAGTCGCGAGCGGGTGATCATCCTCGGCTCGGGCCCCAACCGCATCGGCCAGGGCATCGAGTTCGACTACTGCTGCGTTCATGCGAGCTTCGCACTCCGAGCAGCGGGGTACGAGACGGTGATGGTCAACTGCAACCCGGAGACGGTGTCGACCGACTACGACACCTCCGATCGGCTCTATTTCGAACCGCTCACCCTCGAGCACGTCACCGACATAATCGAGAGCGAGGATCCGCTCGGAGTGATCGTGTCGTTGGGCGGCCAGACGCCATTGAAGCTCGCCGACCAACTCCCGCCCGAGTTGGTGCTCGGCACCTCGCCGGCCTCGATCGATGTCGCCGAGGATCGTGAGCAGTGGAGCGCCCTGTGCAACCGCCTCGAGATCCCCCAGCCCGCAGGAGGCACAGCGGTGGAGATCGATCAGGCCCTCGTGATCACCAAACGGATCGGCTATCCGGCCCTGGTCCGCCCCTCCTACGTGCTCGGCGGCCGCGCCATGGAGATCGTCTACGACGACGACCATCTGAGGCGGGCCATGGCCGAGCTGGCCGGGTTCGGTTCGCTCGGCAAGGAAGGCGGACTTTCCGCCGAAAGGCCAGTGCTCGTCGACCGTTTTCTGGAGGATGCCACCGAGGTGGATGTCGATGCCATCCGCGATCACACCGGTGAGGTCGTGATCGGCGCGGTGATGGAACACGTGGAAGAGGCCGGTGTCCACAGCGGCGATTCGGCTTGCATCATTCCGCCGGTTCGCTTGTCCGACGACACGGTGTCGGTCATCGAGGACTACACCAGAAGGATCGCAGCCGAACTCGACATTCGCGGCCTCATCAACGTGCAGTACGCGGTGAAGGCCAACCAGGTGTTCGTCATAGAGGCCAACCCGCGCGCATCACGCACAGTGCCGTTCGTGGCCAAGGCCACCGGCGTACCTCTTGCCAAGGTGGCAAGTCGTGTGATGGTCGGAGCGACCCTTGCCGAACTCCGGATCGAGGGCCTCCTATGCGAGAGGGTCGAGTCCGACCACGTCTCGATCAAGGAGGCGGTTCTTCCGTTCAACCGTTTCCCTGACGCCGATGCCCTGCTCGGGCCCGAGATGCGGTCAACTGGCGAGGTGATGGGGATCGACCTCACCCCCGGACTCGCCTTCGTGAAGGCCCAGCTGGCGGCCGGAACGCGCCTGCCCGAATCGGGCAGGATCTTCTTGTCGCTCGCGGATCGCGACAAGGACCTCGGCGTCGCCGCCGCTCAGATCTTCAGCCAGCTCGGCTTCGGGATCGTCGCCACCGCGGGAACATCGGCTGCCCTTGAAGATGCCGGTATCGAGGTCGACCTGGTGGTGGTCAAGCTCGGCGACCACGAGGGTGTCCATGCGGTCGACCTGATCCAACAGGGCGAGGTGCAGATGGTGGTGAACTCGCCACGAGGCCGCGGCCCGCGAGCCGACGGCGCACATATCCGCAGCGCGGCCGGGCTGGCCAACGTGCCCCTTCTCACCACCGGTGCGGCCGCGGTGGCCGCGGCGCGGGGCATGCGCGACTGGAGCCACCATCCGCTCCGTGTTCGCAGCCTCCAGGAATACCACCAGGGCACCACCACCGATCAGCTGTCGATCGAATGGGGATCTTCGTGATCGACACCACCACCTGGGTGGGATCGGTGGGGCTGTCGGCGCCGGTGATGACGGCATCGGGCACCGCGGGACACGGTGTCGAACTGGCGCGCTACCTGCGCCCCGCCGAACTCGGCGCGGTGGTGGTGAAGTCGATGAAGGCAGAGGCGTGGGCCGGTAATCCTTCGCCGCGGGTCCATCCCACCCCCGCAGGAATGATCAACAGTGTCGGCCTGCAGGGCCAGGGTGTTGCTCACTGGCTCCAGCACGACCTTCCCGACCTGATCGCCACCGGGGCTACCGTCGTTGCCAGCATCTGGGGCAACTCCGTGGCCGACTACGCTGCTGCCGCCGACGCCCTGGCCGACGCTCCTCACCAGGTCGTGGCCGTGGAGGTGAATGTGTCCTGCCCGAACCTGGAGGATCGAAGCAGGATGTTCGCCCACTCAGCTGTTGCCACCGCCGAAGTGGTGTCGGCCACCGCCGGTTGTGGACGCCCCCGGTGGGCGAAATTGAGCCCCAACGCTGCCGACCTCCCCGAGATAGCGATCGCGGCTTCGGAGGCCGGCGCTGAGGCCGTCGTGCTCACCAACACCCTGCTCGGAATCGTGATCGACATCGACCGGCGGCGTCCCGTTCTCGGCGCGGGTCGAGGTGGCGTGTCGGGAGCGGCGATGCATCCCGTCGCGGTGAGAGCCGTCTACGACGTGCATGAGGCCGCACCCCAACTCCCGATCATCGGCGTAGGTGGCGTCACCACGGGAGCTGATGTCGTAGAGTTCCTCCTCGCCGGCGCCGCGGCAGTGGAAGTTGGTACGGCGACGTTCGCGGATCCCCGGGCCCCCCGGCGGATTCTCACCGAGTTCGAAAAATGGTGTGACCGACACGATGTGTCATCGGTCGCGGAACTGATTGGAGGAGCACATGGCTGATACGGAATCTCCAGAAAACTCGATCGACCCGGAGGTCCGGGCCCGGTTGGCGCTGGCGCTGGATGTCGACGATCTTGTGGCCGCTATCAGGCTCGGTCGCGAGCTCAACGACTACTTCGGTGTCGCCAAGATCGGCCTGGAGCTGTATTCGGCTGCCGGCCCGGAGGCGATCGGTGCCATTGCCGATCTCGGCTTCGACATTTTCCTCGACCTCAAGCTCCACGACATCCCCACCACGGTTGGCAAGGCGGCCAGAGTCCTCGGCGCCCTCGGTGTGCAGTACCTCACCATGCATGCCCATGGAGGTGTCGAGATGCTTCATGCTGGTGTGGAGGGGCTGGAGGAAGGCGCGCGCAACGCGGGTTTGGAGAAGCCCGCCGCTCTGGCAATCACCGTGCTCACCAGCGATGGCGACGCACCCCCGCACATCATGCCGAAGCGGGTGATGCTCGCGGCCGAGGCCGGCTGCGCCGGCATCGTGTGTGCCACCTCCGATCTCGAAGAGGCCCACCACTACGCGCCACGCCTCAAGAGGGTGGTGGCCGGTATCCGGCTCCCTGGCGACAAGGTCGACGATCAGATCCGTGCCGCTTCCGCCGACATGGCACTGTCGAGTGGTGCCGACCTGCTGGTGGTCGGTCGATCTGTCACCCGTGCCGACGACCGGATCGAGGCGGCACGCCGGATCCACGAGTCGGCGGCCGAGGCGGTCTGACCGTCGTCGGCTACAGTCGCCCACATGTCACAGCCACCCCAGCTTTCCGACGAGGCGCGCTCTGCAGCACTGGCTAAGGCGGCCGAGGCGCGCCGAGTTCGCGCTGAGCTGAAGCGGCTTCTCAAGATGGGTTCGATTTCGTTCTCTGAACTCCTCGACATGGCCGATACCGACGAAATCGTCGCCAAGACCAAGGTTCTCGCCGTTCTCGAATCACTTCCTGGTCTTGGCAAGGTGAAGGCCCGACGCCTCATGGAGTCGATCGGGATCGCGGAAAACCGGAGGCTGCGGGGCCTGGGGGCCAAGCAGCGAGAAGAGTTGCTCGACGCTTTCGGCTGATGATCGGGACCGACGATCGCCTCGTCATTGTGGTGTCCGGGCCCGGCGGGGTGGGCAAGGGCACGATCGTTGCTCACCTCCTCGATCGCGACCCTCGTCTCTGGTTGTCGCGAAGCTGGACTACCCGCCGTCGGCGCCCCGGTGAGCACATGGAGGCCTACCACTTCACCAGCCGTGAGCTGTTCGCGGTTCATGCCGAGGCCGGGGGCTTCCTCGAGTGGGTGGAGTTTCTCGACTACATGCAGGGCACCCCTGTACCCGACCCCCCGGCCGGCCACGACGTCGTGTTCGAGATCGATGTGCACGGTGCCGCCCAGATCCAGCAGCGCTACGCCGATGCGCTCCTGATCTTCATCGACGCCCCTAGTCGAGCTCACCAAGAAGACAGGCTCCGTACGCGAGGCGACGACCCCGAGAAGGTCACCGCTCGCCTGGCCAAGGCAGCCGAGGAAGTGGAAATGGCGCACCGTCTCGGATCCTCGGTGGTGGTCAACGACGACCTTGAGGGGGCGGTATCTGAGGTCGAGAGGCTTATCGAGGACCGCCGATCCGAGACCGGTCGCTGCTAGCCTGATAAGCCGGTCGAACCTCTGGAGACAAACACGATGGCGCATGGCTACGACACGATGATGAACCCTTCGATCGAGCAGCTTCTCGAGGAGACGGGCTCCAAGTTCCATCTCGTCACGCTCTCTGCAATGCGTAGTCGCGAGATCACCAACTATGTCGGCCAGCTCGGCCAGGGCATCGGTGCATCGATTCCGCCCCAGGTCACCTCCACCGCCGCCAAGCCACTCTCGATCGCCTTCGAGGAGATCGCAGCGGAGAAGATCACCGCAGTCGAGTTCGACCCCGAGGCCGAAGCAGAAGCCGCTGTGCTCGCCGAGGCCGAGGCACTCGCTGCGGCCAAAACCGGCGACAAGACCGCCTGACTCACCCAGTTCGATGAACCCGCTCGGCGGCCGCCGCATCGTTCTCGGCGTCACCGGTGGGATCGCGGCATACAAGGCAGTCGAGGTGTGCCGTCGTCTGGTAGACGCCGGCGCCCACGTCACCCCGGTACTCACCGACGGCGCTCTTCAGATGGTGGGAGCCACCACATTCTCCGCGCTGGCGAGTGAACCAGCGCGCACCTCCCTGTTCGACGACCCTCACACTCCTATTCCCCACACCCAGCTGGGCCAGGCTGCTGATTTGATCCTGATCTGCCCGGCCACCGCTCGGGTGATCAGCGATATTCGCACCGGTCGCTCGGCCGATCTGCTCATGGCCACGGTGCTGGCAACCAGGGCGCCCCTGGTGGTGTGCCCCGCGATGCACACCGAGATGTGGGAACAGGCTTCTGTGCAGGAAAACATCGAAGTGTTGGCCGACCGCGGGGTGCTGATCGTGGCGCCCGAGAGCGGGCGGCTCGCGGGTGGCGACATCGGTCACGGGCGTCTGGCGGAGCCGGCCACGGTGGTGGCTGCAGTCGAGGCTGCGCTGTCAGCGGGGGATCTGGTCGGGCGCAAGGTGTTGGTCACCGCTGGCGGTACCCGCGAACCCATCGACGCCGTGCGCTATCTCGGCAATCGGTCGTCGGGTCGACAGGGCCACGCCGTGGCTGCGGAGGCACTGGCGCGTGGTGCCGAGGTGGTGCTCGTCACCACCCAACCCGGCCGGGCACCCGGTGGCATTCGGGTCGTCGCGGTTGAGACCGCCGCGGAAATGGCCAGTGCGTGCGAGATCGAGGCCACCGACTCCGACCTGGTTGTGATGGCCGCGGCAGTCGCCGATTTCCGCCCCGTCGATGCCGCCTCTCGAAAGCTGAAGAAGGCCGACGGAGCACCTGAAGTCGAACTCGTTGCCACCGTCGACATCCTCGCCCTGCTAGGGGCAAGCAAACCCGAAGGCCAGGTGCTGGTCGGCTTCGCGGCCGAAACCGATGATCTCGTTGCCAACGCGGCCGAGAAACTCGCACGCAAGAATCTTGATCTCATCGTTGCCAACGATGTCTCGAAGCCGGGTGTCGGCTTCGAGCACACAACAAACGAGGTAGTGGTGTTGATGGCCGACGGATCACGGCATGATGTATCGCTGTCTGACAAGCGCGAGATCGCGCGTGCGGTGATCGACGCCGCACTGGGCCCACTCTCAACCAAACTCAACCAGGAGCAGTAGTGACCAACTGGACCTTCACCTCTGAGAGCGTCTCGGAGGGTCATCCCGACAAGATGGCCGATCAGATCTCCGATGCGATTCTCGACGAAATGCTCGCCCAGGATCCATACAGTCGAGTGGCTTGCGAAACCCTCGTCACCACCGGATTGGCGGTGGTGGCCGGTGAGATCACCACCGAGGCCTATGTAGATATTCCCGGCACGGTCCGGCGTACGATCAACGAGATCGGCTACGACCGCGAGTCCTTCGGCTACGACGGCAACACCTGTGGCGTCATGGTCACCATCGACGAGCAGTCACCCGACATCTCCCAGGGCGTCACCGCCTCTGAAGAGGTCAGATCCGGTGAGGCCGGCGAGCAGGACGAGCTCGACATGCAGGGAGCCGGCGACCAGGGAATGATGTTCGGCTATGCCAGCGATGAGACCGATGTGCTCATGCCGATGCCGATCCATCTCGCTCACCGAATGGCCG
This sequence comes from uncultured Gammaproteobacteria bacterium, assembly GCA_964196195.1. Taxonomy (GTDB): domain Bacteria; phylum Actinomycetota; class Acidimicrobiia; order Acidimicrobiales; family Aldehydirespiratoraceae; genus OFTM10. Next base: position 32,884 of record CAXMSE010000049.1, on the reverse strand, counting down.
AGAAGCACGCCGAGGTTCGCAAGGCGGGCCGCATCCCTTACCTGCGTCCTGACGCCAAGACCCAAGTCACGTTCGAGTACGAAGACAACCGTCCGGTGCGGCTCAAGACCGTGCTGGTGTCTACCCAACACAACGACGGCATCGACCGTGACACCATGATCCGGCCCGACCTCATTGAGCACGTGATCGGCCCCGTGATCCCCGAGCAGTTCGCCGACGACGACTACGAGGTCCACGTGAACCCCACCGGTCGCTTCGTGATCGGTGGGCCGGTGGGCGATGCCGGCCTCACCGGTCGCAAGATCATCGTCGACACCTATGGCGGCATGGCTCGCCATGGTGGCGGCGCTTTTTCCGGCAAGGACCCGTCGAAGGTCGATCGCTCGGCCGCTTACGCCACCCGTTGGGTCGCCAAGAACCTCGTCGCGGCCGGTGCGGTCAGTCGCTGTGAGGTGCAGGTTGCCTACGCGATCGGTATGGCCCACCCCGTGTCGGTGCTGGTCGAAACCTTCGGCACCGAGAAGGTCGACCGCGAAGCCATCGCCAAAGCAGTCGACGACATCTTCGATCTGCGCCCCGCGGCCATCCTCAGAGATCTCGACCTTCGTCGCCCGATCTATCGCGCCACCGCGGCCTATGGCCACTTCGGTCGCGATGCGTCCAACGGGATGTTCCCGTGGGAGCGCACCGATCGGGTCGACGATGTGAAGTCGGCGCTGGGGCTCTGAACCCGACCGACCAGGGTCGCCTCGAGCTCGACGACGGGGCCGACGCCCCCTCGCCGGCCGACACCATCACCATCGCGGAACAGGCCCGCCCTTCGGGGCGGGTCGTTCGCGTCCTGCCCGACGTTCCCGCAATCGATCGCGAGTTCGATTACCTCGTGCCTTCGTCGTGGGATGATGGGCGCGCCGACCGGCTCCAGGTGGGGTCGATGGTGCGGGTGCCCCTGGCCGGCCGGCGAGTGGGCGGCTGGATCACCGGTGTGGATGTCGATCCGGAGCCCGGCATCACCCTGGCCGAGCTGTCCAAGCTCAGTGGCGTCGGCCCCGACGCTGAACTCATCGAACTGGCCGGCTGGGCCGCGTGGCGTTGGGCCGGCCGACGGGTGGCGTTCATGCGAGCGGCGTCGCCATCGAGGATGGTGCCTGCCGTGCCATCACGGGTGCCGCCCGCCGCGGTGCCGAGTGGGCCCACCGATGTGTTCCACGACGCGTTCAAGCTCGATGTCGCCGTGGTGCGTGTCCCTCCCTCCGACGATGGCGTGGCGGTGTCGATGGCTGCTTGCCGACTGGGTGATGCGCTCATTGTCGTGCCCGAGGTCGCGCGTGCCCGGCGCCTCGCGATCGCCCTGCGTCGGGCCGGCGTGAAGGTGGCTCTCGCGCCCGACGACTGGGCCATGGCTGCGGGCGGCGCAACTGTGGTGGGCACTCGTTCGGCCGCTTGGATGCCGATGCCCGCGCTGGCGGCTGTCGTGGTGATCGACGAGCACGATGAGGCGCTTCAAGATGAACGCACGCCCACGTGGCACGCACGGGAGGTGGTGCTCGAGCGGGCTCGTCGGCGTGGTGTGCCGTCGGTGATGGCCACCCCGGTGCCTTCGCTCGAGGCCCTGCGGGCCGGCCGCCTGCTGCGCCTCTCGCGATCGCAGGAGAGGGAGACCTGGCCGATCGTGGAGGTTCTCGATCGCCGCGACGACGACCCGGCCAAGGCCGGTCCTTTCTCGGAACAACTGACCCCGCTCATTCGAGGGTCTCAGCGGGTGGTGTGTGTTCTCAACCGCAAGGGCCGCTCGCGCCTGCTGGCCTGCGCCACATGTGGTGAATTGGCCCGCACTGACGACGGCACGCGGGCCATGGTTCAGCTCGACGATCGCCTCGAGGCTCCCGATGGCAGCGAGCGGCGCCCCATCGTGTGTGCCAACTGTGGCGCGACCAGGCTGAAGAACCTGAGGGTCGGTGTCGACCGCGCCCGCGAAGAGTTAGCCGCTCTCGTCGGGGAGGAGGTGGCAGAAGTCACCGCCGAGTCCACCGAGTTGGCCACCACGAGGGTGGTGATCGGAACCGAGGCGGTACTGCATCGTGTCGAGAAAGCGGATGTGGTCGTGTTCCTCGACTTCGACCAGGAGCTCTTGGCGCCACGACAGCGCACCGTCGAACAGGGCCTGGCCCTGCTCGCCCGGGCGGCCCGCTTGCTCGGGGGGCGCGACCGGGGGGGTCGGCTCGTGGTCCAGACTCGTCAGCCCGACCACGAGGTGATCAGGGCGGCCCAGCGAGCCGACCCGTCGATCGTGGCGGTCGTCGAACGCGATCGTCGAAAGGCTGTCGGGTCGCCTCCCTACGGCGCCCAGGCAGCAGTGAGCGGAGCGGGCGGAGCGGAGATGATCGCAACGTTCGGGCATCCACCGGGTGTGCAGATAAGGGGCCCACTCGATGGTCGGTGGCTGCTGCGGGCCGACTCCCATGAGCCCCTTCTCGATGCCCTCGCCGCGACTCCTCGACCCTCAGCCCGCGTGCGGGTGGAGGTCGACCCCCTGCGAGTATGACCCCCATGTCTCGGCGCCTACCTCTTGTCGTCTTGTTCGGGTTCGGCGTGGTCGGCCTGATACTGGTGGTCACCGGCGGCGAGTCCTCGCCTGCCCTGCAGAGGATCGTCACCGCGGACGGGCTCGAGGTGGATGTCCCCGAAGGATGGGAGCCCGTCGACGAGCGACCATTCGAGTTTCGACCCGCCACCGAGCTGGCTCCATCAGGCGACTCCTGGCGGGTCGCCTGGAGCTGCGGTCCCGAGGAGTGCACCCGGCGCTCGCTGGCCGAATGGGTGGAGTTGGGCCAGCGTCTGCCCACTTTCGTGGCCGCGCGTGATGTCGAGGGTGAGCTCTTGTTCGACGTCGATGAATCCAGCGACGATTCGAGCCGGGTTCTCAGGGCGGGTAGGGCCGGCGGTGGTGTCGCGGTGTTCGTCGCGGTGTTCCACGACGGATCGGATCACTATGTGGAGTGTGGGTTGAATGTGTTCGACGACGACGAAGGGCTCGCCGACGCCATTGTCGAGGTGTGCCGCGCCGCTCTGCCCCCGTCGAACTGACGAGAGAAGCGGGGTTCAGCTGCTCCAGTCGCGGCGCCGGGCCTCGTAGATCGCGATGGCGGTGGCCGTGGCCACATTGAGTGATCCGACCTTGCCGAGCTGGGGGATGAAGGCCACCGCGTCGCATTCGGCGAGCGTGGCGGCGGTGACTCCACGATCCTCATGACCTATGACGATGGCCACGCTGTCGCCCATCTCCACAGTGTGAAGGGGTGTGGCGGCATCGGTGAGTTCGATGGCGACGGTGCGGTAGCCGGCCGCGGCCGCGGCGCGGACGGCCGACGGGCCGTCGGCGGTGACCGTCCAGGTGAGGTAGCGCGCGGTGCCGAGGGCTGTCTTGTTGACCTTCGTGTGAGAAGGCTCGGTGCCCCCTCCGATCCAGACGTGATCGACCCTTTCGGCCGCGGCGGTACGAACAATGGAGCCGAGGTTGAACGGGTTGGCCACATTGTCGAGAACGAGCGCCACCCGACCATGGGTGCGGCGCCTCCACTCACGGTGGAGCCGCTTCATGCCGGTGCCGTCGAGTTGATTCATGCTTGAGGTTCTAGGTTACGGGGGCCGATCTCGAGGATTCGATACCCGGCTCTGCTCTTCAGACGTCCGACCGTGAATCCTGCGTTTTCCAACCATTTCGCGAGCGAGTCACTGCCGAGATGACGTTGTACCACCAGGTGGGCCACTCCGGTGGGTGTCAGCCGGTCGAGCCAGAACTGAAGCAGCTCGTGGAGAGCGGACTTGCCAATTCGGATAGGGGGATTGGAGAGGATCCGGTCGAAGCTCACATCGGCGGGAACGTCGTCGGGGGCGGCCACCCTGACCCTGTCGGTGGCACCCACCGAGGCGGCATTGGTGACGGTGAGGTTTCGCGCTCTCTGGTTGACGTCGACCGCCCAGATTCGCGCGTGGGGAGCTCGCCGGGCGGCGACGCAGGTGATCGGTCCCCAACCGCAACCGAGGTCGAGGATCGTGCCGTCGGAGTCGGTGAGTGGGGGTGCCTCGAGGAGGAGGAGTTTGGTGCCGGCATCGAGACCGGCTCCGGAGAAGACCCCCCGGTCGCTGGTGAGTTGAAGGGTGACGTCGGGCAGATTCACCTCGACGGGGGTGGGGGACGATCCCACGCTGGGGTTGTCGTCGAAATAGTGGGCGGGGGTCACGCCGACGACGGTAGTCGTGCGGTCGGTAACCTGGCTCCATGGCCACCTACGACATCCGCATCATCGGTGATCCGGTCCTGCGTCAGAGGTCGCAGCTCATCACCGATATCGACGGCGCGCTGGTGAGACTCGTCGACGACATGCTCGAGACGATGTACGAGGCACCGGGGCTCGGTTTGGCTGCGCCCCAGGTGGGTGTCCAGAAGCGATTGTTCGTATGGGACACAGGCACCGGCCCCCGGTCGATGGTGAATCCGGAGCTCGTCGAGTCCGATGGGGAGTGGGTTTTCGAAGAAGGGTGCCTCTCGGTGCCGGGCCTGTCGTGGGATATCACCCGACCAAAACTGGTTCATGTCCGCGGGCGCGATCTCGACGGCAACGAGATCTCGGTCGAGGCCGATGAGCTCGAAGCTCGCCTCTTTCTCCACGAACTCGATCATCTCGACGGCACCCTGCTGATCGAGCGCCTCGATGAGGAGACGCGTAAGGCCGCGCTCAAGACCCTCAGGGATCTCCAGATGAGCGGTGAACGTCAGCCTGCTCCGCCGGCCGGCGACAGCCTCCGCCTTCCATGACCCTGGCCCCGCCGGAAGAGCTCCGGAGCATCGTGTATCTGGGTACGCCTGAACTCGCCGTGGCGCCCCTTGTGGCTCTCCACGGCGCCGGCTACGAGATTCCCCTCGTGGTCACCCGGCCCGATGCGAGGCGGGGTCGTGGCCGAGGCATCCAGCCCTCGTCGGTGAAGTCGGCCGCCACCGAACTTGGCCTCCGTGTGGTCGATGATCTAGACGAATTGCGCTCGGTGGAGGCCGACCTCGGCATCGTGGTGGCCTACGGGCGCCTCATTCCGGTCGCCCTGCTCGAGCAGTTGGCTTTCGTCAACCTGCACTTCTCGCTGCTGCCTCGGTGGCGAGGCGCCGCTCCGGTCGAGAGGGCGATCCTGGCCGGCGACACCCACACCGGCGTCTGCCTGATGGAGCTGGCCGAAGAACTCGACGCCGGAGCGGTCTACCGACGCACAGAGGTGGAGATTGATCCCGACGAAACCCTCGATGAGCTGAGAGGGCGCCTCGTCGAGGTCGGCACCAGCCAGATGATCACCGCGCTCGGTGATGGTTTGGGGGAGCCGGTGGCACAGGAAGGAGTGCCGACCTACGCCGCGAAGATCACCGGCGCCGACCGGGAGATCGACTGGACCGAGTCGGCCATGTGCATCCATCGACGCGTTCGCGTCGGCGGAGCGTTCACGAGCTTCCGTGGCAAGCGGTTCAAGATCCACCGCTGCGCCCTGGTCGCCGATCACTCAGCGCCCTTGGAGCCAGGGGAGCTCGATCACACGTTGGCCGGCACCGGTGATGGGGTTTTGTCACTCATCGAGGTCCAAGCTGAGGGTAGACCCCGACAGGCAGCCGAGGCCTGGTACAACGGCGCTCGACCCGACAGCCACGACCGGCTCGGCGCATGACCAGCGATCCCCGGCGGATCGCCATCGACGCGATCGTGAGGATCGACGAGGATGGTGCATACGCCAACGTGCTCCTGCCTCGCTTGTTGGCGGAGTCCGACCTGGACGGCCGCGATCGCGGCTTCGTCACCGAACTTGTCTACGGCTCCACGAGGCGGCGCCGGGCCCTCGACCATGTGGTGGATCGCTTCTTGATGCAGGCGCCCCCACCCGCCGCTCGTGCAGCCCTTCGCCTCGGCGCGTACCAACTGATCGAGTTGGGCACTCCTCCCCACGCCGCCGTATCAGCCACGGTGTCGGCTGCACCCAAACGTTTCCGGGGTCTGGTCAACGCGATCCTGCGGAAGGTGGCGGCCGCGGCGGCGACGGTTGAGTACCCGTCCTTGGCGGTCGAGTTGAGCTATCCCGATTGGATGGTCGAGCGTCTCTCCACCGATATCGGTGCGGATAGGGCTGAGGCCGCCCTGCGATCCATGAACAAGGCAGCCACTGTCCATGCCCGTGCCGATGGGTATGTCCAGGATGCGAGCTCCCAGCTTGTGGCGGCCGCGGTGCCTGCCGGTGATGGCGACCGTGTTCTCGATCTGTGTGCGGCGCCCGGAGGGAAGGCCACCGCGATCGCGGCTCGCGGGGCAAGTGTGATGGCAGCTGATCAACGATTCAGTCGGATCGGACTGGTGGCCCAGAATCGAGAGCGACTCGAGCTGCCGGATCTCCACCTGGTCCAGGCCGATGCCACCAGGCCGCCCTTCGCGCCGTCTCACTTCGACGCCGTGCTCGTCGATGCGCCGTGCACGGGTCTCGGGGCCTTACGCCGGCGGCCCGATGCCCGCTGGCGAGTGGAGCCGGCTGCGGTCGATCGGCTGGCGAGGCTCCAGGTCGAGATGCTCTCGGCCGCGGCACCGCTGGTGGCGCCCGGAGGCACCCTGGTTTATAGCGTGTGCACCCTCACCGCGGCGGAGTCGGAGGGTGTGGCCGGTGCCGTCACTGACACCCTGGCCCAGCTGGGATTTCGGCCTCTTCCCCCACCGGAAGGAGAGTGGAGCCCGCTTGCCAACGATGCCCATCTCCTGGTACCCACCGACGACACCGATGGCATGGCCATAGCTCGATGGCAACGTGGCTGAGCGGCTCTGAGTAGCCTCCTCTCATGCTTCAGGTGAAGATCCTCACCGTGTCCGACGGCGTTGTCTTCGGCACTCGCGAAGACAAGTCGGGCGAGATACTCGAACGGCATTTCCGGGCTGCAGGCTGGGAGGTGGTGGAGCGAGCTGTCACCGAGGACGGTGAGGGGCCGGTGGCCGACTCGTTGAAGGGCTTCGCCGAAGGCTTTCATGGCCTCATCGTCACCACAGGGGGCACCGGCTTCGGACCCCGCGATCTGACACCGGAGGGAACCCGCTTGGTCATCGATCGTGAAGCCCCCGGGCTGGCGGAGGCGATGCGCCTGATCAGCCCGTTGGGCCGACTGAGCCGAGCGGTTTGTGGCACTCTCGGCACCTGCCTGATCATCAACACGCCGGGATCCTCCAAGGGCTGTGTGGAAACTGTCGATGCCGTTTTCGACGTCCTACCCCATGCGGTGAAGCTCCTCGTCGACAATGCTGATCCGCACCCTGAGGGCACACCGGAATAGCATCGCGGCGCGTCGAACGAGGCCGGATAGCCTCAGACGGGTTCGCCCCCTCCACCCAAGGACCGACTCCCGTGCTCAAGCTCGTGCTCCCCAAGGGATCACTCGAGAAGGCCACTCTCGAGCTCTTCGAGGCCGCCGACCTGCCTGTCGACCGCTCCTCCGCTGTCAGCTACAAGGCCACGATCAACGACCCTCGTATCGAGTCGGTTCGAATCCTGCGACCCCAGGAGATCCCCACCTATGTCGCCGACGGCCTTTTCGACATTGGCATCACCGGTCGCGACTGGATCGAGGAGACCAGCAGTGCGGTCGAGTCGCTCGGCGAACTGAAGTACTCGAAGGCGACGGCCAAGCCTGTACGGATCGTGATGGCCGTGCCTCACGACTCGCCGTGGCAGAGCGTGGCCGATCTTCCCGATGGCGTTCGCGTATCTACCGAATACCCCGAGATTACCCGCCGCTTCCTCGACGAAGCCGGCGTTGACGCTGATGTGAGGCTGAGCTACGGCGCCACCGAAGCCAAGGTCCCCGACATCGTCGACGTGGTGGTCGACATCACCGAAACGGGCCGTGCGCTGATTGCCGCCGGCCTACGCATCATCGACGTCATCGTCACCAGCTACACCGAACTCATTGCCAACCCTGTTTCGGCTGCAGATCCTGAGAAGGCTCACGCGATGCGCCAGATAAACACCCTGCTCCAAGGAGTGCTCGATGCCAGGGGGAAGGTGCTGGTGAAGATGAATGTCCCCGCAGATGCTCTCGACGACGTGATCGGTGTTCTTCCCTCGCTCAAGTCGCCCACCGTCAATGAACTGTTCAGGGGTGCCGGCTACGCCGTGGAAACCGTTGTGGCGAAGAACGAGATCAACATCTTGATCCCGGCGCTGCGCGACATGGGTGCGAGCGGGATCGTGGAAATGCCGATTACGAAGATAATCGGGTGACGCAGTCGCCTCGCGATCGGCGTCGAGGCAGAATCGCGAGCTTCGACGAACGGGCCGGAGTCGGCGAGGCTTCCGATGCGACAGGCCGGTGGTTCTTCCACTGCACCGCCATCGCCGATGGATCGCGATCAATTGCCCAGGGTGCGGCGGTCGACTTTGCCCTCACCCCTGGCCACCTCGGACGCTGGGAAGCATCCGACATCCGTCCGGCGTGAGCTGAAGGGATCGATCCTTGAGCACGGCGGCCATCGTGCTCGTGCTGGGCTCGGCCTTCCTCCATGCGTCGTGGAACGCCCGCACCCACTCTGGCGATGATCGCCGAGCCACACTCATCGTCGCCTATCTCACGGTGCCGGTGCTTCTCTCACCCTGGCTCATCACCGATCCGCCCACCGAAGTGCTGGGGATTCTGGCCCTGAGCGCGATGGCCCACAGCGGCTACATCTGGTCGCTCTCGGCCGCCTACGACCGGGGAGCTCTCGCCATCACCTACCCCATTGCCCGAGGATCCGCTCCCCTGATAGTCGCGGTGGTGGGGGTGTGGTTCCTCGACCAGACCCCATCGGCCCTAACTATCGCGGGTGTGGTGGCGGTGGCGGCGGGGCTGGCCCTGATCGGTGGCGTCGCGGTTGGGCTCGGTGAACGGTCGGCTCTGCTGATGGCGCTCACCACTGGCTTGTTCATCGCGTCGTACACCCTGCTCGATGCCAAGGGGGCCAACACCACCGGTGGGCTGGGCTTCTTCGCCGCGGCTACCCCGATCGCTGCGCTCACGACGACCGTGGCCAGCCGGGTGACGTCCGCCCGGCTCAGGGCTGTGGCCCGCCAGGGTGTGAGGGTGGGCCTGATGCAGACCTCGGCCTATGGACTGATCCTGCTGGCCTACACCCGCGCTGACGCAGCCAATGTGGCCACCTTGAGGGCAACTTCGATCCTGTTCGGTCTGGCCCTGGCGCCCCGCGCCGCATCGAGGCCTCTCATCGTGGGCGCCGCCCTCGTGGTGGGCGGCTCGATGATGGTGGTGTCGTAGCGGCGAGTCGGTGCCGGGCTGGCTCAGTCTTCGGCGGTGTCCTGCTGGTTGCGAAGCTGCACAAAAATCATGCGGAGTTGATCCAGGCCCTCTCGAAGGGTCGGCTCGGCATCGGCGAGGCGACTGCCCAAACCGTCGACGATCCCAGCCAGAGCATCGATTGCCACGGTGGCCTCGGCGAAGTTGGGCTCCTGCTGAGACAGGTGGAGCGCGGCCAACTCGTAGAGGCCCATGGCGTGGTTGGCCACCACGGTGCTGGCGGGAGCTTCGAGAAGGCGCTCGCGAGCTGAGGCCATCTCGTGCACCATCTCCTCGGCCTGGGCCCTCTGCTCGGGGGTCAGGTCGTCGAGCCTCATGCCGTCGGGTAGGGCTGCGGCGATGGCATCATCGAGGTCGGGATCAAGCGACGGGGGAGGGGTAAGGTCGGCGACACCTTCGTCTCGGTCGACGGGGTGCTCACCTCCAGGTGTCCAGAGAGAACTCATCCTGGTACGATATCGCTAACAATTCAGCGGGAAGTGGGTCAATCCTTCGGGAATGTCCCCACCTGGCCACACCGGACGCGGGCTCAGGCTCGAAGAAGAAGTGCGCCAGGTCGACCACTCGGTAACACCTCGTGTCTCGTACACCTGGGTTTCGCGGACGTCGACTCCCGGCGTCCGCTTCGCTTTTTCCACCAGGAGGCAGCGAGTCGGACGTTCCGCTTCACTACGGAGGTTCCGTGTTCACGAGGAGTTCAGGGCGATAGCAGCGCCAACAGACGAGCCAAGGATCAACGATCGGATCCGCGCCAGAGAGGTCCGACTCGTCGGACAGGACGGCGAACAGATCGGCATCAAGCCGCTACCCCAGGCATTGAATATCGCCCGGGCCGCCGGCCTCGACTTGGTTGAGGTCGCCGACAGGGCGAACCCGCCGGTTTGTCGAATCATGGATTACGGCAAATTCAAGTACGAAGCCGACCAGCGGGCCAAGGAATCTCGAAAGAAGTCTTCCAACCTCACAGTCAAGGAGATGAAGTACCGACCCAAGATCGGGCCCGGCGACTTCGACACCAAGACTCGAAAGGTCGAGGAGTTCCTCGGGGAAGGCCACAAGGTCAAGGTCACGATCATGTTCCGCGGTCGCGAGATGCAGCATCCCGAGTTGGGTCGCAAAATTCTCGACCGGGTTGCCGACACTGTTGTGCACGTCGGCAAGGTGGAATTCCACCCTCGCCAAGACGGTCGCAACATGATCATGGTTATGGCCCCCGACAAGCAGGCTCAGGCCCGCCACGAGAAGGAACTCAAGAAGCAGGCAGCCGTCGAGGCCGCCGAAACTGAGGCGGTAGAGGCCGCAGCAGCCGCCAAAGAAGCCACAGAAGAGTAGCGATCACATGCCAAAGATGAAGACCCACCGCGGTGCGGCCAAACGGTTCAAACGCACCGGCACCGGCAAGCTCCGGCGCCGCCAGGCCAACAAGAACCACATCATGGAGAAGAAGAGCCCCAAGCGAGTTCGTCAGCTCCGTGGCTCCACCGAGGTCGCCAAGGCCGACGAGCGAAAGCTCCGTGATCTGGGCGTCTGAGCCCGATCACTGCACCCCGAACAGAACTGAAGAAGGAGAATTGAGATGGCACGCGTAAAACGCTCCGTGCACTCCAAGAAACGCCGCCGGGTAATACTTGAGAGGGCGAAGGGCCACTACGGCAACCGTTCCCGCTCGTGGAAGTCGGCCAATGAGTCCGTCATGCACGCCGGCAACTATGCGTTCCGCGACCGCCGCGCTCGCAAGGGCGAGTTCCGCAAGCTGTGGATCCAGCGCATCAATGCTGCGTGTCGCGAAAACGGCACCACCTACAGCCGGTTCATCGCCGGACTGAAGGCGGCCGGCATCGAGGTCGACCGCAAGAACCTCGCCGATCTGGCTGTTCACGAGCCCGCGGCTTTCACCGCCCTGGTGCAAGCAGCCAACAACGCGGGCGCCGAGGCTGCCGCATCCTGAGCGCCGGCTCTCAGCTGCAATGACTGCAGTCCTCGGGGCCAATAATCCCAGAGTTGTCGAACTGCGCCGCCTCATAGGTCGGCGCAGTTCACGTTCACCCGAAGTTGTGCTCGAAGGCCCTCGCACGGTGCGAGAGGCCCTCGACGCGGGCGTGGTGCCCGCCACCGTCGTGATCCCGGAGGCCGACTCCACCTCTGCTGAGGTCGAGTCGATATGTGGTCGCCTGGGTCCCGACGTGGAGTTGCTCGTCGTTCGTGATCACGTGTTCGAGAAGTTGGCACCGTCGGTCGCACCCCAGCCGATGCTGGCCCTGGTGCCCCGCCCCCGGGTGGCCCTTCCCGCCCGCGCCGATCCCGACGCGGTGGTTCTCGTCCTGATCGACATCTCAGATCCGGGCAATGTGGGCACTCTCATTCGCGCTGCCGACGCCGTGGCTGCCACCGCTGTGGTGGTGGCCGGTGGTGCCGACCCGTGGGGGCCCAAGGCGGTCAGGGCATCGGCCGGCTCGGTGCTGCGGGTGCCTGTGGTGTCGGCGATCGAGGCCGACACCGCTCTCGAGACCCTCAGCAAGGCCGGCTTCCGGGTGGTGGCCACCAATGTCCGACAGGGCGAGCCCCACGACGGCGGAGTGCTGGCCGCCCCGGTGGCGATAGTTCTGGGGTCGGAGCCTCACGGGCTCGACGACTCGATCGACGCACTGGTCGATGCATGGACCACCATCCGAATGCCCGGCCGCACTGAATCGCTCAATGTCGCGATGGCCGGCACCCTGCTTCTCTATGAGGCCAGCCGCGCGGTCAAGCCGTGAGGTCGTGGTCGGTCGGGTGTTTGCGAATGAAATCGGCGGCGTAGGGGCACAGGGGTCGGATGCTGAGCCCCTGGGAGCGGAGCTGGTCGAGCATGCCCCTCATCAAGCGGTCGGCCATGCCTCGCCCCCGCATCTGGGGCTCGGTCTCCACATGCGGGACGACGATCACGTCGCCGTCGCGCCGATAGTCGGCGATGGTTACGAGGCGTCCGCCGACGTGGAGTTCGTAGCGCTCCCGTTGGGGGTTGTCGCGTACGTCGTGGTCCACGAGGCGAGTGTGTCACGGAATGTAAGCCTTTCGGCGCCGCGCAGGCCCTAACCTGTGACTCCGATGATCGACGAACTCGAAGCGCTCGCCGCCTCAGCCGAACAACGCCTCGCGGCAGCCACCGACCTCGATGCCGTGGCTGCCCTTGATGCCGAACTACTGGGCAAGAAGTCCCAGTTGTCGGCAGCCAAGAAGAAGCTCGGAGCCCTCGAGCCCGAAGAGCGCAAGGCCACAGGCCGGGCGGTGAACGAGATCCGCCAAGCCATGGAGGCCGGCGTCGCTGCGGCTCGCCAACGCCTCGCCGCCGCCGCGAGACAGGCCCAGTACGGCGCGGAACGCCTCGACCTCTCCGAACGGCTCGGCGAGATCCGTCGCGGCTCGCTGCATCTCAACACCCAAGCCCGCGATCGACTCGAGGACGTGTTCGTCTCCATGGGCTACACCATCGCCGAGGGACCTGAGGTGGAGACCGCCTGGTACAACTTCGAGGCGCTCAACATTCCCGAGTGGCACCCGGCGCGAGGCAGCTTCGACACCATCTTCGTTGATCTTGGCGAGCCCGAGGAAGTGATGCTGCGCTCGCACACCTCGCCGGTGCAGATCCGAACCATGGAAAACACCGAGCCGCCGATCTACATCGTCGCCCCCGGTCGAACCTTCCGAACCGACACCGCCGATGCCACCCATCTTCCGGCCTTCAACCAGATCGAAGGACTTGTGGTCGACCGAGGTATCACCCTCGGCGATCTTGCCGGCACCATCGAGGAATTTGTGCACGCCTTCTTCGGCGGCGAGGTGAAGACCAGGCTCAGGCCGTCCTACTTCCCGTTCACCGAACCGAGCGCCGAGTTCGATATCTCACGCCCCGATGGTTCGTGGCTCGAGCTCGGGGGGTGCGGGGTGGTGCATCCCAACGTTCTGGCCAACTGCGGGATCGACCCCGAGGAGTGGCAGGGTTTCGCCTTTGGCTTCGGGATCGACCGCCTCGCGGTGATGCGCTATGAGCTCGACGACATCCGTGAGTTGGTCAACAACGACGTTCGCTTCCTGAGGCAGTTCTGATGAAGGTCACCCTTTCCTGGCTCCGTGAGTTCGCACCAGGCATCGATGGTGATCCCCACCATCTCGGAGAGGTCTTGAGTTCGTTGGGGCTCGCGGTGGAAGAGATGGAGCTGATCGGTGAAGCGGTCGATGGCGTCGTCCTCGCCCGAGTGGCCGGCCTGCGCCCCCACCCCGATGCCGACAAGATCCAGCTCGTTGATGTCGATCAAGGAGATGGTGAGCCCCTCCAGGTCTGTTGCGGCGCCTTCAACATGGCGGTCGATGATCTCATCCCGTTCGCCACCATCGGCACCGTGATGCCCAACGGCATGGAAATAGCCCAGCGCCAGTTGAGAGGGCAGACCTCCAACGGGATGTGTTGCTCGGGGGCCGAGATCGGCATCGGCGAAGACGGGCTTGGCATCCTGATCCTCAATGATCGTGTGATCGAGGGGGCTCGGCCGGGAATGCCGCTGGGCGATGCCCTCGGGCTGAAGGCGGATGTGTTGTGGGATCTCGAGGTCAATGCCAATCGCCCTGATGCCATGTCGGTCGCCGGCGTGGCGCGCGACCTGGCGGCCGCGCTCGGCGTGCCCTTCGCCTACCCCCACTACGAGATAAGCACCACCGATGAGAGGGTGGGCGACCTGGTCCAGGTGGAGGTTCTTGATTCCACGATGTGTGGACGTTTCGTCGCCACCGTGCTGCGCAACGTCGCCATTGGCACCTCGCCGGCGTGGCTCGCCGATCGCTTGACCCAGCTGGGAATGCGGCCCATCAACTCGATCGTCGACATCTCCAACTATGTGATGCTCGAGTTGGGCCAACCCAATCACACCTTCGATTTCGACACGATCGTCAATGGCCAGTTGAGGGTTCGCCGCGCCAGCGAGGGTGAGACCCTTCTCACCCTCGACGATGTCGAGCGCGCTCTCACCGCCAACGATGGTGTGATTACCAACGACGTCGATGAGATCATCAGCCTCGCCGGAGTCATGGGCGGCGCAACCACTGAGATCTCCGACTCCACCACCAATGTGCTGCTCGAGATGGCCTGGTGGGATCCTCCGTCGATTTCGCGCACTGTCAAGCGACTCAACCTCCCGAGCGAGGCCTCCACGCGGTTCCGTCGCGGCGCCGACTGGGGCGACAACATCGAACGGGCCATGCGCCGCTTCATCCAACTCGCGGCCGAGTCCGGAGTTGTGGCCGTCGATGGTTTCGTCGACATAGCCGGCGACACACCCGACCGCACGCCGATCACGGTTCGGGCGGCGAAGGTCAATGGTCTGCTCGGTACCAAACTCACCGAGTTGGAGATGGCCCAACACCTGATTTCAATCGGCTTTGGTGTCGACATCGTCGGCTCGGAGTTATCGGTCGTGATCCCCACATGGCGTTGGGACACAGCCACCGAGACCGATGTGGCCGAGGAGATCGGCCGTCTCCACGGTTACGAAAACATTGTTCGCACCGTGCCCAAGGGCGAGGATGCGGGAGGGTTGAGCCGTTATCAACACGATCGTCGGCTGGTTCGCCAGGTGCTGGTGGGCGCCGGCTGTGACGAGACGCTTCCCATGCCTTTCCTGGCTCCGGGCGATCTGGCTCGGGCGGGGCTTCCCGAGGACGGGGTCACCCTCACCAATCCCCTCCACGCCGAGGAATCAGTACTACGCACATCGTTGCTGCCCGGACAGTTGAAGGCGATCGCCTACAACCAATCACATCGGGTCGCGGGGGTCAGGTTTTTCGAGATCGACCACGTATTCCTCCCCGCCCGAGAGGGTGAGTTGTTGCCCGATGAACGCGAGTACCTGGCTGTCGCCCTCGCTGGGGTCGAGGCGCCCGGAGCAGTTGAGGTGCTCGACGCCCTCGATCGGGCGTTGACGCTTCCCAATCTGCAGTTGAACGCGGCATCGCCCGCTGGAATGCACCCCACCCGGTCGGCCGAGGTCGTAGTCGCCGGTCGGACGCGTGGCGTCGTCGGTGAAGTCGATCCTGGGGTGCTTGAGGCGTATGGCATCGAGGGCCGAGTTGGCTGGCTCGAACTCGATCTCGGTGCGGTGCTCGACGGGCCCCACGGCAACCGTCGCTACACGCCGGTGAGCAAGTTCCCTTCGAGCGATATCGATCTGGCCTTCGTGGTGTCCGATGAAGTGCCCGCGTCCCAGGTCGAGGGATCGCTCCGCAAGGGTGGTGGTGCCCTCCTGGCGGCCACCGATCTGTTCGACGTGTATCGCGGTACTGGTGTCGACGAGGGTTCACGCTCGCTCGCCTACCGGCTTCGGTTCCAGGCCGGCGACCGCACCCTCACCGATGCTGAGGTGTCAGAGGCCCGCCAGGCCTGCATAGACCAGGTGGCCAAGAAGACCGGAGCAGTCCTGCGCGCCTGAGGTGTCTCGGGATCTGAGTCCCGACCCTCCACCCGGATAGCGTTCGGGCATGTACATCAACGGTGAGTGGACCGATGCTGCCGGCGGCGGTGAGTTCGAGACGATCAACCCGGCCACCGGCGAGGTGATCGGTTCGGTGCCCGACGGGGGAGCGGTCGACGCCGAACGGGCAATCGCGGCAGCATCATCGGCCCAGGCCTCCTGGGCGGCGACTACCGCCTATGAACGAGCCGATCTGCTCATGGAGGCGTGGCGCCTGATGGGCGAGAGAGCAGGCGATCTGTCCGCTCTCATGACTCGTGAGCAGGGCAAGCCGCTCAAGGCATCGGCCGCGGAGGTCCGCTACGGCGCCGACTTCCTACGATGGTTCGCCGAAGAGGCCCGTCGAATAACGGGGGAGTGGTTGCCATCGGCGCGACGCGATCAACGCTTCTTGTCGATCAGGACTCCGGTGGGGGTGGTTGGGGCTGTGACGCCGTGGAACTACCCGATGTCGATGCTCACCCGCAAGATGGGTCCCGCCCTGGCCGCGGGGTGCACGGTGGTGCTCAAGCCGGCCGAGGCCACCCCGCTTTGCGCCAAGGCGATCTTCGAGTGTTTCCACGATGCCGGAGTGCCAGCCGGCGTGGTCAATATGGTCACCGCCGCCGACCCCGTTCCGATCGGCGAGGTCTTCACATCCGATCCACGGGTAAAGAAACTCACTTTCACCGGATCCACCGCGGTGGGACGCATGCTGGCATCCAAGGCCGCTCACAGTCTCCAGCGGATATCGGTGGAGTTGGGAGGCCACGCTCCGTTTGTCGTGTTCCCCGACGCCGATCCGGTGCACGCCGCCAAGGGAGCCGCGGCGCTCAAGTTTCTAAACTCCGGCCAGGCCTGCATCAGTCCCAACCGGATATTTGTGCACAGCGATCACGCCCCGGCATTCATCGACACGATCGTGCCCCGAGTCGCGAGGGTGAAAGCCGGCGATGGCGCCATCAAAGGAGTGGGTGTGGGTCCGCTCATCAACGAGGCGGCGGTGGCGAAGGTCGCCGCCCAGGTGGACGATGCCCGCGACCGGGGAGCCGAGGTGCCGGTGGGCGGGCATCGCCTCACAGAAGGTGGCCTCGAGCGAGGGCACTTCTACGCACCAACCGTGGTCACGGGGGTCACCGAAGAGATGGTGATCTACCGCGAGGAGACTTTCGGTCCCGTGGCGCCGATCATCACCTACGACGACGTCGATCAGGTCATAGCCATGGCCAATGACACCAGCTACGGACTGGCGGCCTACGTGTACACACGCGATCTGAGCACCGCGATCCGAGCCATCGAGGGTCTGAGGTTCGGCATCATCGGGGTCAACGATGTCAACCCCACATCGGCGGCGGCACCCTTCGGCGGTATGGGTGATTCGGGTCTCGGGCGTGAAGGAGGCCATGAGGGGATCGGCGAGTATCTCGAGACCAAGCTGGCCGGAATAGCGCTCTGAGCCGTCGGGCAATCAGACCTTTGCGGTTGTTGATACAAACTGTTGCATGAACATGCATTCCTCGCTAGGGTGCCCGAATGCAGAAGGTAGCGATCATCGGCGCGTCGGGGTTCACCGGAGCAGAACTCCTCCGACTCTGTGCCCAACACCCTGAACTGGAGGTGGTTGCGGCCACCGGCGACAGCCAGGCGGGCACGGCTGTGGCCGATCTCTACCCGAGCCTCGCCGGGGCCTACGGCGACCTGGTCTATACGCCGTACAGCCCCGATCTACTCGACTCGGCCGACCTTGCTTTCCTGGGCCTACCTCATGGAGCATCACAAGCGATCGTGCCGGAAATGCGGGGCCGGGTGAAACACATTGTCGACCTGGCCGCCGATTTCCGCCTCGACGACCCGGGCCTGTATCCCACCTGGTACGGCGAGGCTCACAAGGCTCCGGAGTTGCTCGACGACTTCGTCTACGGTCTTCCCGAACTGTTCCGCCCCCAGCTTCACGATGCAGAACTCGTAGCCGCGCCGGGCTGCTACGTCACCACCTCCGCCCTCGCCCTCGCTCCGGTCGTCAAGGCCGGCCTCATCGAACCATCGGGCATCGTGGTCGACGCGGTCAGCGGGGTCTCCGGAGCAGGTCGACCCCCGAAGCCCACCACCACGTTCTGTTCGGTCGACGAGGACTTCACCGCCTACTCACTGCTCAACCACCGGCACACACCCGAGATCGAGATGGCGGTTGGCGCCCACGCAGGCACGCCTGTCCAGCTCATCTTCACCCCCCACCTCGCTCCGATGAACCGCGGCATCCTGGCCACCTGTTATGCCCGCCCGATCGGGTCCACCGACACCGATGAGGTGCTGGCCTGCCTGGCCGATGCCTACGCCGATGAGCCCTTCGTAGTGGTGAGCGAGCGGTCGCCGTCCACCAAGGCCACACTCGGCTCCAACAGTTGCCACCTCACTGCGAGGGTCGATCCTCGCACCGGATGGGTCGTGGTGATCTCCGCGCTCGACAATCTGGTGAAGGGCGCCGCCGGCCAGGCCGTCCAGTGCGCAAACCTCGCCCTCGGCATCCCCGAACAGACCGGCCTTGCGGTAGCCGGCCTCTACCCCTAGACGGCTCCAATGTCTGACACAGTCTCACCCCTGGCTCCCGAGTCGTTCCCCTCGATGCCGCCGCTCGCCGGCGTGCAGATCGCCACCCACGCGGCCGGCATTCGCTATGAAGCTCGCGCCGACCTGTTCATGGCTGCCCTCGCGGAGGGCACCACCGTGGCCGGTACATTCACCAAATCGCTCTGCCCCTCGGCTCCCGTCGACTGGTGTCGCCGGATCCTCGCCGAGGGCGACGGCACGGCCCGAGCGATCGTCTGCAACTCCGGCAATGCCAACGCTTTCACCGGAAGGGCCGGAGACACCGCGGCCGAATTCACCGCCGAGTTGATCGGTGGCGCTCTAGATGTCGATCCCGACCGCGTCTATCTCGCATCTACCGGCGTGATCGGCGAGACCCTGCCCACCGAGGCGCTCGCCACCGGTCTTCCCGCCCTTGCCACATCGCTAACCACTTCGGGACCAGAGATGTGGGCGGATGCGGCCGCCGCGATCCGAACCACCGACACATTCTCCAAAGGAGCATGGTCTCGCATTCACGGCACTGCCGCTCACCTCGTGGGTATTGCCAAGGGAAGCGGGATGATCGCACCCGACATGGCCACGATGCTCGCCTTCCTGTTCACCGATCTGGCTGTGTCTCCCGAGGTCCTCCAGCACTGCCTGTCGGCGTCGGTTGCTCGCAGCTTCAACCGCATCACCGTCGACTCCGACACATCCACCAGCGACACCGTGCTGCTGTTCGCCACCGGCGAGCAGATCGACGACGACATCCACGATTTCGACGATGAGAGGCTGGCCGCCTTCCAGAGCGCGCTCGATGAAGTCACCCTCGATCTCGCCCACCAGATCATCCGCGATGGTGAAGGCGCCACCAAGTTCGTGGAAGTCAGCGTCTCGGGGGCGAGCGACGACGCGGCCGCGGAGATCATCGCTCTTTGCATCGGCAACTCTCCTCTTGTGAAGACGGCCCTGGCTGCCGAGGACGCCAACTGGGGCCGGATCGTGATGGCGGTCGGTAAGGCCGGCCAGCACGCCGATCGTGATGCGCTGGAGATCTGGATCGGGCCCGAGCAGATCACCGCAGGTGGTGTTGTTCTCGACGGTTACGACGAGGGGCGAGCCACCGCACATCTGGCCGAGGACGAGGTCGTGATCCGCGTCGATGTGGGCGTGGGCGACGGCTCCGCCACCATCTGGACCTGCGACCTCACCCATGGCTATATCGAGATCAACGCAGAGTATCGCTCATGACCGACGCACTTCTTCCCGATCGGGGATTCGCTCCCACCCAAAGGGCGGGAGCGCTGGTCGAGGCCCTCCCCTACATCCAGCGGTTCCGTGGTGCGATCGTGGTTGTGAAGTTCGGCGGCAACGCGATGATCGACACCTCCCTGGCGGCCACCTTCGCCGAGGATGTGGTGTTGCTGCGTTCGGTCGGGCTCATGCCGGTGGTGGTGCACGGAGGCGGGCCCCAGATCGGCGACCTACTGAGGCGGCTGGGCAAGGAGACCAGGTTCGTCGATGGTCTGAGGGTCACCGACCAGGAGACGCTCGATGTCGCCCGCATGGTTCTCGTAGGCAAGGTGGGGCGCGACATCGTCGGTGCGATCAACGTGCACGGCGCGTATGCGGTTGGTCTTTCCGGAGAGGACGGGGGCCTCATCACGGCGACCCCGCGTGACGAATCGCTCGGCTTCGTCGGCAATGTCGAGTCGATTCAGCCCGGGATCATCCACCGACTCCTGGCCGAAAACATGATTCCGGTCATTTCCACGATCGGTGCCGATGCATCAGGGCAGGCTTACAACATCAACGCCGACACTGTGGCCGGTGCCCTGGCCGGAGCCCTCGGCGCCGAGAAGCTGGTGTACCTCACCGATGTACCGGGCCTACTCACCGATATCGATGATCCTGCATCGATCGTTGCTCGGGCGTCGGTGGCGCAGCTGGAGGCGATGATCGCTGACGGAACGATCAAGGGGGGCATGATCCCGAAGGTGAGGGCGTGCATGGAGGCTGTACTTTCGGGGGCGGCGTCGGCCCACATGCTCGATGGGCGCATCCCCCACGTGCTCCTGCTGGAGCTGTTCACCGACGCCGGCATAGGGACCATGGTTACCGGAGGTGACCCAGACACGGCGGTCACCGAAGGTGACCCAAACGCGGCAGTGGCGGAAGGTGGATCATGAGCGCTGAGCAGGCGTTGGCTTGGGGGGCCGAGGGTGAGCACTGCCCGGTGATGAACAACTACGGGTCTCCGTCGCGGCTGTTCGTGAAGGGCGAGGGGGCGGAGCTGTGGGATCGTGAGGGCAAGCGCCATCTCGATTTCCTCTGTGGGCTTGCCGTCACAGGGCTGGGCCACGCTCATCCTGTGGTCACCGAAGCGATCGCTCGACAGGCGGCCACCCTCACCCACACGTCCAACCTGTTCGCCAATGAGTTCCAGGCACCGGTCGCGGAAGCGCTGAACCGGCTCCTCGATGCGGGCTCCGGGCAGGTGCTGTTCCAGAATTCGGGCGCCGAGGCGAACGAGGCCGCGATCAAGCTCGTCCGTAAATATCAGGGTCGGGGCCGTCATGTGATGGTGAGTGCCCTCAGGTCGTTCCACGGTCGCACGCTGGCTGCCCTGGCCGCCACCGGTCAACCGGAGAAGCACGAGCCCTTCCAGCCCCTGCCCGAGGGTTTCCGCCATGTGGTGTGGAACGATCCGGACGAACTCGAGCGGTCTCTCGGCCCCGAGGTCGGCGGGGTGCTGCTCGAGCCGGTGCAGGGAGAGGGCGGGGTCAACCCGTCTGATGACTCCTACCTAGGCGCGGTTCGAGAGATCTGTGACGACCGGGGAATCCTGCTGGTCATGGACGAGATCCAGACGGGCCTAGGCCGCACGGGAGCCTGGTTCGGCTACCAAGCTGCAGGGATTCGGCCCGACATCGTCACCATCGCGAAGGGCGTGGCCAACGGGATGCCGGTGGGAGCCATGTGGGCCCGCGATGAGGTGGCCGCGGCATTCAAACCGGGCGACCACGGGTCGACCTACGCAGGCCAGCCACTCGCCCTGGCGGCGGCCCTGGCCACCCTCACAGAACTCCAACGCATCGACGCGCCCAAGCTGGCTCGCGAAAAGGAGTCCACCATCCGATCCCTGCTCGGCGAAGTGGATGGAATCGCCCACATCCGGGGTCGAGGACTCCTGCTCGGCATCGAGCTCGACGAGGCGGTCCGACGCGGCCGCACCGCGCCCGAGATCGCGCGCGCCTGCCTCGATCGGGGGCTCATAGTCAACGGGGTCACGCCCACGGCCCTGCGAATTGCGCCGCCGTTCATCGTCAGCGACCAACAACTCTCCGAGGGCGTAGCGGTGATCGCTTCGGTCCTCCACGATCACACCGAGGAAGCCTGATGCGCCACCTGCTCGATATCGACGACCTTTCGGGGGCCGAGCTCGAACGAATCCTCGAACTCGCCACCACCACCGAC
The DNA here is from genome assembly GCA_964196195.1 of uncultured Gammaproteobacteria bacterium. GTDB lineage: Bacteria > Actinomycetota > Acidimicrobiia > Acidimicrobiales > Aldehydirespiratoraceae > OFTM10. Next base: position 10,999 of record CAXMSE010000049.1, on the reverse strand, counting down.
CCTCCCCGTGTCCTGGCCGGCAAGGGCATGGCTCTGGTCTTCGAGAAGCCATCGGCTCGCACCCGAAACTCCATGGAGATGGCAGTGGTCCAACTCGGTGGCCACCCCGTCTATATCGGCGCGGAGGAGGTGGGCCTCGACACTCGCGAGACGGTGGAGGACGTCACCCACACGATGGCCGGCTACCACGCGGCCCTCGGAGCCAGGGTATTCAGCCATTCCACTGTGGAACGAATGGCAGCCCTCGACGCACTGCCGGTTGTCAACCTGCTCAGCGATGCCGCCCACCCGATGCAGGCTCTGGCCGACCTGCTGACCATGAGGCGAGAATTCGGCCGACTCGAGGGACGCAGTGTGGCCTTTGTGGGTGACGCCAACAATGTGGCGCGGTCGCTCGCCCTCGGCGCTGGCCTCGCAGGAATGACTTTCCGGGTGGCCAGCCCCGCCGGCTACGAGTTCAGCGATGTCGACCTCGACCGGATCCGCACCGCCGGCATCGAGCCCCAGGTGTTCGATCGCCCCGAAGAGGCGGTGGCAGGTGCCGACGCGGTCTACACCGACACCTGGGCTTCGATGGGCCAGGAGGTGGAGGCAGAGCAGCGGCGACGTGATTTCGAGGGGTTCACTGTCGATCGTCGCTTGATGGGCATGGCCCAGGTGGGAGCGGTGTTCCTGCATTGCCTGCCCGCTCACCGGGGCGAAGAGGTCACCGATGAGGTCCTGGACGGTTCGCGCAGCAGGGTCTGGGTGCAGGCGGCCAACCGCATGCACGCCGCCCGGGGTGCCCTCGCGTGGATCCTCTCTGAGAACGGCTCATAGGGGTGAGCAAACCCCGGCGCCAGCACCGGATCGCGGCTCTTCTCGAGGAGCACGCCGTCACCAATCAGGTTCAGCTGGTGGAGTTGCTGGAAGACGAGGGCCTCGGGGCAACCCAGGCCACGGTGTCGCGCGATCTCGACGAACTAGGGGCCATCAAGGTGAGAGTGCCGGGTGGCGAGACCGTCTACGCCATCCCGGAGCATCCCATCGACCGCATCGCTCCGGAGGACCACCTTCGGAGGGTGATGGGCGATTGGGTGGCCGATGTCGGGTGGTCGGCCAACCTGGTTGTGTTGCGCACTCCACCCGGTTCTGCCCACGTGGTGGCATCGGCTCTGGATCGTGCCGGGATAGAGGAGATCCTCGGTACCGTCGCCGGAGACGACACCTTGATGGTTGTTGCGACCGAGGAAATCAGTGGGAAATCGCTCGCCGCTCGCCTTAGCGAGCTGGCCGGATTGTGAGAGAACAACGTGTCTGATTCGAATGTTTCCATGAAGATCGTGCTCGCCTATTCCGGTGGCCTCGACACTTCGATCATCCTGCGCTGGCTCCAAGAGACCTACGACGCCGAGGTGGTCACGTTCACCGCCGATCTGGGTCAGGGCGGGGAAGTGGAGCCGGCCCGGGACAAGGCACTCCAGATGGGGGTGCCGGAGTCCGATATCCACATCGAGGATCTCCGCGAGGAGTTCACGCGCGACTTCGTGTATCCGATGTTTCGGGCCAACACCATCTATGAAGGCGAGTACCTGCTCGGCACGTCGATCGCCCGGCCCCTGATCGCGAAGCGATTGGTCGAGCTTGCCGCCGAGCACGACGCCGATGCAATCAGCCATGGCGCCACCGGCAAGGGCAACGACCAGGTTCGTTTCGAGTTGGGGGCCTACGCGTTGGCGCCCGACATCCAGGTGATAGCCCCGTGGCGGGAGTGGGATCTCGGCTCGCGCGAGTCGCTCATGAACTACGCGGCCGAGCACGACATCCCCATCGAGATGAAGCGCGGCAAGAAGTCGCCCTTCTCGATGGACGCCAATCTCCTCCACATCTCCTTCGAGGGAGGCCCCTTGGAAGATCCCTGGACCGAGCCCCCTTCGGAGATGTGGCGCTGGTCGGTGAGTCCGGAGATGGCACCCAACGAGGCGACCTATCTCGATCTCACCTACGAGGGTGGCGACATCGTCGCGATCGACGGCAAGGCGATGAGTCCGGCCACGGTGCTCACCTATCTCAACGAAGTGGGGGGTGCCAATGGTGTGGGTCGCCTCGACATAGTGGAGAACCGTTTCGTGGGAATGAAGAGCAGGGGCGCCTACGAAACACCGGGCGGCTCGATCATGTTGAAGGCCCACCGAGCAATCGAGTCGATCACCCTCGACCGTGAAGTGGCTCACTTGAAGGATTCCCTGATGCCCAAGTACGCCGAGCTGATTTACAACGGGTTCTGGTGGAGCCCGGAGCGCGAAATGCTCCAGGTCGCGATCGACCACAGCCAGAAGTACGTCAACGGCGAGGTACGGGTGAAGCTCTACAAGGGCAACATCGACATTGCCGGGCGAAGGTCCGACCATTCCTTGTTCGACGAGAAGATCGCCACCTTCGAAGACGACGAGGGTGCCTACAACCAGGCCGACGCCGAAGGTTTCATCAAGCTCAACGCCCTGCGGTTGCGTAATCTCGCCCGCAAGCGGGGTGCGTGATGGCCACCTTGTGGCACGGACGGTTCGAGGGCGGGCCGTCGGAGGCCCTCCAGGCCCTCAACGACTCGCTGCGATTCGACCTTCGCATGTTCCGCGAGGACATCGCGGGTTCGCGGGCTCATGTCCAGATGCTGACCGAGGTAGGCCTCCTCGAGATTGGCGAGCGCGATGAGATCCTTGTCGCTCTCGACACCGTCGAGGATGAGATCGCGGGCGGCTCGTTCGACTTCGCGGTGAACGACGAAGACATCCACACCGCCGTCGAACGCCGTGTCACCGAGTTGGCGCCGGCCGGGGCCAAGATGCACACCGGGCGCAGCCGCAACGATCAGGTGGTCACCGACGTCAGGCTGTGGACCCGGGGTGCGATCGACGAGGTGGTCGAGCTTGTTGGGAAACTCCAGCGCACCCTGCTGGCCCGGGCGGAGTCGGCCGGCGATGCATTCCTTCCTGGGTACACCCATCTCCAACAGGCCCAGCCCGTGGCCTTGGCCCATCATCTGCTTGCCCACGGTTGGGCACTCGATCGTGATGTAGATCGTCTGGGAGAGGCCCGCGCTCGCGTCGATGTCTCCGCGCTCGGAGCAGGCGCGCTCGCCGGGTCGTCTCTGCCGCTCGACCCCATCAAGACCGCTGAGTTCCTCGGGTTCGGCGCCGTGTTCGAAAACAGTCTCGATGCGGTGGGCGACCGTGATTTCGTCGCTGAAACGCTCTTCGCCCTTGCTCTCCTCGGTGTGCATCTCAGCCGAATCGGTGAGGAGCTGATCCTCTGGGCCTCCACCGAATTCGGGTTTGTCGAGCTCGACGATGGCTTCTCGACGGGATCGTCGATGATGCCTCAGAAGAAGAACCCCGACATCGCTGAACTCGCGAGAGGCAAGGCCGGCCGGCTCATTGGCAATCTCACCGGCCTTCTTGCCACCATGAAGGGGTTGCCTCTCACCTACAACAAGGATCTTCAGGAAGACAAGGAGCCGCTCTTCGATGCCGTCGACACGGTGCGACTGACCCTCTTGGCCCTCGACGGTATGGTGGCCAGCACCACCTTCTGTACCGACCGCATGGCCGAGGCGGCATCGTCGCCCTACGCCGCGGCCACCGATCTGGCCGAGTGGCTCGTCGTTCGCGGTATGCCGTTTCGTCAGGCCCATGCAGTGGTGGGGGAGCTTGTTCGTGGGGCATTGGCCGGCGAAGGCGACCTCGCTGCCTTGGTCAGTGCCTCTGCTGAGCTCGGCCCGGAGGCAGCAACCCTTCTCGAGCCTGGTGTGTCGGTCACCCGCCGCAACACTCCGGGAGGAGGCTCTCCAGCAGTGGTGGCCCGACAGCTGGAACGATTCCGAGCTCGCCTCGACAGATGACTCGACGGCTGGGGCGCGGCTTTTTCGCCCGTCCAGCGCTCGAGGTTGCGCCTGAGTTGCTCAACAAGGTCCTGCTCGGCCCCGACGGCCGTGCCGGGCGGATCGTGGAGGTAGAGGCCTACTGCGGCGCCGACGATCCGGGCAGTCATGCCTTTCGCGGTCTCACTGCTCGCACCGAGGTGATGTTTGGGCCCCCGGGTGTGCTCTACGTCTACTTCTCCTACGGCATGCATTGGTGCGCCAATGTCGTAGTCGAGAGCGATGGCGTGGCTGGGGCGGTGCTCCTGCGGGCGGTCACTCCTCTTCGCGGCCACGACAAGATGAGACAGGCTCGCGGTGCAGCGGCCCGCCGCCCTCGCGATCTCTGCAGTGGTCCGGCAAAGCTGTGTCAGGCGTTCGGGCTCGACGGCGCCCACGACGGTGCCGACCTCGTCAGCGCCGACCGACGCGTTTCGATTCGTGACGACGAGACCCCCATCCCGGTCGACCCGGTGCAGACCACCCGCGTCGGCCTCTCGAGGGGCCGCGAGTTGCCGTGGCGGTGGTACGTGGATGGCGTCGTTGATGTGAGTAGTAGGGCCGGTACGGTCGGCCGGGCATGAGCGACACGGCCCAACTTCTGATCGGCGAGCACCTACTTCTCGCTCCGTCGGCGAGGCTTGGCGATGCGTGGGCCACGATCTCGGCGATCGACGATCCCGTGCTTCGTTCGACCCGTGATCAGATGCGTCACCTGCTCGAGACGCGTCCCGTTCCGTTGGATCGAATCGAGCGACCCGGGCACCTCACCGGCAGCGCTCTGGTGGTGCACGCCGATTTCGAACGAACCCTGGTGTTGTTCCACACCAAGCTCCAGATCTGGGTACAACCGGGTGGCCATGCCGATGGCGACGCCAATCTCGCGGCTGTCGCTCTTCGTGAGGCCACCGAGGAGACCGGGATCCTCGGGCTCAGTGTGTGGTCGGCGGCGATCGACCTCGACATCCACGAGGTGAGGCCACCGAAAGAGGATCCCCACTTCCACCATGATGTGCGGTTCGTCGTGCTCGCGCCGGAGGGGGCGGAGATCGACGCCAACCACGAGTCCGAGGCTCAGAAGTGGGTCGAGCCTGGCGAGCTCGCCGGCCTCGGTGCCGACCCCGGCCTCCAGCGGCTCGCCACCAAGGGCCTCGCACTCGCTCGTTCTGTGGGGGGCTGAGGCTCAGACGTCGCCTGGTACGTGGCACGACGCCATGTCGTTGACGTTGGCAAGGCCGTCGATTCTCTGGGTGTAGATGCCGCCTTCGGCTCGCGCCGAAAGGATGAAGGCGAGATCGCGATCAGAGGTGGTCTCGTCGGCTGCCGAGAGGCGCTCCACGTGGAGCCAGCGGTCGGCGATGTAGACGTCCCAGTCGGCGAACCAGGCATCGAGAATCTCGCGCTCGATGGGGTCGGTGACCGCCGACGCGGCTGCCTTCAGTTCGGCCACCATCTCCTCGGTGATCTCGGTGCCGAGAGCCACCTGGGTGGAACGTTCGGCCGGGGTTGTGGTCTTGCGTGGGCTCAGGAGGCCGTCGATCTCGAGTTCTGCGGCAGAACAGATCGGTTCTGCTGCAGTGGGGAAAGCCCGGCTGTCGAAGTGGTCGGGGTTATCGCGCGAGGCGAAGAGGTAGATCCATCCCCACATGACCACCATGGCGATCACCACGGCACCGAGGCCGATGCGGGTGCCGGACCAGTAGCGCCCCTCGGCGGAGTGCTCGTCGTCGAAGGGCTCGGCGTTGTCGTGTCCGTCGGTGGAACTCACCCGCCACCGCCCTCGGCCAGCGTGGTCGTGGTCGTGGTGGTGGTCGGTGGTGGAGGCTCGGGGTTTACGGTGATGGTGACGATGAGGACTTCCTCGCCTTCGGTGTCTGCCGGTGGGTCCTGGGACCACACGATGCCGACGGGGTGCGGATCGTTGGTGACCGCGGGGTTCTCGATGAGCTCGACCGTGACGCCGAACCCGGCGCTGGTGATGACCTGTTTGGCCTCGGCTTCGGTTAGCCCGATCACCGACGGCACCGGCAGAATCTCCGGTTCGATGGCGATCTCGACGGTGATGGTGCTGCCGCCGGGGACCACTGATTCCGAGGCCGGGACCTGGTTGAAGATCGTGCCTGGCTCGTGATCACGGGTTTCGATCTCGACTGCCTCGAGGATCCAGAATCCTTCCTCGAGCTCGAGACGGAGGGCATCGTCGAGGGCGCGACCGACCAGGTTCGGAACCGTCGCCTCCTCGGGGACCTCGGGGAGGGTGGTGGTGGTGGAGCTGGGCGGCGGGGTGGGGAATTCCTCCACCGGGAATCCCGCCATCGCCGCGGTCATGAGCTCGTGCCAGATCAGGGCGGGGAAGGTGCCGCCCTCGACCTTGCCTCCGTTGAACTGGGTGCGCATCGGGATCTGTTCGTCGGGATAGCCGACCCAAATGGCGGAGACTCGCTGGGGGGTGAAGCCGACGAAGGTGGCGTCGGCGTTGTTCTGGGCGGTGCCGGTCTTGCCGGCGGCCGGCCTGTCTTCGAGAGCCGCGCGCCAACCGGTTCCGCTCATGACCCGGCTCAGGGCCCAGCTGAGCTGGGCGGCGACGGTGCTGTTGAGGACGGTGGCGGACTCTGGAGTGTGCTGGTAGAGCGAGGTGCCGTCGTTGTTGATGATCTCGGTGACCATCACCGGATCCACCCGGATCCCTTGGCGCGAGAAGGTGGAGAAAACGGTGGCCATCTCGACCATGTTGACGTTTTCGGTGCCGAGAATCGCCGCGCAAACGGGCTGGATTCGGCCTTCACCGATCCCGAGTGCCTCGGCCATCTCGACGAACCGCGAGGGATTGATGTCGACCATCAGCTGGGCGAAAACTGTGTTGCGAGACCACTTGGTGGCATCGGCGATGGTGCTGTCGCCGGCCGTCCCGCCGCGAACCCTCCACTTTGGGCCGCACACAGCGCGGTTCTCGATCTCGATCGGGCTGGTTGCGTCGTAGACGCGCGTGATCGGGATGCCGAGCTGAAGGGCCGCGGCGAGGCCGATCGGTTTCATCGACGATCCGGCCTGACGCCCGGAGCCACTGGACAGGTTGAATTTGGCGTCGTCGTCGCCGCCGAAGAAGTCGCGGCCTCCCACCATGGCCAGGATGTGGCCGTCGGCATCAGGCGTCGTGCCCATGATGATGGCGGCTGCGTCGGGGTTGGGAGTGCCGTCGGCCGCTGTCTGGGGTAGTACTCGCTCCACACCTTCTTCGGCTTCGGTCTGAAGGCTGAGGTCGATGGTGGTGTGGATGTCGAGGCCGCCCTCGAACAGGAGCCGGATGCGGTCGTCACGGGTGGCGCCGAAGGTCGGGTTGCCGAGGAACCACTGCTTGACGTCCTCCACGAAGTGGGCTGCGGGGTACTGCTCCTCGAGGATGGGGATGTCTTCCACCAGATCGATCGGCTCGAGCAAGGCCTCGTCGTACTCCTCTTCGCTGATGTAGCCGTTGGCGAACATCCTGAGCAGCACGAGGTCGCGTCGGTCGCGGGATGCTTCGTAGTCGTTGAACGGGTTGAACCGGCTTGGCGCCTGGACGAGTCCGGCGATCGTGGCCGCCTCGACGAGCGTGAGCTCGGTCACCTTCAGGCAGTCGCGATCGTCGGAGTCGCTGGCCAGCTGCTGACGGGCACAGTCCGGAGGACCGAAGTAGGTGCGGGCGGCAGCCTCCACACCGTGCGCACCCCGGCCGAAAAACACCCAGTTGAGGTAGCGCTCGAGGATGAACTCTTTTGTGTAGCGCTGCTCGAAGCGTCGCGCCATGAAAATCTCTTCGATCTTGCGACTACCGGTCTGGTCGGATCGGTCGAGAAAGACATTGCCCACGTACTGCTGGGTGATCGTCGAGCCGCCCTGAGACACTCCGCCTGCACTCACGTTGGACCGAGCGGCTCGGAGGATGGCCTTGAGGTCGACGCCGGAGTGGTCCCAGAAGCGTTCGTCCTCGATGGCAACGACGGCGTTGTAGAGGAGCTCGGGTACTTCCTCAAACGTGATGTCGGTGCGGTTCTGCTCGCCCCTGAGCTCGGTGATGAGCACACCGTTGCGGTCGAAAACCCGCGAAGACTGGGCGGTCTCGAGCGCGTCGATGGAGAAGTCCTCGCCGAAGAGGTCGTCGAAGTCCTTGGTTTCGAACGAGCACGACGCGGCCACCACGGCAGCCAGGAGCATCACAGACAGGGGGCGACGGAGGCGGCGCATTGGGGTCATTCTGCTGGCAATTCCGTCACGAACCACGGCAGGGTGACATATCGTTGGTCGCCATGACGGGTGCCGCGATCATCGATGACCTGCTGGCGCGTGGGTTGATCCACGACCATACCGACGACGCTGCGTTGAGACGGCGCCTCGATCAGGGGCCCATCAAGGTCTATTGCGGCTTCGACCCCACCGCCGACAGCCTTCACATCGGCAATCTCGTTCCTCTCTTGTTGCTTCGACGCTTCCAGGATTTCGGCCACCAACCCATCGCCCTGGCCGGTGGCGCCACAGGCATGGTGGGCGATCCGTCGGGCCGTTCCGATGAGCGCAATCTCCTCGACAGCGACGTGCTCGACCACAATCTGGCCGCGATCAAGGTCCAACTCGGTCTCCTCCTCGATATCGGTGGGGCCGCCCAACTGGTCGACAACCGCGAGTGGATCGTGGACGTGACGGTGCTCGAGTTCCTTCGCGATGTCGGCAAGTACGTCACGATCAACACCATGCTGGCCAAGGAGTCGATCAAGGCTCGCCTCGAGGGCGATCAGGGTCTCTCCTTCACCGAGTTCTCCTACATGCTCCTTCAGGCCAACGACTTCGTCGCCTTGCACGAGCGCCACGATTGTGAAATGCAGGTCGGCGGGTCCGACCAGTGGGGAAACATCACTGCCGGTATCGACATGGTCCGGCGGCGCGCCGGCGTGGCGGTGCACGGCCTCACGGTGCCTCTCATCACCCGTTCCGACGGCGCCAAGTTCGGCAAGACGGCGGACGGAGCGGTGTGGCTCGCCGCAGAGCGAACCCTGCCCTACGAGTTCCACCAGTACTTCCTGCGCACCGATGATCGCGATGTGGAGCGATTCCTGCTCCAGCTCACCCTTCTTCCGATCTCGAGGGTCGGCGAGATCATGGCCGAGCACGAGCCCGCCCCCGAGCTGCGTCATGCCCAAAGTGAGTTGGCCGACGCGGTCACTGCATTGATCCACGGACCCGATGAGGTGCGCCGAGCGCGGCTCGCGGCCGGTGCCCTGTTCGGTGGCGAGCTCCTCGACGGCGAGACGCTCGATGCTCTACGGGGAATTGTGCCCGAGACCAACATCGATGGATCGCTGGTCGGAGGCGACGAACCGGTGGTCGGTCTTCTCGTTGCCACGGGGGTGTGTTCGTCGAAGGGCGACGCCAGGCGCACGATCGAGCAGGGCGGCATCCGGGTCAACGGTACGAAGGTGGAAGCGGGCACCGCCACGATCGATGCCGTGGAGGGCCGTTACTTCCTGATCCAGCGAGGAAAGAAGCAACGACACCTGGCGGTCGTCACCGCGATCTGACCCTGTTTCACCCGCCGAGCTCTGTGAGTCGGCGTTGGTGCCGGGGCATCACGCCGCTAGTGTTCGCCCAGCTGGTTCCGAGGGTGACTCACCCAAAGAAATCGGGGATCCGGGGTTGAACTTCCCTGGGTGTCCCGCTAGTGTAGCAATTCGCCCCAAGCGGCGGTCGATAGGCCGCGGTAGGGCAAAGCAAAGGCACCAACCTTCCGCCTAGCGGATCGAGTGCCAGGCATTTCGGTGCCGATTGCTCCTTGAAAACGGAAGAGACGGACGCAAAAGCGAGTGCGGGCAGCTTTTCAGGTTTCGCGATCTGGATTGTTGTCTGTCAATTCAAGAAATGCCGACCCACTCAACGGGGTCGGCAGAGCCAGTCCGGCGACCTTCGGGTCATCGGGCGAACGTCGAGGATCACCTTCGGGTGGTGCTCGACAACAAACTGTGTCACTGCTAGCCAGCGGTGACCGGCTCAACGTACGCAGGTCCCTCACGCGATCATTTCGGTGCGACCCACTTCGGTGGCAACACTGGTGTGATTGAGGAACCAGCAACCTGATTAAAGGATCGGCTTCGGCTGGTCTGGAGATCTCGACGGAGAGTTTGATCCTGGCTCAGGACGAACGCTGGCGGCGTGCCTAACACATGCAAGTCGAACGAAAAGCCGGTGCTTGCACCGGTGGACAGTGGCGAACGGGTGAGTAACACGTGAGAAACCTGCCCTGGAGACCGGGACAACCATTGGAAACGATGGCTAATACCGGATGCCCTCAGATGGCCGCATGGCCGACTGAGGAAATGCTCTGGCGCTCTGGGAGGGTCTCGCGACCTATCAGCTAGTTGGTGAGGTAACGGCTCACCAAGGCATCGACGGGTAGCTGGTCTGAGAGGACGATCAGCCACACTGGGACTGAGACACGGCCCAGACTCCTACGGGAGGCAGCAGTCGAGAAGCTTCGGCAATGGGCGAAAGCCTGACCGAGCGATGCCGCGTGAGTGAAGAAGGCCCTTTGGGTTGTAAAGCTCTGTCAGATTGGGAAGAAAATCCTGCGGTTAATACCCGTAGGACTTGACGGTACCATCAGAGGAAGCACCGGCTAACTCCGTGCCAGCAGCCGCGGTAATACGGAGGGTGCAAGCGTTGTTCGGATTCACTGGGTATAAAGGGTGCGCAGGCGGCCTGATAAGTCAGAGGTGAAATATGTCGGCTCAACCGGCAAACGGCCTCTGAAACTGTCAGGCTTGAGTTCGAGAGAGGTAGGTGGAATTCCAGGTGTAGCGGTGAAATGCGTAAATATCTGGAGGAACACCGGTGGCGAAGGCGGCCTACTGGCTCGATACTGACGCTCAGGCACGAAAGCATGGGGAGCGAACGGGATTAGATACCCCGGTAGTCCATGCCGTAAACGATGGGTACTAGGTGTTGGAGGATTCTACCCCTTCAGTGCCGCAGCTAACGCATTAAGTACCCCACCTGGGGAGTACGATCGCAAGGTTGAAACTCAAAGGAATTGACGGGGGCCCGCACAAGCGGTGGAGCATGTGGTTTAATTCGATG
>CAXMSE010000048.1:0-3283 GCA_964196195.1 uncultured Gammaproteobacteria bacterium | reverse complement strand
GTGAGGATGCCGACGATACGTCCGGCAGGGTCGCAGATCGGGACGCCGCTGATCTTGTGGCGGGCCATCAGCCCCTCGGCGTCGTTGAGCGAGGCCGTGGGCGGAAGGCTGATCGGCGCCGAGATCATGCCCGCCTGGGCTCGCTTCACCCGATCGACCTCATCGGCCTGTTCTTCGACGGTAAAATTGCGATGCAACACCCCGATACCACCGGCGCGAGCGATGGCGATGGCCAGCGGCGACTCAGTGACGGTGTCCATCGCGGCAGACATGAGCGGCACCTTCAGCTCGATGCCTGCGACCGAAGTGGCGGTGTCGACCTCCGAAGGCAGAACCTCGCTCCACCCCGGCACCACGAGCACATCATCGAAGGTGAGTGCTTCGCTACCGGAGAGAACCTCGTCGTTCATCACCTCACGATAGGCGATCGCCCGCCGATCACAAGACCATGAGAAGGTCCCTTCTGTTGCTTGTCGCGCTCCTTGCGACGGCATGCTCGGGACCCACGCCGCCCGACCACTGGACCATCGAGCGGCAGGCCCCGGCGGCCAACGGATCCACGCCTGAACGTACGATCTGCGACGAGATCGAAGGCCTCGCCCTGGGCTCGCTGGCGGCCGAAACCGATATGGGCGCCGCCCTCGACGAACTGGCCCGACTCGGCGCCTTCGTGGGAGCCACCGCCGCGCTTCCCCACCTCGCCGAAGCCCGCGAAGCGGACGATCCTGCCTTCTCTCTCGCAGCGGCCGCTGCCGATCTCGACTCCGCTGGCCACGCTGAATGCGAGGTGCCGATCTTCAGTGCCCTCTACGTGACCACCAGCTGGGCCGACTGCTACGGAGAGGTCGACATCCCCGCGGCCAACGCCGCCGCCGCGGTCGACCAGTCGACCCAGGCGTGCCACGCCGACGACTCGCCGGGGTTTCTCCCCTGCTGGGATGTCGATACCGGCTTTCAGCCCGTCGATTGCCGCACCGGAGCGACGGTGCGAGCCGAAGCGGGTGCCTGGGTGAAGGTCGGGCCGAGCTGAGCCGTCACGCAACCACATGGCCCTTCTACACTCAGAAGTCGTTGACCCGAGGAGAATGAATGTCGGTAGAACTTGCAGTCGTCGGACTGGGTTATGTCGGAATGCCGCTCGCCCAGGAGGCGATTCGGTCCGGGCTTCGTGTAACCGGATTCGACGTTTCTTCCCAAACGATCGATGCGCTCAACAGCGGCAGGAGCCACATAGACGATCTCGCCGACGCCGACGTCTCAGAGATGATCACGGCTGGCTTCAGGGCAACAAGTGATGCATCGGCACTCGGCGCCGCGGATGTGATCGTAATCTGCGTTCCTACCCCGCTGCGGGAGGACACGACCCCAGACCTTAGTGCCGTGAAAGCAGCGTCCACCACCATTGGGAAGTCACTGACCGGCGGCACGCTTGTCGTATTGGAGTCGACCACCTATCCGGGCACGACGGATGACATCGTGCGACCAATTCTCGAAACCGAAAGTGGTCTCACCGCCGGCACCGACTTCAACCTCGCGTATTCACCCGAACGGATCGACCCTGGCAATCCCGAATTCGGCTTGCGTAACACCCCCAAGATCGTCGGAGGCTTCTCCGAGCGATGCACCAAACGAGCCATCGACTTCTACGCGCAGTTGGTTGACACGGTTGTTCCTACGGTGGGCACCCGCGAAGCCGAGATGGCGAAACTGCTGGAGAACACCTATCGCCATGTGAATATCGCCCTCATGAACGAGATGGCTGTGTTCTCGCACGAGCTCGGGATCGATCTGTGGGCCGCCATCGAGGCCGCTAAGACGAAGCCGTTCGGATTCCAGGCGTTCTACCCCGGTCCCGGAGTTGGCGGACACTGCATCCCGATCGATCCCAGCTACCTTTCGTACGCGGTTCGATCACTGGGCTATCAGTTCCGTTTTGTCGAACTCGCCCAGGAGGTTTCGGGCCGGATGCCCGCCTATGTTGCGGTTCGTGCTCAGGCGTTGCTCAATAACGTTCGTAAGCCTGTAAACGGATCATCGGTCCTGCTACTAGGCGTCACCTACAAAGCCAACATCTCCGATGAACGCGAAACGCCAGCGCGCCCAGTCGCGCGACGGCTCCTCGACATGGGAGCCGACGTCTCGTTCTACGACAGCAATGTCGAGGGGTTTGACGTCGACGGGTCCGAGCTCCCGCAAGTAAGTGATCTCGCCACCGCCATCGATGAGGCCGACCTCGTGGTGCTTATTCAACCTCACGACGACATCATGCGAGATGCACCCTTCGATCGCGCGGCCTTGATCCTCGATACCCGCGGCAAGCTTGAGGGTTCGAACGTCGATCGGCTGTGAGGGCCCGGAACTCAAGTTATCTCAGTTCCTCACCTAGCCATCGGGCACCTCGTCAGCCCCGGTAGGTCATGCCGCGGTAGCCCGGTGCGAAGCCCGCGGCCTCAAGCCGCGCCGCCCAGGGGGTCTCGCGCACGGGTACGCCATCGACCTTGGCGATCTCGAGCTTACGGAGGCGGCCGTCCTTGACCAGCTCCTGGATCGAGGTGATCCATGCGGGGTTGTCCGACGCGCCGGGGAAGGTGACCAGCGAACGGCCTCCTCTCTCCAACTCCACGATCGGCATCCCCTTGATCAGAACCACGTGGGCACCGGCCGCTCGTACCGGCCTGCCTTCGGTGTCGGGCCAGGCCATCACCGCTCCGTAGGGCTGGGCCGGGTCGGTGGCGGCGAGCACCAGAGGGGCTTCGTCGCTTTGGATCTCGCGCTCCGCCCTGAGGCGATCGACCGCACCGGGGAGAGCGAACTGGGCCGCACCGAGACCGGCGATGAAATAGCCGCGCCTTACCTCGCCTCTCTCCTCGAGCGCCTTGAGCACCGGGTAGACACCGGCGAAACCTCCGACCACGCCTTCGCCGAGCGCCGTCTCGCGAGTGAGAACTCCATAACGATCGAGAAGCTGGTGCGCCTGGGCGTAGGCAGCCATCGTGGGTGCCGGCGCGGGCTCCCGGAGCGGTGCGACCAGCGACCATCGCCCTGCAGCAGTGGGTGGACCGAGGGCGTTGATCGCACCGGGGCGGGCTCGCCGTCGGCGTCCACCGGTCTGTGCCGGCTTCGCGGCCTGCTTGGCCCCGCCGGCCAGCAGGGCTCGTATCGGAGCGAGGGAGTCGTTGGTGACCTCGCCGGCCCAGACCAGATCCCACAAGGCTGCGAGCACGGTGTCCTGGTCGTAGGGGAGCTCGGCCAGCTGGGCGGCAGCGACCAGATCGGGCCAGAA
>CAXMSE010000047.1:0-6345 GCA_964196195.1 uncultured Gammaproteobacteria bacterium | reverse complement strand
TGGCGTCGCCGGCGACGATGCCAGCGGTGATCGACGAGAACTCGAGTAGCCCGAGGGCCGGATCGAAACGATCAGCGAGGTCAGACAATTCGCAACGCTCCCACCACTGCCACCCGACGGATGCGAGAGAAGGTGCGAGGCCTCGACAAGCCCTCACCGGTGGGACTGGCGATCGAGAAGGAAGTGAAACCCTCGCCGCCATGGCCGAGCCCGGCGAAGTTCGGGCCGTTGGCCACCAGGATCGAACAATTCATGGCGCGAGCCATACGTGTGATGGTGTCGACGTTGGTGGAGTGAATCGAAGCCGTGTGGCGGAACCCGTGCTCGGAACGCACCGCAAGATCGATGGCGGTGTCGACATCTTTGACCCGCACCACCGGCATCACCGGCATCATCTGCTCAGTCCAGACAAGGCTGTGATCAGAGGGCACCTCGGCAACCAGCAAGCGGATGTCGCCCTCGACACTCACCCCGATCTCACCGAGCAGATCAGATGCGTTCTTGCCGATCCACGCCGGATTGATCGCGCCCGGCTTGTTGGGCGCACCCATCTGCTTGAAGATCACCCGCTCCAGGCGACGGAGCTCGTGCTCCTTCAGCCGGTACGCACCTGCACTCACCATTCCCCGCACCAAGGCATCGGCAACGGTGTCGACGACGATCGTGGTCTTCTCGTCGACACAGATGATGTTGTTGTCGAAGGAAGCACCTCGCACGATGTCGCGAGCCGCCTTGTCGATGTCGGCGGTGTGATCGACCACCGCCGGCGGGTTGCCCGGACCGGCCGCGATTGCCTTCTTCGGCGTGCGCAGCGCCTCGCCGACAACCGCCGGGCCGCCGGTGACCAGCAGAACCTTCACATCGGGATGAGCCATCAGCTCTCTCGCCGACTCGATCGTGGGGTTGGGCACCGCGGTGATGAGGTCGGGTGGCCCACCGGCCCCCACGATGGCCCTGTTGAGAAGCTTGATGTTCTCCACCGACACCAACTTCGCGCTGGGATGCACGTTGAAGGTGACGGCGTTGCCCGCCGCGAGCATGGCGATGCTGTTGTTAATGATCGTCGACGTGGGATTGGTGGTGGGCGTGATCGAACCGATGACGCCATACGGCGCATACTCGGTGACGGTCATGCCCTGGTCGCCGGTGACTGCTTGGGGTTCCAGATCCTCGGGGCCCAACGTCTTCGTGGTGACGAGCAGGTTCTTCTGGATCTTGTCGTCGGGTCGACCCAGACCGGTTTCGGCATGGGCCAGGTAGGCCAGGCGCTCGCCTTCTCGCAACATCGCGGCCCGCATGGCCTCGACGATCACCCGTCGAGACTCGAGCCCCATGCCCTGATAGACGCCGAACGCCACTCCCGCCGCCGCCACCGCGGTGGTGATGGAGGGATGAATCCCGTCGCCGAGCAGGGCGTCGGCCCCGGCCAGATCGTCGGCCGCTCGCAGAGCCTGGCCTTGTCGACCAGGGCCGTCGGTGCCCGCGACCCTGTCCTGGACACGGGCGATTATCGACTGGATCTCGTCGTCGTTCAGCATCTGACGCTCACTTCACGTACATCGTCTCGCCGTCGATCTCCCAGGTGTCGACGATGGCCATGACCACGGCATCACACGGACGGTTCTGGGTGACGGCGGTCTGGCGCGCCGAACTGCCCGAGGCGTACATCACCACCTCGCCCACACCCGCACCGACCGCGTTGACCGCGACGACGTAGCCCCCGGACTCGGTGTTGTCGACACCGAGTTGGCGGACGACCAGAAAGGCCAGGCCGTCCATGAGGGGTTCCTTCTGACTGGCGACAACCGTGCCGGTCACCCGTCCCAGAAGCATTGTTTCCTCAACTCGACTCGGCCGCGGCCTCTTCGGCCCGGCCGAGAGGAAGCACGACATCGATGTTGACGTGGGGGCGAGCGATCACGTGGGTCGCGATGACCTCGCCAACCTTCTCGCCGCCACGGACACCAGCGTCGACGGCGGCCTTGACCGCGGCGACGTCTCCTCGCACCACTGCGGTGACGAAGCCACCGCCGGTGGACTCATATGAGACAAGGTCGACCTTCGCCGCCTTCACCATCGCATCGGCGGCCTCAACCATTGCTGCGAAACTCCTGCATTCGATCATGCCGAGCGCTTCAGCCATCTCTGTTTCCCTTCGGTATCTGAACGTTGTCTTCGATTTCTATCTGAGCAACCGCGCTACTCGCGGCCGTCGAGTCCTTCGAGTGCAGCCACTGCGGCGCGCCAGCCGACATCGACATCGCTCTCCTCGCCACCGAGGTAGACGCGCCCCATGGCGCCCGCGGCACGAACCTCGAGCACATTGATGTCGGCGGCCTTTTCGGCCTCGTTGGCCGCGAGCGGGGCATAGGCAGCCGGCTCGCACTCCAACACGTAGAGGGTCTGGCCGGGAACAATCATCTGACCGTGACGCATGCGGTTGATGAGCTGGGCATGGTGATCATCGATACGGCGGATGATCTGACTCGACAGGATCTTGGGTTTCATACGATCCGACTCGGTGAGCCCCACCGCATCAAGAATGGCCGCACCCGCGGCACGGGTCTCGGCCTGGTCGGGCGAGTGGATCTCCAACAGTCCGAAATAGCGTTCGATGATCTGCATCCCGGGCTTCACGTTCGTGGCTTTCAACGCCACATCGGTGAGCCGGTTGATCTCGATGCCCGGCGACACCTCCACATACAGCGAGGAATCACCGGCCAGCGGCAGGAACCCCTGAGCGACGGTGCCCAGGAAGGCGGCGTATTGGGGTTGGAGGCTGTCGAGGAACGCGAAAGACCGAATCTCAATATTTGCTGCCACCGCTGTCTCCTTCATCTCCGCCAACGATCTGTACGCCGGCCGAAGCCCCGATACGGGTTGCCCCGGCGGCGATCATGTCTTCGACATCGGAGGCGGTTCGCACCCCGCCCGACGCCTTTACCCCCATGTCGGGGCCAACTGTCTCACGCATCAACGCCACATCGAACACGGTGGCTCCGCCGCCCCCGAATCCGGTGGACGTCTTCACGAAATCCGCCTTCGCTTTCTTGGCCAGCGATGAGGCGATCACCTTTTCTTCGTCGGTTAGCAGAGCCGTCTCGATGATCACCTTCACGATCGCACCCGACTCGTGCGCAGAGTCGACCACCTTCTGCATCTCGGTGAGGATGGTGTCTCGGTCGCCGGATTTCAGGGCACCCACATTGATCACCATGTCGACTTCACGGGCACCGTCGCGGATCGCTCGCCGGGCCTCCATGGCCTTGATCTCAGCGGTGGTTGCCCCGAACGGAAAGCCGATGACCGAGCAGACCTTCACATCGCTTCCCCTCAGGTTGCTCGACGCGCGCTTCACCCAAGACGGGTTCACACAGACCGAAGCGAAGTGGTATTCCGCAGCTTCATCGCACAGGGTGTCGATCTCGGCCGCGGTGGTCTCGGGTTTGAGAGCAGTGTGGTCGATATAGCTGGCGAGCTCGATCGGTACCTCGGAGGCGTCGCCGTGGAAGGCCACCCGGTCGGCCCCATTACCCACCACGTGGCGCAGCGCCTCGAGCGAATCGCAACGATCGACCTGGCTGGCAAGGGTGCTGAGAACTTCCTTGGTGATGAGCTCGACGAGCATCTCTCGATCGAGGGGCTGATCGCTCATGCCTCACTCCTGGCGTACATCTCTTCGATCTCCCTTATGAGTGCCACCCGCCGCATGTGGCGGTCGCCGCCCCACGGCGTTGCCAGCCACTCCTGCACGATCTGCCAGGCGAGCGCCGGCCCGGTGAGGCCTGCGCCAAGGGTAAGGACATTGGCGCGGTTGTGCTCCCGGCTGTTTCTCGCCGTCGAAAGGTCGTAGCACGCTGCGGCGCGAACGCCCGGCACCTTGTTGGCCACCATGGCCGATCCAATCCCCGCCCCGTCGATCATGATCCCCCACTTACAGGTGCCGTTGGCCACCTGCCGGGCCACACGGTGGGCAAGAGTGGGATAGTCGCACGCTTCAGTGCTGTCGGTGCCGCAGTCCTTCACAGCCCACCCAGCGTCGGCCAGATTCGACTTCAGCGACTCCTTGAGGCCGAAACCGCCATGGTCGGCTCCGATGGCGACACCCTCGCCTTCACTCGGCGCGGCCTGATCAGACTTCTGTTGATCCGGCGCCGGGCCGTCGAGCACGCCTGCCAGCACATTCGACACGAGTCGGCGGACCTCGCCCTCGAAGTCCGCAGCGTTCGCGGTCATGGTGCCAACAGAGTCATAGGTCTCGATCCTAGGCCTCCCACCGGCGGTGAATCGAGCCGGCTTCCCGGCGACGGGATTACGGTTCACGATATGAGCCAGAGATACTTCACTCCGGACCTGTTCGCCTTCCTGCGCGATCTGTCGGACAACAACCAACGAGCGTGGTTCAACGCCAACAAGGAACGCTACGAGGAATCGGTCCGTCAACCCGCCCTCGATTTCATCACCGACTTCACCTCGCCACTGGAACAGATCTCCACCCATTTCGTGGCCGACTCCCGCACCGTTGGTGGTTCTCTCTTCCGGATCCACCGCGACACCCGATTCAGCAAGGACAAGACCCCCTACAAGACCAACACCGGGCTGCACTTCCGCCACGAGCGGGCCAAGGACGCACACGCGCCCGGATTCTACGTCCACCTCGAACCGCGCAACTGCTTCGTGGGCGCAGGGCTGTGGTCACCGGAAGCGAGCGTCTGCCAGCAGATCCGCCACCACATCGACGAGCACCAGGATCGCTGGCTCGCAGCAACCCGCGAATCACCGTTCGCTGACGTCTACGAGCTCGGAGGCGACTCGCTGAAGCGCCCACCCCGCGATTTCGACGCCGACCATCCTCTGATCGACGACCTCAAGCGCAAGAGCTTCATGGGCGCTGGTCCCCTCAGGCAGGGTGAGATCACCAAGGCAGACTTCCGCGACGTACTTGCTGCTCGCTTCGCCGCCGCCTCACCCCTCGTGGCGTTTCTGTGCGAAGCGGTGGGGATCGAGTTCTAGTAAGCAGCAATCGCTGACGAAGAAGCCCCTGCTTGTCTCGCGATCGACTCTAGGCCTACCTCACGTGCAAGGTGAGCCGCATCGAGGTCAATCGTTTCATCGGGCCGAACAAGGCGAAAACACCTGGTCAAGTGCATCGTCGCGCTGTCGCGAGGCCGTGCTCAGTAACGGAGATCGGCCACCACCGCGAAATGATCGCTCGGCCACACGCCGTCTATCGGCTGGTTCGCGGCGACCTCACAGTTCACCACGTGCCCTGCTCCGCCCCGACGGGGCCAGCCGGTGAACAAGTAATCGATCCGACGGTCGGGCTCGAGGCCCGCCTCGGCGTGAGGATTTGTGGTGCTCCAAGTGGCGCCCTGACCGCCATCGCCGGCCACCTCCCATGAATCGAGGAACACCGTTCCGTCGACGGGAACCGCGGCACGGCCGGTGATCATCCTCACCTCATCGCTCGTCGAATCGGCGTTGAAATCGCCGCAGACGACAGCCGGATACGAACGGGGCCGCGAGTCGGCCACGAATCCCGCGAGCTCGCGAACCTGGGCCTGACGAGGGCCGCTGTGGTCGAGTCGCCAGTTGAGATGGGTCACGAACACCTGTAGCGACCCGCGTGGGCCGTCGATGTCGGCTCTCAGCACCACCCTGCCCTCGCCGGTGTCGCCAGCGCCTGAGTAGGCAGCACTCTCCGTGCCACTGATCGGCCAGCGCGAGAGAATGGCGTTGCCCATGAGCAGGCCATCGAGATCGAGTCGGGCCTCATACGCCGCATGAAAGCCAAGCGCCGTTGCCAGCAGATCGACCTGGCGGCCGTCAGCATCGGCCCATACCTCCTGCAACGCGATCACGTCGGCATCGATCCGTCTGAGGGTCTCCACGATTGCCGGGAATCGCTGCTCCCACCGGCCGAGCCGCCACCACAGGTTCCAGGTCATCACCTTCACCGTCGTGTCGATGAGGGGACCGAACGGGCCTTCGTCGTCGATGGTCATGGCGTCTCCTCGGATCTCGAGAAGGCTCGCGCCTGCCGAACGACCAAGACAACTCCGCACCCCATTTGGTCGAGAGCAGCCAAGTCAGCTACTAAACAGCAATGTCTCTCCTTCCGCCCGACCAGGATCTCGACCTGATCCACACCCGTACCTATGAGACCAGGGTGTACCTCGTCGACGATCATCTCGTAGCTCGGGGTGCGGTCCGCGATCGCAAACCGCCGGGTCTGCTCGTCGAAGGCGACCCCGATCCGATCGACATGCATCACATGGTGTTGGAGCTGGCGGTGTCTATCCCCGACCTGACAATCACCGCCGTGTCCCTCGACTTCGAGTCGTT
>CAXMSE010000046.1:0-40564 GCA_964196195.1 uncultured Gammaproteobacteria bacterium | reverse complement strand
TCGACGACGGTTTTGGCGTTGCGGCTGGCGACGTCGCGGGGCACGAGATTGCCGAACGCGGGGTACTTCTCCTCAAGGTAGTAGTAGCGCTCTTCCTCGGGAATCTGGTCGGCTGCTCGCGCCTCGTCGAGGTTGCGCGGCACCCAGATGCGACCGTCGTTTCGCAGCGACTCCGACATCAGGGTGAGCTTCGACTGGAAGTCATCGGCGGCGGGAATGCAGGTGGGGTGGATCTGGGTGTAGCACGGGTTGGCGAACAGGGCGCCCTTGCGGTGGGCCCGCCAACTCGCTGACACGTTGCACTGCATCGCGTTGGTTGACAGGTAATAGACGTTGCCGTAGCCGCCGGTGGCGAGCACCACGGCATGGCCACTGTGGGCACTCACCTCGCCGGTGAGCATGTCGCGGGTGACGATGCCGGCGGCCTCTCCGTCCTTGGTGACGATGTCGAGCACGTCGGATCGGTTGTAGAGGGTGACCTTGCCCACTGCGATCTGAGCCGCCAGGGCTTGGTAGGCGCCGAGTAGTAGCTGTTGGCCGGTCTGGCCTCGGGCGTAGAAGGTGCGGCTCACCTGGGCGCCACCGAACGAGCGGTTGGCGAGCAGGCCGCCGTATTCGCGGGCGAACGGTACGCCCTGAGCAGCACACTGGTCGATGATGTCGTTCGACACCTGGGCCAGGCGGTAGACGTTGGCCTCGCGGCTGCGATAGTCGCCGCCCTTCACCGTGTCGTAGAACAGGCGATAGATCGAGTCGCCATCGTTGCGGTAGTTCTTGGCGGCGTTGATGCCGCCCTGAGCCGCGATCGAGTGCGCCCGGCGGGGCGAGTCGTGATAGGTGAAAACCTTCACGTTGTAACCGAGTTCGGCGAGCGAGGCGGCGGCCGATGCGCCGGCAAGGCCGGTGCCCACCACGATCACGTCGAACCGGCGCTTGTTGGCCGGGTTGACGAGCTTCACGGAGAACTTGTGGTTGTCCCACTTCTCGGCAAGCGGGCCTTCAGGGATCTTGGCGTCGAGCGTGGTCATCACGATCCCTCTCCATCGGCGTCGGCGTGTTCATCGAATTCGCCCACAGGCACAGAGCGATTGTCCTCGTCGATCAGCCCGAACTGGACCGCTATCGGGAAACTCAGATTGCCGATGAGGATCAGGCCGGCGATGCCGGTGGCGAAGCCGCGGCGCAGATGGTTGTAGGCGGGATTGTTGATACCGAGGGTCTGGAACATCGACCAGGCGCCGTGGAAGATGTGTACTGCGAGGACCAGGTTGGCGACGACGTAGATGATCGTGATCGGGAAGGAGCTGAGCGATTGATCGACGTTGTGGTAGATGTCGCCGCGGACGTAGCCGTCGAACCGGATGCCCCATGTGAGGTCGGCGAGATGGAAGACCAGGTAGAGCAGGATGATCGGGCCGGTCCAGCGCATCGTTCGGCTGGCGAAGCTGACGGCGATGTAGTTGCGGCGCGCGGCATAGGACGAGTCGGACTTGATGCTCATCCGGCTGAGCGACCAGGCGCTGTGGATGTGGACGGCGAACATGACGATCAGACCCACCCGCATCACCCAAAGGAGGAGTGTGCGCGGCACGAGATGGCCGCCGATGCCTCTCAGCGCCTCGCCGTACTCGTGCACCTGCAGGGGGCCCTCGTAGATGTGCAGGTTGCCGATCATGTGCACCAGGACGAAGCCGAGAAGGCCTATGCCCGTGAGAGCCATGACGTATTTCTTGCCGATCGCGGTCTGGTAGAGGTTGAGGGGCCAAGGTAGCTGGGCCCCTCGCCGGCGAATCGGAGGGACCGAGTGGTCCGTACCGCTCGAGATGGTCTGCGCCATGAGTGGAATCCTTCGGGGACGAATCGTCGGACGCGACGCTATCTGGCATGGTCCGGTACGGACCACTCCTGCCCGTTTCGCGACGGCCAGGCGGGTTGGGTGGCGGTTCAGGTGGTGATCGACCGGTATTGGTTGGTGACGACGGTGTCGCTCGCTTCGAGTTGGAGGTCGAGAACCAGTTCGCCTGCACCGCCGCTCGCGGTTGTTTCGATCCGGCCGACCAGGACACAGTCGTCGGCGGGGATGAGCCCGGTCCAGCTCTTGGTGGTGGAGCTGCCGTCGGGTTGGGTGACGGTGGCCTTCACCAGTGCGTCGTTGATTGGTGTGCGTCGATCCGACACGACATGCACGGCGACCGAGACGGCCTGGCCCGCGTTGACCGACGGGGGGAGCGGCGAGGCGACGACGATCACAGGGCGGCAGGCATCCACCAGGGCCTGCCAGGCGGGCTTCGGTCGACGCTTGTCGTCGAGCACGCCGAAACCGCCCGCCGCCGACGGATCAGCCAGGTAGAAGGCCGTGAACCCACCGGTGGGTCGGTACTTGAGGCGTCGGAGGGTCTCGACGGTGGTTCGGATCACCTCGGCTTGAGCCGCCTGGCTGAGATGAGCCCAGGTCGAGCCGTCGGCCACCGGCGCGGGTGCAACGAGGTGGTGCAGGGAGGCGGGATGGGCGCCGATCGCGCCGGCGATCGCATCCCAGTTGAGGGCAGGCCAGCGAGGGCTCGAAAGCTCGGGAAGCTCCGGGTTGACGCTGGCGGCACCGAAGGCGGTGACGAAGCGGCCCATGCGAGGAACCCGTCCGAGGGCGGGGCCGAGGTCGGCCGCGCGGCCGGCGTGCCAGCCGAACCAGAGGTTGCTGGTCGTCCCGTCGAGTTGGGGGATGTGGGGCGGTACCGCGGTGTGGGCGACGATCGGCCGCGATCCGTCGGTGCGTTGCAGCACTCTTCGTAGCGAGGTGTCGAGCACGGCACGATTCCAGGATGGTTTCTGCTGGCCCAGCAAGGGAGGTGTGGGGGTAGGGGCGACGGGGCGCTTGAACGGTTCGTCGTGGGCGCACCACACGGCGATCGACGGGTGATGGCCGAGGAGGTCGACGACCTCACGCGCCTGGCGTACGGCTTGGCCGCGGATCCCTCGGGCCATGAGGCCTCGGAGGGGGAGGTCCTGCCATACGAGCATGCCCTGCTCGTCGGCGGTGTCGTAGACCTCGGGTCGGCCGACGTGGGAGATGAGGCGGATCAGGTCGAGGCCCGCGTCCTTTGCGGCGCGGACGTCGCCGGCAACTTCGATGGGAGATGCATCGGCGAGTCTCGGCCGGGTGGGCAACATCACGATGCCCTTGGTGAACAGGGGCGTGTCGTTGATCGACAGGGTCCACCGGTCCATGCGTACCGATCGAAAGCCCGTGCGGCATCTCCGTTCGTCGTGCACCTCGTCATCGACTACGAGTTCGCACCTGAGGTCGTGGAGAGTCTGGTCTCCGAGACTGTGGGGCCACCACAGCGCGGGCTCGGGAATGTCGATCGTCCATTCCACCCGGTTCTCGCCCACTGCGGCCGGGTGGCGAAGCTCGTGATCGCGTCCCGCCACGGTGGTGCGGAGCACGACCGTGCCGCCCTCGGGATGATCGAAGACGCACCGCATCGACAGGCGGGCTCTGGCCTCGTTGGCATCGACACATATGGCCCGAAAGAAGCGGATCGCGCTCGTGCCGGTCTCGTAGAGGGTGACCGGGCGCCAGATTCCTCCGGGGTTCGCGCCGGCCGCCCCGCTCAGTTCGGGGTCCTGGAGGGCCCCCATGAGGGATGTGCGATCGTCGGGATCACCGAAGCGGCTGCAGTTGACATCGACTGCGAGCACATGCTCGTCACGATCGCCCAGTAGGTCGGTTACCTCGAACACATGAGGAACGAAGTAACCGTCGGTGTCGCCCACGTAGGCGCCGTCGAGCCAGACATCGCCTTGCTGGGCTATGCCATCGAACCTCAGCCACACCCGCCGCTGATCACCGCTGGGGGAGAATTCGAACGACCGTCGATGCAGGACCGCTCGCTCGCCGGCCAGGCCGGAGGCTCGTGCCCAGTGTCCGGGCACGTCGAGATCGATCCACGCCCGATCGTCGAGTTCGGGTTCGTGGAAGGTACGACGCAGCTCTTCGAGGGCCGGCGCAGCACGCCATGAGCCCGACAGATCCATCCCGAAACGCTAGTGGGTTCGATGGGTGACGGCGCGTCGATGAGTGTCGCGACCGCGCGTGTAGGGTCCCGCCATGTCGAGACCAGAGACAATAGGAGCGCTTCGGGCGAGTGGATGGGAGTCGATTCCTGTCCGCAAAGAACTCCGCCGCAACGCGGTTGCGAAGATCCGTGCCGGTGAGCCCTTGTTCCCGCAGGTGCTGGGTTACGAGAACACGGTGTCGCCCCAGCTCGAGAACGCCCTCCTCGCCGGGCACGACATCATTTTCCTGGGAGAGCGAGGCCAGGCCAAGACGCGAATGATTCGTGGCCTCACCGAACTGCTCGATGAGTGGATGCCGATAATCGCCGGTTCGGAGATCAACGATGATCCGTATGCGCCCGTTTCGCGTCATGCCCTCGAACTGTTAGCGGAGCTCGGCGACGACACCCCGATCGTGTGGGTGCATCGCGACGATCGCTTCGGCGAGAAGCTGGCCACCCCCGACACATCGATCGCCGACCTCATCGGTGAGGTCGACCCGATCAAGGTGGCCGAGGGTCGTTATCTCTCCGATGAGCTCACCCTGCACTACGGACTGGTGCCTCGCACCAACCGCGGGATCTTCGCCATGAATGAGCTCCCCGACCTCGCCGAACGCATCCAAGTGGGTCTGCTCAACGTGCTCGAGGAGCGCGATGTCCAGATTCGCGGCCACAAGGTGAGGCTCCCTCTCGACGTGGTGCTGGTGGCCTCGGCCAACCCCGAGGACTACACCAACCGCGGGCGCCTCATCACCCCCCTGAAGGACCGGTTCGGATCCCAGATCCGCACCCACTATCCGCTCGACATCGAGACCGAGGTGGCGATCATCGAGCAGGAAGCGGATCTCACCGTCAGCGAGGGACTCCACCTCACGGTGCCGTCGTTCATGACCGAGATCGTCGCCGGTATCTCCCACGCCGCCCGCGGCAGCCACCACATCTCTCAACGTTCGGGAGTTTCGGTTCGCCTGTCCATCTCCAACGAGGAGATCATGGTGGCAAATGCAGTTCGCCGATCCTTGAGGGCCGGAGTCTCGCGGGTGGTGCCCCGTATCATCGACCTCGAGGCCCTTCCGGCATCCACGTCGGGCAAGGTCGAGATCGAGACCCTCGACGAGGGCCGCGACGGCGAGATTCTCGCCGACCTCGTGCGCAGCGCTGTACTTGCCGTGTTCAAGCAGAGAGTGCCGCCAGAGTGCCACCGAGCTGTGGTCGATGCGTTCGACGAGAGTCTCGTGATCGACACCGGCGAGGACGTCACCGACAACGCCTACGCCGGCATTCTCGAGCAGATCCCTGCCTTGACCGCTCCGGTGCAGGCCCTGCTGGCCGAGGAGGACGACGCGGAATCGCCGGCCATGATCGCCAGTGCCTGCGAACTCGTGCTCGAGGGCCTCCATCTCGCCAAGCGCCTCAACAAGGACGCGTCGGGCTCGCGAGCCCAGTTCCGGTCACGCCACTGAGCCCGTCCGGTTCGGGAAAACCCATGCGATCGTGTCAACGCGATCAGGTGGTGATGCGTCTCCAATAGTGTGAGCCGTGTCTCCTATGTCGCAGAAATCATGAGAGATGAGTCCGTTGGTGCGCTCGAAGATCTTTTCGCGCTCCACTACGAGGAGCTCGTTCGCCTGGCGTCGGGTCTTCTTGATAATGATGAGGCTTGCGACGAGGTGGTGCAGGACGTATTCACCGCGATATTGGGCGGCGACCGGCGTCCAGCTCCCGGCCACGAACTTGCCTACCTTCGGTCCGCGGTGCTCAACCGGGCCCGCTCCCGTCTTCGTCGCCGGTGGGTGCGCCGCCGGTCGTTTCTCGCCTCTGCCGCCTCGACCGAGCAGGTCGACGCCCTGATGGATCGCCTCGAGCACGAGCGGATCCTCGAGCTGGTTCGTGGCCTGCCCCGTCGCCAGTCCGAGGTTCTCGTTCTTCGCTATCAGGCCGACCTGTCAGAGGCCGAGATCGCCGCCACCTTGGGGATCTCGACCGGTTCGGTGAAAACCCATGCGAGCCGCGGCCTGGCCGCGGTTCGCCAGCGCTTGGAGGCGCCGTGACCAATCCCCCCGACCACCGCGACACCGAACGACGCCTGCGGGCAGCATTCAGGGCGCGAAGCGAGAGGGTCGCCGTGTCACGACCCTGGCCTTCAGAGATGCCCGTCCGGCATGAGGGATTCCAGCGCGGGTCTGTGCGCATTGTGGCGGCGGCGGCTGTTGTTGGCCTCGTTGGGATCGGCGTGGTGGTGTGGTCCGGCGGCCGCGATACCACCGCTGATCTCTCGACCCGCACGCCATCCACGTCTGACGCGCCGGCACAGGATGATCCAGGCGATGATCCACAGCCCGAACCCTCCGCTCCCTCGTCGGGCGACGACCAGAATCCCTCCCCGGATCTCGCCGGCGACGATGGCGGGCAGGATCGGTCGGGATTGCCCTCCACCTACGGGCCGGTCACCTTCACCGGCCAGGGCGATGCCTGGTTGGTGGAGCCCGTCGCGAGCTCGTCGCGGTTGCTCGATGACGGGCTCGTGCTCGCCGAGGAAGAATTCCCGACAGCCAGAGAGGCCGCGGCGGCGTGGTTGTCAGACAAGCTTGAGATCCAAGACCCCGGGTGGCTCGACGTTGGCTACATCTCGCCTGAGGATCCCGGTAAGGCCTACGTCGGTCTCGGCGCGTCCCGATTGGGGGAGGGGGGCCGGACAATGGGGCTGGGCCTGGCCGTCGGCACTGCTGTCACTCAGGCCGGCGACTGGCATGTCACCCAGGTTCTGTCCGATCTCGTATGGATCGATTCGGTGGAGCACAACGGTGATCTACCGGAGAGTCTGCGTATCACTGGCGGGGGATGGGCGTTCGAGGGCACGGCCCTGCTTTACGTCGACGACGCGGACCCGGTCATCGTTTCTGTCGGCGCGTTCGAGGATCCCAGTGGCTTCTCGGTGGTCGTGCCCCGGGCTGGAGATGGCCCGGTGGAGTTGAGGATCGTGGCCCCCGCCATCGCAGATGGGGCGACCCCGGCCGCCACAGCGTTTGTGGCAGTGCCAGCGGAGCCCACCACGAGGCTGTCGGTGATCGGTGTGGCCGACGACGACGTACTCAATGTGCGGTCGGGCCCTGGGGTGGTCAACGATGTGGTTGCGACGCTCCGCCCCGACGCGACTGGAATGACTCATACAGGGGCCACCATGGGGGTTGATGGTGAGCTGTGGTGGGAGATCGCGACCCCATCGCCGGAGTCCGGCGTGGGCTGGGTCAATCGGCGCTTCATCGCCGTTAACCCCGATGTCGATTCGATCACGGGTCTGGCCGACGAGATGGTTCAGATCGCGTCTGCCGCCTTACGAGATCTGGGTCCTGACGCTGTGGGGTTGGCCACCACCTCGACATACTCCGAGCGCATCGAGGTCGGTGGTATCGGAGTGTGGGCCGACGCGGCTCATGCCCTGCAAACGCGAGACCCCCTCCGACTCGATACGGACGTCTTCTGGGAACCGCCTTTCGAGGTGAACGAGTGCGTCGACTGCACGAAGTCGGTGCGGGAATTCGTCGGCGTCCGGACTCGAGACATCGCTGAGGCGACCTTCACCGTCGGTCCGGGTGCCGAGTTCGATGACAACTGGAACTTCACCCACGGTCTCTCCTCTGAGTTCTTCAGTCGGTTCACGACGGTGGTCGCGTACACGCCGTCGAGCGACCCCCAGGAGACGCTCGACTGGGGTCGCTACACCTTCATCTTCGACTTCGCCGACGGCGAGCCCGAGATTCGCGGTGTCCACCGATGGGGCTGGACCCCCTAGTTCAGGCCGGCGGTTGGAACGCGGCGAAGCTTTCAGCGGCCGGCTTGTGGACCCGGTCGCGGCCGATCAGCCCCCGAGGCCGGGCGAATCCGAGCTTCCAGTCGTAGCCGTCGAACCCCGAGTCGTGGAAGTAGCCGGCAAGGCCGATGTCGTGGGCGGCGTCGTTCACATGCTGGAGGGCGCCTGCGACCAAGTGGTCGCGCCAGGCCTCGTCGTCGGTGGCCACGCCATGGGCGGCCACCATGAGCGAGTGGTCGGGGAGGGCGTCGTGGGTGCGGTATATCGCTTCGGCCAGCTCGTCGGGTTCGGGGGCGAAGCCGGTGCCTGCGGTGCGGCCCCCTGGGGGCCACGGGGCGAGAGTTCCCTCTGCGGTGACGCCCACGGGATGGTCGTGCACGAGCCCCACATGGTCGACCGCTGAGACGAGCAGGGGCACCTCCACCGGATGGCGGCCATCGATTTCGAGAATGCCGTTGGCGTGAGCACGCAGCCAGGTCCCCCACAGGAGGCTGTCCCATGAGCGGGCGGCCTTGCGAACCTCCACCGACAACCGGCCGTCGTCCTCGGCGATCGCGTGGACCGGTTCGGCTCGCCAGGTGGTCATCACTTGTTGGCGACCCGACGACAACAGGCGGACGGCGTCATGCACGGCGATGACCGCTCCTTCCACCGCCTCTCGCATGAAGCGGGGGTCCTGTCGCCCCGGTGGCCGCGACCCGAGGCCATAGCCGCGCACCGCCCAGCTGATCGGATCTTCGATCGGCACGAAACCGTCGGCGAATTCGTCGAACGTCTCGGCCACCCGATCGACATGGCGCAACCAGAACCGTTCACGCGCTGAGGCGTCGCGATGCCCACCCTCGTCCTCGAGGTACCAGCCAGGTAGGGATCCGTGTTGAAGGGTGAGCCAGTTCCTGATCCCCAGCGAGCGGGCGAAGGCCAGGATGTCGCGGTAGCGATCGAGGGCGTCGTTGTCGGGTCGGCCGGGCTCGGGTTCGAGCCGCGCCCATTCGATGGTGATGCGCCAGTCCGTGCAACCAAGGGCCACCAGCTGCTCGAGATCATCGTGCCAATCAACCCCGAGGCCGGCCCCGTCGCCTGATTTGGGTGCTCGACCGTCGCGCTCCCAGGCGGACCAGTCGGCGGCATCAGCCACTCCTTCGGCTGACACAGATGAGGCGGTGATCCCCTTGTGAAACCCGAAACCTTCGACGTGGGTGGATGTCATGGAAGGGCGATCATTGGTGGGTGAACACGCCGGCATCGAACACCACCCGGTTGCCGACTCGCGTCTGGAACAGGGTGCGACCATCGGTGTCCCACATGTGAACGTCGAGACGCTCTCCCGGTATGACCGGCGATTTGAAGCGCCCGGTCATCGAACCGAAGCAGGCGGAATCGCTGGCGCAGAGGGCATGGAGCAGGGCCTGATCGGTGCGGGTGTTGTAGCCGACGGTGTGGTCGGCCTCTCGGTCGGGAAGGACCCATCGCGATGAGGGTCCCCGGTCGCCACCCCACCCGCCTTCAGCGGCGATGAAGAGGCCGGCTGTGCTGGTCCAGAGAGGGTTGCCGTCGAGGTCGGTCACGTCGGTGTCGAGCACGACGAGAGCAGCCTTGCCCTTGTCGTATATCGCAGCGACGCGGCTGGTGCCGATGGCGGAGCCGGCTGCGGGCAGGGTCTGATGGAGGGTGATTGATTGTTCGCCGTGGAGCAGGGCGGCGAGGTCGAAATCGCCGAAGTCGACACCGCCCGCACCCATCACCACCACCTGGGTCGGCAAGGCCCGTTGTGACGTGTTCTGGCTGTTCTCGGTGGTGTACCCGAGTTTGAATCCAGTGGGGTCGGTGGCCCCGGCCCCGACGCCGAGCGCATAGAGCATGCTGTCCTTGGAGTCCCAGCTGATTTCGGTCTGGGGACCGACGTTTCCGACTGCATCGGGATTGACGGGCATTGGAAGTCTCCGAGGTCAGCGGATGTCTGCGTCGAGTGTGGCCAGCGCCATCGCCGTAATCCAATCGGCCAATGAGGCGTCGTGGCGGGAGCGATCGACGGTGGTGGCCACGGTGGTTATCGAACCGATCGCCCCTGCGACCAGCAGCGCGGTTTCTCTCTCGGAGAGATCGGGCCGGTCCTCGCGTAAGGCGGTGGTCCACTCCTCCGACCATGATCGAAGCCGCCGACTCATCGGCGAGCGGCGTTCGGACGACAGGTGACGGGCCTCGCTGTTCCAGACCGCGATGAGGGCCGAGCGGTCGAGGGCCACGTCGACATAGGCTCGGATGTAGGCCTCCAACAGCTTGCGAGGGACCTCGTTGGCGGCCCGGGCCGCGCGGTTGGCCGAATGCACCTCGTCGGCGGCGAGCTGCATGGCATCGAGCAGGATCTCCTCCTTGGAGGAGAAGTGGCGGTAGATGGCGGGGCCGCTCACATCCACCGCCTTGCCTATGTCGTCGACGCTCGTGGCGGGATAGCCCCGCTCGTGGAATAGCTTGATCGCGGCATCGAGAATCAGGGCGCGGCGGTTGGCCGGACGGCGGTTGCCGTTGTGGTCGGGTCCTTCGGTCGGGGCAGCCTCACTCATGGTTAGTCAACGTTAACAAAGGTGCCCCCAGGTAGCCCATGTCGACGGTCGCCGGTGGTAGGTCGCCGCCAGGTGCCCCTGCACGGAGAGCGACGGGTGCGGCTAGGTTGCGGGCATGGTGCTCCGCCGCCGACGCAGTCGCAATCGCCGGCAAGCGCCACACTTCTCCTACTCGCGCTGGGACGGCACCCAGGTCGGGTTCGATGTGGATGCCGACCATCTCTTCGGCGAGATGGCTGATGAGCTGCTCTATCACGGCGATGTCAACAGCGCTCTTCGTCAGATGATGCAGGGTGGGCTCACAGATCGCGACGGCCGCCAGATGGAGGGCATCCGCGACATGATGGACCGCCTCCGGGAGCGTCGTCGCGAGCTGCTCGACCAACACGACCTCGGTGGCGTCTTCGACGACATCGCGGAGGCCTTGCGCGAGGTAGTGGAAGAGGAGCGTCGGGCCCTCGACGACATGGTCGACCGGGCCTCCGGTGAAGGCGATGAGCGCCGCCAGGAGCTTGCTTCCGACACGGCCACCATGAAAAACATGGAGCTCGACATGCTCCCGCCCGATCTCGCCGGCCAGGTCAAGGGACTCCAGAACTACAACTTCGAGAGTGCCGAGGCCCAGGAGAAGTTCGATGAGCTCATGGAGAACCTCCGCGAGCAGGTGATGCAGCAGCATCTCGACCAGATGGCTGAAGGCATCAACGACATGTCGCCCGCCGACATGCAGAGGGTGAAGGACATGCTGGCCGAGCTCAACCAGATGCTCGAGCAGAGGGCGGCCGGCGACGAGCCCGACTTCGATGGCTTTATGGAGCGGTTCGGCGACTTCTTCCCGGAGAACCCCCAGACGTTCGATGAGCTGCTCGAGATCATGGCCCAGCGAATGTCGCAGACCCAGCAGATGCTCAACTCGATGAGCCCCGAGCAGCGTCAGCAGCTCGAAGAGCTGAGCAATCAGCTGATGGAAGACATGGATCTGCAATGGCAGATGAACCAGCTGGCCGACAACCTCCGGGATCAGTTTCCCCAGATGGGTTGGGGCCAGTCCTACGACTTCCAGGGCATGGACCCCCTCGACATGCCCGACGCGATCGACATGATGGGCGAATTGGGCGACATCGATCAGCTCGACAATCTCCTACGGGGTGCTACCAACCCGGGTGCCTTGGCAGAGGTCGATATCGACCGTGCCCGCGAGCTTCTCGGCGAGGAATCGGCCGAAAGTCTCGAGCGGATGGCCGAATTGGCCCGCATGCTCGAAGAGTCGGGGCTCATAGAGAATCGTGAGGGTCGCTACGAACTCACCCC
The DNA here is from genome assembly GCA_964196195.1 of uncultured Gammaproteobacteria bacterium. GTDB lineage: Bacteria > Actinomycetota > Acidimicrobiia > Acidimicrobiales > Aldehydirespiratoraceae > OFTM10. The sequence continues at coordinate 28,820 of CAXMSE010000046.1, read as the reverse complement.
TCGAGCGATTCGGCGGATGGGGGCCGGCGCCCTCGAAGAGATCTTCAAGCGGATGTCGCCTGATGCGCTCGGAAGGCACGCAGTTGAGCGCACCGGACACGGCCATGAGCGCGACTACGACACCAAACGCTATGAATACGGCGACCGTTTCAATCTCCACATCGAGAAGACGCTGCGCAACGCCGTAGGTCGGACCGGCGGCGGGATCCCGGTCCAGTTGCACCCCGACGATTTCGAGATCGAGCGCACCGAGCAAGTCGTGCGGTCGAGCACTGTCTTGATGCTCGATGTGTCGATGTCGATGGCTATGCGGGAAAACTTCCTGCCCGCGAAGAAGGTCACGATGGCTCTCCACTCGCTGATCTCGAGCCAATATCCGCGTGATTTCCTGGGCATGGTGTCGTTCAGCGAGGTGGCTCGGGAGTTCGACGCGGGTTCGCTTCCGGAGCTGTCCTGGGACTACGTCTACGGCACCAACATGCAACATGCCTTCCAGATCGCCCGCAAGATGCTCGCCAAGCAGAGCGGCACCAAGCAGATCATCATGATCACCGATGGCGAACCCACCGCCCACATCACGGCGTCGGGCACCCCCTTCTTCAACTACCCGCCTTCTCGTGAGACCGTCGATCTCACCCTTGCCGAAGTCGGAAAGTGCACTCGTGAGGGAGTCCGGATCAATACCTTCGTCCTCGACGTCACCCATCATCTCCAGGACTTCGTCGAGCAGATCTCCCGGATGAACGGGGGCCGCGCTTTCTTCACTACCAATGAGGATCTCGGCGACTATGTCCTCATGGACTTTGTCGACAACAAGCAGAGCCTGGTGCGAGGCAGGAAATGAGCACGAGCACCTGACGAGAATCGGTGGGCTGGAGTGGGAGGCCTCAACGGATGTGTCCCACGACCGACAAGAGTGATGTGTACAAGTTCGATGGGCCAAGCCGCGCCGCGGCGAGTGAGCCTGTCGATCGCGTTCAGCTCATAGATGCTGAACGGCTCTTCGCCGCTGATCTTCTCGCCGCAAATTCCGAATCCGTGGACGACGTAATTCTCGAGCACTTCGCCGTTCTGGCTGCGGCGCTCGGCCTCAAGGCTCTCCAGCACCGTGATGGCTCTGGCGTGAGGGTCGCCTGGCACGACCCCAACGTCATAAACGACTCCGGACTCTCTCGGCTGGCTGACGCGTCGAGCGACATGGCTGTGCTGTCGGGCCTGGCCTGCGCCAAGTGCTCCCCGGTCGACGTCCTGTACATGGCTGCCCTACAACCGTTTCCGTCGAACTCGGCGATCGTCGGGGCGGGCGACATCGACGAGGCTCTCGATCAGACGAGCTGCTTGGCATTCGAGACCATTGCCACGCTCATCAGCGCGACGCAGGCCCGATTTGCGGCCGAGCGAGCCCTCACCTACAAGCTCCATACGCAGGAGTTCCTCGGTTCGATCTCAACCCGTGCAGCGGTGAGCGACGACTCGAATCTGGAGGAATGGATCCTGGAGGAAGCGCGGTCGTTCTTCGGTATCGGTGCGGTCTCCACCTGGGCCCGAGACGGCCTGAAGTTCGAACTCACTGCCGGTGCCACCGCCCCCGGCGATCGTGACGCGGAGCTGGGTCTCGTAGTAGAGGTGGACCAGGCGACGATCGACATGGCGTTCGAGGTCGACCATCTACTGGTGCCGATCGACTTCTTCGAGACCAGTGGCGAGTTCACCCAGCCCGACGGCTCAGAGGTTCTCGCGGTTCCCATGGTCGACTCGTCTGGCTTCGCAGGGGCCCTGGTCTTCTCCAACCCGGATCGACGCCGGTGGTCGAGCGAGGAGATAGTGGCGGCCAACTCGATCGCTCGCAGTGTGGTGAAGGCAACGACGCGGCAGCGCCTCGAAGCCCAGGCCGCGACTCGGGTCGAGTTCGAGACGGTGCTCAGTCGGGTCGCGGCGGCATCGGCACGATTCACCTTCGAGCACGAGAGCGAATTCCTCGTGGTGGTCATCTCGCAGATCATCGATCGGCTGGGTGTGAGAAAGGGAGCGATCTGGGACCGCGACGAACTCGACTTCAAGCGCAGGATCGGCCTGGGGGCCGACAAGGCTGTGCTTGGTGAGGGCGTTTCGGCCAAGGCAACCGAGGAATGGATCGAGCACCTCGATGAGCGGGGCCACGGTTTCTTCCCGCGCTACCTGATGGACAAGACCAGCGAGCTGAGCGGAGACGAGGGCAGGATCTTGCTGGTCCCGCTTCGAGCGGGCGATTCCTCTGGAGGGCTACTTGCCCTGACCGACCCGCGCCGCGGCTGGTGGACCCCCGACGAGATCGCCGGGTTCCAGTCGCTGGCCCATGTGGTGGGCCAGACCATGGCGCGGTTCGAAGCCGAGCGGGCGGTACGTCATCGCCTCGAACTCGAGGGGCTCACATCACGAATCGCCGCTCTGGCTGTGCAGGTTCAACTCCACAACGCTGATGACGTGATCGATGCAACCCTGGTCGAGCTGGTTGAGTTCTTCGACCTGGCCGAGGCCCAGTTGTGGCGGATCAAGGATGGTGAGTCCATCCTGCGGGCCAGCCATCGTCGAGACTCGTCGCCGGCACCCGTCGGGCTGACGTTTCCGTTTGAACAGCTCCACATGGATGTGGCTCGAGGGTGGGGTATCGCCCGGCTCGACGCTTTGGGAGTCGACCGCCCCGACGAAAGTGCTCTTCTCGTCCCCAGTGGCGGCACCGGAGGAACCATCGGCATGGTGGCCCTCGTCGATCACCCGAGTCGTCGCTGGGGGGGCGATGAGATCACCGCGGTTCGCTCGATCGCCGACATCTACGGCCAGCTGGGGATTCGACTGCGGGTGTCGCGAGAGCTCGCGAGGCAAAGAGAGGTGGAGGATCTGCTCGCCGAGTCGGCGATCCGATTCGTCGATTCTTCTCTGGATACCGTTCACGACGTGGTGTCCGAGGAACTGCACAAGCTACGTGATCACATCGGCTGCTCTTCGATAGCGGTGTTCGACCTCAACTCCGATACGGACCGGATCGAGTGTGCGTGTGAGGCCACCGGGGACGGCGAACCCCTTCAGGCGCCGTATGCGCCCTTGGACCGCGACGATCCGGTGATCGCCAAGATTCTCGAACCTGACTCCGGGCCGATCTGGTCGTTCTCAGACCTGGTCGGCCTCCCGGACGGAGTGGAGAACACCAACATGTTGGTGTTCTCGTCGACTCGAAATGGCGACATCTTGATCCTGTCGGCGATCAACGAGTTCGGCCGGCCTTTCAGCGTGGCGGCCGACCTTGCCTTGCGGTCGATGACCGGGCTTCTTGCCCAGTTGAGATCGCGAATGCTGCTGGAACGCAGGAATCGGCGCCGAGCCGCGGCCGATCGATTGATCGGCGAGATCGCAGCCGATTTCGTCAACCGAACCATCGAGGACTCCGACGCTGGTCTCCTCCGTGCGATGGAGGAGATCGGTTCCTTGTTCGACAACTGGGCCTTGAGTGTGTGGCAGGTGGGGGGAGACGAGGCCAAGAAGCTCGCGTCGTGGAAACGTGATCCGCCATCGACGGGAGCAGGCCCGGACTCGGTGGACTCCGATGCGGAGATCACGCGCAGGCTCTTGCAGTCGACGCAGGTGGAGGTGTTCGGTTCGAGGTCTGACGGCCCCGCATCTGAAACCTCAACCATACTGGTCCGACTTCATGACGGCGAAGAGGTCATCGGCGCGGTGGTGGCCCAGATCGACAGTCCGGTCGAACTCATTCCCGACATCGAGCTACAGCGCGACGCGTTCGAGTCGATCGCTCTGCTAATTCATCAACTGTGGCGTCGGCTGGATGCCGATCGTGCCGTGGCACGCCAACTAGCGACTCAGGACCTGTTGCGCCGCTTCGCCACCCTTCTGCTCACCACGAGATCGAGCGAGCGCGACGGGGTGACCGACGCACTGTTGTGGTTGGTGCGCCAGCTCGGCATCGATCACGCATCGGTGTGGCGCTCGGTGATCGGGCTATCGCACACCACTGTGGAGTTGACGCTCGAGGCCTCCATAGCTGAGGCGGCTGCGGTACCGGAGAGCCTGCACCGCGTCGAATCCAGCGGCGACGGCGACGAAACCCTTTCGGGGTTAGGTATCGAGTCCGGTGAGTGGAACCTCGAGGACACTCCGGGGCCGATTCGTTCGATCATCGAGTCGTTCATGGAGCCTCGGCCCCGGCGGATCGGCTTCGTCAGCGCCTCAGTGCCTGGCGACCCCCAGATTGGCCACATCGTCATCGAACGGGCCGGCCACGAACCCTTTGGTGATCAAGTGTTGTCGCTTCTCATCCAGGCATTGAGGATCCTGCGCCAGCATGACGCACGCATCACCGCGGAACACACTTTCGCCACCGCGTTCGAGTCGGCGCCGATCGCCATCAGTATCCGCGACGGAGATGCCGTGCTGCTGGCGTGCAACGCGGAATACGCAGAGCTCACCGGCCGCTCAGAAGCCGAGCTGATCGGTACCGGCATCGATGCCGTGATGAGCCCTGAGCACGTCCACGACGTCCGGGCTGAGATGGTCGCATTGATGCCCAACGGTCGATTCGAGCGTGAGGCTGCGTACCGGCGTCCGGATGGCACCACCGTCTGGGCCCAGCTGCGATCCACCCCAGTGGTGATCCCCGGGCATCGAGGCGACCTCGTACTCACCTACGTAGAAGACATCACCGATCAGCGGCGAAGCCGCCAGCTTCTCGAGTATCAGGCCACTCACGATGAACTCACCGGCCTGCCCAACCGGCGCTCATTCGTGGCCGATGTCTCCGATGAGTTGGGGCGTGGCAAGCAGTGCGCCGTGCTCGTGCTCGACCTCGATCGCTTCAAGGTCGTCAACGACTCACTCGGCCACAGTGTGGGCGATCAGCTGCTGATCACCTGCGCCGACCGAATAAGGCTCTCGCTGCGTCCCGGCGACACGGTCTGTCGGTTCGGTGGCGACGAGTTCGCCATCCTCCTGAGGGCTCCGGCCGATCCGAACGCGGCGGCTGCGGTGGCCGATCGCCTACTGACCCTGCTCCGCGACCCGGTTCAGATCGCCGGCGAAGAGGTCTTCCCGTCGGCCAGCATCGGTATCGCCATCCCCGAGAAGGGTGATGCGGTAGAGGATCTGCTGCGTCACGCCGACGCGGCGATGTATCAAGCCAAGGGCGCCGGCCGCGACAAGCATGTTCGTTTCGACAGGTCACTTCGCGAAGCAGTGGTGGAGCGGGTCCGCACCGAAACCGATCTCCGGCGGGCCATCGACAGCGGCCAGCTGGAGGTTCACTACCAGCCCGAGTTCGTCCTCGACACCGGAGAGATCGTGGGCACCGAGGCCTTGGTGCGCTGGCGCCACCCCGAACGGGGCCTCCTCGCCGCGGGATCGTTCATCAGCCTGGCCGAAGAGACCGGTCTCGTGGTCGATCTCGGGCGCTGGGTGCTGGGCCAGGCCACTGCCCAAGGAGCCACGTGGGTGAACGAGGGCAACGACATCGTCATGAGGGTCAACCTCTCGGCTCGCCAGCTCCGCCCTGGGGTGGTGGGCGAGGTGCAAGCTGCTCTGGCCCGATCCGGCCTGGCTGCGGAACGGCTGTGCCTGGAGCTCACCGAAACCGCGATCATGGACGATGTGCAGGAGAGCGCACGGATCCTCCACCAATTCCGTGACATCGGTGTGCAGGTTGCGATCGACGACTTCGGCACGGGGTTCTCGTCGTTGGCCTATCTGAAGCGGTTCCCGGTCGACATCCTGAAGATCGATCGCACCTTCGTCGACGGTGTGGGAGTCGACCCCGACGACACTGCGATCGTCAGATCGATCATCGGGCTGGCCCGCACACTGAGGCTCGACGTCGTGGCCGAGGGCATCGAGGACGCCACCCAGATCGCCGAATTGGTGAGGCTCGGGTGCCAGCGGGGCCAGGGATTCCACCTCGCTCGACCGGCGCCACCCGAGGACATCGCCATGCTCTTGTCGGGCGAAACCCACACCCTCTGAGCCCTGAGGGGCTCCGGATGGGTGAATTTGGCGGGAAATCAAGGCTCTCGGGCTTTACAATGGTGTGATTACAGTGATGTAATTACATCCAGTGGCAGCGGCGGAGGAGATCCGGGCGGATCTCGCTTGTTGCCATGTCGGAGGACCAATGGCCATTCACCACGAAATCGAACCCGAAGAGAAGTCCTGGCAGGACTTCGCCAACTGTCTGGGGGTCGACCCCGATCTGTTCTTCCCCGAACGCGGCGCGTCCACCAGGGAGGCCAAGGAGGTCTGCCGGGGCTGTGTCGTTCGCGAGGACTGCCTCGAGTTCGCTCTCCAGAACGGCGAGAAGTTCGGCATCTGGGGTGGAATGAGCGAGCGAGAGCGTCGTCGCATCCGGCGCCAGCGTGCTCTTGCTCGTGCCGCGGCGGCCGCCCAGGCCGACACCGTCATCGCCTGACCCTGCACGAAGCAGGGCCACCTTTCGCGGCCCCTCATACGAAACTCATGATTCGCGCGGTACTCTCGCGAGCATGAACCTCGGAACCCCCGAACTCCTCGTGATCCTCGTCATCGTCCTGCTGGTGTTCGGCGGAGCGAAGCTCCCGAAGCTTGCCCGCTCTCTCGGACAGGCCCAAAAGGAGTTTAAGACGGGGCTCAGCCAAGGCGACGACGACAACGACGACGACAAATCCTGATCTCGCTGGTTAAGCGAGTTGCCCGACCGCTCGTCGACTCCGCCGGGATCGGTCCCCTCATGGGATGAGGTCGCACGCGACCACGCGGGGTTCATGTACTCGGTGGCGTTTCGCCTTGCCGGGAACCATCCTGATGCCGAGGACGTTGTCCAGGAGGCTCTCCTACGCGTGAAGCGTGGACTCGAGAGCTACACCCCCGGTTCTCTCCACGGATGGCTGGCCCGCATCGTGACAAACGTTTTCCTCGACGAAACCAGGCGCCGTAAGCGTCGACCCCAGACCAGGCTTCCCGACGACCCCGATCGCGTTCTCGCCGGTGGCCTCGCCGCTGATGACGCCCTGGCCATGGAGTCGCTGCCAGACCACATCCAGCAGGCCCTGTCCGGGCTGGCCGATGAGTTCCGCACCGCGGTGGTGCTCTGCGACGTCGCCGGCCTCAGTTACGGAGAGATCGCCGACCAGATCGGGGTGCCGGTCGGCACGGTGCGGTCGCGGGTTCACCGTGGGCGGATGCGACTGCGGGAGGTGCTCTCGTGAACACCGACGACCGCATAAGCGCCTTCCTCGACGGTGAGCTCTCGGAGTCTGAAGCCGGTGCATTCCGAGTCGAGGCCGAGGCCGATCCCGTACTGGCAGGTGAGATCGAATCGTTCGCCGCGATTCGGGAGTTGCTACGAGCGGGTAGCCAGGTGGCCCCGCGTGCCGGTGCTATCGAACGCATCGTTGCCGGAGTTTCCGCCACCGATGCCAAGCTGGCACCGGTGGTCGAGCTCTCGACGCGCAGGCGGGTGCCCGCCTTTGCCGCGGTGGCCGCCTCGTTCGCGATCATCGCGGGTGTTGTCGGAGGTCTCGGTGGGTCCACCACCCTCCCGGCCCTGGGAGATCTGGTCGCCCTTCACTCGGCGGCCGCAGCGGCCGAATCCATGCCTCCGAGCGACGAGGAGGTGATGCACGAAGCCGTCACCCAGGGTCCTGAGATGCCCGTTGGATTCGAGATCGCCCACGCATCGCGTGAGGGATCCGTCACCCACATCGTGTTCGCGGGGCCCGAAGGGTCGATGGTGTCGGTCTTCCAACAGGTTGGCGACACCGACGTCGAGATGGTCGGCGACGAGATGGGCAAGGGGGAGGTCAGCGACATGGGTGGACAACCCATGTGGTCGGGCTCGATCGGCGACACCCACGTAGCGGTGCTCGACGGCGACGGTTATCTGTGGACGGTGGTGGGCGAGGCCGACCACGACACGATGGCGGTGATGATGACCGACCTACCGACGCGCAACAGCGGGTTGAGTGAGCGGCTACGCGACGCAGCTGATGCCGTTGTCGATCCGTTCCGCCTCGGTTGGTGACGACCTACTCACCTTGCGGGGGTCAGGCAGCAGTCGCGGCCAATCGTCGTGCTCTCAGAATCCGGCGCCGCTGGCGCTCACTGCAGCCACCCCAGACGCCATGGTCGACGCGGTTTCGCAGGGCATATTCGAGACAGCGATCCTGTACGACGCAGCCCTCACAGACACGTTTGGCCACCTCAACGCCCACGCCGTCTGACGGAAAGAACATGTCGGGGTGGTGCGTGGCGCAATTGCCTCGAGCCATCCAGTTGGTGTCCATTCGGATCTCCTTGGTCGGGTTACCGCCCAACCGCCCATTCTGTGCGTGCCACTAGTACGCCCAGAATTGGTGGAAAGTTCCCGTAAAGCGTCAATCGGCTGCTTGGGGTGGGTCACCTGAGCAACTTTTCCACCTGCCCCGACCGGTACACTGGCGAGCCATGACCGACACCGTTGATGCCGAGATCGAAGAACCACCGATTGCTCAGGCCACCATCATCTATCTCGGCCCCACCGCTCCTCACTGGGAGATTCGGGGGGTCTACGGCGAGCGCGAGGTGATCGACAGCTTCCGCGCTCGCGTCAACGCCCGCCTCTTGTTGCTTCCCCCCCACGATCCCCAGTTCCGCCGCAATCGTGAACGAGTCAATCGTGATGGAGAGCGTGAACGTATCGTCGTCGACTGGGATCTCGGCTACCCCGAAGACGAACCGTCGGTGAGCTGAGCGCCCCGAGGGAAGGGTTCACCATTGCCGACGATCGGCGTTGATCTGGGTGGGACGAAGACCATGGCGGTCCTCGTTGTTGATGGTGAGATCGTCGCGAAGGCGAAGAGGCCCACCCCGCGTGTGGGCGGACCCGACGATGTGATCGACACGGTCGTTCGCGTGATTGCGAAAGTCGACCCGAACCTAACCGCCAGCGCCGTCGGGATCGGTGTGCCCGGTCCTGTCATCCCGGGCACCGGCGTATTGCCGGCTGCCCCCAACCTCCCGGGCTGGGACCACGACGTCGCAGTGGGGCGCCTGCTCAGCGAACGACTCGATGGTCGACCGGTCGTGGTGGGCAACGACGTCAATGTGGGCACCCTCGCCGAGCACCGGTACGGAGCCGGGGTCGGAGTCGACAATCTTCTCGGTGTCTTCGCCGGCACCGGAGTAGGGGCGGGGCTGATTCTCGATGGACGCCTCCGCCAGGGTCCTCGAGGGCTGGCCGGCGAGATCGGCCACACCTTCGTGGCATTTCGCGACCTCCACCGGCGTGGCCCGGGGCGAGGCGAACTCGAAGACTACGCGGGGCGAAACTCGCTCGAACGTAGGGCCCGCCACTTCATGGCCAAGGGAGAGCCCACCGCGATCTTCGACATCGCCGGCAAGGGCCGGATCAAGTCTCGGGTCTGGGGTGAAGCGGTCGACGCCGGCGACGAGATGGCCAAGCGGCTGGTCGACGACGCGGCTTCAGCCCTGGCCTCCGCGATGGCAAGTGCCATCGCTCTGGTCGACATCGAACTGATCGTGCTCGGCGGTGGTCTGTCGGAAAGGCTTGGCGAAGGTTTCAGGGTTCGGGTCGAACGAGAGCTGCACGAGCGGGCCTTCGCCGACACATCAGCCCCGGTTCGCGCGGCCCGTCTCGGCGACACCGGCGGCGCGCTCGGAGCATCCCTCCTCGTGGATGAATCGGCCCGTGGCTAGGGCCGCCAGCCGAATGATGGCCACGCGGCCCGATATCGACGTCTGGGCCGCCGGTGGGGTCGTTCATCGTCGGGGCGCACGTGGGCCTGAGATCCTGCTGGTCCATCGTCCCCGGCACGAAGACTGGTCCTTCCCGAAGGGAAAGCTCGACGAGACCGAGACGCTCAAGCAGTGCGCTTTGCGCGAGGTGCGCGAGGAGACAGGGTTTCATTGTCGCCCGGGCAAGAAACTCCCGATGGTCGAGTATCTCGACGCCCGCGATCGGCGCAAGGCTGTCCTCTACTGGTTGATGACTGTGCAAGATGGGCGCTTCTCCCCGAATGAGGAGGTCGATGTGGCCGCCTGGTTCGACATCGAATCGGCAACGTCGACCCTCACCTACAGGTACGACATCGATCTCCTGGCCGGGATCGACCAAGAGATTTTGTTCCCTGGGGTGATGCTGTGACGGGCGAGGGCTGGCGCCCACTGGGAAAGTCCCGCCCGGAGAAACGGGGAGCGGAGGCCTTCGTGGTCTCACCCTTCATGCGGCTCGCCCGGGTTCACGCCTTCGGTTCGGCGTCCGACGCCGCAATCGCGGTGACGCTCGCTGGGTCGATCTTCTTCTCGATCTCCCCCGACGATTCACGTGGCCGTGTCGGGTTGTACCTCCTCCTCACCATGGCTCCTTTCGCGGTGGTGGCTCCCTTGATCGGGCCTGTCATCGATCGCGTCAAGGGCGGTCGGCGGATGATGATCATCTTGATGTCGATCGGGCGCGCCCTGATGGCGTTCTTCATGATCAGCTACGTGGAGACGCTCTGGCTGTTCCCCATCGCTTTTGCTCTGCTGGTGTTCCAGAAGGGCTATTCGGTGGCCAAGAGCGCGGTGGTGCCCGAACTCGTCCGGTCCGAACAAGATCTCGTGAGCGCCAACAGCCGCCTCGCACTGATAAGTGCTGTGTCGACGATGGCCGGAGCATCGGTATCGGGGATCTTGTCCCTGATCGGCGGACCCTCGTTTGCGGCGGCGCTTGCCATGGTGGGCTTCATCGTCACCGCCATCCTTTCCTTCCAGCTCACCAAGGTGGTCGTGGCCGCCGAACCCACCGCCGAACTCGAGAAGGTCGAGCTACGCGATGCTTCAGTGCTTCTCGCCGCCAGTGCCACTGCCATCCTCCGCGGCATCGTCGGCTTCGTCACCTTCCTGCTCGCGTTCGAGTTTCGGGGGGGCAAGGACGGCATCGACGTGAGCACCCTCGGTTCCGCGTTCGGCGGTGCCACCGCCACCGCTCGCGGAATCGATATCACCGGCGACCCCGCCGCGCCCGCATGGCATTTCGGGGTTGTCCTGCTCTGCGCGGGAGTTGGTGCCCTGACGGGGGCCAAGACCGCTCCCGGGCTCCGCTCTCGCATCTCCGAGGAACGCATGCTGCAGAGCGCGCTGGCGGTGGTCGGCGCGGCGGCCCTGTTCGCCGCCTACTCGTCGAACCTGTTCGGGTCGGCGATCCTGTCGTTCTCCCTCGCCGTGGGTGCCTCCACCGGCAAGCTGGCGTTCGATTCCCTGGTGCAACGTGAAGCACCGGATGCCAACTACGGCCGCTCCTTCGCCCGGTTCGAAGCGCGTTTCCAGTTCGCGTGGGTGGTGGGCGCGTTCATACCCGCGGCCATCCCGTTGAACATCGCGGTTGGGGGTTCGGCCGTCGCGATCGCCTCCTTGTTCGCTCTGGTTTCCTATGTGTTGGGCCGCCCCGGACGCTCAATGCTGGCGTGGCGGCCGAAGGGCTTCGGCGATGGATCTCAGAGCGCCCCGCTCCAGGCTGAAGACCCCGCCGAGTCGGTCGACCCCACCGTGGAGCTCACACTGGAAGACCTGCGTCCCACCCAACCCCAGGCACCGGCCGGAACATCGGAGTGGGCCGGAGGCTGGGACGATCTCTCGGCTCCGATCGTCTCGTCGATCGATGGCGTGGAAGTCGATCCCACACCCCCCAACCCACAGGTCGAGGAAAGCAGCGCCGACGACCCCCCTGGGTCAGTCGGGTAGATCGATCCGCGCCAGCCACAATCCCGGTGCATCCACCTCAGACGGCGTCGGCAGATTGCCGGCATTGGCGAACAGGCGCTTGAGGCCCTCGATTCCGGCCCGTTCGACCACACCGGAGGCGAAAGCGCTGCCGCGGTCGTACTGGGCAGCGTCCAGCTCCAAGCCCAGGATCCGTTCGACGAATCGATCACCCGAATCCGCCTCGACCCTGCGCCGACGGAGGGCTTCGGTGAGCATCGAGTAGGAGCCGATGAGGTTGGTACCGATGGTGTCCATCACATTGTCGACATAGCCGGTGATCGCGGCCACCAGGGCGGTGAGTTCGGGCTGCAGGGCAACTTGCTCAGCCGATCGCACGGCACCGAGCACGGTCTCGGGGTCGCCCAGGACCGACTGGATCTCCGAGAGCGCCTCGGGATCGGCGGAGAGATCGAACCCGCCGAGCTGCTGCTCGAGGATCGCCGGGTCTCGCTCGAACGCACCGGCATGGCGATGGAGAAGGCTGGTGAGCCGCTCGCGGACATGAGGAATGCCGAACACGGTGTGGTGGGCGACCTCGTGGAGACAGACCCACAAGCGTAGATCGTCGGGATCGAGCGACCACTCACGACCGAAGTCGTCGACATTGCGCAACAGGATCAGCAGGGGGGCGTCGGGTGGACGGGGGACGGGGAGATCATGGCCGCCCATCGCCCGCCGGGCCAGGTGGCCGACCATCGAGCCTGTGGTCATGCCGAGCATCATCGGACCCAGCATCTGGCTGAGCCCCGCGAGCATTGACGCCATCGGATCGTCGGCCGGTAGATCATCGGGTGGGACCATCCCGGCGGCCATCGAATTGGAAAGGGTTTCGAACAGAGGCCGGTAGTCGTCGATCGTTCGATCGGCCCACTGTGAACGGTTGCCGACCTCCACCCGGAGCGCACCCGTGCGAGCGACAGGCAGGTCGGTGGCTGCCGCGACCTGGAGTTCGGCGACCCTCACCAGCTCTTCGACCGCGATGCGATCGGACGGGTCGATGTTGGGTTCGGTGACCCCGTCGTTGGCGATGGTTCGGGCCAGTTGGCGTGCCGCGTCGGTCGAACCCGAACCCGCTCCCTGAAGCATCCGCATCAGTTCGCCGATGAAGGGAACGTCACCGAATGGGTTGTCGGGTGGCAGTCCGTCGCTCATGCGGGCATCGTAGGTGAGTGATGGAAACAATACTCTGCGCCACCAGGTGGCTCCGATGACAAAGATCGTCATAACCGGTGCTGCCGGAGCGGTGGGCAGTCGCGTCGTGCGGCGATTCGCTCGCGAGCCTGGCAACTTCGACGTGTTGGCCCTCGACAAGGTCGCGATCGCGTCCACGCCAGGAGCCGATGCCAAGCAAATCGACCTGGGATCGGGAGATCTCGGGGCGGTGTTCGCCGGGGCTGATTCGGTTGTACACCTCGCCACCACGGTGACCCCCGGTGAGATCGATCCATCGGCCGATGCCCTCGAACTGGCCATCGTGCAACGCGTGCTCGACGCCGCGGCCGAGGCGGGAGTCGGGCAGGTGGTGATGCTGTCGTCGGCGATGGTCTACGGCGCATGGGTGGGTAACCCCGTGCCCCTCACCGAGGATGCGGACATCCGACCCAACCCCGATTTCGCCTGGGCGGTGGTTCGGGCCTCGGTCGAGCAGGCAGCCATGGAGTGGGGCCAGGGTCGCGACGAGGTCGCAGTGGCCGTGTTGCGTCCCACCGCGGTGGTTACCGACGACGACCTCGGCCAGTTGGCGCGCGTCCTGCACACCGCACGCGTCGGTATCACAGCCGACGGAGACCCCCCGGTCCAGTACCTCCACGTCGACGACCTCGCTTCTGCCATCACCACGGCGGTCAGCAGCCGCTTCGATGGTGTGGCCAACGTGGCCCCCGACGGCTGGATCCCTCCCGATGCACTCCACGATCTCGAAGGTCCCCGGCCCCGGGTTCGGGTGCCCTGGTGGGCGGCGCGGGCCCTTGCCGCGCTCAGGTGGCGGGCTGGCCTCTCACCGATCCCGCCAGGAGTGGTGCCCTACACGTCGCACTCCTGGGTGGTGGCCAACGACCGGATGAGGCGGCTGGGATGGGAGGCCAACTACTCCAACGAAGAGGCATGGGTGGTCTCTCACGACCCCGGCCCGCTCGACCGCATACCCGCCCGTCGCCAGCAAGAACTCGCCCTCGCCGCCAGTGCCGTGCTCGCGGTCGGGTTGTTGGTGGGGCTCGGATTCCTGATCCGCCGACTGCGGCGAGGTCCCCAAGCGGGTTAACGCTCAGTGCTTCACCGCTCCTAGCTCGACCCTGCAGTTCACCAGTGCTGAGTCGCGCTGAACGAGTATGTCCACCCATTCGCCGGGCTCGTGGGTTCGTAGCACGGCCACCATGTGGGCCATCGACTCGACCGGCTCCCCTTCGATCTCGACGATCACGTCGTCCTCCAGCACTCCTCCCCGTTCGGCGGGTCCGTCGGTCTCGAGCGAGGTGACGTAGGAACCTGGCACCGGATCGTCTTCGAGGGTGTCGCGAGCGGTAACGCCGATTCGAGGATGATCGATGGTGCCTTCGGCGATGAGTTCGCTGGCGATGCGGGAGGCGAGCTCGATGGGAACGACGGCGACGGGTGCGCCTTCGACGGTGGCAGTGATGATGCCGACCACCGCACCGGTGTGGTCGATCACGGGGCTGCCCGGCGGAAGGTCGCCGATGCTGCCGTCGAGGGCGAGCAGGCCGACGAGATGATCGCCGTCGATGGCGGTGGATGCGGACGCAACATCCACTACGAGCTGGCGACGAGAGTCGCCGTCGGGATCGAGCAGGGCCACCACGTCGCCCTCGGCGGCGGGATCGGCCGCGATCAACGCCGGGGCCATGACGGCATCGGTTTTCAGCACCGACAGGTCGGTGTCGGGGTCGTATCCGACCAGCCACGCGGTGGCGATGACACCGCTGGATGTGTGGATCAGGACCGACGTTCGACCATCCAGAGCTCGGCCGCTGGTGAGGAGATAGCCATCATCGCGAACCGCGATCGCGCTTGCGAGAGTGGCTGTGCCCTCCTCTGAACGGACCACGGCGGTGGACTGGCGAGCGGCGAGCGTGACCTCGTCGCTCCACTGGTCGGCCGACGTCACGCGGGGGGCGACCGACTCGATGGGAACCGCCACGACCCGCTGGGTGACGATTTGGACATTGGACGACGAACTGCTCACCAGCCAAGCGGCCGCCACGAGCAGAGCTCCACCGCCGGCCGACAAGGTGTTGACCATCCATGGCCTGCGCTTGACCGGCGCGGCCCGGCCGGCATCCCAGCCCACTTCCGACGGATGGCGCCACAATCGATCATCGGGTGCCGGCGGTGAACGATGGATCAGATCATCCTCGTCGTACTCCCCGTCTGCCACGGACATTGAGCGTACATAGTGTCGGCCAGCTGACGGGCGCGCCCCCTGGTGCGGCCTTGATCGGGCGGCCCTACCATGACCGAGTGCTGACGCCGCCTGATGACCACACCTGGTTGGGTCTCACCGACGCGCCGCTACCCACGGGGGAAGTGGCCGATTGGGCCGTGTTGCCCCAGTGCGGAGCGATGGTTCTCTTCAGCGGCACCGCGCGTGATCACGCTCCGGGTCGCGAGTCGGTCGAGCGGCTCGAGTACGAGGCTTATGAGCAACACGTGGTGCCGCGGCTCGCCGAGATCGCCTCTGAGATGAGGACGCGGTGGCCGACGCTGGGCCGAATCGCTCTGCTGCACCGGGTAGGGGTCGTGCCCGTCGGCGAGTCCTCGGTGATCGTCGCGGCGTCTTCCCCGCATCGGCCCGAGTCCTTCGAGGCGGCCCGATTCGGCATCGATACGTTGAAGTCCACGGTGCCGATCTGGAAGCGCGAAACCTGGGCCGACGGGGAGTCGTGGGGCTTGGAGTCCCAACACATCACCGAGGTTGGTGAATGAGCAACTCCATCGCTTTTCTCCTCATCCCGGCCGGTGCCGCGGTCGCGGGATCGATCCTCATCTGGATCTGGACTCGGTCGCGCTCACCCCGCCAAGCCGGCTTCCAAGAGCAACTCCAGGCCCTGGCTCCTCGGGAGGGTTCTCGCCCTGCGACGCAACCGAGCGGTATCGTTCGCCTCGATACCCCTCCCGACGAGGAGCGCTGACCCCTGGCACGAGATCTCGCGATCGACCTTGGTACGGCGAACACACTCGTGTACGCCCGAGGGGAGGGCATTGTCCTCAACGAGCCTTCGGTCATCGCGCTCAATAGCCGGAGCGGCGAGGTGCTCGCCATGGGCCACGAGGCGTGGCAGATGATTGGTCGCACCCCTTCCTACATTGTTGCGGTCCGCCCCCTGCGCAAGGGAGCCATCACCGATTTCGAAGTCACCCAGCGCATGATCCGACTCCTGCTGCAGAGGGTGGGGGTCAGCCGCCTCAACAGGCCACGAGTGGTGATTTGCGTGCCCTCGGCCATCACCGCGGTGGAGCGCCGGGCAGTCACCGAGGCGGCAAGACGCGCCGGGGCCGCCGATGCCCGCCTGATCGAGCAGCCTGTTGCAGCGGCGATCGGCGCGGAACTCCCGATCAACGAGCCCATCGGAAATATGGTGATCGACATCGGCGGCGGCACCACCGAATCGGCCCTGATCTCTCTCGGAGGGGTTGTGGCGCTCGAGGCGGTGAGGGTCGGTTCGTTCGACATCGACAACGCGATCCAGGGCTATGTCCGCCGTGAATACGGCATCGCGGTGGGTGAGCGCACGGCGGAGGAGATCAAGATCGTGCTCGGCTCAGCCGCGCCCACCGAAGACGAGGTGAGCGCCGAAGTCCGAGGCCGCGAGTTGATGAGTGGCTTGCCGAAGACGGTGGTGCTCGAGCCGGCGGAGATCCGGGTAGCGATCAAGGAGCCCGTCTCGGCGATGGTCGACTCGGTACTGAGTTGTCTGGCTCAGGCACCCCCGGAGCTTGCCCAGGACCTGATCGTGCAGGGGATCCATCTTGTCGGTGGTGGCGGCATGCTCAAGGGAATGGACGTTCGGCTCACCCAGGAATCCGATGTGGAGGTGAGGCTCGTGCCCACCCCACTGGAGTCGGTGGTGTTGGGCGCGGGCAAGGTGATCGAACACTACGAGTCGGTGCAGGCGATGTTCATGGACGGTGGTCGCCACCGTCGTTGATGTCGTCGGAGGCGGGGCCGAGTAGCTCGTCCACCGCGTCGCGCACCTGGCGATCGCGATCGGATCGGGCCCGCTCCCAGGCCGCATCCACCTCGGGCCCGTCGAAGGCGGCGAGGGCCACCACGGCCCGGCGGCGAACAGCCGGTTTGTCTTCGGTGGCAGCGAGGATCGCGGCCAGCCCCGACTCGTGACCGAGGGCGCCGAGCGCGGCGACTGCGCTTTCTCGCACGAGAGGGTCGTCGTGATCGGAGGCGAGATTGCTGAGCGTGGCCACGATGCGATCGGTGGCTTCGCGTTCGCCGCACGCCCAGGCCGCGGTCTCGACCACTGTGGGCTCCTCATCGTGGAGCAGGTGGTCGATCGGAGGGGCTTCACGGCGTGAGGCGAGTTCGAGGGCAGTGATGCGGACCTTGGGGGACTCATCGATAAGGGCTCGAGCGAGTGTTACGTCGTCGAGATCGTCGAGGCGGGCGAGTGATCTCAGGCCAGCCGCTCGAACCAGCGGGTCGGTGTCGGGGAGGCTCCGTCGGGCCCCGGACGAATCGCCGATGTGACCGGCAAGACCGGCGGCACGCCTGCGCTCGAGGGGTGTTGGCTCGGCCATCGCCCGACATTAGCCCCGCTGCGGTCGTGGCGATGGCCTCGGTCTCACTGCGGGAAACACTCAAGATCGGTCCTCGATCCGCCGACGGGATGGATGTCCTGCAGGGAGTCCAAGGAGCAAGCTCATGACCCATATCGTGATCCATGACGACGGCGACGCGGTGACCCAGTATCGCCAGTTCGATGAGCAGGGGCATGCGGTTGCCTACCTCGAGGAGCTGAGAAACACCTCGCGCGTCGACGACGCGAAACTCTTCACCCTCGATGAGGTGAAGTTTGAGGTGAAGCAGTACTTCAAGGTCGAGGTGCTCGATACGACGCCTGCACCGATCGACGACTCCGTTCCGGCACCGGTGGTCGAGTCGCTCCAGAGGCCTGAGGTCTTGCCCACCGCCGAAGACGTCACTTATGTCGAGGCCGCGATGCAGGAACCGATCGAGGCCATCGCAACCGAGGCCACTGACTCGGAGATGCCTCCGCCCCCCGTCGGGTTCGAGGATCCGATCGAGGCCGCGGTTCCGAGCGGTGCCAGCGACGGCCGGCGGGGTTTGTTCGGCCGCTGATTCCCAGCCGGGTCAGCTGATTGCCTGCTCCAACAGGAACCCGAAACCGAGCACGGTGATGCCGATCACCGACGCCAACGCGATCCCGAGCACCACGACGATGCCGCTCAGCACGATCAGGGCACGAAGCCGTTCCCACCACCGGACGTAAGCCTTGCGGCCGACCGCCGGCCGGTCGACCTTCTTACGAAGCACACCGAGCACCCGAAGGGTGTCGAAGACGATGTTGTCATCGTCGTCGTCATCGATGTGATTGTGGTCGGTAGGAGTGATGGCGTGAATCCCGTCGAGCCCGGTCGCTTGCCTCATTCGACGCCGCACGCGTCCGTTTGCAGAGCGAGCCATGGCAGGCTGAAGACCCCACGGAGGCCTTTGGACCGCCGTGAACGCCAAACCCGCCACGAAAACGAGCACGAGAACGATGAGTGAGGAGGACACGCCGACACCGATGTTACCGGTGGAACCGACGCCGTCGGCGTCGTCGCGCTGGTGGAACGACCGGCTCACCCGTTGGATCGGCGGAGGTGTGGCTGTCATCACGGCCTTGATCATCGGGTCGGTGTTCGTGCCGGCTCAGTGGCTGGGACGCATCACCCCCGGCCAGTCGCTGGTCGACGACGGTGCCGTCGCCCTCAAGCCAGGATCGGCCCGTAGTACCGCTTCTCGGGTGACGGTCGCAAACATCGACGTTTTCGAGCCCGAAGGCGAGATCCTGTTCACCACCGTCACGATCGACGATCAGGTGACGGTCTGGGAATGGGTCGAGTCTGAAGTCGACGACGACATCGAGCTCCGTACGCACGAGTCGGTGTTCGGCACTCGCTCGGTATCCGAACAACGGGAGCGCAATCTGCAGATGATGCAGGCCTCCAAGGATTCGGCGATCATTGCCGCCCTTGAGCTACTGGGTGTCGACGCCGTTGACGAGACGGGGATCGGTTTCGCGTCGGTGGTGGAAGGTGGCCCGGTCGACGGTGTGTTCGAGGTGGGCGAGGTAATCGTCGCGATCGACGGATCCCTGATCACGAGTTTCGAGTCTCTCCGCACCTTCCTCGATCAGGTCGAGCCGGGCGACCCCGCGGTCGTCACCCTCGAGGACTCGGTCACCTTCAGTCGGCGCGAGGTCGACATCGTGTTCGGTGAGCACCCCGACGGTGTCCCTGGCGGTTTCATCGGGATTGCCGATGTCGTGGTTCGATCGAACGATGTCGATCTGCCTTTCGATCTTTCGATCGACTCGGGCACGATCGGTGGCCCCTCGGCCGGTCTCGCCTTCACGCTCACCCTCATCGACGTCCTCACCGAGGGTGAGCTCACCGGCGGGCACCGCGTGGCCGTGACCGGCACGATCTCACCGGCGGGATCGGTTGGAAATGTAGGCGGAGTCGGCCAGAAGTCGGCTGCGGCCCACGACGAGGGTGCAGAACTTTTCATCGTGCCGATCGAGAGTCTGGAAGTTGCTGTCGAACACGCCGGCGACATGCCGATTGTGGGTGTGGCCACCCTCGAAGAAGCTCTGGAAGCCCTTGCTGCGCTGGGAGGACAGACCTCGGAGCTGGCGCTCGAGATCCCCGGTGAGCCAGTTGCTCAATAGTCCGGGGCGGTGGGGATACTCCATCCGGGCGGCAGTCACTCCTACGATCTTCTGACGATGACACCCGACGATTCTTTCGACCTGTCCCAACTCGAACATGCCTCCTTCGAGGTAGTTCGCCGCGGGTTCGACCCTTCAGCGGTTCGTGGTCAACTTCAGCGAGCCGCCGAGGAGATCCGCCAGCTTCGACGCGCTCGAGACGAACTCGCGGGTCGGCTCGCCGAGTTCGACTATGTGGCCGAGGATCGCCTCGAGGCTCACAAGGTGGCCGAGGTGCTCGGTGTGGAGGCCGCCCAGGTCCTGGAGGCCGCCCACGACGCCGCCGAGACGCGTGCCGAGCGGGCCGAACGCGAGGCTCAGGCGGTCCGCGATGATGCGCTGGCGGCCGCCGACGCTTCTCGCCTCGAAGCCGGCCGTGAGAGCGAAGAGATCATTTCCGAGGGCAAGCGCGAAGCCGAGCGGCTGGTCGACGATGGCCGGGAGCGCGGCCGCGAAATGGTCAACGAGGCCCAGTTGGTTCGCGAGCGGATGCTTCGCGACCTGGCTCGCAAACGCCAGACCGGACGAGCACAGGTGGAGCAGCTGAGAGCAGGCCGAGATCGCCTTCTCGAGTCGCTCACCGTTGCCCAGCGCGATCTCGACGATGCAGTCACCGACCTGGTCGAGTCCGTTCCCGAGGCTCGTGCCGCAGCCGAGCGCGCCGGCCTGAGGGTTGCCGCGGAGGAGACTCCCACGGTGGAGCGCCTCGAAGCCGAGATCGAGGCCGCCCGGCTCGTGGGTCACCCCCTTGTCGACGATGGATCAGGCGCGGGAGACGACGACCCCTCATTCATCACGGGTGAGATGGAGGCGCTCACCCACATCGACGCGGCGCTCGGCGATGAGGCCACGACGGAGGTCGACGATTCGTCGGAGCTGTTCGACATCGACGCGGAAGAGGCCGAGGACGAGCTGGCAGCCGAGCTCGGGCCGGACGAAGAGCCTGAGCCGGGGCAAGAACCGGAGCCAGGGCCCGATGAGGAGCCGGAGCTGGAGGAAGAACCGGAGCTTGCACCGGAGTCAGAGCCAGAGCCTGCGCCGGAGCAGGAACCCAAACCTGGGCCGGACGAAGACTCCGAAGCTGAGTCCGAAGAGGTCGGCGACGAGGTCGATCCCGACCCGGGAAGCGGCGTGTTCGCTCGCTTGCGGGAGTCTCGGGGTCCAGCTGATGTCGAAGAACCGGCCTCGGAAGCGGCTCCCCACGAGCCAGCACCGGAGCCGGAAGCCGAGCCGGTCGACGATGCTCGAGACGAGGTACGGCGCCTGGCGGAGAACGCCGCGGCCCGCGCCCTAAAGAAGGTCCTCGTCGATGAGCAGGGCACCTTGCTGGACGGCGTCCGACGCAGCGGGTCCGATGCCATCCACGCAGTCGTCGACGATGCCGCCAGGCATGCCGATCCGTATGAATCGGCCGCGGTGCCCGTTCTGCAAGATCTCGCGGCCACGCTGGGAGCCTCGCTTTCCCTCGATTTGGAAGTCGCTCTCTCCCAGATCAGGGTCATCGCGCTCGACCCCGTTCGTGAGCGCCTTGTTGATGTTGCCGATCGGTCAGACGACGAAGACGAACTCTCCGACACGGTGCGCGCGCTTTACCGAGAGTCTCGTTCCCGTCGGATCCCCGAAGCAGCAGCGGCGGCGGTCGTGGCCACGGAAGGCTCGGCGATGATCGCTTCGTCTGAGGGCGACCTTCGTTGGGTTGTCGACCCCGAGGGCCCCTGCGGGCCGGAGTGTGGCGACAATGCGCTGGCTGGGGCTGTCCCTACCGGCGACGCATATCCCACCGGTGATCTTCATCCGCCGGCTCATCCGGCGTGTACTTGTCGCCTCGTTCACGCCGACGCCTGAGACCGACTTCGGCGACCCGATCGAGGCCTCGACAACGACACCTGCCAGACGACCGGTAGGGTTGCGCCGATGCGCCGAGTTGAAGATATGCCTCGAGGTGGATCCTCACGGTTCAGTGGCCGAGGCCGGGTGGTTATCGCGATCGTGTTCGCGGTCGTCGTCGTGGTCGCGCTGTCGCTGCGTGGGATCGCCGGGTTCTATACCGACTACCTGTGGTTCGATGCTCTGGATCGCACCGACGTCTGGGGGAGAGTGCTGGGAGCGAAGATCGCGCTCACTCTCATATTCGCCGGTACCTTCTTCGTGGTCCTCTGGGTCAACTTGTTCATCGCCGACAGGAGTGCCCCCGTATTGAGGGCCCCGGGCCCTGAGGAGGAACTCCTCGCTCGCTACCACGAGATCGTGGCCGGCCGCGCAGGAATGATCCGTGCCGCGGTGTCGGCGCTATTCGCCCTGATCGCTGCCGCCGGCGTCGGGGGGCACTGGAAGGAATGGCTGCTCTTCGTCAATCGTCAGGACTTCGGGATCGATGATCCCCAGTTCGACACCGATGTCGGCTTCTATGTCTTCCAGCTTCCCTTCTTGAGCTTCGTGGTGAACTGGGCCTTCGCGGCCTTCATCGTCATCTTCATCCTCACCGCCATTGCGCACTACCTCAACGGCGGGATCCGTATCGCGGTCACCTCCGGCGAGCGGGTCTCATCGAATGTGAAGGTGCACCTGTCGGCCGTGCTGGCTGTGCTCGCCCTCATCAAGGCTGCCGACTACTGGCTGGGTCGCTACGAACTCACAGTGTCGAGGCGCGGCGTCGTAGACGGCGCCCTGTACACCGATATCCACGCCCAGCTTCCCGCCACCTATCTGTTGATGGCGATCTCGCTGTCGGCGGTGGTGTTGCTCGTGATCAACCTCCGCCTCCGCGGTTGGGTGATGCCGATACTGGCGGTGGGGCTCTGGTCTTTTGTAGCCATCGTGATGGGCGGGATCTACCCAGCCTTCGTCCAGCGTTTCCAGGTGGAGCCAAACGAAACCACGCGTGAGGCCGAGTTCACCCAGCGCAACATCGACGCCACCCGCGCCGCGTTCGGATTGGTGCCCGGTGTCGATCTGTCGGAGGCCACCTTCGACTACACCGAAGACCTCACCGCGGAAGAGTTGCGCAGCAACGCCGAGACGATTCGAAATGCCCGGGTGCTCGATCCTCTGGTCGCCCATCCCACTTTCGAGCGGTTCCAGGCCGAGCGCGAGTTCTACCAGTTCGCCGGATCGCTGGTTGATGTCGGCCCAACGTTCGCCCGCACGCTCGACACCGACCGATACATGATCGACGGCGAAGTCACCCAGGTCGTGCTCGGAAGCCGTGAGCTTGCCCTCGGCGGACTTAGCTGGGAGCGCGAGCATGTGCGCCTCACCCACGGCTATGGCGTGGCGGTGGCCCAGGCCAACGCCACCACCGGCGAGGGGAGGCCCAACTTCCTCGCTGGCGGGCTTCCGGTGGAGATCGATCCGAGCATCGACCTCCAGCTCGACACGCCCCAGATCTATCACGGCGAAGGGCTCGGCGGATATGCGCTGGTAGGGGCGTCGGTCGATGAAATCGACTACGTCGACAGTGCTACCGGCGAGGATGTCCTCACCCGCTACGAGGGCGAGAGCGGGGTGGGTCTCGGCTCGTTCATCCGGAGGGTAGCTTTTGCGATGCGATTCGGTCAGATCGAACCGCTCATCTCCAACTTCGTCGACGACGACACCCGCGTCATCTACATCCGTGACGTGCACGACCGAGTGGAGGAGCTAGCTCCCTTCCTCGAGTTCGACGCCGATGCGTATCCGGTGGTGCTCGAGGGCCGGGTCCATTATGTGATCGACGGATACACCACCACAGACCGGTTCCCCTACTCCCAGCGGGCGGAGAACAGCCGCCTCATCACCGGCGGGCTGGCCGGCGCCTCCTTCAACTATGTGCGCAACTCGGTGAAGGCTGTGGTTGACGCCTACGACGGCGATGTGAGCTTCTATGTGATGCCGGTCGATGATCCGATCATCGACGCGTGGCGCTCGGCCTTTCCTGATCTGTTCACCGACTTCGACGACATGCCCGATGCGCTTCGCGACAACCTGCGCTATCCCCAGGACCTGTTCCGGGTTCAGACCAACATGTGGGCGCGCTACCAGGTTTCCAATCCTGAGAGTCTCGTCATCGGCACCGAGCGGTGGGCGGTGGCCCAGAATCCGGGTCGCCAAGTTGTCGCGGGGTCCACTTCTGAGGCCATCACCGACGAAGACACCGGTCTCATCACCACCCGTGAAGAGCGCATCGACCCCTACTACACCCTGCTCAAACTCCCGGGCGAGACCGAGGCCTCTTTTGTTACCCTGCGCACCTTCGTGCCGTTCGATGAAAACGACGATCGGCGCGAACTCGAGGCGTTCATGGTGGGAGAGACGCGCCTCGACGGCACCACCCGTCTGGTGAGCTACGAGATCACGAGTCCCGACGCGCCCGGGCCCGTGCTCGTCGCGTCAGCGATCGCACAAAACGAGGAGATCTCCAGTCGCCTCACCCTGCTCGACGACTCCGGTTCGTTGGTCCAGTTCGGCGATCTGCTTTTGCTGCCGATCGCGGATTCGATCCTGTGGGTGCGGCCGCTCTACGTAGCCGCAGAGGGCACGTCTTCTGTTCCGACGCTTGAAGCAGTAATCGCCACCGTCGGTGAAGGCGAGCAGATCGCGATCGGTGAAGATCTCAATGATGCGCTCGGCAAGCTTTTCGACGGGGCCGATTTCAGCGACGTACTCGGCGCGATCCCGGGTGGGCTCGATGACGATGAGACGCAAGACGATTCTGACCAGCAAGGCGACGCGGATCCTCAGCCCGACGACGAGGTTGCGCCGCCCGACACCAGCGAGATGCTTCTGGCCGAAATCCTGGAGCTGTTCGAGGCTCGCGACACCGCTCTGGCAGAGGATCCTCCCGACCGCGTTGCGGCCGCCACCCTGCTCGATCGGATAGCGGAACTGCTCAAACGTGCGGCCCAGCTTGAGGCTTCGACGCCGGATGCAGTCGATCCCGGCGAGGTCAACGCCTAAGCCCGTGTGTCAGCAATATGACACAGTGTGTGTACTCCAGCCGATAGAACTGCTCGCCTCGCGAGGCGAGAATGGTCGCCGCCCGACACCGCTAACGTCACCCCAACTTCTGCCAGGAGACTCACATGAATCGATCCCGCCGTCTGATCGTCGCCCTATTCGCCCTGCTTGCGCTTGTCGCCGCGGCCTGCAGCAGCGATAGCGATGACGGAGAAGTGGCTCCCGACGATGATGCCGGTGAATCTTCCTCCGAGGTCGTGGAGGCCGTCGACGAACCAACCACCGCTGCCCCCACCACAACCGAGGCAAGTCCCGAGGGCACGGTGGCGATTCATGATCTACAGATCACCATCGTCGAGTTCGGCGAAGCGGGCTTCATCGAGATCGTCAACTCTGGCGACGTCGACGTCGACGTCAATGGCATCTGGTTGTGTCAGTTTCCGTCATATACCGATCTAGGAACCGTGGTCGATGGTGGCGTGATCGCGGCCGGCACCTCGATCCAGATACCGGCGGGCGTGGCCGGCGGTCTCGACATTGCCGGCGGCGAGGCTGCCCTTTACACGTCGCGCGATTTCGCCAACTCCGATGAGATCTTCTCCTACGTCCAGTGGGGAACGGGAGGGGGCCGCTCTGATGTGGCCGCCGGCGCCGGCATCTGGCCCCCGGAAGCCTCGGTGACCCCCGATCCCGAGTTCGGTAATATCGAACTCTTCGGAGATCCGGCCGACCCCGAAAGCTGGAGCTGAGGCAAGAAGACTTTTCTGAGCGCTGGCGCGCGGTATGCGCGCGTACGTGCTCAGAAAAGGCCCTTGGGGCGGGCGAAGACTTCGGAGGCGGAGGTGAAGGCCCCGTTTCCATCGGCGATCGTGATCTGGTCGAGGCGGATCTTGCTCGGGTGATCGTGGCCCATGGCGTGGGCGAGGGCCCTCAGGTCGTGCTGGAGGGCGAGCACGTAGGTAGCGAGTCGTACGGACTTGTCGGTGGGATCGAGACCCCGGACGAGGCGGCGCTTCTGGGTGGCGACGCCCGTCGGGCAATGGCCGGTATGGCATTCCTGGGCCTGGATGCAGCCGATCGAGAGCATGGCCTCTCGGGCCACATTGATCAGGTCGGCGCCCATCGCCAGCGCCACTGCTGCGTCGGCGGTGAATCCGAGCTTGCCCGCGCCTACGAAAGTGAGTCGCTCGGTGAGCTCGTGGCGATCGAAAGCCTGGCGTACGACCGGAAAAGCCTGGCGGAACGGAAGGGCGACATGGTCGGCGAACACCAGAGGGGCGGCACCGGTGCCCCCCTCACCTCCGTCGACAGTGATGAAGTCGGGGCCGCGGCCGGTGTCGGCCATGTGGTCGGCCAGCTCCGTCCAGAACTCGGATCCCCCGATGGCCGACTTGATTCCCACTGGTAGCCCAGTGGCCTCCCCGATGCGCTCGATGAACTCCACCATCGTGGTGATGTCGTCGAACTCGCGATGGCGGGCCGGGCTGTGGACGGTGATCCCCACCGGTACGCCGCGGGCGGCCGCGATCTCGGGCGTGACCTTCGCGGCGGGTAGGACACCCCCGAGCCCGGGTTTGGCGCCCTGACTCAGCTTGATCTCGATCGCTCTCACCGGCGTGTCGACTAGCGACTCGAGGAGGGTGTCGATCGAGAATGCACCGTGACTGTCGCGGGCACCGAAGTAGCCGGTGCCGACCTGGAGGATTAGATCGCCGCCGTTGCGGTGGTGGGCGCTGATCCCACCCTCGCCGGTGTTGTGGAGGCAGCGGGCGATGGCCGCGCCTCGATTGATGGCCTGGATCGCAGCGCTGGAGAGTGAGCCGAAGCTCATGGCCGAGACATTGACGATCGAAGCCGGCGTGAACTGGCCGGGGCGATCGCGCCACTCGCCCAACACCTTGGCGCCGCTGACCGGCTCATCGGCGTCGCCGTCGATGGGGAAGGGTGCATGGTGGAAGAACGGATAGCCGGCCACGTCGAAGCGGTTGTCGGTCCCGAATCCGAAATAGCTGTTCTCGCCCTTGGCGGAGGCGTACACCCAGCGCCGTTGGTCACGCGAGAAGGGGAGTTCCTCATCGTTGTCGGTGACGATGTACTGGCGTAGCTCGGGGCCGACCGATTCGAGCAAGAAACGGAGATGGCCGACTACCGGATAATTGCGCAGTATCGCGTGACGCTTCTGGGTGAGGTCGTAGATCGCGACCACGATGCCAAGACCCACAATGATGATGATCAGCCACAGCCACCAGCTCACATCCGTGACGCTATCCGGTGGGCGCGGGCCGGTCCGAGGCCTGGGTGCTCTGGTCGACTATCCGGGAACAAACACGAGCCGCCGCGACCGGGGGTCGCGGCGGCTCGGCGTCAGCGGGCCCCGGCTGCGGGAAACGTTCGGGGACCGTGGCGTTGTGGATTGGACTCCACTCGGCGTGGCTCAGGCGGCGTCCTCGAGATCGCCGATGGCGCCACGAAGGGCGTGCACGGCAGCCTTGCCATCTTTCAGGCCCGACTTCAGCTCGGCGTGGGCGGTGCGCAGATCGCCCCGCACCGTGTCGAGGATCACTTCGCCGGATCCGTCGTTGTAGCCGGCGGGGGTGACGCTGAGAGCGCCGGCGGCCACGCCGGAGTTGGACGATTCGGCGATGTCGAGATGGGCGACGGCCTGGTTGCGAAGGGCGACAGCCGCGTCCACGTTTGCGCCGGCGGCGATGGCGGCTTCGACCGTCTCGTCGAAGGTGCTGATCAATTCGTCGCCACGGGCAGCGGCAGCGTCCACACGATCGGCTCCGACGGTGAGGTGGGTCTGGGGCAGCACCACCAGGTAGACACGGTATTCGGCGGCGATCTGGCTGCAGAGTTGTACCAGTTCGAGCCGGTTGTCTTCGTCGGCGATGCTGGCGGAGAGTTGGCTGAGCCCGCTCTCGGTGGAGTCGATGATGGCATCGAGGGAGTTCTCGTGGGCTGCGGTGAGCACGTCGACTCCGTCGATGCGGGCCTGGGCGCGGTTCAGGTCTCCGAGGCGGCGTTCGATGGCCTGCTGGCATCGTGACCTGAGGTTGACGACATGTTCTGTGTCGCCTTCGGTTTCGCCTGATTCTTCCTGGCCGAAGGCCGGCGTCGCGGCCCCGATGGTGAGCCCACCTACCAAGAGTGCGGCGGTGAGGCGGGGGAGTCGGATGGTCATTGGATATCTCCTGATGGGTGGGTCTGTTCCCCCAGAACTGTGGTTGGGGGTGTGAGTTCAGCCATTGCCGGAGCTGGCGTTGGCGTCGGCGTCGGCGGCGAGATCGCCGGCGAGCCCGTCTATCTCGGAGCTCATGTCGGCGAGGAGGTCGTCGAGTACATCGAGGGCGGCGGTGGCATCGGCCAGGGCCTCAGCGCTGCCGTCGTCGGCGCCCGCCGCGGGATTGGAGGACACGGCCGGCACAGTCGTGGTGGTGGGCTGGTCGGCGTCACCGGAACCAGTCGACTCCAGCAGGGTGCTGGTGGTCGCCAAGTCGGGGTCGGCCCCGGGATCGATCGCCAACGATTCGATCGGACCGTCCGAGTCGGGAACGGGCACGCTGGTGGATGTGGTCGACCCGGTGGTGGTGTCGGTCTCAGTTGGGCCACAGGCGGCGGCCGACAACATGAGGGTGATGATGATGGCGGCTCGCTTCATGACCCAAACGATGCACGCCGATCAAGATGAGGTTGCGAACAAGTCGTGAGGAAGCTGTGAGGGCCTCAGCCCAACCTCTGGATTTCCCAGATCTGTTGTTCGATGCCGTGCACCAGCTGATCCTCCAGGCGCCGGAAGCCGAGCTTGCGCAGGATGGCGCCGTTGGCGGGGTTGTCGGGATGCACTATCGCGTGGATCTGGTCGCCCGGGAAGCGGGTCCAGGCATCGTAGAGGATCGCGTTGCCGGCTTCGGAGGCGACACCCTTGTCCCAGTTGCGGCGGCTGATCGTGTAGCCGTAGTCGACCTGGGCACCGTCGACGTCGGTGAGTCTCTGGAGTCCGCCTTCACCGAGGAAGGCGCCTGTTTCGGCGTCGCGGATCGCCCACAACCCCCAGCCCTCGGACTTCCAGCAGCGTGCGTTCGCTTCGAGTAGGTGGGCGGTGGTGGGGCGGTCTCGGGTGCCGCCGTCGACGTAGCGCATCACTGCTTCGTCGTTGTAGAGAGCGGC
>CAXMSE010000045.1:0-27589 GCA_964196195.1 uncultured Gammaproteobacteria bacterium | reverse complement strand
TGTCCGAACGTGTTCGGCGTGAAACGAATCTCGGTGACGGTCGACTCGGCGGGGGTGGCCACCGAAGACTTATTCCTCGCTGAGATCGGCGATGAGCATGCCGGCAAGCAGATGAAGATCTCCTTGTGGGACACCGCCGATGGCATGGACTTCCTCAAGATCCTCGATCCCCTCGGCAACCCTTACTCGTTCACCTACGAGACCGCCGATGGTGCTTACGGGCCGAACAACGGCAACACGTGTGGCGGCGAACCGTGCCTCGACGTGTACATCGGTGGCTCGTGGCCTTACAACGGCCGTCTCGTCGAAATGACGATTGACCTGCCCAACAGCGGGACTTTTGCGTCATATCCCAACGACTGGTGGAAGCTCAACTACCAGGCGCTCGGTTCCAGCGTGTGGGATCGCACCACGTGGGGTGTGGAAGTACTCGGCGATCCGGTGCGCCTGCTCGAATAAGTCGGCCGGTAGCCAACAGACGCCGTAGCCTCTGTTCGGTGTCTGGGTTTGTCGACGAGTGCAACATCAATGTTCAGGCTGGCGACGGTGGCGCAGGGTGTGTCGCGTTTCGACGCGAGGCGCATGTGTCCAAGGGCGGCCCAGCCGGTGGCGACGGTGGTGATGGTGGCTCGATCTGGTTGGTGGCCGACCGCAACGTGGCGTCCCTGCTCGCATTTCGCGACCACCCTCACCGTAAGGGACCGCACGGGGCTCACGGCGGCGGTGCAAACAAGCATGGTGCGCGAGGAACCGATCTAGAAGTCCATGTACCCGAGGGGACCGTCGTGCTCGGTCACGACTCCAGAGAGTCGCTCGCCGACCTGACCCATCATGGCGACCGCTGGCTGGCGGCCCGCGCCGGGCAGGGGGGCCGGGGCAATTCCCGGTTTTTGTCGAACATGCGACGGGCACCGTCGTTCGCCGAGCAGGGCGAACATGGCGAACAGCGTTGGCTGCGGCTCGAGTTGAAGTTGCTTGCCGATGTCGCGATCGTCGGATTTCCCAATGTCGGTAAGTCCACCTTCATAAGTCGTGTGTCGGCGGCCAAGCCAAAAATCGCCAACTATCCGTTCACCACGCTCGAGCCGAATCTCGGTGTGGTGCGCACCGACGACGGCTTCGAGATGGTTCTGGCCGACATCCCGGGGCTGATCGAAGGAGCGAGTGAAGGTCGAGGGCTCGGCCACCAGTTCCTACGCCATGTGGAGAGAGCCAGGGTGTTGCTCATCCTCCTGGATCTCGCGGGTTGGGACGGAGAGCCCGCCGAGCAACAGCTCGACGTCCTTCTCGACGAACTCGGGGCCTACCGTCCCGAACTGCTCGATCGGCCCCGACTGGTGGTGGGTTCTCGAGCCGATCTCGTGCCCGACACCGATTTCGATGGCCGAGCCATTTCGTCAGTCACCGGCCTCGGGGTGCCCCAGGTGATTGGCGATCTGGTGCAGCTGGTCGATGAAGCCCGCAAGCTCGCACCCGCGGAAGCGGCGATCACCATCCACCGCCCGACCAGCACCGAGATCCAGATCGAGCGCCTCGACGACGGCTCCTTCAACGTGCTTGGGCGTTCTGCGGCGCGAGCAGTTGCGCTCAGTGATCTGACCAACCTCGAAGCGATCGAGTTTGCCCAGGGCCGCCTGAAGCAACTCGGCGTCAATTCCGCGCTGTCGAAGGCCGGCGTGAGGCCGGGCGACACTGTGCGCATCGGCGATTTCGCCTTCGACTACGAGGACGACGCGTGAGCGCCTCGACGATCGTTGTGAAGATCGGAACCTCGTCGATCACCGACGATGACGGGGTGGTCGGTCGTGCCCCTCTGGCGAAGTTGTGCAGAGAGGTCGCCGAGGTTCGTGCCACTGGTGAGCGTGTCGTGATTGTGACCTCCGGGGCGATTGCAGCGGGTCTCCCCGAACTCGGTCTGGGTGGAGTCAACCGGCCCACCGATGCCACCACCCTCCAAGCGGTGGCCACCGTGGGGCAGAGCGCCCTGATGGGTGTCTATCGCGAGGAGTTGGCCGGCCACGGTCTCATCGCGGGTCAGGTTCTCCTGGTGCCCCAGGACTTCATCGTGCGGTCCCAGTATCTTCACGCCCGCCAGACGCTCGGGCGACTCCTCGAACTCGGCGTGGTGCCAGTGGTAAACGAAAATGATGCCATCGCCGACGACGAGATCCGATGGGGCGACAACGACCGCATTGCCGCGCTGGTGGCCAACCTGGTGGCGGCCGACCGGCTGGTGCTCCTCACCGACACCCCCGGAGTGCTCACTGCCGATCCCCGGATCGACGCGCGGGCATCTCTCATCGAAGAGATCGTGGAGATCGACCACCAACACGAAGCCCTGGCCGGAGGCGCGGGCAGTGTGAGGGGGAGCGGTGGTATGGCTTCGAAGCTCATGGCGGCGAAGATCGCCGCCTGGTCCGGAGTGTCCACCATCATCGCCCACGCGGGGCGAGAGGGAGTGCTCACCGATGCCGTAGCCGGCACCCCCGGGGTCGGCACCCTCGTGCGAGCGCGTGATACCCGCATGCCGGCACGCAAGCTCTGGATCGCGTTCGCGGTGGTGGCCCGAGGCCGGATTGTCGTGGATGGGGGAGCTCGAGCGGCACTCGAACGGGGCAAGTCGCTGCTCACCGCCGGGGTGCGTGAGGTTTCGGGTGCATTCGATCCGGGCTCACCGGTCGAGGTGGTCGACACCGACGGCACTGTGTTCGCCAAGGGCCTCGTGCGTCACACAGCCACGGAGCTGAGCTCGGTTGCCGGCCGACGAAGCGATGCCCTTCCGCCGGGATCACCCCACATCGTGATCCACGCCGATGATCTGGTGACGATTCCGAGCTGAGATCTGCCCGCACACAACCAGACCGGGACTAGTCGCCCTCGGGCAGCGCCTCGGGGGTCGGTGCCGCCCCGATTCCGAGATCGGCCTTGATCTGGCTGAGTCGAGCTTGGGCCTCGACTCCGCGGGCGGCTTCCTCGATCTCCAGCATCCGCGATTCGACATTGGTATCGGTGATTTCGGCCACCGCCAGCGCCTTCGCATAGCGGGCCTCGATCTTGTGGCGTACCTCGTCGAAAGTGGGCACGTCTTCACCCACCGACTCGCCGAGGGTCGACATCGCCGAGTTGACGCTCTCCTGCATCTGGGCCTGGTCGAGTTTTCCGAGCAGGGCCTGCTTCTCGCTGATGCGCTTCTGGAGGAGGGTGGTGTTCTGCTTCAGCGCCGCCTTGGCCTGGTCGGCAGCGTCGGTGGCCTGGAAGTGAAGGCCCTTGAGACCCTCGATATCGCCCTCGAGGATCAAGATCCGGTCGGCGAACTGCTCGGCCGCGTGAGTGTAAGACTCGACCTTGGTCCCATTGCCGGAGGTCTGGGCCTCTTCGGCCATGAGAATCGCCTGGCGCGCGTTGGTGTTGGCCCGCTCGAGTCGTTCGAGCGCCTCGTTGATGCTGAGCTCGGTGCGCTTCTGATTGGCGATCACGTTCGCGGCTTGTTCACGGAGGCGACGGTGCTGGTCCTTGGCCTCGGTGATGGCCTGTTCGAGCTGGACTTTCGGGTCTGCATTTTCCTCGAAGCTGCCGGAGAGCTTGGCAACGACATAGGCCCATCGCTTCTTCAGGTACTTGAGCATGGAGTAATCGTAGACCGAACCGTGACGTGCTAGCGGTCGTGGGCGGGGTGAAAGTCAGCGCCAGATGGCCCGCCGTGCCGGTCTGAGCACCATGTCTGCCTCCTTGACCCCGGTGCGGAACGCCACGAAGACGTAGACGGCGCCGCCTACACCGACGGTCAGCACAACAGCCAGCAGGCTCGGCAGGTCGCCCACGAGCAGCTTGATGCCCGCAGTGGCAGCGAAAGCCACAGCTGCCGCGACTCCGGGAGGAATGAGGATCCTCGCCGGGCTCGGGAGGCTTGGCAGCCGGCGGTCGATCAGGCGGCTGAGCAGGAACAATTCGACCCAGGCGCCTACGGCCGAACCCACTGCGAGCCCCACGGCACCGAGGCGTACGACAGATTCATCGCGGCGGATAGCCGCATCGAGGGGGCCGGCGAATCCGAGAGCGTCGCTGAGCCCTTCCACCCCGTTGGAACCGACTATCGCCCGGTCGAGAGGGAACATGATGAGGAGGCCGATCACCGCGGCTATCGAGACCCGTATGGCCGCTATGCGGGCCGGACCTGAGGTGTCGCCCATGGCGTAGCTGGCGTTTTGCAGCATGCGACTGAGTCCGATGGCGGGGAGCCCCACGGCATAGAAGGCAAGGATCAGCCAGACCAGAGAGGTGTCGGCGCTGGTGAATTCACCACCTTCGAACAAGAGCTCGACGATCAGCTCGCCAGCCGCGATCAGTAGTAGGGAAGCGGCGAGCATCCAGAACGCGATCCGGCGCAGCGCTCCGTTGGTGCGCTGGGCCACCGATGTGGGGTCGCCCGCGAGGCGGGAGAGCTCGGGTAGTTCCGCGGCGGCGACGCTCATCGCGAACAGGCTGACCGGCAGGGTGTAGAGGATCTGGGCCCGAAAGAGCGCCGAGAGGCCGCCGGCGGCGAGGAAGGAGGCCAGGATCAGGTCGAGGTAGGCGGAGAGTTGTACCGCACCGCGACCCAGGACAGCGGGTCCGAAGCGGCGCCGGATCTCGCGCACCCGCGGATGAGCGTTGTCGAACGCGAATCGCAGCCCCCGAGCGAGCCTGAGCACGGTGGGCAGCTGGATCAGGAGCTGGAGCAGGCCGCCGATGCTCACGGCGATGGCCAGGCCCCTCGCCGCGTCGGCGATCGACCAATCGCGTTGCCAAGCGAGAACGAGGGCGCCGATCTGCACTGCATTCCAGAGCACGGGTGCCACGTAGGGGAGAAAGAAGTGGCGATGGCTGTTGAGGATCCCGAGGCACCAGGCCGACATCACCATGAAGCCGATACCAACGGCGACGATTCGGGTGAGGTCGACGGCGAGATCGAAATTATCGCCGGTCAGGCCCCAGGCGAGCACTCGTGTGATGGGCCGTGCCGCGAGCACGAGCACAAGCACCGAGAGCCCGGTGACCGCCAACAGCAGGGCTCCCACCGCGCCGGCGACCCTGTCGGCTTCTCGTGGGTCTTCTTCATTGTCGAGCAGCTCGCTGTAGACCGGAACGAACG
Organism: uncultured Gammaproteobacteria bacterium; assembly: GCA_964196195.1. Lineage (GTDB taxonomy): Bacteria > Actinomycetota > Acidimicrobiia > Acidimicrobiales > Aldehydirespiratoraceae > OFTM10. The sequence continues at coordinate 22,458 of CAXMSE010000045.1, read as the reverse complement.
AGGCCGAGAGAACACCCTCACCGAGCAGGTTCTGGAGGAGATTCGGAATTCGCAACGCCGCGATGAGGGCATCGCCCGGGCCGCTGTTGCCAATGACGCGGCCGGCCACCATTTCTCGCAGCAGTCCGGCCAGCCGCGACAGCATGATGCCAGCGCCGACCAGAACCGACCCGGTCCTCTTGTTCTTGGCTTCGGGAGAGCTCATCGTCCCCCTCCGACATCATCGAGTCCCTGGCGCAGAGCCTCGAGATCTTGCACGATTTCGCTTACGGCGGTCCCGGCCGATTCGAGCTCACCGATCGCTCCGGCGCGAGTGCCCAGCTCGGCGGCGCGGACCACCGCCTCATCGAGACGAGAGTCGAGGGCCTCGAGCTGCTCGCGGGTGCCTGTCTCACGGGCAGTCAGCCGCTCGTGGCTCTCGATCTGAGCGTCGATGGATCCCATGCGTGGATCACCGTCGGCGAGAGCTGCCCGGGTACGCGAGAGGGCGTCGACATCGATGAGTCGGCGGGTGTCGGTCAGTTGCTGCCCCCGTTGGGCGATCTCCCAGGACTGCTCTACTCCTCGATCCAGTTGGAGGCCGATCTCGGCCAGGCGGTCGCGGAGCGGTCCGTCGGTGGCAACGGACACCGCCTCGCGGAATCGGTTTCGGGCCTGAAGGGCGTCACGCACGAAGAAACGCCACGGCTCGCGCAGTGCGAAGGGATCGATCCGGCGGGGTAGTGCGCCTACACGCCGGGCGATGCGGTTGGCGACGAACACGCGTGCCGACCACACGCCGAGGCCTGCGAGAGAAGCCAGGAGCCAGTGGCCGCCGGCCAGCAGAACGAGCACGATCGTTCCCGCGACAAGACCAACCGTGATCGGCGAGATCATGGCGAGAAATACCGTCGGCTCCAGTCGTCGCGACCCCGTATTCGAAGACACCTCAGGCGAGGCTAGTACCAGCTCCGAGTACGCTGGCGCCTCGTGAACGACACACCCACTCCCATTCCCGAACTCGCTCGTCGCGCCAAGGCCGCGAGCAGGGAACTAGCGGTGGCCTCGACAGCCCAGAAAGATGAGGCCCTGCTGGCCGCGGCCGACCTGCTGATGGCACGCGGCGACGCCATCATCGAGGCGAATTTCGTTGACGTGGCTCGCGCTGAATCCGTCGGGATGGAGGCAGCGCTGATCGACCGCCTGCGCCTCGATGTCGGTCGGATCGAAGGCATGGCCAATGGTCTGGCCCAGGTTGCCTCGCTTCGCGATCCGGTAGGTGAGATCAGCCAGGGTTGGGTACGGCCCAACGGTCTGAGAATCGAGCAGGTGAGAGTGCCCCTAGGCGTGGTCGCCATCATCTACGAAAGCCGTCCCAACGTCACCAGTGATGCCTTCGGCCTCTGTCTGAAGTCGGGAAATGTTGCCTTCCTTCGCGGCTCATCGTCGGCGATCGACTCCAACCTTGCGATCGCAGCGGTCCTGCGTGAAGCGCTGCCTAGGGCGGGCCTCCCGTCCGACGCTCTGGTGGTGGTCGACGACATTCGCCGCGAGGCCGCCGTCGAGTTCATGCAGCAGCGGGGCCTTGTCGACTGCCTGATTCCCCGGGGTGGGCCCTCGCTCATCCAGTCGATCCTCGACAACGCCACGGTGCCCTATGTGATCGACGGCGCCGGCAACTGTCACGTCTATGTCGACGCTCACGCCGACCTCGACATGGCTCGCGAGATTCTGGTCAACGCCAAGACCCAACGCACCGGGGTATGCAATGCGGCCGAATCGCTGGTGGTCCACCGAGATGTCGCCGAGGCGTTCCTGCCGGGCGCGGCTGTGGCGCTGGAGGGTGTGGAGCTGGTCGGTGACGAGAGCGCCCGTGCCCTCGTCGACACGATTGGTGTGGCCGACGACGATGATTTTGCCACCGAGTATCTCGGTATGAAGATGAGTGTGAAGGTGGTCGAAAGCCTCGACGACGCGATCGCCCACATCAACGACACGAGCACCGGACACTCCGAGGCGATCATCACATCCGACATCGCGGCGGGGGAGAGGTTCACCCGCGAGGTTGATGCTGCAGTAGTGCTCGTCAACGCCTCCACGCGATTCGTCGACGGCGAGGAGTTCGGGTTCGGTGCTGAGATCGGGATCTCCACTCAGAAGTTGCACGCCAGAGGCCCGATGGGCCTCGAGCAGCTCACCACCAGCAAGTACATCGTGCGAGGTGAGGGACACACCCGACCCTGAGATGGGGCCGAGGCCCGGCGCGTCCTGCTGCCGGCCCGGAAACCGGGACTGGGCGGGCGTTAACGAGCGATAACATGGTGCTCTATGTCGAACCATTTCTCCGATGTCGCCACCGTGCAGAGCCAGCTGCGCGATGTCCACTACCTCGCCGACGAGGGGATCGCCGGGGTCGTCTACCTCGCCGAGCGTCTCGAGAAGCCGGTCCTGGTCGAGGGCCCTGCCGGTACCGGTAAGACCCAGCTGGCCAAGAGCGTGTCGGAGATCACTGGTGCTCGCCTGATCCGTCTCCAGTGTTATGAGGGTCTCGACGAGTCGAAGGCGCTCTATGAGTGGAACTACAAGAAGCAGCTGCTTCGCATCCAGGCCGACCGTGGCGACGAGCACAGCTGGGACGACGTCTCCGACGACATCTTCTCCGACGACTTCCTTCTCACTCGGCCCCTGCTCGAAGCGATCAGTGCTGACGATCCGGTCGTGCTCCTGATCGACGAGGTCGACCGTCTCGAGGTGGAGACCGAGGCCCTGCTGCTCGAGATCCTTTCTGACTACCAGGTTTCCATCCCCGAGCTCGGCACGATCCAGGCGAAGCAGATCCCGCTCGTCTTCCTCACATCCAATAACACCCGTGAGTTGTCCGAAGCGCTGAAGCGGCGTTGCCTCTACCTCCACGTCGACTACCCCGACATGGCGCGTGAGAAGGAGATCGTTCTCACCAAGGTCCCCGACATCACCGAGAATCTCGCTGATCAGGTGGCCCGCGTCGTCCGCTCGATCCGCCAGCTCGAATTGAAAAAGGCTCCGTCCGTGTCGGAGACGATCGACTGGGCCAAGACCCTGATCCTGCTCGGTGTCGAAAAGATCGACGAGCAGACCGCGGCCGACACCATCAACATCTTGTTGAAGTACCAGAGCGATATCAAGAAGACCCTCAAGGAGCTCGGCTCCGCCGACGGCGTATCGGTCTGAGGCTGAGATGACGGTCACCGAACACCCTGAAGGCTCGCCGCCTCCGGGACTCGGCGAACCACTGCTCGAGCTCCTCGGCGGCTTCGTAGTGCAGCTGCGGGCGGCCGGGCTTCCGGTGAGCCTCACCGAAAACCTCGACGCGATGGAGGCGGTGAAGCACGTTCCCATCGAGGATCGCGAAACCTTCAAGTACGCACTCGCGGCAACCCTGGTGAAGCACTACAACCATTGGAACGCGTTCGAGACCGTGTTCGAGGTCTACTTCTCGCTGCGGGGTCCGGAATACCAGGTCGGCGACGATTCCGAAGTTCTCGAGCTCGACGATGGCGACGAAGGCGAGACCGATCAGACGGGGCAGGGCAACCAGCAGGGTGGTGGCGGCGACGATCTCACACCCGAAGAACTGGCAGAGATGCTCTACCAGGCACTCATGCGGGGCGACCAGCCGATGATGCGTGGCGTCGCCCGTCAAGCGGTGAAGCGTTACGCAGGCATGGAGCCCGGCCGGCCTGTCGGAGGCACCTACTACCTCTACCGCACCCTGCGAAATCTCGATCTCGACGGGGTGCTCGAACGCCTCCTCGAACAGGACCAGAACGAAGAGGGAGAAGCGTCGGAGTTCGACCAGCGACTCCAACGTGATGAGTACCAGTCCCGCGTCGATCAGTTCCAAAAGGAGATCGAGGCTGAGATCAGGCGCCGCTTGGTGGCCGATCGCGGCGTCGAGGCCATGGCCAAGACACTGCGCAAGCCCCTACCCGAAGACGTCGACTTCATGCATGCGTCGCGCGAGGAGATGGCCAGCCTGCGCAAGGCGATCTATCCCCTCACCCGCAAGCTTGCGTCGCGTCTCCAACGCAAGCGTCGCCACGGCCGCAAGGGGCCGCTCGACTTTCGCCGCACCGTTCGGGCATCGCTGAGCTATGGCGGCGTGCCGGCCGAACCCAAGTTCCGCAACCCGCATCCTCACAAGCCCGAGATCTTCGTGATCGCCGACATCTCCGGTTCGGTGGCCGCATTCGCACGATTCACGCTCCACCTCGTCCACGCCATCTCCGGCCAGTTCTCGAAGGTGCGCTCATTCGTGTTCATCGACGGACTCGACGAGGTCACCCCCTACTTCGAAGGCGTCGACGACATCAACGAGGCTGTCCATCGCGTCAACACCGAAGCCGACGTGGTGTGGGTCGATGGCCACTCCGACTACGGCCACGCCCTCGGGGTGTTCTGGGAGAAGTATGGCAAGGACATCGGACCCCGCACATCGATCATGATCCTCGGCGACGCCCGCAACAACTATCACGCCGCGGAGAGCTGGATTGTCCGAGAAATGCAGGACAAGGCCCGTCAGGTCTATTGGCTCAACCCCGAACCCAACAGCTACTGGGACACCGGCGACTCGATCGTGGGTGAATACGCCCAGTACTGCGACGGCACCTTTGAGGTGCGCAACCTTCGCCAACTCGAGTCCTTCGTGGAGAATCTCGCGTGACCTCCACCGACGTCCGTCTCGAGGATCGTCTACGGGCGGCGCTGCCTTGCAACGCCGACTATGCCTCGGCTCGCCATGTGGTCGAGAGGGCCTCGCGCCTCGCAGTGCGTAATGGTCTGGTCGAGCCCAGCGCGAGTTCCCACGACGAGGGTGTGATGTTCGTCGTGTGGCGGGATGGTGGCGTGGGTTATGGCGCCACCAGCGACCTGTCCGACGAGGGGCTGAGGGTCGCGGTTGCGCACGCCGAGGCGTGGGCCGAGCGCACTCGGGGCCGCATCGTCGTAGAAGGCACTCCCCTGCGCCACTCGGTGGGGGAGTACTCCTCACCGGTCGCACAACCTTTCGAAGCCCTCGACGTTGCCGACCTCGTCGACCTGCTGATCGATGCCGACACTGCGTTGGCCGGTGAGAATGATCAGCGCATCGTGGATCGCACTGCCTCTCTGGCCCGCTTCGACACTCAGTCGATCCTGCTCACCGACGGTGGCGGCCGGGTGGTGCAAGATATCCGTCAGGTGTTCCCCAGCCTGCGGGCCACCGCCAATGAGGGCTCCAACACCCAGAGCCGCACCTACGGCCGCACGGCTTTTGCCGGTCAGGGCGGCCTGGAAGTTCTCGAGCGCCACGGCTTTCGCGAAGCATCGGTCAAGATCGCGGCCGAGGCGATCGCCCTGCTCGATGCGCCCAACTGTCCGTCCGGCACGATGGACCTGGTGCTTGCCCCCGACCAGATGGTCCTTCAGATCCACGAGTCGATCGGTCACCCGTTGGAGCTCGACCGCATCCTCGGCGACGAACGCAACTACGCCGGCACCAGCTTCGTGACACCCGAGATGTTCGGCACCTATCAGTACGGCAGTGATCTGCTCAACGTCACCTTCGATCCCACCGTCGCCGGCCAGGTTGCCAGCTATGCGTTCGACGACGACGGTACGCCGGCCGAGAGAACCCATCTGATTCGAGACGGCATCCTGCAACAGCCGATGGGTGGTGCGATCTCGCAGGCCCGTAGTGGTCTGGCCGGAGTGGCCAACAGTCGGGCCTCGAGCTGGAATCGTCCCGCGATCGACCGCATGGCCAACCTCAACGTCGAGCCCGGTGATTCCACCGTCGAAGAGTTGATCAGCGGCATCGAGCGCGGCGTGTTGATGGAGACGAACGTCTCGTGGTCGATCGACGACAGTCGCAACAAGTTCCAGTTCGGCACCGAGATCGGCCGCCTCATCGAAGACGGTGAGCTGGGCTCCATCGTCCGCAACCCAAACTATCGAGGCATTTCTGCCACCTTCTGGCGAAACCTCTCGGGGGTCGCCGACGACTTCACGGTGATGGCGGTCGGCAATTGTGGCAAGGGAGAACCCAATCAGCAGATTCGGGCCGGCCACGCCGCGCCGCATTGTCGATTTGGCGACGTCGAAGTGTTCGGGGGTGAGGCATGAAGGCCGATGATGCCCGCAGCTATCTCGACGAACTCGTCACCTGGGCCACCGCCGACCTGTCAGCCGGGGAGGTGCTCCTCGCCCAGTTGTCGGGAGAAGATTCCGATTTTGTTCGCTTCAACCATGCCGCGGTACGACAGGCCGGCAACGTCGCCCAGCGTTCGCTTGCTCTAGATCTGATCGACGGGCAAAGGCACGCCGAGGGGTCGGTGTCTCTCACTGGTGATGTAAAAACCGACCACACCCGCATCTCCGCGGTGCTATCCGACCTCCGAGCTATGCGCGCCGCCTTGCCCGCAGACCCACACCTGCTGTATTCCACCGATGCCGGTGCCACCGAGCACTTGATTGGTGGAGCGCCGCCCGACCCCGGCGACGCGGTCGACTCGGTGGTCGAGGGGGCCGCGGGCCGCGACCTGGTCGGTATCTACGCGGCGGGCCAGACATTTCGTGGCTTTGCGAGCTCGCTGGGTCAACGCAACTGGTTCTCGGCTGCCACCTTCAATCTCGAATGGTCGTTGCACCACCACGCCGACAAGGCCACCAAGAGCGCCTACGCCGGGCTGCAGTGGGACCGCGACACACTGGGCGCCAAGCTCGACTGGTCGATCCGCGAACTCGAAGCCCTCGGTCGCACGCCGCGATCGCTTCCCCCGGGTGGATATCGCGCCTACCTCGCTCCTGCCGCGATGCAGGAGATCATGGGGATGCTGTCCTGGGGCGGATTCGGATTGAGGGCCCATCGCACCAAGCAGACGCCTCTCCTGCGAATGGTCACTGAGGGGGTCGAGTTCCACCCTACGGTCCACATTACCGAGGATTTCTCCGGTGGGGTAGCTCCCGACTTCCAGAGCGCCGGGTTCTCTCGACCCGACAGTGTCACGCTCGTCGACGAGGGACGCTTGGTCGGCCATCTCGTCTCGCCTCGATCAGCTCAGGAATACTCGGTGGACACCAACGGAGCCGAGGACCACGAGTTCCCGGTTGCCATTGCCATGGAGCCCGGCCTCCTGCCCACCGACGACGTGCTGAGCGAGCTGGGCACGGGCCTCTACATCGGGAACCTCTGGTATCTCAACTTCTCCGATCGCGCCGCGTGTCGCACCACCGGAATGACCCGCTTCGGAACCTTTTGGGTTGAGGGAGGGGAGATCGTCGCCCCCATAGAGGTGCTGCGTTTCGACGACACTGCCTATCACCTGCTGGGTGATCGCCTGGGAGGACTCACCGACCAGACAGAGACCATCCTCGACTCCTCCACCTATGAGGAACGCTCCATGGAGAGTTTCCGGCTGCCCGGTGCCATGGTCGAGGAAATGACCTTCACCCTCTAGAACCCAGCTCGCCGTAGGGCTTGGGTCAGCTCCCGCCGCGGAGGAGTTCGGCCACGCGGAAGGCGAGGTCTACCGACTGGCGGCCGTTGAGGCGTGGGTCGCACATGGTTTCGTAGGCCTCATCGAGGGCCTCTTCGTCGAGCCCATCGCCTCCGCCGACACACTCGGTGACGGAGTCGCCGGTTAGCTCGACATGGATGCCTCCCGCCCAGGTGCCTTCCTGGCGATGGGCGGTGAAGAAGCCGCCGATCTCTTCGAGAACCTTGTCGAAGTGGCGTGTCTTGTGTCCGCCTTCGGCCGTGTAGGTGTTGCCATGCATCGGATCGCACGCCCACACCACCGGATGGCCGGCGTCTCGTACCGCGGCCAGCAGTGGCGGCAGGGCATCAGTGACCTTGTCGGATCCCATGCGGGAGATGAGGGTGAGGCGTCCCGGGTTGCGTTCGGGGTTAAGCGCCTCGCACAGGGCGAGGACATCATCGGGGGTGGCGGTGGGTCCGATCTTGCACCCGAGTGGGTTGCCCACACCTTGCAGGAATCGCACATGGGCCCCATCGAGTTGGCGGGTGCGCTCTCCGATCCAGAGCATGTGGGCCGAGCAGTCGTACCAGTCGTCGGTGAGTGAGTCTTGGCGGGTCAGGGCCTCTTCGTAGTTGAGGAGGAGGGCTTCGTGGCTCGTGTAGAAGTCGACCTCGTGCAAGGCAGGAGTGGTGACTGCGTTGACCCCACAGGCATCCATGAATCGCAGCGCTCGGTCGATTTCGTCTGCCATCTGGGTGTAGCGCTCACCAGCCGGGGACGAGGCAACGAACTCACGGTTCCAGCTCGAAACCTGCGACAGGTCGGCATAACCGCCGCGGGTGAAGGCCCGCAGCAGGTTGAGGGTGGAGGCGGCCCGGTGGTAGGCGGTGAGCAGGCGTTGGGGGTCGGGGCGACGCTCGCTCTCCGAGAAGCCGATGTCGTTGACGATCTGTCCGAGGAAGGAGGGGAGTTCGGTGTCGCCCTGGATCTCGGTGGGGCTCGAGCGGGGCTTGGCGAACTGGCCTGCGATGCGGCCGATCTTCACCAGCGGGATGCCACCGGAGTAGGTGAGCACGATGGCCATCTGGAGGATGACTCGGAGCTTGTCGCGGATCGAGTCGGCCGAGCTGTCGAAGCTCTCGGCGCAGTCGCCGGCCTGGAGCAGGAAGGCCTCGCCTCTGGCCACCGATCCGAGCTGGGCGGTGAGTTTGCGGGCTTCGCCCGCAAATACCAGCGGAGGAAGACTGGCAAGGGCCTTGACGGCCTGGTCGAGTTCGGCGGCGTCGGGCCACACTGGCTGGTGCCTGGCTTCGGATTCACGCCACGAACTGGGGGTCCAAGTGGAAGTCACCCACCAAGTCTGGAGGCTGTGCACAGGTCTGCCAACCGAATTGGCTCTAGACCTGAAAACGGCCGGAGTCCCGCACAGGGCGGGACTCCGGTAAGCGTTCTGGGTTTTTCTGAGCAGTGCGGCGCGGATACCGCGCGTGGGTGCTCAGAAAATCGGGTTGTTGGGCGAGGGGCGGTTAGGCCGCGTCCACTGTGTCGGCGATGCTCGAGGCATGCTCACGCACCGAGTGGATCGCACGCTTTACGAGCCGGCGGGCTGCTTCGGCGGTGACGCCGAGATCCTCGCCCACTTCGCGGTAGGACCGCTTGCGGCCATCACCAAGGCCGAAGCGCTGTTCGACGGCGTACTTGGCGCGGGGATCGAGGATGTCGAGCAGGCCGGTGACCATCTCCTCCTCGGCGCGTGCCATGACCTCGATCTCGGGACCAGGGTTGGAGTCGGGGAGCAGGTCGACGAGCTCGTTGGAGTCGTCGTCGCCGATTGTGCGATCGAGGCTGGTGGGCGTGGTGAGCCGATGCAGGCGAGCGTGCTCGTCATCGAGTTCGTCGCCGTCGCCGGACACTGCACGAAGAGCGGCACGGAGGCTCGCCGACCGGTCGCCGGGCAAGCGCACGAGGCTGGCCTTCTGGTCGAGAGCACGGCCGATGGCCTGACGAATCCAGAAGGTGGCGTAGGTGGAGAACTTGAATCCCTTACGCCAGTCGAACTTGTCGACTGCGTGTTCGAGGCCGAGGTTGCCCTCTTGGATGAGGTCGAGCAGCTCCATGCCGGGAGGCAGGGGATAGCGGCGGGCGACGCTCACCACGAGGCGAAGGTTGGCCCGGATGAACCGGTCCTTCGCGGCGGCAGCCTCGCGGATGGCCTTGTCGAGCTCACGCCCTTTCTCGCCATCATCCTTTCGGGCACGGGCTTCGAAGCCCTTCTCGATGATCTGGCTGAGCTCGCGCTCTTCTCGAGCATTGAGGAGCGCGACCGCCCCGATCTCGTTCAGGTACTGTCCTACTGAATCACTCATGGCATCTCATTCAACGGTCACCGCACACGCGGTATTCCCGATTTAGGTGGTAGTGGGGGAAAGACAAGGTACCGTGTGCTCGCTGCTGCGAACGCGCGCCGCACTCCGGTCCAGCCGATGTATTGAACTACATGTACGCACATTTGTCCCGTCATTTGTGTATGACATCCGTCACATTCGTGACGCAACGTGTTCAGAATCGGATATCGGCCGGATTTCACCTCCGGTGGCCTTCCGTCCGGCAACGACCACCGGGGTCGACGTGTGCGTAGACTCCTTGCGGTGCAGGGCAGAACGCGACTTGGAATTGGTGTGTTCGGCGGCACCTTCGACCCCCCCCACAATGGCCACATCGCGATTGCGCTCGAGGTTCGTCATCAGCTGAGGCTCGACACCGTGCTGTTGGTGGTCGCTAACGATCCATGGCAGAAGAGTGCGGTCGGGTCGGTGACTCCGGCCGATCTTCGTCTCGAGCTCACCCGCACTGCCATCGCCGGGATTGAGGGACTCGAGGTATCCACTGTCGAGATCGACAGGGGCGGTGAGAGCTACACCGCCGACACGCTCGAAACCCTGAGTGCCGACATGGCGCACGCCGAGCTATTTCTTCTCGTTGGTAGCGATGCTGCGATGGGGCTCGATACATGGAAGCGCCCGGAGGCCGTGCGGGCATTGGCCACCACCGTTGTCGTCGATCGTGGCGGGCGCCAGGGAGGCAGACCCCCCGAGGGCTGGCCCCACCGGGTGATCGACGTGCCCGCCCTCGAGATCTCGTCCAGCGATCTTCGTGCCCGCTTCGCCGATGGGCGTCCGGTGGAGGCCCTGATGCCGCGCGAAACAGTGGATGCAGTCCGCCGGGCCGGCATATATGGGTGCGGTCTGTGACCACTGTAGATTCGCCCTCCGAACCATCGGAATCAGTGAGGTTGGAGGAGTTCGTCGATAGCCCTGCGGCTGGCGTTCAGCAGCTTCAGCGGAGACGGCGTCCCGCTCCGAAAGCAAATCCGTTCTGGCGCTTCGTCTTCCCCGTGATCGTGATCGCGGCGGGTGTGGCAGTGGTGTTGTTGGCGCGCCATGGGGCCAAGGTGATCCTCGAGTCCACCGATGGTGAACTCGTCGACATCATCACTGATCCGGCCCAGCCCGGCTTCGAGGCATTCGTCGATCCCACTCCGACGATGCTGCTGGCTCACATCGACGGCGAGGAGCTGATCGGAGTGACGGTGCTCGCCCAGACCCTGCTCGAAGATGGCGGGCAGGTTGTCCTTGTGAGCTCGGATCTCCTCATCACGAGTGATCTGGTGCCCAACATCGAGCCGGTCACCCTCGCTGATGCATATCAGGAGGGGGGTATGGGGCTGGTGGAGGAACTCGTGGCATCGATGTTTGGGTTCGGGTTCCTGGAGACGGCGGAGTTCCCAACACGGCAGCTCGGTGCGGTGATGGCACTGGTCGAGCCGATCCCTTTCGGTCTGGTCGACGACCTTCGTCAGGAGACCGGCGACGGCGAAACGGAGCTCTGGCTGTCTCGTGGCCAAAAGGAGCTCGACGGGTTGGTGGCGGCGGAGGTGTACGCCTTCCTCAATCCCAACGAGCCCGATGCCAACCGCAACGAGCGCCAGCTCGACTTGTGGGTCGGTTGGGTGCGAGAGATCAGCCGCGCCGACGATCTTCTGAGCGCGGCGATGGTCTTCGACACCGGGGTGTCGCCCTACCTGCGCGCTTTCGGTGGTGGGTCAGTGGATGTCGTGCTCGTTCCGGCCGAACCGGTCTTTTTCGATGACGAACGTCCCCTGTACCAGATGGACGAGACCCACAGGGCGTGGCTTGCGGAGCTGGCGCGGCGAATGGTTCCCCTCCCGATTTCGCCGCCCGATGCCACCCTTCCGCGAATCAGGCTGCTCAACGGCACCGACGATCCAGCCCGGCGTGACAGTGCGCTCGACTCGCTCATCGACATCGGCGTGGAGGTGGCTGTGATCGGCAACGCTTCAGAATTCGGTGTCGAACGGTCCGTTGTCCTTTACCATCAAGCCGCTGATCAGGGGATTGCCGAGGAGCTCGCCGCGTCGATCGGCGCCTCGGTGGAGTTCGTCGAGGATCTGGATCTACCGGTCGACCTCACAGTTGTCGTCGGTGCCGATTGGGAGATGCCGTGAACGAAACCGACGAGCTGTTGCACTGGGCACGTTGCGCGGCCGTTGCCGCCGACGACCTGAAGGCCACCGACACCCTCATCATCGACGTGGGCGATGTGTTCGCGGTCTCGGACTACTTCGTGATCGCCAGCGGCCCCAGCTCGCGTCAGGTCCATGCGATCGTCGACTCGGTGGAGGAGAACCTCAGGGGCCTCGGAGGTCCTTCCCCCGTGCGAGTAGAAGGCATCGAGGGGCGCGAGTGGGTGCTGATGGATTACGGCGGCTTCGTCGTTCATGTGTTCCGCCAGGAGCAGCGCGACTTCTATCAGCTCGAACGCCTTTGGGGCGATTGCCCGCGGGTCGGATGGGAGCCGAGCCCTCGGCCCGAAGCCTCCGGAGTCTGATCCTGCGTCGCCCGACCCCATGAAACCTTCCGACCCTGGACTGTCTGGAGTGTGCCCAAGGGGTTGACGTCAACCCTGTGGGTGCCGGAAACTGTGTCGTCCCTGCTCATGCGCGTTTCGGTACTCGTTGATGAGCCCGCCACATCGCGGCGATCTGACGAGGTGCAGGCTGGGCGGGTGAGCGTTGGACGGCTCCAGGTCACCGGGTTGTGGTGGTCCTAGGTCCAGGGACCTTTGGGGGAGGCGGGTGTTGTAGCGGTCGATGAACTCGGCCACGAGTCTTTCGAGCTGGCGCCGGCTCCAGATGATGGCCCGGTCCGGTAGCTCGCGACGTAGCGTCCCGATCCAGCGCTTGGCGAAGCTGTTGGCCACCGGTGTGCGGATCGGGGTCTTACAGGTCTTCATTCCGTCGGTTCGAAAGACCTCGTCCGAACGCGCCGACGAACGGGGCGGTCGATCTGTCGGCGCAGGACTTCGAGCTGATGGCGCAAGACGACGATCTCGAGGTCCTCGACACGGACAGAACGCACAGCAAGGCGAGTCAGACCGGCGATCAGACGCTAGAAGATGAGATACAGGAGGCATCACGATCGCAGCCGTTTGCCCTGGTCAGCCACCACGACACAATTTTCGGAACCCACAGGTCACCATGAGTTCTTCATCGTTCTGGAGTTCGTAGTGGCTCGATGGTTACTGCATGGATGTGTGGCGACTGGAGTCGATGACCTGGCATCGGTTCGGGTCGGTGCACTCGGCAGGGTCGAGTTGATTAGCTCGTTTGGCTAGGTCGGCGAGTTGAACGCGGGCCGCCCGGAGCCGTTCGATCTGGGCGTCGATGTCGACGAGGTGCTCGGTGAGGAGTGATGTCGTGTGGTGGCAGCTTTGGGCGCCGGAATCTTTGAGTTCGAGCACCGATTGGATTTCCGAAAGGGTGAGTCCGCTGGCCTGGCTGTTGCGGATGAATCGAAGTCGCTCGAGAGCGTCGGTGTCGTAGTCGCGGTACCCCGACGGTGTTCGGTCGGGTTCATGCATCAAGCCAATGGATTCGTAGTAGCGGATCGTCCTCGGGTTGAGGTTCATGCGTTCTGCGAGTTCACCGATGCGCATGATGCTCTTCGTCTCTGGTTGGAGTTGCTATTTCGGCGAGAGGCTCGGGCCGGAGGTCGAGCCGGCGTAGGAGTTGAGCGTTGGCGGCGACGATGATCGTCGACGCGCTCATGGCCAGCGCCGCGGCTGCGGGAGGAAGGTTGACTCCGGCGAACGTGAACACGCCGGCCGCGATCGGAATGGCCAGCAGGTTGTAGCCGCTGGCCCACACCAGGTTCTGGATCATCTTGGCGTAGGTGGCCTTGGAGAGGTCGATCACGCCGATGACGCTGCGGGGGTCGCTCGAGGCAAGGACCACGCCGGCGGATTCGATTGCGACGTCGGTGCCAGCGCCGATGGCGATGCCGACATCGGCTCGGGCGAGGGCAGGAGCGTCATTGACCCCGTCACCGACCATTGCGACTGTGAGCCCTCTGGCTTGGAGCTCGGCGACTTTCGAGTCCTTGTCATGGGGGAGGACCTCGGCGAACACTTCGTCGATGCCTAGCTCTTCGGCGACGCCGTCCGCGACCTGCTGGGCGTCGCCGGTGATCAAAATAACCCGCTTGCCTCGTTGGTGGAGCGCATCGACGGCGATCTTGGACTCGGGTCGGATCTCATCTGCAAGTGTGAGAGCCCCGATCACCTCGTTGTCGCGGAGAACATAGAGCACCGATCCTCCCAGTTTGCGCCAGTGTTGGGTGGTCGGCTTCAAGGCTGCTGGTTCGTCGAGGCCGAGATACTCCAGCAGCCGGGGACCACCGACCGCCACAGTGCGCCCGTCGATGCTTGCTTGAACTCCACGGCCTGTCAGGGCGCCGAAATCGGTCGCCGCGGGGAGTGCGCCGTTGCGTTTCGCTGCGGTGACGATGGCTCTGGCGATGGGGTGTTCGCTCTCCACTTCGGCAGCGCCGGCGAGAGCCAGCATCTCGTCGGGAACCCATCCGTCGATGGCAGCATGATCGACCACACCATGGTTGCCCTTGGTGAGGGTGCCGGTCTTGTCGAACAGCACTGCGTCGACTGTTCGCATTCGTTCGAGAGCGAGACGGTCCTTGACGAGGATTCCCGCTTGAGCCGAGGTTGCTGTTGAGATCGAGATGACGAGCGGGATTGCCAGCCCGAGAGCATGGGGGCATGCGATAACGAGAACGGTGACGGTGCGGATGATGCCTTCCGCGCCGTCACCCAGCGCGATCCAGATCACCAGTGTGGCGATAGCGGACGCGGTGGCCAAGTAGAAGAGCGCCGCGGCGGCTCGGTCGGCGAGAACCTGGGTTCGTGACTGGGACGATTGGGCGTCGGCAACTAGCCGCTGGATGCCTGCGAGTGCGGTGTCGTCGCCGATGGCGTCGACCCGAACCCGGACCGATGAGTCAGTCGACACGGTTCCGGCAACGACCCGATCGCCCTCGCCGCGCTGAGCTGGGCGGGATTCGCCGGTGATCATGGATTCGTCGAATGCAGCACCGCCGTCGGCGACAATGCCGTCGGCGGGTACCCGGCCACCGGGGCGGACCAACACTATGTCGTCGATCCTGAGATCGGCGATGGCCACTTCTTCGGTGCCATCGGCAGTGACTCGTTCGGCGGTATCGGGTAGCAGTTCGGCGAGGGCGGCGAGCGCACCTCGGGCTTGACCGATTGCTTTCATCTCCTGCCAGTGGCCGAGCAACATGACGACGATCAGAGCAGCGAGTTCCCACCAGAAGTCGAGGTCGCCCCAGCCAATCGAGTTCGCAAGTGAGGATGCGTAGGCCACCGTGATCGCCAGCGCGATCAGCAACATCATGCCGGGCTGTCGGTTGCGTACCTCTGTGACCCCGCCGGCGAGGAAGGGCTTTCCTCCCCACAGGTACACTGCGGTGCCGATTACGGGCGCTACCCATGCGGCTAGAGCGCCCGTGATTGAATAGCCGAACCAGTCCTGGATCTGGGCGGAGAAGATGAGCACAGGCACCGCCAACAGCAGGTTCCACCAGAACAGTCGGCGAAACATCTCGGGGTCGTGACCGGCGTGCTTGTCGTGGTCGCGATGTCCGTCCTGGTGGTCGCTATGAATATCGTCAGTAGCTGGGTGGTGATGATCTGGCGGGTGGTCGTTGGGCGGGTCGTCGAGATCTGAAGGTGTCATGTGAGGGTCGGCGAGCGATCAGTACCGTCGGACTCGACGGTGCAGCTTGGCCATGGACCCGTTGTACACCTTCCATTCAGGTAGAAGGTCAAGCGGGTTGTCCGGATCAGCCGTGGGAGAAGCGCCGCGTCAACGTGAGCGGATGCCTGTCCACCGCGGCGGGCGGTGCTGGGTCAGGAGCGAAGGAGCCTGGCGATGGCTGTTGTGGCTTCATCGATCTTCGCGCTGCCGGCTTCTTCGCTTTCCGCGGCGGCTTCCAGGACGCAGTGACGAAGGTGTTCGTCGACGAGTCCCATGCCGACTCCCTGCAGCGCCTTGGTGACCGAGCTGATCTGGGTGAGCACGTCGATGCAGTAGGTGTCTTCGTCGATCATTCGCTGCAGACCGCGGACTTGACCTTCGACGCGTCGAAGCCGAGCGAGGTAGTTGTCTTTGGAAAGGGTGTATCCAGCCATAGGGGTACGGGGTACTCTAGTCGCCCTTCGCCCGTATCGGTGGAGGATGGTATGGGTGTGATGCCAGGGGTTGGACTCGGTGGAACCTTTCTAGATCGAGCCGTGCCGCGACGACTCTTACTCGATCGAGGCGAGATCGGCGATCATCTCGTCGACTTCGACGAACATTGTGTCGTAGTGCTTGACGAAGCTGACAGTGCCTTCTTGTTTGACGAGGGCGATGCTGTGGAACGGGCGATCGTTGTGACCGTTGATACCGAGCATTTCGTAGGCTTCCGACACGGCGCGGTCGGCATCGATGAGTATGGGTTGTTCGATGCCCCAGGCCTGAGCGGTGGTATTCACCAGGTCGGTGTCCTGGATCATCACCGGCATCAGTTTGATCTGTCGATCAGCCAGCGCTTGGTTCACTTCAGGAATTTGAGCGAAGCAGCCGTCGCAGCCGACGCCCATGGAAAAATAGAGAAGCACGTCGGACTCTGTCAGGGCATCCTGCAACGCAAAGGTGGTGCCGGTGCTGGTTGGCAGTTCGAACATGGCTGCCGGAGTGCCAGGTGTCGCTCCCGTCGTCGAGTCCTTTCCCGATCCGAATATGGCCAGGGCCGCTATCGCGGCGATCGGTAGAACAATGCCAAGCCAGGTCCATGATGACCGGGCCGACCGGGCGCGGTTAGACCGATGAGGCCGATTCCTGCGTTGTTGTTTCGTCATCGTGATCACTTCCTTGCGAGGGGATTTCGGTTGAGTGGGTTCGACCGGTCAAGGCGACAGCGGAGATCGCAATCATCACCAACGACAGGCCGATGACAACTTCGGGAACCGGGTCGAGCAGGTTGACGATCGGGCGGAATCTGTTTTGCAACGACACCGACAGGTCATCTTGGAAGTCGGTTGCGACCGAGGCGCCAGTGATGGCGATCAGCCAGAGCAGTAGGCCCATGAGGGAGAACATCGCAGCAGCGATGAGATCGAATGTGTTGGTGACGAACTCTCTCGTGCCCAGTCTCCAGCGAACGATGCGCCCCCTGAGTCCGGGCCGTTCGGCGAGGCCGGCACGGTCCCACAAGGCGGTGAGAACCACAAGCGGGAAGACCATGCCGAATACGTACGCGAATCCCATTGCCGTGCTCTGCAGCAGGCTCGGCGAGACGGCCGACAGGGTTATCACGCCCGCCAAGACGGGCGCGCAACAGGCACTCGCGGCGCCCGAGAAGACGCCGAGAGCGAAGGTGCTTCCGGCATCGGTGCGCGTCACGTCAGGCGCTTGGCGCATGATCGGGAGCATCCAGGTCTTCCCAGTGGCAGCGAGGATTGCGAGCACCAGGAGCAGGCTGCCGCCTACGCCGTACAGAGGCCCGTGATAGCGCAACAAGGACCGCGAAAGTGCACCCACACCGAGCGTCACCGGTAGCAGCACGACGGAAATGCCGGCCGCGAAGACGAACGTCAGCGGCACCAGACGCCGGCGGCGATTCTTCACAGCGACCGATAGATACGACGGGAACATGAAGACGATGCAGCACGGGGCGAACAGGGCGATGACGCCGGCAAAGAAGGCCGCAGTGAGAGAGCCACCGAGGAATATGCCGCCCATCTCAGCGCTCGGTTCGGATCGATGGCCGGTTGGACTCAACGAATCGACGGAGTTTCTTCTCCGAAACCCGGCCGTGACCGTGGAGTTGGCCGTTCACGAGAATCAGCGGCGGGAACGGCATTCGATGGGTAGTGGCGAGGCGAGTGCCTTCGGGTGACATCAGGTCGACGATGCGAACGCTCAGTCGGTGATCGCCGGCCACCGAGTTGACGACATCTTTAGCCAGTTCGCACAAGTGGCAGCCAGAACTGGTGACGATCGTGACCGTTCCGCGACTTGTCGCTTCTTCGGAATGTTCCACTAAAATACCGTACCCCCCTGGTGTATTTGGGAATCGGGCCAAAGGTCCCTAAACGGCATCGGTGACTACCTCGGGCGGCGTCTGGATCGAGTCGAGGGACCTTGGTCCCTTGCCCCGGAGGGTTGGTGTAGCTATACCCCCTATAGGTATAGATTCACGGAGAACTGACTATGGATGTGTCTGCCGAACCTGATGGAGATAGTCCGGTCGATCGCGTCAGCACCCCGCACGCGGAGGCGCGTGGAGCTGGACCGGCCTCAGTTCTGGCGGGCAGGGAAATATGGAAGTCCTACCGTCGGGGCTGGTGGCCCAGAAGGCGAACTCTCCAAGTGCTGAAGGGGTCGGAGATCACTCTGGGGCCGGGCGAGATCGTGGGGCTGGTCGGCGAGAACGGATCGGGCAAGAGCACCCTCATGAAGGTACTGGTCGGCGACCTCACCGCCGATGCAGGAACCGTTGACCGAACCGAGAGCTTCGGCTATTGCCCGCAGGTCCCCGTGCTCTACGAGCGATTGACCTGTGATGAGCATCTGGATCTCTTCGGTGCGGCTTACGGACTGAACGCCGCCGAGTTGGTCCGATCGCGCGGGTCATTGTACGACGAGTTGGACTTTGCCAAGTTTGCTACGACCCGAGTCGAGGAGCTCTCGGGCGGGACGCGGTCCAAGTTGAACCTGGCGCTGGCGATGCTTCACGACCCTGTTCTGCTGCTACTCGACGAGCCCTACTCCGGTTTCGACTGGGATACCTACCAACGCTTCTGGGATCTGACCGCTCAGCGGCGCGGGGCGGGCGCCAGCTTGTTGATAATCAGTCATTTCATCGCTGACGAGGAACGCTTCGACCGGATCTACGACCTGAGCGACGGACGTACGGTGTTGCGGTGACGGCAGCGATGGCGGTTCGGTGGCTGGTCGAGTACGCCCGTCGACCGCTCAACCTGGTGCTCCTCGGAGCTGTGCCGGTGATTTTCGTGACCCTGTCGGCGGGAGCGCTTGCGGATTTCGCCGACATTCTGGGAGGCGTAGCTGATCTGGGTGATGTTGAGGTAGCTACCGCTGGATGGGCGGCGGCGGTGCTTGCTGGTGTGGCCAGCTTCTTCCACATCTCGACGTCTAGGGAGGCCGATCGACGTCTGGCCGCTGCGGGAGCAGGAGCACTCCGAGTGGTGGCCTCACGGTTGGCATCCACATTGACGTTGGCGGGAATTGCGTCGCTGGGTGCGCTCGTTGCGTTGAGGGTCCGGACGGATCTGGCCACCACGCCGCGGGTAATAGGGGCGACGGTTCTATTCGCGCTGATCTACGCCGGCATCGGGATCACAGTAGGTGCCCTGGTCCGATCGGATCTGAACGGTTCGCTGATTGTCGTATTCACCTGGATATTCGATGTATTTTTCGGGCCCGGGATGGGTGGCACCGGGACCTTCATTCGTGTCTTCCCCCTGCATTTCCCCACCCTGGTCGTCACCGACGTTGCGTCCGGCCACGGTGGCGCTCCGGGGGACCTGGGCCTGTCGCTGTTGTGGGCCGTCGCGACCTTGTCGCTCGGTGTCCTCTCGCTCATGGCGACCACCCACAGCCAAGCACACCCGACTCGTCAACTCCCGCCCACACTTCGCCGCATGGTGGCGGCGTTGGTCGCGGCAGCGCGGCAGCTGCGCCGCATGCCGGTGATGTGGATCCTCATCCTCCTTCTGCCGGTGGGTTTCATAAGCACTTCCATAGCGGTCACTCCGAACGACGCGATCCCCGTTGAACTGGCCGAGGACGGAGGGCGCAGCTTGCAGATCCTTTCGATGGTCGATGTCCACGGAGCCGTGATGGTCCCCATCACCATCGGCTTCCTGGCCTCATTGGCCGGCCTGTTCGTAATCTTGGATTCAGCCCAGGCCGATCGCCGCTTGTCGCTCACCCACTACCGCACCACCGAGATCCTCACCGTGCGAATGACCGTAATCGCAGCGGTGGCGCTGCTGGCCACAGCGGTGGCGGTGGCGGTAACAGCTGTGAGCTTCGAAGCGGTCAGTTGGCCGCGCTTTGTAGCCGCCAACGTGCTGGTAGCCCTTACCTACGCCACGATTGGAGTGATCGTCGGGCCCCTCCTCGGCCGCCTCGGCGGACTGTACGCGCTACTGCTGTTGCCCTTCATCGACATCGGCCTGGCCCAGAACCCCATGTTCGATGCTGCACCACCGGCTTGGGGCCGCTACTTGCCCGCTCACGGTGCCGTGAAGGTGATGATGGACGCCGCCTTCACGCCCTCATTCGACGAGGCGGGCGCGCTTATTCTTGCTCTCGGGTGGCTCGTCGCTCTCACGGCCCTTTCTGTCGCTGTGTTCCGACGGGTAACCGCCTCTTGAGCTGGGAGTCCTCAACTCCGCTCTTCATCACCGCGTCGACCGAGTAGCTGGGTCAGACAGATCTCAGGGTGCGACATCGGGAGGTGGTGATCGGCACCTTCGATGAAGGTTGTATCGATCATCGTGTTATTGGCGGCCATCGACCTGGCATGGCCGTGAT
This sequence comes from uncultured Gammaproteobacteria bacterium, assembly GCA_964196195.1. Lineage (GTDB taxonomy): Bacteria > Actinomycetota > Acidimicrobiia > Acidimicrobiales > Aldehydirespiratoraceae > OFTM10. The sequence continues at coordinate 1,983 of CAXMSE010000045.1, read as the reverse complement.
CTCCGACGCGGTCCCTTGTTCCCCAAACAAATTCGGTGCTGATGCCGGGTTCCTCCAGTTCCGTGAGCAGGTGCTGCCAGTCGGTGTTGATCACGAGGTGACTCATCGCGTCGCGATAGGCGGGCCATGTGTGCAGGGGCACGGCGCGGGCGACCGCGACGGGGAGTGCAGGCTCGAGCGCTGCGGTGAGCCACCCACCGGCACTGCGATGTCGACAGCTCACGGCGCAGGCCCTATGAGCCCATCTCGTGTCGAGGACAAAGAGGCGGGCCATGAGGTTTCCGGAGATGTGAGCTCGAACAGCGTCAGGCGATGGATAGATCGGTGCGCCCCAGCACACGATCCTGTCGATTCGTTCGAGGTGGCGAGCCGCCCAGCGGAGGGCAATGGCGCACCCCATTGAGTGGGCCCCGATGGTCCACCTGGCGCCGAATAGTCCGGCTTGATCGGCCATCTGGTCGAGCGCATCGAGATGGTCGTCAATCGAGAACGAGTCGCGACTCTCATCCATCGATCGTCCAAAGCCGAGGAGGTCGGGCACGACAAGTCGACGTGTTGAGGCAATGGTGTCGTAGTCGGCACCGAAGAGGTCGCCGCTCGACACCAGCCCGTGCAGAAGAATCACAGCTTCATCGCCGCCGCCGCCGGAACGAAAGTGGAGTCGAGCTCCACGGTGGCGCGGTAGGGCGGGGGCTCGCCAGCGCGCGACGGCTGCCGATCGGCGGTGCACGAGGACCCAGATCAGGGCAACGGCGATGAGACCGCCCGCCATGATGTTCACGACCGAAGATCCTCGCGGCAACCGGAAGAGTCTGAGTCGAGAGCGCCTTTCATGTCTCTAGTAATCATATAGGTTTGGGGGGTAGGGGTAGGGACCTTGGACTCTGCCCCGATCGATCCAGCCTTGCGATCCTTGATGGAGAGACTCGGTCGCGTGGCCGCGTCCCAGCCCAGTGAAGGAGTTCCCATGACCAATGCTGCGTTCGTGCTTGCTGACAGCGAGGGATGGGAGCACATGAACGGCTGGGGCGGTGGCTGGATGTGGTTGTGGGGCGTGGCCATGATGGTGTTGCTCGTGGCCCTCTTCTTGTGGTTCGTCCGTGTCGGACAAGTACCGGGCGGGCCAGTCCCACGAGATCCCATGGATCGTGCCCGTGAAACCCTGGCCGAGCGGTTCGCCGCGGGGGAACTATCGACCGAGGAGTACAGAGAACGGGTCACCGAGCTCCAGTGACGAACCCCTCGCCCCGAAGTCATCCCAGGAGGCCATCACCGCGCGCTATGACAGGATCGCGGCGGCTTACGACCTCATGGGAAAGCCCATGGATCTTCTCGGAGTGGGTCGGCGACGTAAGCGACTCTTGAGCAAGGCAAGGGGGGAGACACTCGAGGTGGGCGTGGGGACGGGACGGAATCGAGGCTGCTCTGGATCTCGCGGACGTCCAAGCCCTGCCGTTCGAAGATGGCTCGTTCGACACGGTCACTGCCACGTGTGTGTTCTGTTCGGTGGCGGACCCGGTGAAAGGGCTGAGAGGGACTGCTCGTGTGGTCAGATCAGACGGCCAGGTGGTGCTGCTTGAACACGTCCGGCCCCGCAATCCTGTGTTGGGATGGCTGGCCGACCGGCGGGCAAGACCGATCAGTCGCGTGCTGGGCCCCGAGATCAACCGCCGCACCGAGGACAGTATTGCCGCGTCGGGTCTCGAGGTGAGCGAGGTCAGGCGATGGGTGTGTGGCGTGAGATCGTCGCTCGACCAGCAAAGACACCATTAAGCTCGCGGTCGTCCGGATGCCCCACCGCATCGTTTCCTGAGTGGTGTTCAGAGCCTTGCGCTTTGAGCCGAACTCCGAACGGACAGCTTCCTCAGCAGCGCGTAGGCAAGGACGCTGCAGATCAGCACAATGAGCATCACGCGGATCGCGCCGATTGATTGGAGAGTGTCGACAATCGACATACGAACGCTCTCGCCGGTGTCAATCACC
>CAXMSE010000044.1:0-28817 GCA_964196195.1 uncultured Gammaproteobacteria bacterium | reverse complement strand
GCTGCCTCGCCGTGAGAACAGTGATGAGTCCACGCCCCCGCCACCTCGATACTTACCAGCGACGTGATCCCCTCGATCGAGTTCGATTCGAGCAGCGATCCCGACGCGGTGTGGAACGGGCACGCGAGCCAGGTCGATGTCGGCAATGCGCGAGTGATCACGTCATCGCTGTCGGGTCCCAGCCGCGAGACAGCGGACGCTCTCGAAGGCGACCGTCCGGCCCACGAGTACGGCAACGACCCCCAGTACATCGATGGCATGCTCGGTCTAAGGGCTACCACCCGAGCAGAGGCTGTCACCCAGGCCCTCGGTCCGCTGGTGGGTAGCGGGAGGATGAATGTCGGCGAGGCAGAACGGCCTCACGGCACCAAGCGAGGCCTGAGCCGCCGCACGAAGAGGATCGCGGCCGTGGCCGTCCCCGTGGCGCTTGCGGCCGGCGCCTTCGGAGTGGTGTCGCTCGTCGACGATTCGGCGCAGGTAGATGTTGTTGCGGACACAGTGGCGCAGGACGTAGCAGGGGAGCCGGATCCCGAGCCGGCGATCGACGAGACCGCCGCGGGGGAAGCCGAACCGATCGAGCAACCGACAGAAGGGTTGCCTCCTGCTGACGAAGTGGAGGCGGATGAACCAGCTGCCGCTCCGGGGACCTATGAGATCACGGGTCGGGTTGCCGGTGCGTGCGGGAACTACGACGTGTTCCTGCGCATGGTGCTCTTCTTGAATGGGCAGGTGACGATCGAGCAGTTGCTCACCGCGGGGGCAATGCCTTCCAGAGCGCGACGGGTAGGTGGGCCTCACAGATAGCCGTCGCCCAGTCGCTGCAACCCAGCCTTTTCGAGGTATGGATGATCATCATGGTTAGCGACGTGTTGTCGGTTTACAACGTCTATGGCCCCTCGGCCGCACTCGTCACTTCGGATGCCGAAGTGGAGCCGGGACAACTAGGCGAAGTCGTTGACGCGGAGGCTCTCGCCCAGGCCGTACAGGCCGATACCGGATACTGCGCATCTGATCTGGTGGACGTCACCAGCACCTACACACCGTTCCCTGGTCAGGGCGAAGACGCCTGATCTCCCCGCCCGCGTTCGCGAGCGAACCATCGGGATCGAGTAGTGGCAGGCCACGCTGTAGCGTCACCGACGTGATCGAACAGCTCCGAGTTCTGCCGCCGAGTGTGTGGCTGAGGGCGATTCCCTACACCCTTGTCGCAGCGGTGGTGATCGCGGTGCCATCGGATCTGATCGACACGCCCCTGTTCGGGCGACCCGTCGACACCCGTCCGATCGATTATGTGATTCTCACCATCACCGCCGGCCTGATCGGACTCATCTTTGCGATCCGTGTGCCGCGCTCGGAACTCGCCGAAAGCCAGGACACCAGAACGGTGTGGGGCGGGTTCGTATCGTTCCTCGCGGTTGGTTGCCCGGTGTGCAACCAGGCCGTCGTGGCCCTGATCGGCACGTCGGGAGCGCTCTCGTGGTGGGCGCCGGTCCAACCCTTCGTCGGCCTGGCTGCGATCGGGCTGCTGGGTTACACGCTCCGTCTCCGGTTACGCACCTACCAGCTCGAGGCCTGCCCGGTCCCCGTCTAGTGGCCGGCGATGAGCGGGCCGCCGAGTGTGGGCCGGTCGGGAGCGAGGTCGGCCGCGGTGAGGCCGATATCGGTGAGGGTCTGAGGGAACGAGTCGCCCGTGACGTGGGCCCGGGTTGCTTGGGCTAAGGCCTCAGAAGTGTGAATGCCGTAGCCGCCCTGGCCCACCAACCAGAAGAAGCCGGGTGTGTCCGGAGCAAAGCCAGCCACCGGCGTGCGATCCGATGTGAACGTGCGTAGCCCCGCCCATGTCGAGCGAACATGGCGAACGTCGAGCGTGGTCCACTCGCCGAGAGTGGCTATGCCGCGGGCCACGTCGAGTTCTTCCGGCTTGGCGTCGCATGGCTGCGAGGGCGTCTCGTCGGCCGGCGAGACGAGGAGGCCGCCCGGTTCCGGCTTGGCATAGCCCCGCATCGGCCCGTCGGCAGGCTCGAAGGAGGTGAGCGGCCAATGGGTGGTGTCGTAGTGGTCGGGGATCGCCGCGATCGCGACGGTTCGTCGCAGGGGATGAAGGCCGAGCGGAGAGAGGCCGGCGAGCTCGGCCAGCCGATCTCCCCAGGCACCTGCCGCGTTCACCACGACACCTGTGTGAATCGTCTCGGAACCGGCCGTCACTGTCCAGCCGTCGCCATTCGGACGCATCGCCGTGACCGGTGACGAGCTACGGATCTCGCCTCCACGGGCTCGGAACCACCTCACGTAGATCTGGTGGAGGGTGGCCACGTCGATATCCATCGAGAGGGGTTCGTACAACGCTCCGGCGATGTCGTCGCGCAGGATCGGAAGAATCGACCGAGCGGCATCGCCGTCGATGAACTCTGTCGACGGCACCAGCACCTTGGCTTCCAACACCTCGGCTGCGAGTTCCTCGACGCGCTCTTCTCGCCCGACCTTCAACAAGGGCCGCGGGCCCAGCACAGACCCGTCCCCGAACTCTTCGGGCGGTGATTCGAAAATGGACTTGCTGGCGAGGGTGAGACGTCGCACCGTGTCGTTGCCGTAGTTCTCGATGTATTGGGCAGCCGATCGCCCTGTGGTGTGATACGCCAAGGTCGTCTCGGCCTCGACGAGCACCACCGCTAGTCCTGCGTCGGCCAGATGAGCACCCGCCGATACTCCGGCGATGCCACCGCCGACGATCACCACATCAGGTCGTGTCATGCCTGCACCCTAGGAGTGCGAAGGGCACGGCGGCGAGCCGACAGCTAGCAGCGTCCAGCCGCCGCTGGGAGGAACGAGCTGATGGTCATCACCGACCAGCTCACCCCTAGTCCTGGACGATTGCGATTCGGCCGGTTCCGGGTCTGACGAGGCCGATCACCGACGCGGTGTGCCCGGAGGCCGTCAGCTCGGAGATGACATCTCGGGCGCGGTCGGGTTTTACTCCGAACACGAGTCCTCCGCTGGTTTGAGCATCGGCCAGGAGGGTGACGTCGACCTCGGCGATGCCCTCGTCGATGTCGAGGCGTTCGGCCACCCACGACAGGTTGCGGCCGGTGCCGCCGGGCACCATTCCCTCGATGGCGAGGTCGCGGGCACCCGCGATGATCGGCACTCGGCTGACATCGATGGTGAGGTCGACAGCGGACTCTTCGGCCATACGGCCGGCGTGCCCGAGCAGGCCGAACCCGGTGACGTCGGTTGCACCACTAGCACCGGAAGTGACCGCGACGCGAGAGGCGACAGCGTTGGTCTGAACCATCGAAGCGACCGCCGTGGCGACCGTGGCATCGTCGACCGCCCCGTGCTTGAGAGCCGTGGTGATCACCCCGATCCCTAGTGGCTTGGTGAGCACCAGCACCTGTCCGGGCAACAATCCAGCGTTGGTGAGCATGCGATCGGGATGGACCTCGCCGACTACCGCCATGCCGTACTTAGGCTCGGGATCATCGACGGTGTGCCCGCCCGCGATGACAAATCCGCAGTCGTTGGCGATGTCCTGGCCGCCGAGCATGACATCTCCGAGTAGCTCGTTGGACAGTTCCTCGGTGTTCCAGCACACGAGGTTCAGAGCGAGGAGGGGAGTGCCGCCCATGGCGTAGACGTCGGAGACGGCGTTGGCCGCGGCCACGCGTCCCCAATCGCGCGCGTCGTCGACCACCGGTGTGATGAAGTCGGCTGTGACAACCAGAGCGCGCTCGGCTGACAAGCGCCAGACGGCGGCGTCGTCGCCGCTGAGGGCGCCCACGAGGAGATCAGGGGATTCAGTTGGTGAGAGGCGGCGCACGACCTGCGCCAGTTCGCCGGGGGCGAGCTTGCAACCTCAACCGGCGCCGTGGCTGAACTCGGTGAGTCGACGAGTCATGGTGTACCTCCTCCCGCGAGGTGTCGGACGTCGAAACCCTAGGTCGTGGGACCGGCTTCGGCCGGGTTGAGCGCTCCGGGCCCATCTGCACCTAGACTCGGCCCCGTTCAGCGGACAGCGAAGCCGGTGTGATCCCGGCACTGTCCCGCAACGGTGATGTCCTCTCGCTTCGGCGGTGGGAATGAGTCCGGTCGCCTTCCGGTGGACAACAAAGCGAACCGACCCTCGAGGACAGGGACGGCTCGTGCGACCGGATGACCTGTCGCTCGTGCCACTCACTCGAGCCACAAGGAGGACATCCGATGAAGAAACTGTTGGGCCTGCTTGTCGCCTTCATGCTGCTGGCGGCAGCGTGTGGTGACGACGGCGAGGCCACCGATGACGAGGACGGCTCGGCCACCCCCGAGCGCGTCGTGTCGCTATCCGCGACGAGCACCGAGTCATTGTTCGCGATCGGTGCGTCCGATCTCCTCGTGGCGGTGGACGGCTTTTCGGACTTTCCCGCTAACGAACTTCCCGTGCTCGACAGCTTCTCCCCGAGCGTGGAGTCGATCGCAGAACTTGAGCCCGACCTGGTGATCATCACCTTCGATCCGGGTGATCTCGTATCGGGTCTCGACGCGCTGGGTGTTGCCACCCTGGTGCACGGCACCGCAGCGACCATCGCAGATGCCTACGGACAGATCGAAGAGCTCGGTGCGGTGACGGGTCATTCCGGCGATGCCGCTGATCTGATCGCAGCCATGCAGGAGGACATCGACGAGTTGGTCGCAGATGCCCCCGACGGCGAGGGTGTCACCTACTACCACGAGCTCGACAACACCCTGTTCTCGATCACCTCGCAGACCTTCGCCGGGGAGATCTACAGCCTGTTCGGGTTGGAGAACGTGGCCGATCCTGCCGATGACGGAGCCGCGTTCGGATTTCCCCAGCTCAGCGATGAGTTCCTCGTCGACGCCGATCCTGATCTCGTGTTCCTCGCCGACACCATCTGCTGCAGCCAGGACGCCGAGACCGTCGCCGAAAGGCCGGGTTGGGACCAGCTGTCGGCCGTGCAGAACGGCAATGTGATCGAGCTGAGCGACGACGTCGCCTCGAGGTGGGGACCACGGATCGTGGAATTCGCCGCGGCGATCGCCGATGCGATGGCGGCCGCGGCCTGATGCGGCGGGCCACGATGACCGACGCCGATGAGTACGTCGTGGCTGAGAACGAAGACCTGCAGGGGTCTCGCCTCACCGCACGCGCTCTCGTCGGAGCGATCCTCGTGGTTGTCGGAGCGATGGTGGCGAGCCTCACCATCGGTCCGGTCGACATTGCACCCTTGCGCGTGCTGGCCGAACTGATCGACCGGCTCCCCGGTGTTCACATCGACTCGGGGCTCAGCACCACCCACGCGGCGATCGTCAACGAGATCCGCCTGCCTCGAGTTGTGCTCGGCCTGCTGGTGGGGGCGACCCTTTCGGTAACCGGCGCCGCCTACCAAGGCGCCTTTCGCAACCCCCTGGCCGACCCCTACCTGCTCGGGATAGCGGCGGGAGCGGGTCTAGGGGCGACCATCGCAATCACCAGCGACCTGGGCGACGGCGCTGGCATGCTCGACCCGATTCCCCTCGTCGCATTCGCGGGAGCACTCGTGGCGGTGGTGATCTCGTACGCGGCCGGCCACCTCGGCGGCCGCACCACGGTGTCGCTCGTGCTGGCCGGTGTGGCTGTGGCCAGTTTCCTGACCGCTGCCCAGACCTACGTGCTCCAGTCGAACACCGACGTGATCCGGGAGGTCTACTCGTGGATCCTCGGTCGAATCGCCACCTCGGGCTGGTCCGAGGTGGCCTTGATGCTCCCGTACTTCGTGGTGACCTGTGTGGTGGTGTTGCTCTACGGGCGAGCGCTGGACGTGCTCGCCGTCGGCGACGAAGAGGCTGCGGCCTTGGGTCTCAATCCTCGCCGGATTCGAGCCACGGTGGTCGTGGTGAGCTCGCTCGGAGCGGCCGCTGCGGTTGCGGTGGCGGGCTTGATCGGGTTTGTGGGCATCATCGTTCCCCACACCGTGCGGCTCGCCTTCGGAACGAGTCACCGGGTCCTGCTGCCGCTCTGCATCCTGCTCGGGGGAGCCTTCATGGTGCTCGCCGACCTCGCAGCCCGAACGGTGATGGAACCGGCCGAACTGCCGATCGGTGTCGTCACCGCGTTCCTCGGAGCACCCTTCTTTGTGCTCGTTCTTCGCTCGAGCCGCCGGGAGGTGTGGTGACCGCCACCATCACGGCCCGCGACGTGGGGGTGACGCTCGGCGACCATGTGGTCCTCGACGGGCTGTCGATCGACATCGCCTCAGGCGACTGGCTCAATGTGATCGGCCCCAACGGCGCAGGCAAGACCACCCTCCTGAGGGCGATTCTCGGTGGTGTGGCGTTCACGGGAAAAATCGAAATCGACGGGGTCGACGCATCGTCGCACGACCCGATGCGGCGGGCGCGAGCCATCGCCTATGTGCCCCAGGTGCCCCTGATTCCACCCGGCATGACCGTCATCGACTATCTGCTGCTCGGGCGCACGCCCCACCGCGGTGTCTTCTCCGGCGACAGTCGACACGACAGGGAAGTGGTACGGCGGGTGCTCGACCGTCTCGATCTCGCCGGGTTCAAGAGGCGAGCGGTGCGGTCACTGTCGGGCGGCGAACGCCAACGTGTCGTGCTGGGGCGGGCGCTCGTGCAGGAGTCGAGCATCTTATTGTTGGACGAGCCCACCACGGCCCTCGACCTCGGCCACCAACAAGACGTGCTCGACCTCGTCGAAGAGCTACGCCGCGAGAGCGGCCTCACCGTGGTGGCGACCCTTCATGATCTCACCCTCGCGGCCCGCTACGGCGACCGGATAGCAGTGTTGTCACAGGGGATCATCGCCGAGTCCGGCCCGCCCGCTCAGGTGCTCACCGAGGACCTCATACGTCACCACTTCGGGGCCAACGTGCGCGTGCTCGACGACGGTGATGGCCCCGTGATTGTGCCGGTGGCCGCGAAGCGTCAGCCGCCCGACACCAAGTCTTCAGCGCCCCGGGGCAGTTCCACGGCGTCGTCACGTGCGTCGAGCCAACCCTCGGGAAGCTGAACCTGCTTCGCTGACCCGTGATGACCGCGCACCATCCGCATACCTCCTTCAGGGAACGGTGTGTGCCGGTCGAGTCCCGCGACCAGCTCGCGCATCTCCTCGAGTGAGCCGACACGATTCAGGTGGCGTCGGGTCTCGCCGCCGGCGGGAAAGCCCTTCAGATACCAGCCGGTGTGCTTGCGGAAGTCGCGGACGCCGCGCTGCTCGCCCATCCAGTCGCACAACATCTCAGCGTGCTCGATCATCCCGTCGAGCACCTCACCGAGATCGGGTGGCGTCGGGACTGGTCTGCCCTCGAACGCGGCGGCGAGATCGCGAAAGATCCAGGGCCGACCGAGACAACCTCGACCGACGACAACCCCGTCGGCGCCTGTGGAGCGCATCATCCGAAGTGCGTCGCCGGCCTCCCAGATGTCGCCGTTGCCCAGTACCGGGATTGAGGTGACCGCCTGCTTGAGCTCGGTGATTCGGTGCCAGTCGGCGGCACCGCTGTAGAGCTGTTTGGCCGTGCGGGCGTGGAGAGCCACCGCCCGACATCCTTCGTCCTCCGCGATACGCCCTGCATCGAGGAAGGTGATGGCGTCGTCGCTGATGCCGACTCGAAACTTCACCGTGACCGGCACTTTGCCGGCCGCGTGCACCGCGGCACGAACGATGGAGCGGTAATGCTCGCGTTTCCACGGCAGGGCCGCGCCACCGCCGTGGCGGGTGACCTTCTTCATCGGACACCCGAAATTCATGTCGATGTGGTCGACGGCCTGCTCCGCCACGAGCAGGCGGGTGGCCTCCCCTATGGAGTAGGGGTCGGTGCCGTAGAGCTGGATGCTGCGCGGTGTTTCGTCGGGTGCGAATGCCGCCAATTCCAGACTCTTTCGGTGGCCCTCCACCAGGGCCCTGGCGGTAATCATCTGGTTGACGTAGAGCCCCGCTCCGAAGCGCCGGCAAAGGGTGCGGAACGGAGCGTTGGTCACGCCGGCCATCGGAGCGAGAACCACCGGGGGCCACACTTCGAGATCGCCGATCGCAACGGCCGCGAACTCACCGGGGCGGGCCGGCGGTTCGGGAGAGCTAGTTGGGTCGGCCCGACTGGTGGTGGTCACACCACAAGGCTAGGGCTACGAGCGAAAGTCGAGAAGGTCCAACCCGACCTCGGTGAAGAGTCGGTCGACGAGTGGCAGCGGGAGGCCGGTGACGTTCGACGCGCTGCCCTTGATCCGGTCGGCGAAGATACCCGCCGCTCCCTGAATGGCATAGGCGCCGGCCTTGTCGTCGGGTTCGCCGCTGTTGGCATACCAGCCGACCCGTGCCTCGCTGATCGAACCGACCGAGACCTCGGTCCACTCCACAGCAGATGCAAGCCGACCTTCACCGACGGCGACTGCCACCCCGGATACAACGTCGTGCTTCCGGCCCGAGAGCGACCGCAGCATTTCCGCCGCGTGGGCGGGATCGTCGGGCTTTCCCAATATGGCGCCGTCGAGTACCACTGCGGTGTCGGCGGCCAACACGACCACCCCGGCTCGCACGGCAGTGGAGGCCTTCTCCACCGCGAGACGCTCGACATACACCGGAGCCGCCTCGTCGGGACGGGGGGTCTCGTCGATGTCGGCTGGTTCGATCAGGGGATGGATGGCGAGGCGGGCCAGTATCTCCTCGCGGCGAGGGGAGCCCGAAGCGAGAACGAGGCGGAGGGAGGACACGCCCGGAGTCTGCCATCGGAGGGTAAGCGCGCCACCCACCCGGGCCGGATGCGGCGTACCCTCTCGTAATCGACGAAAGCTCTGAAACCCCCGAACTTCCCGACGAGCTGCCTCCTCCGACCGGCGACGATATTCGCCCCGACAGCTTCATCGTCACCTCGGGATTCCTACGCGCCGGAGAAGGAGCACTCGACATTCCCCGGGCCGAGCCCGGGCCCGAATACTCCTACGAGGAGGCCGACGCCGAGGCCCACCGCTTCTTCGCGGTGCTCAAGGGGGGCCGTCAAGTCACCCATCACGACGATCCCATCGAGTTCGTGCGCACCAATGGCTTGATGATCCTCTACTCCGCAGAGGCGGCCGATGCCTTCGAGACCTTCCTCGCTCGCATGCCCCAGCCTCGGGTCGAGGTGTGGCGCGATCTGATCGCGGGCGGTGCAAGCTCGGAGGCATTTGGTCCTCTCACGCTCGCCGAACGACTCGACGAGCGCCAGGTCGAGGAAGCGATGGTCGAGGGCCGCAAGCAGCGCATCATCAACCTCGCGCTGGCTGCGGTCGTACTGGCCGTGGTGGCGGGTGGCCTCGGGGTGGGCTGGAAGGTTCTCGCCGACGATGAGACTCGCAGCACGGGAGCGCTCCAGTTCGCCGACACCGACGAGCCGCCCGGGGTCGCCGCCGTCACCGGTGGGCTTCCCAGCGCCGAACCAGCGGTCACCGTTGCTCTCACCGAAACTGTCGCCCTGCTCACCGGCGACGCACCACCCGAGGACCGGATCACCGTTGCCCCGTTCGCCAGCTTTCCCTTCCCGCCTGGAGCCCTCCGCGCGTCCTTGTTCCAGTACGCCGGTTCGGGGCACATCATGGTGGTTGGGCCAGCGGGATTCGTCGACACCGCATGCCTTCGCGTAAGTGTCGTCACCTCCGACCTGAGGCCACTCGACACCGTCACCCACGGCCCGTGCACCGATCCGGTCGGACGCACACCCGCTGTCGGTTGTCTGGGCACCGACGCTGTGCTCCTCGATCTCTTGTTTCCCGACGGGGCTGTCAACCTTCCCGAGGGAGGCACGGGATTCGCTGATGCTGTCCGGCTCCAACTCGTCGCCGACGGTGGCGAACAGTACGAACTGCTCACGATCCGGGCCACCATCGAGGTCGATGTTGATTCCGACGTCGTCATTCCCCGATTCGGTGGTCAGATCGGTGAGGAGATCACCTTCGACCTCGGCGCCGACCGAGTCGGCACCTGCACCCTCACTGGCGAGTTCCCCGACCGCGCCTGATGTGCGGACGCTTCGTTTCGGCGACTCCTCCCGATCAGCTCGCGAAGTACTTCGGAGCCGAGGTCCCTGCCGAGGAGCGTCTGCTCGCCGAGAACCACAACGTGGCGCCCACCCAGGCGGTCTACACGGTGTATGAACACGGCGGTGTGCGTCGGCTCGACTCGTTCCATTGGGGCCTCGTGCCTTTCTGGGCCAAGGACCCGAAGATAGGTAGCCGCATGATCAACGCCAGGGGAGAGACCCTGGCGGAGAAGAACTCCTACAAGCGGCCGTTCGCGAAGCGGCGCTGCATCATTCCCGCCGACGGCTTCTATGAGTGGAAGAAGGTGGAGGGGCAGAAGAAGAAACAGCCCATCTACCTGAGTCGGGTCGACGGTGAACCGCTGGCCTTTGCCGGCCTGTGGGAAGTGTGGAAGGACCCCAATCATGTCGACGACGAAGGCGACCCGATGGAGCTCTTCTCGTGCACGATCATCACCGGTGAACCCAACGACAAGGTCGCCGAAGTCCACGACCGCATGCCGGTGATGCTTCCCCCCGATGTCTGGGACACCTGGCTCGACCGAGACAACCACGACACAGAATCGCTCGGGCAGCTACTGGTGCCGGCCCCTTCCCAGCTGATCACGCTTCACCCGGTGTCGACCGACGTCAACAATGTTCGCAACAACGGCCCGGAGTTGACCGAGGAAGCACCCGTGGTGAGCGACGACTGACGTCAGGTGCCGAGCGCCGCTCGCAGGGCGGCATGGGCAGCATCGAGGTCGGCTTGATCGGGATTGGAATCGGCCTGGGTGAAATCGAGGTTGGCCATCGACTGGAGCGGCACGACGTGTACGTGCACGTGGGGAACCTCGAAACCCGCGATCATCAGGCCAACTCTCGCAGGAGAGAACGTGGCCTTCTGGGCCTTGCCGATCGTGTGCGCAACACTCATGAGGTGCGACACAGCATCGGCCGGGAGTTCAGTCCACTGGTCGATCTCGGCCCGTGGCACCACGAGCACATGGCCACGGGCGAGCGGCCGCACGTCCATGAAGGCCACACAAGTGTCGTCGTTCCAGACGAACCGGCCTGGGATTTCGCCGTCGATGATGCGGGTGAAGATCGAAGTCACGATTCGATCGTAGGCTGCGGGCGATGGATGACGACGACTCCAACGAACCGCGCCAGCGTCAAGTGGGCATCTTCGAGGATCGGATCTTCACCGTCCCCAACGTGATCTCGCTGGCGCGCCTCGCCTGCATCCCCTGGTTCCTTTGGCTCCTGTTCTCCGACGACAATCGGTGGGCCGCGGCCTGGCTGTGGGGCGCGTTGGGGGCCACCGACTGGGTCGATGGCTGGTGGGCCAGGCGCTTCGACGTAGTCAGCGAGCTCGGCAAGCTGATCGACCCCGTGACCGATCGTGCGGTCTTGATCGTGGGTGTCTTCGCGGTGGGTATCGACGGAGCGGTCCCCTGGTGGCTGGTGGTGCTCACCCTCGCACGCGAGGGCTTGGTGGCCATTGCCGGTCTCGTGCTCGGCGCGATGGGAGCACGACGGATCGACGTCACCTGGTGGGGCAAAGTCGCCACCTTCGGGCTCTATTTCGCGTTCCCATTCCTGCTCGGGGGTGCGAGCGATCACAGCACCGCCGACTGGTTCTGGTGGAGCGGCTGGATACTCGCCGTTCCCTCACTTATCTACAGTTATCTGTCGGCGCTGCAATACATCCCATTGGCTCGGGTGGCGCTCCGCGAAGGCCGACTCGACAAGGAGTAGTAGGTTCGGGCTCGTGAAGGCGGTAATCATGGCCGGTGGTGAGGGAACCCGTCTCCGTCCCCTCACGTCCAATGTGCCCAAGCCGATGATGCCTCTGGCGAATCGGCCGATGATGGAGCACATCCTCGACCTCCTCAAGCGCCACGGCTTCGACGAGATCGTGGTGACGGTCGCTTTCATGGCCAACCACATTCGCAACTGGTTCGGCGACGGTTCCGAGTACGGCGTAAAGATGGTCTACGCCACGGAGGACACCCCGCTCGGTACTGCCGGATCGGTCCGCAATGCGATGGATGAGCTCACCGAGCCGTTCCTGGTGATCTCCGGCGACGTTCTCACCGACCTCGACCTCACCAAGATCGTCGAGTTCCACGAGCGGAAGAAGGCGCTGGCCACAATCGGACTGATCCGGGTCGACAATCCTCTCGAGTTCGGGATCGTGATCACCCGCGACGATGGCAGCATCGAACGCTTTCTCGAAAAGCCCGGTTGGGGGCAGGTGTTCTCCGACACCATCAACACAGGCGTCTTCGTCCTCGAACCCGAGATCTTCGACTACATCGCCCCCGATTGCGCCGTCGATTTCTCGAGTGAGGTTTTCCCCGCACTGCTAGCCGAAGGTAAGCCCCTCTACGGAGCGGTGGGGGAGGGCTATTGGGAAGACGTGGGCAACCTCGAGAGCTATGTCAGGGCCCATGCCGACATCCTCGATCGCCGGGTGATCGTCGGGATCGACGGATTCGAACAGAGCGAGGCCCTTTTCATCGGCGACAACGTCATCGTTCACCCTGATGCGGAGTTGATCGGGCCTGGGGTCATCGGCGACAATTGTCGGATCGAGGCAGGAGTCCGCATAGGCCCCTACTCGGTGCTCGGCGACAATGTGAGGGTGCGCGCCGAGGCCGATCTCGAGAGGGTGGTGATCGCCGACAACGCCTACCTGGGCGAGAGCGTGTCGATCAGGGGTGCGGTCGTTGGTCGCGCCTGCGACCTGCGCAAAGGGGTCTCGGTGGCGGAAGGCGCTGTTATCGGCGACGAGTGCTTCATCGGCGACGGTGCCACGGTTGGTGCCGACGTGAAGATCTACCCCTTCAAGACGATCGAAGCCGGTGCCGCCATCAATTCGTCGATCGTCTGGGAGTCGAAGGGCGCTCGCAGCTTCTTCGGCAAGTTCGGCGTGTCCGGCCTGGCCAACGTCGACATCACCCCCGAGTTGGTCACCCGCCTGGCGATGGCCTACGGATCAACACTTCCCCAGGGCGCAACTGTCATCACCGCTCGTGACTCCTCACGGTCGGCACGAATGCTGAAGCGCGCCGTTCACGCCGGCCTCAACGCGTCGGGGGTGTCGGTCCAGGACCTCGAGGTGGTGCCGATCCCCGTGACCCGCTTCGTCACTCGTCGTCCGGCCCTTTCCGGCGCCGTGACCTTGAGGGTGGATCGGGAAGATCCCAACATCGTGGTCATCCAGTTCATCGGGGCGGACGGCGCCGACATGTCCGAGAACGAGCACCGCAAGATCGAGCGCGTCTTCAATCGTGAGGACTACCGCCGTGTGATCCCCGCGGAGATCGGCGACATCGATTACGCGCCCAGGGCCTTGGAGCACTACGCCACCGCCATCGAGTCGATGGTGGATCTGCCAACCATCAGGGCCGCTCACATGAAGGTGGTGGCCGACTACGGGTTCGGGGCGGTCTCGTTCATGATGCCCAACCTGCTGGCCAAGTTGGGCGCCGACGTTCTGGCCATCAATCCGTACGCGTCGACGTCGGGCTCCGCGGCCTTTGAACGTGAGATCCACGCCGAGAGGGTGGCGGGTCTCGTGAGATCTTCGGGTTCGCGGTTCGGTGTGATGTTCAGCCCCGGTGGTCAACAACTCAGCGTCATCGACGACCGCGGCCGCCTGCTCGACGACTCCCAGCTGTTGTTGGGCCTGATAGCGCTTCGGGGCCCGAGTCTCGAAGGGTCTCGCGTCGCTGTCCCGGTCTCGGCCACGGCAAGGGCCGCCGAGCTGGTAGAGGCCCGCCACGGATCGATCACGCTCACCGCAACCTCAGCGTCCGCGGTGATGGCCGGGGCCGCCGATCCCCTCGTGTGTTTCGCGGCCGACACCGAAGGTCGCTTCGTTGTTCCCGGCTTCATGCCGGCTTTCGATGCGATCGCCACCTTCGTCACCATGCTCGACATGCTCGCGGTAACCGACGAGCCTCTTTCGGACATCATCGACGCGATTCCGACTGTCCACATGGTGAGCCGCGAGGTGGTTACGCCATGGGAACGGAAGGGATCGGTGATGCGGGTTCTGGTCGAGCAATCGAAGGATCGGCGCCTGGATCTGGTGGATGGTGTGCGTATCCACTACGACGATGGCTGGGTTCTCGTGCTTCCCGATCCGGAGGATCCCGTCACCCGCGTGGTGGCTGAAGCCGACAGCGACGAACGTGCCTGCCACCTCGCGGACGAGTACGTCCGACGAATCGAACAACTCGTGCGGGCCTGAAGCAGGCCTCAGTGCACTACGCCCCGAAAGATGGGTTAGGTTTCCAGAATGAACGTGCCTGAAGGACTCCGCTACTCCACCGATCACGAATGGGTGCAGATCGACGGCGAGGTGGCCAAGATCGGGATCACCGACTACGCCCAGGATGCGCTCGGTGATGTGGTCTACATCGACCTGCCCGCCACCGGTCTGACCGTCGCATCAGGCTCCTCTTTCGGGGAGGTCGAGTCCACCAAGTCGGTTTCGGATCTGCTCGCTCCCGTCTCCGGGGAGATCACCGCGGTCAATGACGAACTCACCGATCAACCAGAGAGGCTCAACACCGATCCATACGGCGACGGATGGATCTGCACGATCGCGATGTCCGACCCTACTGAGATCGATGCCTTGCTCGACGCAGACGGGTATCAGACTCTGATCGATGGTTAAGCCACGTGAGTGATCTCGTGTGCGAAGCGTGCGGCCATCGCAACGTCTCCGCAGCGAACTTCTGCTCTTCGTGTGGAGATGAGCTGTCGACGGGCGACGTCACCAGCGAGAATCCGGCGCTGGCGACGGACGCATCTTCGGGAATCGATGCCATCGACCGCTCTGCCTTTGGTGCCCACGAGGGCCTGTTCGTGGTGCTGCAGGGCCCCAAGACCGGAGCCCGCTATGCCCTCGACGCCGACCTCGTCACCATCGGTCGGCACCCCAAGAGCGACATCTTCCTCGACGACATCACGGTCTCGCGCAGGCATGTCGAAGTACGTCGCGATGGTGCCCGCTACTGGGTCTGCGACGCTGGTTCGCTCAACGGCACCTATCTCAACCGTGAGCGCACCGACGACAATGAAATCGTCGACGGCGACGAGCTCCAGGTTGGCAAGTACAAGCTGGTTTTTGTCCACGGCACAGGCAGCTGATCGAAAGGCACCCCTGTGGCAGACCCAGCTCATCACTCGATCGGTGAAGTCCTCTCCCTCTTGAAGGGGGAGTACGCCGACGTCACGATCTCGAAGATTCGGTTCCTCGAGAGCCAGGGCCTGATCGAGCCAGAACGCACTCCTTCGGGTTATCGGAAGTTCTACGACGCCGACATCGAACGGCTGAGATGGATCCTCGCTCAACAGCGCGACAACTTCCTTCCCCTGAAGGTGATCAAGCGCCGGCTCGCCGCCGCGGGATTCGACCCGGCATCAGACCCCCCTGCGCGGGATCTGGGCCCGCTCCCCGAACCCACCCTTTTCGCCCGGCGCGACGACGGGCCCGCGGCGCCCCTCGTGATCGACGACGATGCCACCGTCGACCTCCGTGAACCAGGCGTGGTGCCTGATGAAACCGACAAGGAGGCAGTGGCGATGGCTGTAGAGCGCAACTCCGCGAAGCCGGTCCCGGTCGCCGACGGCGACCCGCTCTCCACCCCTTCTGGGTCGGTGAGCATGAGTGCCGGTGAGCTCGCCGCCGCGGTCGGCTGCGAGCTGGCGTTGTTGGGCGAGCTCGAGAAGCTCGGCCTGATCGCTTCGATGCCCACCGACACCGGTGCGGTGTTCGATCATGAGGCCCTGGTGGTCTCCAAGGCCGCCGTAGAATTCCAGAGCCGCGGCCTCCAGCCCCGTCACCTACGCATGTTCAAGGTGGCCGCCGACCGAGAGGCGGGAGCGCTTCAGCAACTCGTTGGGCCGTTCATGAAGAGGGGCGGCGAGGCCGAGGTGAACGCGCGGGCCGAGCTCAACGAGCTGGTCCGGCTCGGCGAGACAATCCACCGGTCAATCCTA
This sequence comes from uncultured Gammaproteobacteria bacterium, assembly GCA_964196195.1. Lineage (GTDB taxonomy): Bacteria > Actinomycetota > Acidimicrobiia > Acidimicrobiales > Aldehydirespiratoraceae > OFTM10. The sequence goes on along the minus strand of CAXMSE010000044.1, from coordinate 12,810 downwards.
CGCCGTAGCTTCGGCACGTCGCCGGAGTAGCAGTCCGATGGCTAGCGAGGGTCTCGAGGTGCTCCTCGACACAGACGAGATAGATGCAGTCGTCGACCGCGTGGCCGGCGAGATCTCCGAGCGCTACGACGACGGCGTCGTGCTCGTCGCCGTGCTGCGGGGAAGCGTTCCCTTCCTGGCCGATCTCGTTCGCGCCATGACCATCAGGTCGGTGGTCGACTTCGTGGCGATCACCCCCTACACGCCGGGCACCGGCCGGGTCCGGTTCCTCATGGACATCACCACCGATCTCCGCGATCGCGATGTGCTCGTGGTCGAGGACATCGTCGATACGGGTCTGACGTCGGCATTCCTGCTCGGCGAACTCAGCCGACGCGCTCCGAAGTCGCTGTCGATCTGCACCTTCGTCGACCGCCCGGCTCGGCGGGTGGTGCCTGTTGATTTGGCCCATGTCGGAATCCAGATCCCCGACGAGTTCGTGATCGGTTACGGACTCGACCACAAGGGCCGCTATCGCAATGTGCGGGTTCTGGCCACCGCCGACACCGCCGTGTTGGAGCAAGACCCAGACGCCTACGTGCAGGAGCTCTACGGGGCGTAGGGTGGAGCCATGCATGAGATGGAGCTTCTCGGTGTCAGAGTGGAGATGCCCGCGAACGCGCCAATGGTCTTGCTTCGTGAGAGGTCTGGTGCCGAGCGCACGGTTCCGATCTTCATAGGGGCACCCGAGGCCACCGCCATCGCGCTCGCTCTTGATGGTGTCGCCACGCCGCGGCCGATGACCCACGACCTGTTGCGCGACGTGCTTGAGGATCTCTCGGTCGCGCTGGAGAGGGTCGTGCTCACTGATCTCCACGACAAGACCTTCTTCGCTGAGCTGCACCTACTGAGCGATGGCCAACGCCACGTGGTGTCGAGCCGCCCGTCTGATGCCATTGCCTTGGCGGTCCGCACTGGCACCGCGATCTTTGCCGCCGACTCTGTTCTCGAAGAGGCGGGGTTCAGCGAAGGCGACGAGCCCACCAACGGCGATCGCCCCGAAGAGGTGGTCGAGGAGTTCAAGGAGTTCCTCGACACGATCTCGCCCGAAGACTTCGAGGACTGAGCAGTTGAACCTGCCGACAGTGTGGGGATTCGCGCGCTCCGCGCGCATTTGCGCGCGGGTCGTTGACCTCGCGCGGCGAGTCTCGTAGAGTTCACTTCACATCACACCGGCGTAATTTCGTCGATGTCAGCTGCTGAGGGAGACAGCCAATGAACGAGCACGGATTCAGCGGCAAACGTACGGCCGAGATCGTCGACATCACCTATCGACAGCTCGACTACTGGGCTCGCACCGATCTCGTTCGCCCCTCGCTGGCCGAGGCCACCGGCAGCGGCAGTCGCCGCCAGTACAGCTATCGCGACCTGCTCGAACTCAAGGTCATCAAGAGCCTTCTCGATTCGGGTATCCGACTCGAGCAGGTTCGCAAGGTCTTCGCGTACATGCGCAACCAATTGGGTGAGGATGTCGCTTCCGCCAACCTGGTGATCGACGGCTCCAACTCCGTGCTCGTCAACACAGGTGAGGAACTGATCGATCTTCTCCAGAACGGCCAGGGCGTGCTCAACGTCCTGCCTCTCGCTGGGGTCAAGGAAGAGGTCGACACCCGCATCGTGTCGCTCTACCCCGAGATCGCGGCCGACGTCATCCGAACCGCACCCACTCAGGCGGCGGCGGGCGAGCGCTGAACCGGATGGCCGAGTTCGCTCATCCTTCAGAACGAGAGTTGGCCCTGCTGCTCGACAGCTACGGCGTGCAGTGGGAGTACGAGCCCACCACTTTCGTGTTGGAAGAAGACCCCGACGGCAACATCGCGTCGGCGTTCACCCCCGATTTCTATCTCACCGACTTCGACACCTATGTCGAAGTCACCACCATGCGCCAGCCCCTGGTGACGCGCAAACACCGCAAGATCCGCAAACTCGCCGAGCTTCGCCCCGATGTTCGGGTGAAGTTGCTCTACCGACGCGACATAATGCGCCTTGATGAAAAATACCGACTCGCCGCTGCCTGAGATCCGCCGTTCACCCCTTCACGACATCCATGTGAAGCTCGGTGCCAAGATGGTGCCGTTCGGGGGTTGGGACATGCCGCTCAACTACTCCGAGGGCACCCTCGCCGAACACGCGGCGTGCCGATCGTCGGCCGTGGTTTTCGACGTGTCACACCTGGGCACCATGCGAGTCACCGGGCCGGCAGCCTTCGACGCCCTCCAATGGGCGTTCACCAACGACCTCAATCGCATCGAGCCGGGGCGTGCCCAGTACACCCATCTCCTCGACCCCGACGATGCGTCGGTGCTCGACGACATCATCATCTGGTGGATAGACGCCGATCGTTTCGACGTGATGCCCAATGCATCCAATACCTCACGGGTGGGCAAGGCCCTCAGCGATAGCGCTTCGGCTCCCGAGGTCCACGACGTCACCTCCACACGCGCTGTGCTCGCGGTCCAGGGGCCCCAGGCCCGTTCCAGGCTCGCCGAGGTAGCGCCCGAGGCTGCGGCAGTGGGACGCTTCCGAGTGGCGGAGCTGAAGATCGCCGATGTTCCCGTGGTGGTGGCCGGCACCGGCTACACCGGTGAGGACGGGGTGGAGGTAGCGGTACCCGTCGACGAAGCCGAGAAGATCTGGAATCTCATCACCTCCGCGGGTATCTCGCCCGCGGGTCTCGGCGCTCGCGACACCCTTCGCCTCGAGGCGGGGCTACCTCTGCACGGCCACGAGCTCGGCCCGGGGATCACCTCGCTACACGCCGGGCTGGGCTGGGTGGTGAGATTCGACAAGTCGGACTTCCGCGGGCGCGAGGCACTGTTGGCCGAGCAGGCCCGCGTCCCCGAACGGCTTCTCCGTGGCCTCGTGGTCGATGGGCGGCGTCCGCCCCGAGAGGGGCAAACGGTTCTTCTCGGCGGGGAAGTCATCGGTGAAGTTTCGAGCGGCAACTTCTCTCCAATCCTCGGACAAGGGGTGGCGCTCGCGTTCCTCCGCCCCGATGTCGAGAACGGCGATTCGGTCACCATCGACATGAGGGGCACCGAAGTCGCCGCCATCGTCACCAAGCCGCCGTTCCACACCTGACGCATTTTCTGTTGTAGCCGGGAACACCGGGGCGGGGTCCGACGTTGTACATGTGAGAGTGCTCCGAACCCCCAGGAGATGTCCCATGTCCGGCACCATTGTTCTTCCCGTCGAAGTGACCATCCGTCGCTCCAAGGCCGCCGAGCTGAGGCGCGGCGCCGTCGAGGTTTCCGGTCCTCTGGCTACCGCCTACCGGCGTCGTGCGGCCGAGCTCGAGCTCGAAGCCACCGCTCTGGCGGCTCGCCTCGGATACGAGGAAACGCTTCAGCTCGCAGCCTGATCGTCAGGGCCTTTCGGGGAGCGGCGGGAGCACGTCGAGCGCCCTCTGACGTAGCCAGTGATCGGCGAGTGTGAGCAGCACCATCGACTCCACCACCGGCACGGCGCGGGGTAGGACGCAAGGGTCGTGGCGGCCTTTTGCGGCGAGCGTGGTGGGCACCCCATCGCGGGTGACCGTGGTCTGCTCGCTGGCGATGGTGCTGGTGGGCTTGAACGCCACGCGAACGCGCACATCCTCACCATTCGAGATCCCACCTTGGATGCCGCCGCTGTGGTTGGTTGCAGTGTGAATCGACCCATCAGGCCTGACGACGAACGGATCGTTGTGGGTCAGACCTGTCAATCGGGTGCCCGAGAAGCCACTGCCGATCTCGACCCCCTTGGCAGCCGGGAGCGACATGAGCGCACCGGCGAGGTCGGCGTCGAGCTTGTCGAAGACCGGTTCGCCGAGTCCTGTCGGTACCCCACGGGCGATGCACTCCACCACTCCACCGAGGGAGTCACCATCGTGGCGGGCCTGCTCGATCGCCTCGGTCATCTGGGCCGCGGCCTCGGGGTCGGGGCAGCGGGTCGCGTGGGCCTCCACTGCGTCGAGTGAAACTTCGGCAGGATCCACGTTGGCATCGATTTCGTGGACACTGCTCACCCAGGCGAGAACCTCCACAGCGGCGACCTCATGGAGGAGACGCCGCGCGATGGCTGCGGCTGCGACCCGTCCGATGGTCTCACGAGCTGATGCTCGCCCCCCACCCGCCCAATCGCGAAAACCATACTTCGCGTCGTAGGTGAAGTCGGCGTGGGAGGGACGGTAGGCATCGCGGAGATGCTCGTAGGCACCACTGTTGTGGTCGTTGTTACGCACGAGCACGGCGATGGGCGTGCCGGTGGTGAAGCCGCCGAACACTCCCGAGAGAATCTCCGCCTGGTCGGCTTCGTTACGCTGGGTGACAAGCCTGCTCTGGCCGGGCCGACGACGGTCGAGGTCGTGCTGCAGGTCGGCGAGATCGAGCGCCAACCGGGGTGGGCAGCCGTCGATGACGACGCCGACACCGCCCCCATGGGACTCGCCGAAGGTGGAAACGCGAAAGAGGGTTCCGAAGGTGCTGGCCATCGATGGCGATTGTACGGCTTCAGTTGGCTCCGTCGGCCGATGTTTCAGGCATCGAGCAGGCCGCGGGCATCGACGGCGGCTCGTCTCGCCTCATTGGCGGCAGCATCGTCGGGGGCCTGGTTGGCTGCTCGTTCGGCCGCGATCCGGCTCTGCCAGGCGTGAACTTCGTCGGCCTTACGCTGCGCGCTCCAGCCCAGTTCGTCACCCATGAGCTCAGCAACTCGCTCTGCTACGAGGAGGCCGCGTTCCTCGTTTTCGATCGACACTCTCATGCGTCGGGCGAGGACGTCCTCGAGATGCAGGGCGCCCTCGTGGCGCGCGGCATGAACGACCTCAGCGGCCAGATAGTCGCCGCCCGGAAGGGTTTCTCGAAGGGCGGGATTCTCATCGGTGAGAGCGAGGACGTCGGTGACCCGAGATCCGTGGCGTCCGAGCAGACGCTCCGTGATCTCGACGGGTAGATCGTGTTCTCTCGCGATCCGAGGGCCGGCCGTGGACCACTGGTGCCAATGGCTCGCCCCGATGAGTTCGATCTCCTCGGTGATCGACGACGACACTGGTCGGTCGAGTCCGTCGGCAACCATGTCGATGGTGTCGGCGGCCATCACCCTATAGGTGGTGTATTTCCCGCCTGCGATCGAGATGAGCCCTTTCACAGGCTCGGCCACCGCGTGCTCCCGGCTCAATCTGGCGGTCGCGCCGCCATCGCCGGCGATGAGGGGGCGCAATCCTGCGTAGACACCGACGATGTCGTCTCGCGTGAGGGGCCGCTGGAGCGCCTCGTTGGCGTGTTCGAGGATGTAGTCGATGTCGGCACCCGAGGCTGCCGGATGGGCCCGGTCGAGCTGGTATTGGGTGTCGGTGGTGCCGACGAGCCAATGGCGGTTCCACGGGATGATGAAGAGGACACTGGTGGGTGTCTTCAACACGACCCCGCTATCGCCTTCGATGCAGTCGCGAGGCACGACGATGTGGACACCCTTGGCGGCGTTGACCTTCAACCCGCTCGGACCGGCGAGATCTTGGATGTCATCGATCCAGACGCCGGTGGCATTGACGGTCTTGCGGGCCCGAACTGCGATCTCGTCGCCGGTTTCGACATCTACTACCCGTGCACCACAGACCACACCGTCTTCGATGATGAGGTCGTTGAGGCGGGCGCTGGTGACGATGGCCGCGCCATGGCGTGAAGCGGTGCGGGCCACGGCGAGGGTGTGGCGGGCATCGTCGACCTGGGCATCGTGGTAGACGATGCCGCCGATCAGGGAAGAGCGCTTGAGGCCGGGCATGAGTTCGAGGGCACGCCGGCGGCTGAGATGGCGATGACGTGGCAGCGAGTTGCGCCGACCCAGAGCGAGGATGTCGTAGAGGAGCACGCCGGCGCCGTAGTAGAGCCTCTGCCAGATCCGATGGGTGAGCGGGATCAGGAAGGAGACGGGGCGCACCAGGTGAGGACAGATCACGTTCATGAGCAGGCCTCGCTCGTGCAAGGCCTCATGAACGAGGGCGAAGTCCTTCTGCTCCAGGTAGCGCAGGCCTCCATGAAGCAGCTTCGAAGACCGACTCGACGTGCCGGAGGCGAGGTCGCGTTGTTCGACGAGCGCAACCGACAAGCCGCGGGTGACGGCGTCGAGGGCACACCCCACGCCGGTGACCCCGCCGCCCACGACGAGCACATCGAACTCTTCGGTGGCGAGTCGCTCCAGATCTGAGCTGCGTTGTCGAGGGCCGAGTGAGCCGGGTACGGATCCCATATACCTCAAGCGTATGCTCCCTTGTCTTCCGGGAGGTTGTCAGTGCCGAGTTATGCGTCGATTTGGGAGGCGAACGCCGATGCCCTGCCCGACGAATTGGCCGCCGCCCACGGGCCGGCCACCCATACCTGGAGTGAGTTCGAGGATCGAGCAGCACGGATCGCGGCGGCTCTCGACGCCCACGGTGTGGGCCACCACGACAAGGTCGGCCTTTTCCTCTTCAACGGCTTCGAGTATCTCGAGGGCCAGTTCGCAGCGTTCAAGCAGCGCGGCGTGCCGTTCAATGTCAACTATCGATACCTCGCCGACGAGCTCGCGTATCTCCTCCACAACGCCGATGCCAAGGCGGTATTCTTCGACCACACCCTGGCCGGTCGTCTCGACGAGATACGGGGCCGGTGCCCCCAACTCGAACTCTGCGTGCAGGTGGGAGGGGGCGATCTGCTCGATGGCGCGGTCGCCTACGAGGACCTCCTCGCCTCGTTCGAGCCTGCGCCGCGAATAGAACGCTCCGGTGAGGATCTGTGGTTCCTTTACACCGGAGGAACCACGGGAAACCCGAAGGCGGTGATGTGGCCCCACGAGCAGCTCCAATCGTCGTCCGCGCCCTTCTACGCTCTGCTCGGTCGCGGCGTGCCCACGACGGTGCAAGAGGCGGTCGTCGCGTCGGTCGAACTGCGCGATCGGCGCAGATCGACTCGGGTTCTCGCCGCCGCCCCTCTTATGCACGGCACTTCGGGCATTATCGCTCTTCAGGTCCTGAGCACCGGGGGAGCGGTCGCCACCCTCGAGAGTCGCTCCTTCGATGCCGCGGAATTGTGGAGCCAGGTCGGCCGGCACCGACTCACGATGATCACCATCGTGGGGGAGACCTTTGCCCGGCCGATGCTGGCGGAGCTCGACCGTGCCGCCGCGGCCGGCAGCCCTCACGACCTCGCGAGCGTCTTCCAGATCACTTCCTCAGGGGTGATGTGGTCGCAGGAATCGAAGCTGAGGTTCCTCGACTACAAGGCCCTCACCCTCCTCGATTCGCTGGGTTCGAGCGAGAGCGTGGGTCAGGGCACCCAGGTGACGCGGCGAGGTGAGTCGGCGGCCGAAACCGGACGGTTCATGCTCAGCCCAACCACCGTGGTGATCGCCGACGATGGTCACCTCGTGGAGCCGGGCTCGAGTGAGGTCGGACGGCTCGCCAACCAGGGAACGATTCCACTCGGCTACTACAAGGATCCAACGAAGACCGAAGCGACCTTCCCGACGATCAACGGCATCCGCTATTCGATCCCCGGCGACTATGCCACCGTGGAGCTCGACGGCACTATCACCCTGCTCGGACGGGGGTCGGTCTGCATCAACTCGGGTGGCGAGAAGATCTACCCCGAAGAGGTCGAGGAGGCGGTGAAGACCCATCCCGCGGTGATCGATTGCAACGTGGTCGGACTACCGGATGAGAGGTGGGGCCAGTCCGTCACCGCAGTGTTGAGCGTTGTCGACGGTGTCGACGTATCCGACTCGGAGCTGATCGCCCACACCCGCACAAAAATCGCGGCCTACAAGTCGCCGAAGCTGATCCTGCGGGTTGAGTCGGTGCATCGGGGCCCCAACGGCAAGGCCGACTATGTGTGGGCGAAGGAAACCGCCGAGGAGCTCGCCGGAACCTGAGTTCAGAGCTCCAGCAGGGCTTGCTCAACCACCTCGGGGAGACCCGGATGGATGTAGTACTGATCGTGCGCCATCTGGTCGACGGTCTGGCCGAAGACCATCCCCTGAATCAGCTGTTGGATCAGGGTGGGTGCCTGGGGGCCGATGATGTGGGCACCGATCAGGAGTCGACTGTTGGGGTCGGCGATTAGTTTCACGAAGCTGTCGGTGTCTTCCATCGCCCAGCCGTAGGCCGCTGAGCAATACTCCTGAACGTGGCTGATGTAGGGCCGGCCGTGGGCGATGCATTCGCGCTCGGTGAGACCCACCGCAGCCACCTGGGGGTGCCCGAACACGGCATGGGGGATGAACTGGTCGTTGACCTCCATCAGATTGTGGGGCTCGACCAGATTGTGGGCGACCACCTTCGCCTCATGGTTCGCGGAGTGCTTCAACTGCACCGCACTGGTGATGTCGCCCAAGGCGAAGATCCCATCGACGTTGGTGCGAAGCTGGGAATCGGTGACGATGTAGCCGTCGTCGCCGATCTCCACGCCAGTCTGGGCGACGTCGAGCTGGTCGCCGTTGGGTATTCGACCCGTAGCCACGAGGATGGCATCGCCGCGTAGCTCCATGCGCTCGCCGTGGGTGGTTATGTCGAGGACGATGTCGTCGCCGTCGCGCCGCACGCTGTGTATTTCCGATCGCAGCCTCACCTCGTATTCCCGCGTGTAGATCTCGGTGAATCGATGGCTGATCGCCTCGTCCTCCGCTCTCAGGAAGCGGTCGCTGCGGAGCACAAAAGTGACGTGGGATCCGAACGCACTGAACACGTGCCCCAGTTCGGTGGCGATGTAGCCACCGCCGATGACGAGCAGGCGCTCGGGCCGCTCCTTCACCCTCATGATGGTGTCGGAGGTGTGATAGCCGACGTCGGCCAGGCCGGGGATGTCGGGGATGAACGATCTTGCGCCGGCCGCGATCACGATGTGTTCGGCGGTGATGATCTCACCACCGACATCGAGTTGCTTGGGGCCGACGAATATGGCGTCGTTCTTGAAGACAGTGATGTTGTCGAGGCTCTGGCGGTATTCCTCGCCACCGTTGGCAATGGGATCGATCCGTCCGAAGACACGATCACGGATAGCGTCCCAATCGGCCCCGTCGGAGCGGGTGTGCACCCCGAGCGCGGGTCCCACGCGGGCGGCGAGTTCGGCCACCTCTGCCGCGTAGACGAACATCTTCGAAGGGATACAGCCGACGTTGAGGCAGGTGCCGCCGAAGAGACCGCGCTCGACGATGGCGATGTCCCAGGAGTCGTGCTCGGGGCCGATGACAGAGTTGCCGGAACCGGCCCCGATGATGATGAGATCGAACGAACGCATGGGGTGAGGGTACCGGTCGGTAACGTCGGTGTTCGTGACGCATGGCTCACCGGTGGTGATGGTGTTTTTGGCCGGGTTCATCCTGTCCGGATGCGGCGCTGACGCGCTCACCGATCAGTCGGTACGAGACTCGCAGGGCGCGATCGTGGAGGCTGGGTCTGTCGGCACCACGCGCCTGGAGGTGGGCGACTGCTTCGACGAGCCGTCATCAGGATCGGTTCGGGTGGTGGCAGGTTTGCCTTGCGCGGACCCCCACGATGCTCAGGTGGTGGCGAGGCTGACGGTCACCGCGGAAGGCCCCTGGCCCGGCGCTGACGCTCTGATCGAGCAGGCCACCCCCGGTTGTACAGAGGCGGCAGCATCGGCAGCGGCGGCTCTCGCCGACGTGGTGGGTGCGCCCGCCGTCGCCTTGTCGGCCTATGTGCCGGATGCTCCCGCCTGGTCCGACGGTGATCGGAGCGTGATCTGTTGGGTCGAAGCGGCCGAGGGTGAGACGTTGGCGGTCGATCTGGTGCCCGATCCGGATGGGTGAGATCGAGCCTGGCAGACTCTTCGGTATGCAACGACCCGTGTCTGGCCGCTGGTTCGACGATCTGCCCGTTGGTCTCGTGATCCATCATGTGATCAGGCGCACGATCACCGAGGCCGACAATGTGATGTTTGCCACGTATGCTAAAGTATATCCCTATGGGAACACCTACGAATGAACCGCAGCGAGTCGCCATCTACTGCCGGATATCCGACGACCGCGTTAGCAAGGGCGGCACGAAGGGGCTCGGCATCGCCCGCCAACGCGAAGACTGCATCGCTCTGTGCGAGCAGCATGGCTGGCGGGTCGCCGACGTCATCGACAGCGACAACGACCAATCCGCGTACAGCGGCACTCATGGACGGACTCCGCCGCGGGCACTACGACGCCGTAGTCGCATACGCCCCGGATCGGCTCCACCGATCGCCCCGCGAGCTGGAAGACTTCGTCGACGTCATCGACTTGTCAGGCTCTCAGGTCGCCACCGTCGCCGCTGGGGACTGGGACCTCACCACCGCAGAGGGCCGCTTCACGGCACGGCTTCTCGGTAACGTCGCCCGCATGGAGAGCGAGAAGAAGTCCGATCGCATCGCTCGGAAGCATCTCGAACTCGCCGAGGCCGGACGTCCGTCGGGAGGCGGTCGTCGCCCGTTCGGATTCGAGGCCGACAAGGTGACCCATCGCAGCGACGAAGCCGACGCGATTCGAGATGCTGCCGAGCGAGTGCTCACCGGTGAGTCGCTCCGCTCGATCATCTCCGGTTGGGCCGAGCATGGGATCTCGACCGTCACAGGAACGCCGTGGTCGATCACAGCACTCTCGCAGGTTCTCCGATCTGAGCGGGTGATCGGGAGGCGCCAGCACCGGGGCGCGAGCTACGACGCCGTATGGGAACCGATCATCGACGCCGACACCGCGGTCGCGGTTCGGGCCGTGCTCCACGCCCGAGGCAAAGGCTCCATTCGACGCACTTCGCGGTCGTTTCTTCTGAGCGGGATCGTGACGTGCGGCAAATGCGGACACCGCATGAGCGGTTCGACGATCAAGCGAAAGGGCAAGCGGATCGCCCGCTACTCGTGCAAGGCCGATCGTGGAGCTTGTGGCGGTGTCGGGATCGTGGCAGCGCCCGTCGATGAAATCGTCACCGGGGCGGTGCTCGCCGCGCTCGACACGCCGGCGCTCGCCGCAGCCGCGCCAACCGTCAACCCGGCGGCACCGCAAAACGAGATCGCCACCCTCGAGGCACGGCTCAACGATGCCGCGGACATGTTCGCCGAGGGCGAGATCGGGCGTGACGAATGGGTCCGGGTTCGTGATCGCATTGAGGCGAAGCTCGACGCCGCCAGCGCCGCGCTCGCCGAGGTAACGGTCGCTGCATCGATGCCAGCCACCGCTGAGCTACTGGCCGGGTGGGATGACATCGATCTCGACGCCCGGCACCGGCTGATCGCTCAGGTGATCGAGTCCGTGAACATCGAGCCTGTTGGCCGTGGGGGCGGACCCGGTGGCGGCAGGTTCGACCCCGACAGGGTTTCGCTGGTCTGGAAGGCATGACGATGAACGAGGACGCCACAGCGGCTCGGTTGTGGTTCGCCAACGGCCCCGGCGACAACTTTGTCGCCGAGGTGCGCTCGCCGCAGCGGGCGGTGGTGGCTCGGGTGCGCCAGACCAGCGTCCACTCATAACCCCATCTCCTCTCGTGCCCGATTCAGCCAGGTGTATACGGTGCCCCTGTGGGGTTCCTTCCCGCCGTTCGACGCGATCACCTTGCTGTTGAGGCGGATCTCTGACACCGGCATGCCCTTCCTTCGGAGATCTGACACAAGTCGAAGCAGATCATCAGGCGGAGCATCGCTCCGCCGCCGGCGCTGGCTAATTTCGGAAATCTTCGCGATGACGTGTGCGATGTCATCGAGGTGGCTGATCGTCGTGCTTTTTTTGTCTCTAGTGACGACGACTGCGGTCGAGACTTCGATCATGGCCCACTCTTTCCATCGCTCAACCGTGCTTGCCGATGGAATCATCTCTGACATCAGAAGTGGACCGACGACAGGTGCAATCGTCAGGCCGGTCACGAGCGCCTCTTGGTGCTCGTCGTCGATTTCAATCGTCAGGGTGTAGGAGATTGCGTCGTTGCTCTTACCGGTAACGATCATCGTCGCTGAGAAGATTGTGGGGATGTGAACGAAACTCTCATCACCCAGCTCGATCAATGCGTACTCATCAGGGCCGCCGAGCGCAACACCCGCTATCTCAGAGACACTGACCATTGCCTCTGAGTCCTGTTGCATGACTTTGGCGCGTTCGCTGAGTTGCGCCCTTGCATCGTCAGCCAGCGTTAAACGCATCAGGGACCTGTGACCGAAGCGACGATCGAGGACTAGCCCGCTTCGCGGGTCGGCGGAGTAGAGAAACCGCTCTTCGTAACTCAGATCCTTTCGCCACTTGCCGTTACTCAAAAGTGTCGCCTCTCATGTCGCGTGTAAGTAGACACCATAGGTGCGACAGTAACAACCGTCAAGCGACATCTGCGGAGGTAGCCAAATGTCAAAGGCTCTGATCAGCGTCCCAGACGCGGCGACGATCGTCGGCGTTAGCACCGCGACGGCATATCGGATGGCGGCAGCCGGACAGCTTCCGGTCATCAGGATCGGCGGTGACGGCACCATGCGGGTGATCCGCTCGAAGCTCGTCGAGATGTACGGCATAACCGAACCGGCGGCCTGAAGTGGCCCTTAAGTTCTCCGGCGCGGCCCATCCGGTCGCCGCAGCCTTCCCGATGTTGGTTGGCGAGGAGCTGTCAGACCTCGCGGACGACATCGAGAAACACGGGCTGCACCAGCCCAGAGTGATGAGAGACGGCGTCCTGATCGACGGCACATCCGCCGCCAGGGAGACGTTCCTCGCCAGCTTCCTTGATGAAGTCGACCCCCACCACGAGCTTCCCGATGAAGAGCGCCGCCGCCGTTCGGACCACGCCCGGAAGGCGCATTT
>CAXMSE010000043.1:0-34177 GCA_964196195.1 uncultured Gammaproteobacteria bacterium | reverse complement strand
CCGTGTTCATCGTCTTGCCCCAGGCCTTGCGGGTGTCGATCCCGCCCCTGGTGGGCCAGACCATCGGCACCTACAAAGAGACCTCGCTACTCGCCGTCATCGGCCTGTTCGATCTTCTCTTTGTGGCCAGGTCGCTGATTCCGAATCAGACGAGTTTCATCGGCAGTGTGCGCGAGCAATTGCTCTTCGCCTCGGTCATCTATTGGATGGGTGCGTACGCAATGTCTCGTGCCAGTCAGAATCTTGAGCGCAAGCTTGGAGTAGGGGAGAGGTAACCCAATGTCCGATGCAGCCAGTGCATCCGTCCGCGATCTGAGCGGTGCCGCCAACATGATCGAGTGCGAGGGGGTCAGCAAGTGGTACGGCGACTTCCAGGCCCTCAACTCGGTCAGCGCCACCATCAAGGAACAGGAAGTGGTTGTCGTTCTCGGCCCCTCTGGGTCGGGCAAGTCCACCTGGATCCGATGCATCAACAAGCTCGAGCATCATCAGGAGGGCCGAATCGTCGTCGACGGCGTGGAACTCACCAACGATCTACGCAACATCGAGAAGATCCGCTCCGAAGTGGGCATGGTGTTCCAGCAGTTCAACCTGTTCCCCCACCTCACCGTCATCGACAACATCACCCTGGCCCCGATCTGGGTTCGCAAGAAGCCCCGCAGCGAGGCCGAGTCGATGGCTCGCTCCTTGCTCGACCGGGTAGGGATTCCCGAGCAGGCCGACAAGTATCCCGGCCAGCTGTCGGGCGGTCAGCAGCAGAGGGTGGCCATAGCGCGAGCACTGGCCATGGAGCCCCGCATCATGTTGTTCGACGAGCCCACGTCGGCTCTCGATCCTGAGATGATCAAGGAAGTTCTCGACGTTATGAAGGAGCTGGCCCGCTCCGGCATGACGATGATCGTGGTGACCCATGAGATGGGATTCGCGCGAGAGGTTGCCGACCGCATCATCTTCATGGAAGACGGCATGATCGTCGAGGTCGGTACGCCCGAGCACTTCTTCACCAACCCCACCGAGGATCGAACCAAGCTGTTCCTCTCCCAGATCCTGTAATCAGACCACTAGGGTCACCCCCGATGGCAATCGTGAAGACCCTGGGGATCGAAACCGAGTACGGGATAGTTCATCGCGGCACCGATGAGCCCAACCCGATCACCGCCTCCTCGATGCTGATTAACGCCTACCTGGCGGCTTCGGGTTACCGCACCGACAGTCGATCCGACACGATCGCGTGGGATTTCACCAACGAATCACCGGGCATCGATGCCCGTGGGTTCGCGCCCGTCGGCGCGTTCGCGCCCGAGATCGAGACCCACCTGGTCAACGCCGTGCTCACCAATGGCGCCCGCTACTACGTCGATCATGCCCATCCCGAGATATCCACACCCGAATGCGCCGATGCTCTGAGCGTGGTGCGTTTCGACCGCGCCGCCGAACTCATAGCCCAACAATCCATGACGGCAGTCAACGCCTTTCTACCGCCCGGTGAGGAGATCGTCCTCTACAAGAACAACTCCGACGGTAAGGGCAACAGCTACGGGTGCCACGAGAACTACCTCGTGGATCGGGCCACACCTTTCGGCCGTATCGTGCAGCACTGCACGCCCCACTTCATCACTCGTCAGATCTACACCGGTGCCGGCAAGGTCGGGGCCGAGTTGCCCGGCCAGCGCACCGATGAGGTGCCGTTTCAACTTACTCAGCGGGCAGATTTCTTCGAAGAAGAGGTCGGCCTCGAGACCACCCTGAAACGTCCCATAATCAACACTCGCGACGAACCCCACGCCGACGCCCGCAAGTACCGCCGCCTGCACGTGATCGTGGGCGACGCCAACCCCTCGCAGCTTGCGACCTTCCTCAAGGTCGGCACCACTGCCCTCGTGCTGGCGCTGGTCGAGGACGACGCCATCGGATCCGAGTTCGAGTTCGCGGCGCCGGTGGCATCGCTGCGTCACGTCTCCCACGACCTCACCCTGGCCGAGGCTCTCCCTCTCGCCGACGGCTCCACGATCACCGCTCTCGAAGTGCAATGGGAGCTCTTCGACCTTGCCCGCAAGTATGTCGAGGCCACCGGCACCGACAAGGTGGGAGGAGACGTGGCCCACCTCGTGTTGGAACGGTGGGAACAGGTTCTGGGGGCCCTCGAGACCGACCCGATGCAGCTGGCCGATCAGCTCGACTGGGTGGCGAAGTATCGCCTCATCAACGGATATCGCGAGCGTCATGATCTCGACTGGGGCGATGCCAGGCTGCGAGCCATGGATATCCAGTATTCCGACATGCGTCCTGAGAAGGGATTGGCCTGGCGGCTCGGCCTGGAAACTCTCGTCGACGACGTCGCCGCACAGCGGGCCACCACCATGCCCCCCGTCGACACCAGGGCCTATTTTCGTGGGCGTTGCATCGACAAGTTTCCCGACCAGGTCGTGGCCGCCAACTGGGACTCCCTCGTATTCGACGTGGGGGCCGAGGCCCTGCGCCGGGTGCCGATGATGGAACCGATGCGCGGTACTGAGGCTCACGTCGGTAACTTGTTCGACGAGTGCGATACGGCGTTGGAACTCCTTCGCCGACTCGGATCCTGAAACTACCGAAGCGGAGAGCGACATGGCTGAACGAGAGCAGGTACAAAAGCCGGCTCCCGCCGAGCGTGAGACGGAGCAGGCCGATACGCCGGCAAGCTCTGAGCGCGGCGAGGAGATCAAGGCCGAACTCGACGACCTTCTCGATGAGATCGACGAGGTTCTCGAGACCAACGCAGAAGACTTCGTGAAGAGCTATATCCAGAAGGGTGGGCAGTAGGTCGTGAACCTGCCCCTGTTTCGGTCCCACGACGATCCTGGCCCCAGCTTCGCCGAACTGTTGCGCCGCAGCGGGTTCGCCGAGTCCATCGAATTCGAAGGCACGATACCCGTCGAGGACTACCGCCACGGCACCACCTGTGTGGCGATCCGCTACCGCGATGGTGTGCTGATGGCGGGCGACCGCAGAGCCACTTCGGGGCACCTCATCAGCCATAGGACGATCGAGAAGGTGTTTCCGGCCGATCGACACAGCGGCGTGGCCATCGCGGGCGCCGCGGGCCCAGCAGTGGAGATGGTGCGCCTGTTCCAGCTCCAGCTCGAACACTACGAAAAGGTCGAAGGTACCTCGTTGAGTCTCGAGGGCAAGGCCAACCAGCTCAGCCAGATGATCCGCAGCAACCTTCCTGCAGCCATGCAGGGAATGGCGGTCGTACCGATCTTCGCCGGCTTCGACCTTTCCCGGGGCGACGGTCGACTTTTCGAGTTCGACATCACCGGTGGACGCTACGAGGAAACCGAGCACGCCAGCACCGGCTCGGGCAGCCTGCACGCCGGCACCGTGGTGAAGCTCAGCTATAGCCCGGGAATGGACGCCGACACCGTCGCAGACCTGGCCATCGAGGCCCTGTTCGAGGCAGCCGACGAAGACTCTGCCACCGGCGGCCCCGACCCTGTCAGGGGTATCTACCCAATAATGGCCACCATCACCGAGCATGGCTACACCCGACTCGACGACGAAGACCTTGCTCAACGAACCGAAGCACTGATCACTCGCCGCCGGTCGGCGAACTGAGGGGACAAGCACCATGAACATGCCCTTCTACGTCGCCCCTGAACAGGTGATGAAGGATCGCGCCGACTACGCCCGCAAGGGCATCGCCCGCGGCCGCAGCCTCATCGCCTTTCGATACGACAACGGCATCGCGATCTGCGCGGAAAACGCCTCATCGACGCTGCGCAAGATCAGCGAGATCTACGACCGGATCGCCTTCGCAGGGGTGGGTAAATACAACGAGTTCGACCAGCTCCGAATCGCAGGAGTGCGCCACGCCGACATGAAGGGCTACTCCTTCAGCCGTGAGGACGTCGACGCGCGGAGCCTGGCGAATCAATATGCCCAGAGCCTGGGCCAGATCTTCACCCATGAGATGAAACCCATGGAGGTGGAGATTCTCGTCGCCGAGATCGGCTACGACGAGGACGGATCCAAGGACCAGCTGTTTCATATCCTCTACGACGGCACCGTGATGGATGAGGACATGTCGGTTGTTCTCGGGGGAGAAACCGACACCATCTCCGATCGCTTCGGAGATCTCGTTGCCGCTCCCTCCCTCGGCGAAGGGGTGCGCCTGGCCGCAGGAGCACTGGCCGGGCCCGACCGAGAGTTGAACGCCGACTCACTCGAGGTCGCGATACTCGAGCGGGGCTCCAGCCGGCGAACGTTCCGTCGCCTGTCCGATGAGGAAGCCACCGAGTTGCTCACCGCCTGAAGTCCCGGTGTGATCGGGCCAATGATCACGCCCCACTGAACACCAGGGCCGGTACCCCTCAGCCGAGAGCCCCACGGTCCGATTCGTGTAGTGAGCCGCATTAGGTGGTCGGACATGTTCACTCCCGAATACACAGACCTTTCCCGCCGTCGACTCGGCGAAGCACTCGAGGCGGCCCGGACCATGATCGGCCTCTGCCAACAGGAGGCTGCCGACGCGATCGGGGTCTCGCTTCGATGCCTACGCCAGTGGGAGCAGGGAAGTGAGAGGCCGGCCCGTCAGATGGCCGCGAAGATCGCGGAGGCATACGGCCTGGAACTGGATACCCAGCTTCCCTCCCGGACCCCGATCGTCTTCGACACCGATGCCGGCGGAGTGATCGTGAGCGGTCACACGGTTCGCGACCTGCGCGGCCTCCAACCCGACACTCCGATCCAACTCCGTTTTACCGATATCGACGTCCTGGCCACCTTGCTCGACCTCCGAGACGAGTCTCTCGAGGACTGCCTCGCCTCGCGGATGGGACAGGAGGCAGGGTCGATGGCGGGCGTGCACCACCGCCTGGTACTCGCCGCGGTGGCGGTCAGAGCAGCATGGGGGACCGCACTCCATCGGCTCCGACCGAGGGTTGAACCCGTTCGAGCGTGACGACCGTTAGGTTGTCGACGTGCAACGTCGGATCTTCGGAATCGAAAACGAGTACGGAGTCACCTGCACCCTCCGCGGCCAGCGAAGGCTCAGCCCCGACGAGGTCGCCCGCTACCTGTTCAGACGTGTCGTCTCCTGGGGTCGAAGCAGCAATGTGTTCCTCGCCAACGGTGCCCGCCTCTATCTCGACGTGGGCAGCCATCCCGAGTACGCAACCCCGGAGTGCGATTCAGTGCACGAACTCGTGGTGCACGACAAGGCCGGCGAGAGGATCCTCGAACAGCTCCTCACCAGTGCCGAAGAGCGGCTGAGCGACGAGGGCGTCCACGGCGATATCTACCTGTTCAAGAACAACACCGACTCCGCGGGCAACAGCTACGGGTGCCACGAAAACTACTGCACAACACGACGCGACGACTTCAGCTCATACGCAGAGGTGCTGATCCCGTTCCTGGTCAGCCGCCAAATCTATGCGGGTGCGGGGAAGGTGCTCCAGACCGCTCGCGGCGCTATGTACTGCGTCAGCCAGCGGGCCGAGCACATCTGGGAGGGAGTG
Source organism: uncultured Gammaproteobacteria bacterium (assembly GCA_964196195.1). GTDB lineage: Bacteria > Actinomycetota > Acidimicrobiia > Acidimicrobiales > Aldehydirespiratoraceae > OFTM10. Next base: position 28,679 of record CAXMSE010000043.1, on the reverse strand, counting down.
TCCTCGGCCACCACCCGAAGCCGGCCCATCATCAACACCCGCGACGAGCCCCACGCCGATGCCGAGCGATACCGCCGACTCCATGTGATCGTCGGCGACTCCAACATGAGCGAATACACCAACTTCTTGAAAGTCGGCGCCTGCGCACTCATGCTGCGCATGCTCGAGGAGCCCCAGGTCGTCCTGCGAGACATGACCCTCGAAAATCCGATTCGCGCCATCCGCGAGATAAGCCACGACAAGACCTGCACCCAGCGGGTCCGGCTCGCCAACGGACGCGAGGTGTCGGCGCTCGACATCCAGAGTGAATATCTCAACCGTGCACTCCGATTCGCCGAACACCACGAACTCACCCCCGAGGAGAAGCAGGCGCTCGACATGTGGGAGCACTGCCTCACTACGATCGCAGACGACCCTCTCAAACTCGACCGCGAGGTCGATTGGGTAATCAAGCACAAGCTGATCGAGGGCTACCGGGAACGCAACGGTCTGAGCCTTACCGACGCGAAGGTCGCCCTCCTGGATCTCCAATACCACGACGTCAATCGCAACCGCGGCCTCTTCTACCGGATGCAGCAGCGAGGCATGGTCGAACGCATCGTGACCGACGCCGAGATCTCACACGCCGTGGAAAACCCGCCCGAGACCACCCGAGCCCGCCTGCGGGGCGAGTTCATCCGCCGGGCCAAGGAGCGCAAGCGCGACTACACCGTCGACTGGGTTCACCTGAAACTCAACGACCAGGCCCAACGCACAGTCCTCTGCAAGGATCCCTTCAAGGCCCACGATGAGCGGGTCGACAAGCTGATTGCGTCCCTCTGAGCGGCGATGAACAAGCTCGAGCGTCTGCTCAACCTCACCGCCGCCCTGCTCGCTGCTGATCGGCCCCTCACCGCTGGGGAACTGAGGGAACGAATCGGCGGATATCCCGAGGCCAAGACCGCGTATCATCGTGCGTTCGAACGCGACAAGGACGATCTCCGCGCCATGGGTCTCCCCCTACGAGTGGAAAGTGTGCCGGGGGTCGATCCACCGGTCGACGGCTACCGCATCCGTCGCTCCGATTATGCGGGCACCGAACTCCGCTTCGAGCCCGATGAACTGGCTGCCCTCCACCTCGCCACCAACCTGATCAGGCTCGATGGCGACGACACCGCCCTGCGCAAGCTGGGTCGAACAGGTAGCCCAGCGGTCGATGAGGTGGGAATAGTGCCGTTCGACGACACCTTAGCCACCCTGATCGGAGCGGCAGCCGAGCGCAGGTCGGTGAGCTTTCGATACGGCGATACCGACCGTGTGGTCGAGCCTTGGCGCCTGTCGTTCTCCCGAGGCCATTGGTACCTGGCCGGCTTCGACCGGGTGCGCTCGGGCGAACGGCTGTACCGCGTCGACCGACTGCAGGGATCCGTCGAGCCTGCGGGCCCCGCCGAGCGACCCGTCGGCGTGGTGTCCGATCCTCTCGACCTGCGGGGGTGGGAGCTCGGGGATGGAGAGCCTGTACGCGCCAAGGTCAGAATCGACGCCGATCAGGCCGCATGGGCCCGCCACATCCTGGGAGAGGTGGAGGGCGAGCCCGGGGGAGCGGTCGTGGCCACCCTCGAGGTGCGCAACACCGCGGCTTTCCGCTCGTTTGTGCTCAGCTTCCTGGATCACGCCGAGGTGCTCGAGCCCGAATCGCTTCGCACTGACATCATCGAGTGGTTGGAGGCGCTCACATGAATGCACGGCTCACCGCCCGCGACCGCCTGGCTCGCCTGTTGTCCGTCATTCCGTGGGTAGCCGAACAATCCGACGGTGCCCTCCTCGACGAGGTCTCGAGCCGTTTCGACTACCCCCGCGGGCTCCTGCTCAACGATCTCCAAGATGTTGTCTTCTTCGTGGGGGTCCATCCGTTCACCCCGGACTCGCTGATCGAGGTCGAGCTCAGCGACGAGAGGGTGAGGATCCGCTACGCCGACTGGTTCTCGCGTCCCCTCCGCCTCACCGCGGAGGAGGGGGCGCGCCTGCTTACCGCGGGCCAGTCGGTGCTGGCTCTCACCGACGACACCGATGGCACCGACACCGAGCCGAGCGCCCTGCTGAGGGCTCTCACAAAGCTCGGCACCGCCCTCGGTGAGGGTGCTCGACAGGCTGTCGACGTGAGGCTCGGCAATGCCCCCGACGACACCCTCGCCGTGCTCCGAGAGGCCGTCGCGAGCAGACTTCGAGTCGATCTCGAGTACTACACCTACGGCCGCGACGAGCTCAGCGAACGAAGCGTCGATCCCGCGCGGGTGTTCAGCGACAAGGGCAACTGGTATCTCAGCGGATGGTGCCATCGTGCCGAAGGAGAACGTGTGTTTCGTGTCGATCGCATCCGCCAAGCGACTCTCACCGCCACCGCTGTCTCGGTGGCCACCTCCACCGCGGAGACCACTTTCGCGCCGGCCGGCGATCTCCCTCGAGCGCTCCTCAGATTGGATCCCAGCGCACGGTGGGTCGTGGAGCAGTATCCCGTCGACGACATCGTCACCGCGCCCGACCACATCGATGTCCGCATCGCGGTGAGCACGGTGCCCTGGTTCGAGAGGCTTCTCCTGCGGCTCGGGCCCGACGCGGAGATCGTTGCCACCGACGAGCCACTGGCCCCTGATCTTCGCTCTTCAGCCGCCCGGCGCGTACTGGAGCGTTACCGACAGTGAGCATCTCTCTGCCACCAGTTGTCCACACCGCGCCGGTAAGGTCGCCCCGTGACTGACTCCGGCCCCAGCCCAATCTCGGGTCCTCCGCCCCGTGCTGGAGCAGGCAGGATCGGTGAGGGACTACCAGCCCAACCCCCGATCGACGCCGCGGGCCCCAACTACGACGGCGGCAAGGTCGGGGTTGAGCCTTCGGTCGCCGATCCGGAGTTCTGGATCGACGACGTGGCCGAGCAAGCACCTCAGCCGCGCCGCAAGCGGGGGATCGAATCGTCGATCAAGACCCTCATCGAGTGGGTAGCCGTGGCCGTCGGTGCCTTGGCCGTAGCCCTTCTCATCAAGGCCTTTCTCCTCCAGGCGTTCTACATCCCGTCGGCCTCCATGGTGAACACTCTTCACGAGGACGATCGAGTTCTCGTCAACAAGCTCAGCTATCGTCTCGGCGACATCAATCGGGGCGACGTGATCGTCTTCGAGAAACCGCCGGGGGCCGGGGGTGAGATCGAGGACTTCATCAAGCGAGTGATCGCACTTCCGGGTGAGACCATCACCTTCGTGAGCGGCGACGTATACATCGACGGAGTGCGGCTCGACGAGCCGTACACCGAAGGTCAGCCATCCAACCCCCGGTCGGCGGCGATCGTCAGCGAGGGTTGCACCAACGACCCCGTCGCGGATCGTTGCAGCGTGGCCGACGGCTGGTACTTCATGATGGGCGACAATCGCGGCAACAGCACCGACAGTCGCGCCTTCGGCCCGATCCGGGAGGAAACGGTGGTCGGTCGTGCCTTCCTCAAGGTCTGGCCCCTCAGCGACCTCGGGTTTCTCTGACCTACTCGTAGAGGCGAGCTACAGCAGCCATCCGGTCGCTGTAGTCGCTGTAGACCGCGTCGATGCCCATATCGATCAGGCTTGCCAGCTGACGCTCGTGTTGGGCATCCCACCCGAAACACAGCAGATCGAAACGGTGAAAGAGGGTGGTGAGTCCTCCGGTCCACTCGCCCTGACGTAGATTCACCGCATCGATGCGCGATGCCGCCAGCTCAGCGGCCCGACGCTCAGGGCCATGGGGCAGATTCTCCAGTGCCGTGGAGTTGACCAGGCGCACCTCGGGTGCCAGGTCGCGCCAGGTGGACAGCAGCTCGAGATCGGGATGACACACCCAGAGCTGCTCTGCTGCGTTGTGGGCGCGTGCCACATCGAGGAGGGGCTCGAACACACCGGGATCCTTCACATCGACACTCAGGGGATGCTCGGTGCCGACGGCCGCGTAGAGCTCACTCAGAGTCGAGATGTGCTCACCGAGTGAGTGGCGGTCGACCGCAGAGATCCAGCGGCGCGGAAACCAGCGATCCCAGCCGTCGTGATCAAGCACGACCTCACCATCATGGGTGAGCCAGGCGTCGGTCTCCAATCCGGTCGCCCCCAGCTCGAGCGCCAGCGAGAAGGCTTCGAGCGTGTTCTCCTTGGCATGGGCCCGTGCCCCCCTGTGAGCGAAGAGCACGGGAGGCGACCACAGCCCCTGGATACGAGTAGCCATCCCTCATCGTGACACTTCTCCAGATGCTCGGCACGCCGGGCCGGAGGTTCGGCTTCGGTAGGTCTAATTGACCATTGAAACCGGGCCGCCGGACCCTCAAATTTTCGTGTGACAGTGCCGATGGAAACAGGCAAGCGGACAGACGATCGAGGTCGATTCCACATCATGGCTACCATTCGTGCGAGCTGCGAAACCTGCGGAGATGTCGAACTCACCACAGCCGACGTCCGGGTGAGGGTCTGCATCAACGACAACCGCGGCGACTACTCGTTCAGTTGCCCGGTCTGTGAGATGACCGTGGTGAAAGCGGCCGAACCGAGAACCATCGATCTACTGGTTGCATCGGGAGTCGCGATGGACACATGGAGTCTTCCCGCCGAACTCGACGAGACCAAGATCGGTCGGCCGATAAGCCACGATGATCTACTCGAATTTCACGACAAGCTCCACGACACGACCTCGTGGAACGAGGCCCTGTCTCATCTCCTCGACGGCTGAATCGGCATCACCGGACGACCTGGACGTCTCCGGTAGGTTCTTCTCGTGACGTGGACAGTGCTGCTGCCGGCCATGGCGACGATCATCGCGTTGGGCACGCTCACTCTCGGGCTGCGCAGTGTCGAGCGCGAACTGGTGGCCCTGAGGCTCTCCCTCCGGCGTTCCGGAGCCACCGCGGTGGCCGCCGACGAACTCAGCCGTGCCTCCACCCGGCTGAGAATCGACGCGGTTGAGCTGCAGGCCGATGCTCGCCGGCGTCTCCGTCGTGCTCACCCCCGCAGACGGCTCCGGTCCGACCGCTCCGATCGGTAGAGTCACACACCATGGGAAACCTCGGTGGCGCGGAAGTGCTAGTGATCCTGCTTGTCGCTCTGATCGTTCTGGGGCCGGCGAAGCTGCCGGAGGCGGCTAGGCAGGTTGGGAAGGCAGTCAACGAGGTGCGCCGAATCTCGGGAGGCTTCCAGAAGGAGATGCGCGAAGCACTCCAGGAGCCCCTCGCTGAGGATAAGGCACGCGGTCGCAGCCTGGCGGCCGAGCGACAAGCAGCACGGGCAGCGGGCAAGAACCCATACGCCGATCCCGATGAGTCATCCGACGCGGAGCCCTCCAATACAGAGCCCTCCAATACAGAGCCCTCCAATACAGAGCCCTCCGAAGAAGCCACCGACCCCGCACACGACGACGAATCCGCCTGAAGATGGCTGAAGCTCTCGACGACTCGCGCATGCCGCTCATGGAGCACTTGTCCGAACTGCGACGTCGCTTGATCATCTCCTTCGCAGCCATAGCGATCGGCGCGGTGGTCTGCTGGATCTTCTACGACTGGATCATCGACTTCCTGATGGATCCCTACTGCAAGATCATCAGCGACGACGAAGAATGCAAGCTCTACGTCCGCAATCCCCTCGAGCCATTCAACGTGAAGCTCACCGTGGTCGGCTATGGCGGCATCGCGGCCGCCATGCCGGTCATCCTCTGGCAGCTGTGGCGCTTCATCGCTCCCGCGCTCTACAGCCACGAAAAGAAGTATGCGATTCCTTTCATCGTGTCTGGAGTCGGACTCTTCTTCAGCGGCGCAGGGCTCGCCTACTGGAGCATTCCCAGAGCACTCGACTTCCTCATCGGGCTCGGGGCCGACAACTTCGAGGAGCTCTTCGCACCGAGTGAGTACATCGGTTTCGTGGTGAAGATGATGGTGGCGTTCGGAATAGGTTTCGAATTCCCGATCTTGCTCATCTTCCTGCAGATTCTGGGGATCCTCGACAACAAGACGCTGCGAGCCGGCCGCCAGTACGCAATCGTCGGAATCGTCGTGATGGTGGCTGTCATCACCCCGAGTGGAGATCCGTTCACCCTCATGGTGCTCTCGGTACCGATGTACCTCTTCTACGAGATCGCGATCCTGTTCGGCCGCATTCGCAACCGACAGGCCCGCAAGGCGGCCGAAGCGGAGTGACCTCACTACCGGACCGCGAATTTGCTCTCGACCGGTTCCAGCTCGAAGCGATCGACCATCTCGATCACGGCCGATCGGTGCTGGTGGCCGCACCCACCGGGAGCGGTAAGACCGTGATTGCGGAGCACGCGATCGACCGTGCTCTAGAGGCGGGCCGTCGTACCTTCTACACCTCCCCGATCAAGGCCCTCTCGAATCAGAAGTATCGAGATCTGTGTGATCGGATCGGTAGCTCGAGAGTGGGTCTGCTCACCGGTGACAACACGATCAACGGCGATGCAGACGTGGTGGTGATGACCACCGAAGTCCTACGCAACATGCTCTATGAGGGACGCCGCCTCGACGACCTCGACTCGGTTGTGCTCGATGAGGTGCACTATCTCGAAGACTCATTTCGAGGGCCCGTCTGGGAGGAGGTCATCCTCCACCTCCCAGAGCATGTCGCCCTCGTTTGTCTGTCTGCCACCGTCTCCAACACTGCCGAGGTGGTGGGGTGGTTGGAGTCGATCAGGGGCGATACCGGCGAAGTCGTAGAAACCACTCGGCCGGTCGAACTCACCAATCACTATGTGATCGGTGACCACCGGGGCAGGGCACCCCAGATCATCCCCACCCTGATCGACGGTCGGCCCAATCCTGAAGGTGCCGGTTTCGACCCCGAACTCCGACGAGGCCGAGGCGACGGTCGACCGAAACGGGCACCATGGAAGGCTCCCAGCCGGCTCGAGCTGATCGGTCTTCTCGAAGACCGCGATCTTCTCCCCGTCATCTGGTTCCTATTCAGCCGGAAGGGCTGCGATGAGGCCGCCGTCACCCTCGAGCGGGCGGGCGCCCGCTTCACCGATGATGAGGAAGCGGCTCGTATCAGGAGCATTGCCGAGGACCGCATCGCTGGTCTCCCCAGCTCTGATCTTGCCGTGCTCGACACCATGGCCTGGATGAAGCGCCTCGAGAGAGGAATCGCCAGCCACCACGCCGGCCTCGTTCCCGCCTTCAAGGAGGCCGTCGAACTCTGCTTCGCAGAAGGTCTCGTGCGGGTGATTTTCGCCACCGAGACCCTTGCCCTCGGTGTAAACCTGCCGGCCCGCAGCGTGGTGATCGACAAGCTCTCCAAGTTCACCGGCGAAACCCACGAACTCCTCACCCCCGCCCAGTTCACCCAGCTAACCGGGAGGGCCGGGAGGCGGGGGATCGACGAGACGGGCCATGCCCTCGTGCCGTGGTCGCCGTTCACCCAGTTCGACCAGGTCGCATCTCTCGCCGGCAGCAGCTCCTTTCGCCTTCGCTCGGCGTTCCGGCCTACCTACAACATGGCGGCCAACCTCTTGCAGCGCCAAAAGCCCGAGGCTGCCCGTGCCCTGCTGGCACGATCCTTCGCCCAATACCAAGCCGATGCCAACGTCTCTCGTCTCGAGACCCGGCTGGCCCGTGAAAGAAAGCGCGTCGACGATCTTCGTGCCCTCGTCGCCACCCTTCCCGAGCCTCGAGCACAAGCTCCAGCCTCACACGACGAGACCGCGATCTCCGACGCCGTGAGTCGCCTCCGCCCCGGTGATGTGATCATCGACGACGAGGGCGAGCGCCTCGCCGTATTGGGCGTCAGCTGGCGGAAGGGCGGACGGGCCCGAATCAGGTTGGTGGGGGAGGGGGGCAGGGAACAACGCTGGGCCCTTGCCGACCTCGATCACTCACCGGTCACCGTCGGCCAGATCGAGCTGCCGTTTCCGATGGCCCCCGAGCGTGCCGACTACCGAGCCGATGTTGCATCGCGACTCAAGCGGTCGGGAGTGAAGACCTCTGCACGCCGCAAGCGGCGCAGTTCGGAGAACGACCCGCGAGCCGATCTCGACCGCGCCGAGAAAGAGGTGCTGGCGCTCGAGCGTCGGGCCCGGCGCGACAGCGCTTCGATCGCCCGGCGCTTCGACGCGATCTGCGCTGTGCTGCGTGATCGCGGCCACCTCGAGAAGTGGGACGTCACCGACTCTGGGCACATGCTCGGGCGGGTCTATCACGAGATCGATCTATTGATCACCGATGCGTGTGTCGCCGGTGTGTTCGACGAACTCACCGCTCCCCAACTCGCCTCGATCGCCTCATGTTTCACCTACGAGCACCGCAGCGCGAGCCCACCGCCAGACCCCTGGTTCCCGTCCCGCGTCGCCCTCCAGCGCTTCCGTCAACTCGAACGCCTCTCGGCCGCGCTCATCCGGGTCGAACGCCATCACGGCGTGCCGGAGTCACGTTCCCCCGACGCAGGATTCGCGGCTATCGCCCACTCCTGGGCCGCCGGTGAGGAGCTCGGAGTGATTCTCGACGCGGGCGCCGATCTGACCGCCGGCGACTTCGTCCGCAATGTGAAGCAGCTGATCGACCTGCTACGCCAAATCGCCTCCGTGGCACCCCTCGGCTCGACGCGGTCCACCGCCCGTCAAGCCGCCGATGCCATCCACCGCGGTGTCGTAGCCCTCTCCGGGGCGGTCGAGGCAGGGTGAGCATCGAGCGAGGGGTCGATTGGGGGGAGTGGGCCGAGAAGCCGACCGATCTGGTCTACGTGAACTCGGATCGTGCCGCGGCGGATGTGATCGCCGCTGCTCGGCGGGCCAATACCACGGTGCCATCGATCGGCCTCATCGGAGGCGACCTTCACCGCACGCTCGGTGGCTCCGCCGGCTCGGGCCTGCACGACGCAGACGAGGCCACACACGTCACCGTCGACCTCGGCGAGGCCCTTCTCGATGGCAAGCTCCATTGGTTCGTCGCCCATCTCGTGGCTCGAAGAGCGTGGCTTCGAGGCCGGATCGTTGTCGCTGCCAATGCGGCCTTCATCGGCTCCTGGAACATCGCGCCGCGGGCCCATCCCGGCGATGGTCGTCTCGATATGCTCGATGCCGACCTCTCGGTGGGCGATCGGCTGAAGGCCAGATCCCGACTCAGGAGCGGTGCCCACATCCCCCATCCCGGCATCACGGTCAGACGCATGAGCGCCGCCCAGTTCGAGTTCGCGGAACCGATCCCGATACACCTCGACGGGCATCGCCAGGCTCAAGCGACGAGGCTCAGCGTCAGGCTCGAACCCGATGCTCTCGAGATCTGGATCTGACCGAAGTCGGACTCCGTCGCTCCCATGCGATCGCCCGAGCGAGATCACCGAAGCCAAGCAGCGGGATGCACGATGAGCCAGACATGGAACCCTCCGCCGTTCTACGACATGGGCAACGTCAGCTATTGCGCCCCTTCGATCCACCCCATGGTGAGATGTACCCCGAAGGAAACCGCCATGCACACACCGGAGTTTGCCGCCCATGCCCGCTGCGATTCCGGCGACCGCGCAATCATCGACGGTGCCCTCTCCATGGCACCCACGATCGTCGACTGTTGGGCCGACCACGATGCCATGTCGGCGATCCGCGGTGCCTCCAACACCAACGCGTAGGCTCACCGTCCGATGACGGTCTACATCGCCGAAGAGTTCACAGCCCCCGAAGCTGACGTCCTTCGCCGTTACTTCACGAACCTCGACCAGCCCGTCTTCGCGCTCGTCAACCTGCCCGAGGTGGTGAAGGGTGCCCTCTTCGCTCGCTACTCGCGCACCGCGCTCAGCCTCCGTCGACTCTTCTTGAAGGAGTTCGTCGGCGAGCTCGACATCGAGGGCGACCAATCTATCGATGCCACCATCGGGCTGAGGCGCGCCGAGGAGCTCTACGACGTCGTCTTCTTCGAGTACGGCGACGACAGCGTCGCCCAGCTCGGCGGGGTGCATCTGGCTTGCGAGCAGGCGTCCAACGTGCTTACCAAGGTGCTCGAGTGGGGCCGCCTGATGTCGTACCTCGAGCAGTCCACGCGCTACATCGCCTACGACCAGCGCCTCGGCGGGCGTTACCGCTTCTACCGGGATCCCGACATTCTCACCTCCCCGCTCGGCACTCGCTATGTCGCCGACATGGACCGCATCTTCGATGCCTATTCGGGCCTCGTCCCCCAGATGCAGGAATTCTTCCGCTCGGTCGAGCCCAAGAACCCGGCCGACAGCGACTTCGCCTACCGGATGGCGATCAAGGCCCGTGGCCTCGACGCGATCAGGGGGATGCTGCCGTCGGCGGCCCTTTCCAATGTGGGCATCTACGGCACCGGCCAGGCCTATGAATCCCTCCTTCTTCGGATGAGGGCGCACCCCTTGCCCGAGGCTCGAACCTACGCCGATCTCATGCTCACAGAGCTACGTAAGGTTGTGCCCTCCTTCCTGAAACGGGTGGATCTTCCCGAACGCGGCGTCCGTACCAGTGCCTACATGGCCGACGTTCGCGAGTCGATGGAGGCTGTGGCCGACTCTGTGTTCGGCGACGAGGTGGGCGGCAGGGTCGACCACGACGTCGTGGAGCTGGTCGATTTCGATCCTGAGGGCGAGGTGAAGATGGTCACCGCCATGCTCTACCCCTACACCTCGCTTCCCGAGCGGGCCATCGAGGCCCGCGTCCGCGCCATGGGTATCGAGGAGCGAATCAGCATCATCAAGACCTACACCGGCGACCGGGCCCACCGCCGCCAGCGTCCGGGTCGCGCCTTCGAGCGCACCGGCTACCGCTTCGACGTCGTGAGCGACTACGGGGCATTCCGCGATCTCCAGCGCCATCGTATGCTCACCATCGAGTGGCAGCCCCTGTCGCCGCGCCATGGATACGAGCGCCCCGCCGCGGTCGAGGCTGCCGGCGTGGCCGATCAGTTCGATGCGGTGATGGAGCGCTCTGCCTCGCTTCACGATGCACTGCTCGAAGAGTTCCCCGACCAAGCCGCCTACGCGGTTTCGTTGGCCTATCGGGTGCGCTACAGCATGCAGTTCAACGCACGCGAGGCCATGCACATGCTGGAGCTGCGCACCGGTCCCCAAGGCCACGAGGCTTATCGACGGGTCTGTCAACGCATGCACACCGAGATCGCCGATGTGGCCGGCCACCATGCGGTGGCGGAGGCGCTGCGCTTCGTCGACCATTCAGCCGAGCCACCGCTCGGTCGTCTCGATGCAGAACGTAAGGCCGAGCAGAAGAGGGACGATCGCACCGGCGGTTAGCCAAGATCTCGGCTATCAGCGCTCAGAGTGAGCGTCGCGCTCACCCTCGGTAGTACCTGGTGAATGGTGTTGGGCGCGGGCCGCTCACAGCGCTACGGTCTGCACTAGCCACGGGCGGAGCCGTTGGAGGCTCGCCGCTGTGTTTACCCGTTTTCTGTCGATCAAGCCACTGACTGTGGTTGTTGCCCTGGTGGCAACCACGATGCTTGCCACCACTGCGGTCGAAATTCGTCCCGGCGACACCCTCAGCCAGCTGGCCGAGCGCCACGATGTGACAGTCGAGGAGCTCGTCGCCTGGAACGAGATCGAAGAAGCGGATCACATCGTGGCCGGTGCAACCCTCGTGCTCACCGCGCCCCCCACCGCCTCGCCCACGTCTTCGCCTGATCGCAGCGGTGTCGTCGAGCATGCAGTGACCGCCGGCGACACCCTGTGGCTAATCGCACGCCGCTACGGCGCATCAGTAGCGACGATTGTCGAGGCCAACCAACTCGCCGATCCCGACCGGATCTATGTGGGCCAGACCTTGGTACTCGCGGGGAGCTCTCCAGCCCCGCCATCCTCAGAGCCCGACAACTCCACGTCTGCTGCGGGAACCCACACGGTGGAGGCGGGGGAGACCCTGTTCGCCATCGCTCGTCGCTTCGGCGTGAAGCCCGATGCTCTGGCTGCCGAGAACGAGTTGACGGACCCGAACCTGATCCGAGTCGGCCAGCTCCTGGCCATCCCCACCGACTCCGGCCCCGAGACGCCGACATCGCCCACGACCGTGCCCACCACGACCGTGCCTACGACGACCGTGCCTACGACGCCAGTGCCCACTGCCACGGTGCCCTCGACGAGCGCGACCCCACTGAAGGACGCCTTCAGGAACTGGTCGTCGAGCTATGGCGTACCCCAAGACCTCCTCGAAGCCCTCCTCTGGAAAGAGTCGAACTGGCAGCCCTCAGTCACCGGCCCCGGAGGTCATCTGGGCATCGGCCAACTGAGCCCCGCTACGGTCGATTTTGTGGAAGAGCGACTCCTCGGCCTCGAACTCGACCCACTCAGCGTCGCCGACGGAGTACAGCTGGCGGCGCGTTACCTGCGCTATGTGATCGACCGCACCCACAGCGACCGCGAGGCTCTGGCGGCGTGGAACCAGGGCCTCCACGGGTTCCTCGAGAACGGTATGAGCGAAAGCGCCGCCGCGTTCGCAGATTCGGTGCTGGAAATCCGCCGAATTCGTCGTTGAGTGTCTATGCTCCGCCGCACACCCCCCGCAACCAGGTAGCTCATGGCTGACGCAGACGACACCCAAGAAGAAGGATCGGAAGATCTCGAAGAGATGTCCGACGACGACATCGACGATGGCGAGGAAGAACTCTCCGACTCTCTGGAAGACGAAAATGAAGAGGACGACGAGGACGAAGACGACGACGACGTTGCGACTCCCGCCAGCTCCGACGACGATGACGACGAGGACGACGATGAAGTCGAGGCCGATCTCGACGCGATCCTGAAGGATCGAATCGCGGCCGGCGACGACGACGACGAGGAAGACGAGGATGCCCCTCCGGTGAAGCCCCCGGTCGCACCGGGCGACGCCGAGGATGTGCAGGCCCGCCAGGACAACGAATTCTCGTGCCCCCACTGCTTCCTGCTCGTCAACAGCGGCACGGTGACTGATGGTGAGTGTCCTCACTGCGGTGGGCCCATCGCCAATCCATGAGCACACCTGAGCGACTCGGCGATCGGGTGCTCGACCTGGTTATCTACGCGCCGCTCGGTCTCGCCCTCGAAGCCAAGGAACTCATCCCCAAGCTGGCCGATCGAGGCCGGGGACAGGTGGCGCTGGCCCGCTTGGCCGGCAAGGTCGCGGCCCAGCAATCACCCACCGGCATCACCCGCCTGGTAGATGAAGTCAGGGATGCGGTGATCTCCGCAGTAGGGCTCCGCGAACCGTCGCCCGAACCCGACCACCCTCGCGAAGACATCGAGGGCCAAGAGACCGAGCTGCCCATCGATGGCTACCAGTCGATGGCCGCCTCCGAACTGCTCGAACTCCTCGAGCCCCTGTCCGACGACGACCTTTCCTACCTGCTTGCTTTCGAGCAGGATCATCGAGCGCGGGCGACGGTGATCAACCGGATCCGGCAGCTTCGCTCCTGATCATGGAGATCGGGGCTACGCGGGCCGGGCCAGCCGATCTCGCCACCCTCGTCGAGTTGACCGAAGCGGCCATCACCGAACTGGCACCGGCGAGGGGCGGCTACATCTGGTCTCGCCTCGGGGCTCGTAAACCACCATTCGAGCAGGGCTTCGAGGCCGAGTTGGCCGACACCGATCGGCTACTCGCCGTGGGCACCATCGACAACACCGTGGTTGGCTACGCCGCCGCCAAACAGGTAGTGCTCCACGATGGCCGCCACTTGGGGCGCCTCACCGACATCTTCGTGTTGCCTGGCGCGCGCGGGGTAGGGGTGGGGGAGGAGATGATGGAGCTCGCCATTGATTGGTGTCGCCGATTCGGCGCGGTCGGTATCGACTCCATGGCCCTGCCCGGCGATCGCGCCACCAAGAACTTCTTCGAGACCTTCGGACTCGTGGCACGATCACTCACCGTTCACCGCCGCCTCGATCAATGACTCCTCGCCCTCAGGTGGCGGTAGGGGCGATCGTGTGTCGAGCCGATGAGTTGTTGCTCATCAGGCGGGGCCGGGCGCCGGAGGCGGGACGCTGGTCCGTCCCCGGGGGCCGGGTCGAACCAGGAGAGCGCCTGAGCGACGCGGTGGAACGCGAACTCTACGAAGAAACCGGACTCGCAGCCACATGCGGAGCTCTTGTGGGTCATGCCGAACGTATCGACGGCACCCACCACTACGTGATCCTCGACTTCGAGGTGTCCCTGATCGGCGACTCTGCGGCGATCGCCGGTAGCGATGCCACCGACGCGCGATGGGTGCCCCTCAACGATATTGGCGGACTGGCGCTGGTGGAAGGACTCGCCGAGTTTCTCTCAGACCACGGGATCATTCCCCAGACGGGGTGAGCCCGGATCTGTCGACTCAGCGACCCTTCCAGACGGGAGGGCGCTTCTCGATGAATGCCCGGGGGCCCTCTGCACGGTCTTCGGTGGTGGCCAGACGGATCTGGGCCTCGGCCGCGGCTTCCATGCCTTCGATATCGGTCTGGTGGGCGGCTTCGATTATCAGGCGGCGACTCTCTCGAACCGCTAGGGGCGCATTGGCGATGATCTGCGCCGCCAGATCCTTCGCTTCGGCGAGCGCAGCACCTGGCTCGCAGATCCTGTTGATCATCCCGAGTTGATGGGCGCGCTCGGCAGTGATTGTGTCGCCGGTGAGAGCCAGTTCCATGGCCACCGCGGGAGGTAGGACATAAGGGAGGCGAACCAGCCCACCCGCTGAGGCCACCAGGGAGCGTTTCACCTCGGGGATGCCCAGACGCGAGTTGGTCGACGCCACCCGAAGATCACACGCCAGGGCGAGTTCGAGCCCGCCGGCCACCGCATGACCGTCGATCGCCGCGATCAAGGGCTTGGCCCGTTCTCGTCGCACGAGGCCGCCCAAGCCTCCCCGAGCCGTGCCCAGTTTACCTGCCTGCCCCGCCGCGATCGCCTTGAGATCGGCTCCCGCACAAAACACCGGGCCATTGTGGCTGAGAATTCCCACCCAAAGCTCGTCGTCGTCTTCTAGGCGATCGATGGCGCCTTCGATGGCCGCCGACATCTCGGCGTTGATGGCGTTGCGGGCTTCCACGCGGTCGAGGCGAATGATGCCTACATGGCCGTCGACCTCGAATTGGATCACGCCACGGGATCCTCGGTGGTATCGACGGATTCGGGCTCAGCAGGGACCTCAGGAGCCGGTGCGAGTGCTTCCACGGGTGCCGGGGCTTCGATGGCCGCAGGCTGAGAGACGGGCTCCAGAGCGGCTACGGGCTCCGGAGCGGTAAGTTGGGCTGGAGCGACAGGTTGGGCTGGAGCGACCGGTTGGGCTGCGGTATCCGGCTCGGCCTCATCCTGAGGGGTTGAGGGTGGGGACTCTGCCACCACCGGTGGGGGAGGAGGTGGGGGAGTGGGTCGACCCTTTCGGTTGCCGCGACCCCGCTTTTTGGGCGCCGGTGGTTCGATGCCGAACAGCTTGGCGATCTCCGGAGTGCGCGATGCCAGCTTCTTCACGGTCTTGAGGAGTTCTTCAGTGGGCTTCTCGGGGATTCCCTGAGCGATGACCTGAGACCTGACGGGGGAGAAGGCAACCGCGTCGAGAACGGTGGCCCAACGATCGGAGGTCACTTCGGCGGTGAGGCTCTCGGCTGCCGCTGCGGCCATCTTCTCGGCCATGTCGACCGGCAGGGGAGAGCCGGCCTTCGGCGGGCGCGAGCTGAGGCGGAGGGCCCGTACGGTGCGACCATCGGCGATGGTGGCGGCAAGCTCGTCGAGCCACTTGCGATGTTCGGAGTCCACCCGGTGGGCGAGTCCCTCCCTCAGCTGGTCGGCAAGAGCGCGGCTTTCGTCGTCGCGTGCGGCGATTTCGGCTGCTACCACCACACTTCGGATGTCGCGCAGATCGACCTCGCCGAGGCCGGCCACAGCTGCCTCGGCACGGTCGCGCCACTCGGCTGACTTGAGGCGAGGGTTGAGTCGCTCGGCCAGAGCCACAAGTGGCTCGGTCTTAATCTTCGGTATGCCCTCGGCGACGGCCTTGTCGTTCATCCGGTCGACCGCTTGGCGCACTCCGGGCACCCCACCACGAAGAACCTCTTCGGCCAGGACGCGCTGGAGCTCGGGCAGAGCCTTGACTGCGGCCTGGCGATGGGTGCGGGCGGGACGCAGGCGGGGTGCCTTCGGGCGCGCTGGAGGCTTCGGCCGTTCACGGCGTTGGCCACCGCTGCCGCCGGAACCCTTACCGTCGCCCTTACCTCTCGGCCGTTGATCTCCGCGTCCATCGCCATCTCGGCCCCGACCGCGGCCTCGACCACGATCATCGCCATCTCGGCCTCGACCTCGGCTGCGGCCCCGATCGTCGCCGTCGCGCCCTCGGCCTCGACCCTTGGGGGCGAGTACCTGGGTGACCAGGGGCTCATCGCGACCGGCGCCGAGCAGTTCGAGATGCTCGGCCTCCTTGCGCGGCCCCTTGGGCGCGAACACGGTGGTGACGGTGAGACCCTCGAGGTCGGCGTCGGCTTCCACCTTCAGCACGTCGCCGACGGACACGCCGGCTGGAAGCAGCGAGCCATCGAGCGCGCCCTTGGGTTTCTTCGCTCCGGCCGCGCGCCAGGTCCAGCTCCCGTCGTCTCGAGAGGAGGTGAGTTCTATGTCAAGCCGTCGTGCCACGGCCGAAACGGTATCGCCGTAAGTCCCGCGCGGCGACTCGGGCGCCCGATGATATCAATCAACGAGATCTCGAGGGTCGGTGTTCGACCCGCAGACGACCACCACGGTTCGCTCATCTGCACCCAATTCGATCGCCTCGCTGGTGACGCCTGCGAGGGCGGTGGCACCTCCGTGCTCGGCCACCACACGGGCGTCGTCCCACAGTCGGCGGCGGGCGTCGATGATTGCTTCGTCGCTCACCACCACCGACTCGACTCGGTCGGCAAGGAGTTGCCAGGGCAGGTTTCCGATGGACTTGGCCCCCAGCGAGTCCGCCGCCACACCCCCCACGTCGACCGGTACGGGGCGACCCGCCTCGATCGCAGCAGACAGACAGCGACTCGTCGCCGGCTCCACACAGACGATGCGAATATGGGAGGGGAGCGCGGCCGCCAGGCCCGCGGCCAACCCACCACCGCCGACAGCCACCACGACGGTGTCGATCTGATCGAGCTGCTCGAGCAGCTCCGCACCCAGCGTGGCTTGGCCAGCCACGGTGAGTGGTGAGTCGTAGGGGTGGATATTGAGGGCGTGGGTCTGGGCCGCCCTTTCATCACAGGCGGCCTGAGCATCGTCGTAGAGCTCACCCACAACGTGGACGGTGGCACCCAGAGCCCGGATGCGGTCGACCTTCACCGCCGACGACACTCCAGGCACGAATACCTCCGCCCCGATTCCGAGTGACCGGGCAACATGGGCGACCGCAACACCATGGTTACCTCCCGATGCCGCGATCAGGCCCGAGTCGGGCAACTCGGTGGCCAGCGCGGTATTGAAGCTGCCCCGAACCTTGAACGAGCCGGCGTGTTGGAGGCATTCGAGTTTGAGCACGAGCGCCCTGTCCACACCGAAAGCTCCAGGGCCGGGAAAGGCGACTGGGGTCCGGCGTACGAGACCGGCCAAGCGCTCGACCGCAGACGAGACGTCGATTTCGATGGGATTGGGGGCACTGTCCACGGGGGAATGACTATCGCATCGATACAAGCTTGTGCACCCCCTCTCCTTCAGACCGCCGGAAATCATCGTTATGTAAAGTGACAGGCGAACGGTGACGAGGTCTCAGTGTGCGTCGGAGTCGTACACTCTCCCGATGGCCCGATCCCCGCTGCCTCATGTCTCCTTCGATTCGGTCCTGGCCGCCGCCGAACGCATCGCCCCCCATGTGCATCGCACTCCGATCATGTCGTCGGCCACCCTCGACCGCGAGCTCGACGCCAGTGTGGTCTTCAAGTTGGAGTCCTTCCAGAAGGTCGGCGCATTCAAGGCCAGGGGCGCCACCAACGCCGTGCTGTCGCTGAGTGAGGACACCGCGTCACGCGGTGTTGTCGCCCATTCCTCGGGCAACCACGGGGCAGCCGTCGCCTACGCGGCCCGGATCCGCGGCATCGGGTGCGCTGTATTCATGCCGGTGGGTGCCCCGACAATCAAGATCGACGCGGTGCAGGGCTACGGCGCCGAGGTAGTGCTGGTCGACAGAGCGGTTCTCAGCGAGTCGACCCACACCCGAGCCGAGGCGTCCGGCGCCACGTTCATCCACCCCTATGAGAATCTCGACGTCATCGCGGGCCAGGGCACCGCCGCCCTCGAATTGCTCGACAACCATCCTGACCTCGACCTTCTCGTATGTCCGGTCGGTGGAGGGGGCCTGATAAGCGGGTCGTTGGTCACCGCTACGGCGCTCGCTCCCCACACCACGGTGATCGGGGCGGAGCCCCAACGAGTCGACGACGCCTACCGCTCGCTCCAGACCGGAGTCCACCAACCCGCGGTGATGCCACCCGACTCGATCGCCGACGGCCTCCTCGCGGTGCTGGGTGAGAAGGCATTCGAGATTCTCAGGGCAGCGGGTACCGAGATCGTCACTGTGTCAGAGAACGAGATCGTCGACGCCGCGATCTTTCACCTCCAGCGGATGAAGACGGTGGTCGAACCCTCCGGCGCTGCTCCCCTGGCCGCCCTGCGAAAGCTTGGCGACACGGTGGCCGGACGGAAGGTGGGGGTGATAGTCAGCGGGGGAAACACCGATTTCGCGTGGCTACCGCGATGAAGCCACTCCCCCATCCCGCAGAGCGCCGTGTGGCGGTCCGAGTCACCCGCGACGCCCTTCGGCAGGTGCGGGGCGGTCATCCCTGGATCTACTCCGACTCGATCGAGTCGAGGTCTCACGGGGGCGCTCCCGGCGACCTGGCAGTGGTGTTCGACCATAATCGAAGGTTCGCCGCAATCGGTCTCTGGGACCCCCACTCCCCCATCTCGGTGCGCATCCTCCACACCGGCAAACCAACCCCCATCGACCAAGATTTCTGGCGCCGATCGATCACAGACGCACTGAGTCGTCGTCGGCCGCTTCTCGAATCCGACGAAACCACCGCATATCGCCTTGTCCACGGCGAAAACGACGGCCTTCCATCACTGGTGATCGATCGATACGGACCAGTGGTGGTGATGAAGCTCTACAGCGCTGCATGGTTCTGTCACCTCGAACCCATCCTGGCGATCGTGGTGGACCTACTCGGTCCCGAGGCGGTGGTGCTTCGCCTCGCCCGCAAGGTGGCCGCGGGCGAAACCCATGGCCTGACCGATGGCGAATGCATCCATGGTGCGATCACCGGCGAACCGGTCGCCTATCTCGAAAATGGGCTCCGCTTCGGGGCCTACGCCACGACCGGCCAGAAGACGGGTGCCTTCCTCGACCAACGCGAGAATCGGGCCCTGGTGCGTGACCATGCAAAGGGGCGAGACGTCCTCGATGTGTTCAGTTACGCCGGCGGCTTCAGCGTCCACGCGGCGGCCGGCGGCGCCCGCTCGGTTCTCAGCGTCGACCAGGCGCCTCAAGCAATCGCCGCCGCGGAACAGCACATGGCCCTCAACGCCACGGCCAATGCCACGGTTGCCCGCACCAACCACCAGACATCGATCGGCGACGCGTTCGCAGTGATGACCGGGCTGGTCGATGCCGGACGGCATTTCGGCATGGTCATCATCGACCCGCCCTCCTTCGCCCAACGCCAGTCGTCGGTCACCGGGGCTCTGAAGGCCTACCGCCGCCTCGCCACCCTCGGGCTCAGGCTCACCGCTCCTCGCGGGCTGCTTTTCCAGTGCTCGTGCTCGAGCCGAGTGAGTGCCGAGGCCTTCTACTCCGCCGTACTCGACACCGCTAGACAAGAGGGCAGGCACCTCACCGAACTCGAGTACACCGACCACCCCGTCGACCACCCCGTCGGGTTCGCCCATGGCTCCTATCTGAAGGCCCTTCTGGTGCGGGTCGAAAGCTGAGATTCACCGCTTCTCGGATGAGGCCGCCTTCAGCGAGCTCATCCCCGCGTTCGCCGACACCTATTTCGCCCATGTCCACGAGGAGCTCTCCAAGCGGGTGCCGATCGGGCGCATGAGGGTGATGTGGAAGGGGCTCTACAACTGCAACTCGTGGCACCGCGATCCTGAACCCCGGATCCACGTGCCGATCATCTCCAATCCTGGTTCGCTGTTCGTGGTGAACCACCACGTGACCCACCTCCCGGCCGACGGTTCCACCTACTTCACCGACACGCGGGGCTATCACATGGCCGTGAACGGGGGGCTCACAAACCGTGTGCACCTGGTGGCTGCCATCGCCTCCTGATCTGAGCGCGGTCGAACCGACCCCCGACAAGCAATAGTGTGGCCGGGTGTCCAATGAAGCCCGGATCGAGCTCACGTTTCGCCTCTGGAGCACCGGCGCGCCCGAAGCCTTCGAGGAGTACATCGCCCACCTGCGGGGCCTACTCCCTCGCCATCGGGGCCGCTTCGAGCGACGTGTCGAACCCATCAAGGGTTCCACCGGCGCTCCCGACGCAGTGATCGTGATGAGCTTTCCCGATTCGGTATCGGTCGATGGGTTTCTACGCGACCCCCTACGAGGCGAATCTTCCGCCGAAGAACTCGCGGCGCGCGCCATCAGCCGCTCCGCGATCACCGATGGCCGGCGCCGGGAATCACCCGACGACGCGGCCGCTGATGTGGTGAGCCTTCGCGACGATGAGTGATACGCGTCCCAATAAGCTGGTGACCCAGGCGGAATCAGGTATCCACGGGGTGGGGGTTTTTGCAACCACTCGAATCGACGAGGGCGCCTTCATCGGCGCCTACACCGGACGCCCGACGGTGGTGGACGGTATCTATGTGCTGTGGATCGAAAACGCCAGCGGCACCTTCACCGGCATCGACGGCGACGGGGTGCTGGCCAAGCTCAATCACAGCAGCTCTCCCAATGTCGAGTTCGACGGACCCGAATTGTTTGCCCTGCGGCCGATCGAGAAGGGTGAAGAGCTGGTGTTTCACTACGGCGACGAGTGGGAGGGCGTGCCCTGATCGTCAGAACCAGTGAGCCACCGGCCCGGCCACACCGTCGTCGAGTTGCCAGGCCGAACCGGCCGCGATGCGATCGCTGACGAACCGCTTGGCCGTACGCAGGGCTTCGATCGGGGCGTCGCCGTGGGCGAGCATCGCTGCGGCGGCGGCCGCGAACGTGCACCCCGAGCCGCGCACGTGCCCACTTTCGAATCGGGGACCCTCGAGCAGCTCCACGGCCCCGCCACCATCGACCACCACGTCCACCGCAATCGCATCGAGAAAGTTGCCGCCGGTGACCACCACGATCTCTGCGCCGAGCCCCGCCAGGTCGTCGGCCACAGCCACCACATCGTCGATGGAGTCGAGGCGGCGGCCCACCAGAAGCGATGCCTCGTGCACATTCGGAGTGAGTATCCGCGCTCGGGGAATGAGTCGGGTGCGGTAGGCCGTCTCCACCTCGGCTGACACGAAGCGCACGCCGCGCCCGTCGACGAGCACGGGATCGACCACGGGCGCTGGCAGGGTTCCCTCGTCGATTCGGTCGACCACGATCTCCACGATCTCGGCCGACCCGAGTAGGCCCGTCTTCGCCGCGGCGATGGTGAACCCGGCGACAATCCCGTCGAGTTGGGCAGCAACGAGAGAGGGCGGTGTGGGCTCCACCCGGTCGACCGAAGCGAGATGCTGGGCGGTGAGTGCGGTTGCCGCCACCACCCCGTGCACCCCGAGGGAGGCAAAGGTGGTGAGGTCGGCGGCCAGCCCCGCTCCACCCAGGGGATCATGGGCCGCGATGGCCGCTACGACTGGTGGCGGAGTAGAAGACACGGCCATGATGGTGCCACACGCGAGGATGGTGTCCATGATCACCCGCGGCCGACATCTCCTGGCCACCCCCTCGCTCAACGATCCCAATTTCGAGCTCACGGTGATCTTCATGCTCGAGCACGGCGATGAGGGAGCACTCGGAGTGGTACTCAACCGGCCGAGCGAGCTTCCGGTGTCGGGCACGATCGATGATTGGTCCGATTTGGCCGCCGAGCCTTCCGTGGTGTTCGTCGGTGGGCCGGTCTCGCCCTCCTCGGTGATAGCCCTCGCCACCATGCACCTCGACGACGCCGGCCCCAACTGGAATCCGGTGATGGGACGGCTCGGAACTGTCGACCTCGAGGTCTCCCCGCAGGAAGTTCCCGGGGTCGAGCAGGTTCGGATGTTTGCCGGCTACGCGAGTTGGGAACCAGGCCAACTGGAAGCGGAGTTGGTCGACGACGCCTGGTTTGTCGTCGACGCAGAGTTCGCCGACATCCACACCCCCGATCCCGACGAACTCTGGTGGACGGTGATCGGGCGCCAGCAGGGTGCTCTCGGTCGCCTTCGCAACTACCCCCGTGAGCCCTGGCACAACTGACCCACAGCTGGGTTCAGGGTTCGAAATCCCACTCCTCGGACATCTCGTCGAACACGAGATCAGCCACCCACGATGCCGCTGACCTGGTGAGATGCACTCCGTCGTCGACTCTCGCATCGATCGACTCGCCATAGCGGGTCAAGCGGTCCTGATATCCGTCGGCGCCGCCGAACAAGTCCCAGATGTCGACCTCGGTCACGAATTCGCGTTCGTCCACCACTGGTTGGGACAAGGAATTTATGAGTTGGATCCCGTCATTGAGACCACCGTCGCGCATCGGTGGCTGGGTCACCCAGAACACCTGGGTGTCGCCGGCCGCGAACAGATCGAGAGTCAGTTCGAGGCGATGTGTCCATTCGGCCTGCCACTCTGGGGTTCCCTCCACGAGCCTCTCCCCTGCCGAGTCGACCATGTCCTGGTGGTCGTTGGCCCCGATGAACAACACAATTGCCTCAGGGGTCGCGTCAGCGACCACCGAGGCGAGGTGGGCGGGCCAGTTGAAATAGTCGGGCCGGGCCAGGCTGGTGGAGATGCGGTCGTCTATGTCGACCTCGAGGGCCCACCCCGGATGCTCAGTTGTGATCGCCTGGCCGAGATACTCCGCCTGACTGTCCCCCGCCACCAGCACCTTCAACGGGGTTTCTGCACCCACCGTCCTCAGGGGCACCGGGACGGTGGTTGTGGTGGTCGTCGACGTCGTGCCGTCGCTCGGCGCCTCGCTCGTAGTGGCGGGGGCCACAGTTGTCGACGTGGAAACTGCAACCTCCTCGATCGTGTCGACCCGCTCGCCCACGTCCTCGCCAGCCCCTCGAACTGAGCGAATGGCGTCGTAAGGGCGATTCAGCGACAAGAAGTTGGCCACCCGGTCGAGCCCCTCCGCCACCGCGAGCTGACGATCGCGAGCCTCACCGAACTCCTGACGCTGGGCGATCTCAACGATCTTTCCCGACGTGAGCAGTGCAGCCAAGAGCAAGCACGAGAGAGCCGCGATCACCGCCGAGGGGATCGCGGCAGTGCGCTCGCTCAGATCGACTTCTCGGGCCGCGACGAATTGTTCATCTGTCCACGTCTCACCCCGCTTCCGGGGGCGAGTTGCTCGTTCGAGGGGATCGGATCGTTCCATGATCAGAATTGGAAGTAGATGAATTCGCTGACCCCTTCAGGCCCCAGCGCGACGACGAGCATGATCCAGAAGGCGAAAGCGATGGCCACCACGGCGGGATGGACGGTGGAGAACATCGCCGACCACTGGCGGGTGAGCAGTGGTGGGAGGTACTGGACGACCAAGGAACCGACTATCACCGCGGCGACGAGGGGGTTGAGAAGCTCAGGGCCCACCGTCCAGCCCCTGAAGAGGGCCGCGAACACATCGAAGGCGCTCGACAGAGACCCCCCGGGCACCGTGCCCGCGTAGAACACGACCCAACCGACACACACGAAGTGGAAGGTCACGAGGCGACCGAGCCAGAGACGCCTGACCTCGAGCGGCGTGAATGGCACCGGCGACGTGGCGTCCTCGCGCCAGGCATCGACCTCAGCGCCGGAATGCAGCCGCGCCAGCTCGCGAATCCGCACGTCGGCGGCCTCGAAGGGAACGTCGGGTTCGCCTCTCACATCGGAGATGAAGCGTTCGGCCGCCATCCCGAGGCCTTGGTAGAGGCCCCAGACGATCAATGTGCCGGCGGCACCGTGCCACAAGCCGCCGAGGCCCATGGTGATCAGGTTGTTCCGATAGGTGATCGCTCGTCCCCTTCGATTGCCGCCGAGAGGGACGTAGAGGTAGTCGCGCAGCCAGCGCGACAGAGTCATGTGCCACCGTCGCCAGAAGTCCTGCACCGAGACGGCCGCGTAGGGGCGATCGAAGTTCTGGGGAAACCTGAATCCGAGAAGCAGCGCTATGCCGATCGCCATGTCGGTGTAGCCGGAGAAGTCGGCGTAGATCTGGATCGCGTAGCCGTACACCGCGGTGAGAACATCGAGGGCGCCGTATTCTCCGGGCGTGCCGAAGCCATCGTCCACCACGGCGCGGCCCAGGAAATCGGCGATCACCACCTTCTTGAACAGGCCTCGCCCGATCAACAACACCGCCCGCCCCGCCTCCACCCGATCGGGGATGCGCTTGGACCGGAGTTCGGGCAGGAACTCGGTGGCCCTCACGATGGGCCCGGCCACGAGCTGGGGGAAAAAGGAGAGGTAGACCGCGAAGTCGAGTAGGGGTGCCGGGGTGCAGTCGCGCCGATACACGTCGATCACATAGCTGATGGCCTGGAACGTGAAGAAGGAGATCCCCACCGGCAAGACGATGTCGAGAGCCGGGCCCGAGAGCCCGAGGTTGGACTCGAGACTGTCGACGAAGAACCCGTAGTACTTGAAAAAGCCGAGCACGCCGAGGTCGAAGATGATCGCCAGGGTGACGACAGAGCGGCGCATCGTGGCGCCTGTCGAGCGTTGGATGGCGATGGCGCCCACCTCGTTGGCGAAGGTGAGAGCGATCAGCAGGCCCAGAAACCGCCAGTCCCAGTAGCCGTAGAACACATATGACGCAGCGAGAATGAACAACTTCCAGGCCGTGACCCGCTCACGTATCACCCAGCTCACAGGCAGCACGACGGCGAAGAAGGCCGCAAAGGTGAACGTGGGGAACAGCACCGATGGGAACCTCCGACACCCGTCGGGCGACTGTACAGCCGCCGGTCGTCAATCTCCGCGACCCTCGGCGTGCTCACCACTAGGTTCAAGGCGATGACGGGGACCGATCGAGGCGACGAACTGCGCCATCGCGACCACACAGCCGAGCAGGCCTACCTTCATCGCGCCCGATCTGCGCTCGACGCCATGATCGAACGCGCCGAGACAGTGCTCTCGTTCGGCGAGCGACAGGTCATCGAAGAAGGCACGGTGGAGGCACGTATCGTTCGTGCTCATCTCGCCGACCGCCGATCGTCGGTGGATATCGGCCGGGCCGCACTCTGCTTCGGGCGGATCGACGAGGACCCCGTGATCACCGATGGCGACCAGTGGTACGTCGGTCGTCGCCACATCGAGGACAGCCGAGGCGACCCTGTGGTGGTCGACTGGCGAGCACCGGTGGCCATCCCGTTCTATCGAGCCACCGCCGCCGACCCTTTCGCACTCCTGCGTCGGCGCCGCTTCTCGTGTGAGGGCGACGAACTGATCGCCATCTTCGACGAGAAGCTCGACGATCCCGAGTCGATGAGCGCCACCGGCATCCCCGATCCTCTACTGGCGGAGATCGAACGTGGCCGCAGCGGCCAGATGGCAGACATCGTCGCCACCATCGCGGCGGAACAAGACGAGATCATCCGCGCCGGAATCGCCGAATGCCTCCTGATCCAGGGTGGTCCGGGCACCGGCAAGACAGCTGTTGGCCTGCACCGAGCCGCCTTCCTACTGTTCGAACACCGTGAGGCGCTGGCCCGCAGTCACGTCCTGGTGATCGGCCCCAACCGGGTCTTCCTGCAATACGTGTCCAGCGTGCTGCCGTCGCTCGGCGAGACCGCGGTCACCCAGGCCACGATCACATCGCTGCTCAGTGCCCGCGTGCGGGTGCGTTCCGAGGATCCTCCCGAAGTGGAAGAGATCAAGGGCCGTGCGGTAATGGCGGAGATGATCCACCGCCTCGCTCGCCTGCGCATTCGGCCCCCGGTCGAGCCGATCTCCCTGCCCGTCGGTCTGCGTAAGGTGCGCCTCGATCCCGATGTGGTCGAGCAGGCTCAGAAGACGGCTCAGGCGGCCAACCTGCCCCTCAATGCGGCCAAGACGGTGTTCGTCGAGATCCTGCTTCGTTCTGTCCGCGCCCAACTGGTCGATCGCGGTGTCGATCCCCAGGAGCTCGCCCGCGTCATTCCCGAGGTGAAGTCCTCTCGCGGCTTTCGCAAGGCGGTCGACAGGCATTGGCCGAGTCTGAGCGGCCCCCAGCTCGTCCGGAGCCTTCTCGGCAGCCCCACAAACCGGACACGGGCGGCCGGCGGCATGCTCCCCGAGCACGAACTCAACCTTCTCCACCGCCCCTCGGCCGAGAAGATCAGCGACGAGCCGTGGACTGCGGCCGATCTCGCCCTGCTCGACGAGGCCAACGCACTCACCACTGGCGTCGGTCGCCGCTATGGCCATGTCGTGATCGATGAGGCTCAGGATCTCAGTCCGATGGCCTTGAGAGCCGCAGGACGGCGAACCACCGACGGGTCGATGACCATCCTCGGCGATATCGCCCAGGCCACCGGGGTGAGCGCGAGGGGATCATGGGATGAGGTGGCCGAGGGTCTCGGGATCGACACCTCGCTCATTCGCACCTGCGAGCTCACTGTTGGTTACCGGGTGCCCAAGCCGATACTCGACTTTGCCAATCGTCTCCTGCCCTTCACCGCACCCGACATCACCGCCTCGTCGTCGATCCGCGACCGGGGCACGGGAGTCGACCGGCGGCGGGTCGACCCTGATGCGGTGGCATCGCACACCGCCGCGGCCGCGGCCGAGTTGGCCGAGACGTGGGCATCGATCGGCATCATCGTGCCCGATGCCTCACGGGCCGCGGTGCTCCGGGCGTTGGCCGCCCTCCACCTCGACTTCGCCGACACGCGTGAGGGAGCTTCTCTCGACGAGGCCATCTCGGTGATCGATCCCCCCACCGCCAAGGGCCTCGAGTTCGATGCCACGATCGTCGTCGAGCCGTCGGCCATTGCCGAATACCCGAACGGGCTCCGCCTCCTCTACGTGGCGCTCACGCGTTCGGTGCAGGAACTGATAATCGTGCACGCCGACGCACTACCCGACCAACTGGGCTGAGCCCGATCAGCTCGCGGCCGCACCACCACGGCCCGCTCCGGCCGCGAAGCGGCTGGCACCTTCGAGGGTTTCGCCCGACAGGATCGTGGCCCGCCCCAGTTCGGTCTCGTGAAGGAGAGCGTCGGACATTTCCAGGCTCCACTGGTCGCGCGATGAACGAAGGTCCGAACGCATGCACCGGGGCGGAAGGGCGGCCAGCTCCTCGGCCAGATGTCGGGCTGCGCCCAGGGCCTCGCCCGGCTCGCTCAACCGGTTTACCAGTCCCATCCGGTGGGCCTCGTCGCCGGCCACTCCCCGGCCGGTGAGGATCAGATCGGCGGCGTGAGACGCACCGATCAGTCGGGGTAGGCGGATCGTTCCGCCATCCACGAGCGGGACACCCCATCTGCGGCAGTAGACGCCCAGCACCGCATCACGCGCCGCGACCCGAAGATCGCACCAGACGGCCAACTCGAGCCCGCCGGCCACGGCGAAGCCTTCGATGGCGGCGATGACCGGCTTCGACAAATCGAGCCGGGTGGGCCCCATCGGCCCGGCACCGTCCAGTTCCACCCGATTGCCGGCGCCTTCCGAGATCGCCTTGAGGTCGGCGCCGGCACAGAACGTGCCGTTCGCACCAGTGAGGATCGCCACTCGGAGCTGATCATCGGCTTCGAATTCCTCGAAAGCCGCCAGCAGGAGTGCGGCGGTTGGCCCATCCACCGCGTTGCGACGTTGGCTGCGATCGATGGTGACGGTGAGAACTGGGCCCTTGGTCTCGGTGTGAACGCTCATGGCCTCACCGTAACGGTTCACTCCAGGCGGTCGTAGCCATCGCGCCTATCGAACGTGTGTTCGCTATACTGATAAGGTGACGCCACTCGCCGCCTATCAGACGAGTCTCTTTGCCCAGGGTGAGCCCGCACTTTCCGACACGGCGGGAGTGGAGCGGATCAACCTCGATCAGACGTCGTGGATCGATCTGAGCCGCGGCTGGCTGCACGGAGCCGATGATCTGCTCGATCGACTAGCGACCGGCCTGGCGTGGGAAAGCGCCCGGAGGCCGATGTATGGCTCCCTCGTCGAAGAACCCAGGTTGCACGCGTCGGTGGCTCTCGGAGCACCCTCCACACCCGCGGTGATCGGCCCGATCACCCACTGGCTCGAGGCTCGATACGGCGAAGGACTCACGTCCGGCTTCGTCAACTACTACCGGAACGGAGCAGATTCGGTCGCATGGCACGCCGATCGGGTTGGGGTGCACCGGGTCGATCCCGTGGTTGCGCTCGTCTCCCTCGGCGGCCCTCGCCGTTTCCAACTGCGTCCCATGGGCGGAGGGGCCGGGCTCCGGCTCATGCTGGGTTCCGGCGACCTGCTGGTGATGGGAGGCGCCTGCCAACACAACTGGGAGCACTGCGTGAAACCCCAACGCCACGCGGACCCCAGGATGTCGCTCACCTTCCGCCACATCGAAGACAATGGTGGCGAGATCATCGGCCGCCGCACCTTCTCCGTGCCAACGACGAACTAACGCATCTCAACGAAT